>JAPCJH010000002.1 GCA_027887045.1 Nitrososphaerota archaeon
GCGCCCTGGCCGGGATTATCGTCTTTCGATTTCGAACCCGGGTCACGAGAGTGACAGTCTCGCATACTAGACCGTGGTACGGTTGACCCTCTATACGACCAGGGCGCGAGTGGCCTCTCGATACGTCTGATTTTTAACCTTAAGGAGATGTCATTGGTCAACAAGGAGGAGAAGAGGAGAAGCTGCGCCGGATACTCCAAATTCTTGTGAATCAGTCTCATACAATTGACGGGAAGTCCGGTGAGATGAGAGCCGGGGCGATCCTGGTCTATCTCACCGGGCATACTGGTATTTTTCCAACTTGTGACTTGAGGCCCTCCCTAGCGGAGTCTAGCCAAGGATTTCATCTTGGCACCTTGCTATGTCTAGATTTGCGGGCCCGACGGGAATCGAACCCGTTTGGGGGGAATCGCCTGACCCTCGGGTTAAAAGCCCGATGCTCTACCTGATTGCTCTCTTTTGGGAACTAAGCTACGGGCCCGCGTCTGAGGGCGTTTCGTTCGAACTATTTTACCGCGCGCCCGAGGCCAAAATGGTGTCTTAACTAAGAGGACGAATGCGGGTAATCGTAGGTTATCCCACAAGTTTCAGTACGGTTTTGAGCTCCTCCTTCTGCGAAATTTCCTCTCCGGGCGGCGTTTCGATAATCAACGGCACATTCCTAACGTAATCATTTTGCAGGAGAGCCTTGAACCCTGCTTTCCCAATCCTACCCTTGCCGACATGCTCATGGCGATCCAGGGCGCTCCCGAGGGCCCCCTTCGAATCGTTGAAATGTATCACTTTCATTTCCTTCAAGCCGACGAGTCTGTCGAACAGAGATAAAGTGTCTCGCACCGCCGCCTCGTTGGAAAGGTCGAAACCTGCGGCGAAAGCGTGACAGGTGTCGAAACAGACCCCGACCCTGTCGCGATTCTTTGTCAGGTCCATTATCATCTTCAGCTCTTCGAACCGCGCCCCAACACAGTTTCTTTGGCCCGCCATATTCTCGAGGAGTATCATGGTCTTCCCCTCGCTCGAGTCGAGCGCCTCGTCGCAGGCCGCGGCGACATTTCTGACCCCCGTCATGGTTCCCGCTCCGTGGTGGCTTCCAAGATGCGCGACCAGATAGTCGATTTCGAGCCGGCCGCACCGCTCTACCTCAGCCTTCAGTGATTCACGACTCTGTTTGATCGCCGTCTTGTCTGAGGACGCGAGGTTGGGAAGGTAAGGCATGTGCGCGGCTATGGCCTTGAAGATCGTCTCCCTCCTCTTCCTCTTGAAGCCCTCGATGTCCTCTTTCGCGAGCGGCTTGAACGCCCACCTAGAGGGGTTCCGAGTGAATATCTGAAACGTAGTGCAGCCGATCTCGTTCGCTCGGTCAAACGCAAGGAGAAGGGACTCAGCGATCGAAACGTGGAATCCAATGAGGAGACTCTTGGTCACAGCAAAACAGTCGGGAGGTGGGTTTATTGGTTTTCCCAGTAACCCACGCTACTTCTCTTGTTTCTCTCTTAGCTTAGTTCTGTGCGTGGTCCGGGTGCCGCTTCTCGGGGTCGAAGTCCTTCTCCGATACGTTCTAGTCCGCGGTACCGTGGACCTGCCGAAGGTCACCACGGACGTCGAAGGTGTCGCTGTTTCGGGTGATGTTGGTTCTGGCTGTGAGGTTTGGAACAGGGCGGGCGCTGGCGATGGGTCTGGCTCAATCTGCGCGGGAGACGGAGCCGACAATTCTGCAACGGTCTCGGTGAACGTCTGAGAAGGCGAGGCCTCCGGAGAGTGTGTCGAGAACGTAGTTAGACTTGTCGTGGTCGCCTTTTGGCGCGATCGACCTAGCCAACCTCTAGGCGCAGCGTAGAGAACTAGCGCGGCGGCGAAGCCGGCGCCAAGCAAGATGGTCGCAACTTCTAGGACCGATGGCATATTTCACTGACACGTTAGCGCTGGTGGAGACTCTTCTAATCATGGGTCAAACCTAATGCACAAAACTATCAAAACGGAACACCCCCGTCAAGTCTTTTATAACACGGAATGCTGCATCGTAGTCCCGGTGGAAGGCGTGTTCGTGCAGTACGATAAGATCACAAACTCTATGTTCAAGTTCGACAGGCGAGTGAGATACGCAGCGGTCCTGGACAGTACCGGGGCGCTCATCGCGGGCGGTATGAGAAGGGGCATCCCTTCCCTAGAACCCAATAGCGAAGACCTCCGCTTGATCGCGAACTTAACGATTCAGCTCAACACGGACAAGACTTGGGACCGGTATTTCGGGAAGACCCAGTTCACTTTCATA
This sequence comes from Nitrososphaerota archaeon, assembly GCA_027887045.1. Lineage (GTDB taxonomy): Archaea > Thermoproteota > Nitrososphaeria > Nitrososphaerales > Gagatemarchaeaceae > JAPCJH01. The sequence goes on from JAPCJH010000002.1 coordinate 2,273, forward strand.
AAGCGCGAAAAGGTGAACATCATGACGTTCTATCTCGGAGACAAGCTGCTCTTTGTTTCCACGGAGCCCGATTTCACCCTGCAACAGGCCCAGGAGCTTAGGAACACTATCGTAACCACGTACTCCCAGACCTAGGCGTTCTGAAAAATAAAAGTAAGATCAGGTCTAAGTTGTGAGACCGAGGGCTGGAAACTTGGCCTGATCTAGGCCTAACTCCTTCTGCAGGGTCCTGATTCGCTCGGCGTACTTCATCATGTCTTCCTTATTGTCCTGCACCTTGGCAACCTTATAGCCTCGCCACGCCTTCTTCAGGGCGCCCCAGGTCTGTCCCTTGTTGTAGCTCATCGGTTACAACGTTTCAATCATGAGATATAAGCCTTAGCGTGCTCAAGTAGTGTATCTGTGTCTATATCGGGGTATATCGCGTTTCGTGTCACTTGACTTCCATGGGTATCTTTTCGCCCTTTGAATTGTATACGGCTATGAACCTGGAGTCGACGAAGGGATACCCCACGATGACCATGATTCGTCCGGAGATGTGGAGCAGGTCTTCCTGGGAGGGGTTTACGTTCCCCGAGGGATGGGAATGGGCCACACCAAGGAACGTAAGGTCAATCGGGAGCATCCACCAACTGAAGGAGGACATCGATTCGCCGTGCACCGCGGCGGGAGGAATCACGACGCCAGAAACTTCAGCGATTCCCTTCTTGACCTTCCCGCGGAGAAGGAGAATCCCTTCCTTCGGATATGCCATCTGAGAGAAGCTTAGCAGGCTGTCCGCGACGCTCTTCGCGAATACGGCCCTTTCTATGGGCAACCGCTTTCACCGAAGACCTGTTCTGACCGCTGAGACGAAGTTCCCGAGGAACCTGTCCCCGTCGGGATTCTCCCGACTGCTACGCTCTGGATGGAACTGGACTCCATAGACCGGTTTCTTCGGGCTCCGCATCGCGCATATCTCGCTCCCCGAACTCGTCGCGAGCTGCTCGAAACCCAGCGGGACTGCGTCGACGACCTCGTGATGGGATTCGTATATTGTGATCGAACCCCCAAGCCCCTTGAACAAGGGATCGGGCCTCAATATCTTCGCTTTGTAATGACCCAGAACAGGTTTAGGCGAGGGGACGACCCTCGCACCGAACGCGATTGCGATCATCTGATGGCCGAAACACACTCCAAGCACAGGGGTGGTTGCTTCCCGAATGAGCTCGATCTCCTTACCATACTTGGTTTGCGTCGCTGACCTCGAGAGCATGTCGTAGGATCCACTTAGGACGATTCCGTCGAAATTCTTGAATCCCTCCGGTTTCACTTGAGCTGCGTCTGAGCTCTGAACGCCAACCCCGAGCCTGCGCATCGAACTCACGAGCCTCATGAATCTCTCACGCGCCGAGTTGTTGTAATTATTCACGAGTAGCAGCTTGGTCAAATCGTTTCACGAGAAGACGACCGATTCATTTGAACCTTTAGAGTACTCAAAGGATTCAGGTTACTTCGACGGGAGGAGCGCCGAGGTGCTGAGCCAAAAACGTCAGAGTCCTCTTTAGAGTATCTTCTTCGTCTTGTTTGCAGGTGTAGGAGGCCGCTGTCGCGTGCCCGCCCCCGTAGCCGCCGAGCTCCTCAGCTACTTTCTCGGCGATCTGAGTCCCCAGGTGGAGGTGTGTCGCTTCGTAAAACCGGGAAGTCGACCTGAGACTCACCCTCGTCTCCCCCTCCGACTCTCCCCCCGCCACGCCGACATCGGCGCCCAGGGAAATCATCGCCCTAGCCACATGGGCCTGGTATGAGCCGATTCTAGTCGTGGAGATGACCCAACTGCCTACCCGGTAGATAGTAAGTCGCTGTGCCCCCTTCAATTTCGCCACCACCTCCCCATAGTCTGGAGTAGATCTGAGCGTTTTTCTTGCGGCTTCGAGGTTCGCTCCGTGCTTGATCAGGTCGACGCACGCTTCGAGCGTCTTACGGGTCGCGAGACCAAGATGTTGGGAATCGAACATTATCGCAAGGAGGAGGGCCTGGGGCGTCTTCCCTATGAGGGGGACTTTGAGTTGATTGAATATGCCGTAAACAACTTCCGCCGCGGAGGTCGCTTCGGGGTCAACGATTTTGTAATCGTAAAGGGATTCGGCCTGAACTGGGTGGTGATCAATCAAAATCTTGACACCCTGCGAACTTCGCATCTTGCCAAGCCACGTCTTCAGAAGTTCTGTGTGTCCGACGTCGACCGCGACGAATAGGTCGAATTCGTCCTCACTTTCTGTCAGAACCCGGTGTTCGAAATCGGTTTTCAGGCGCTCGGTGAGGGTGGTCATTGACTCTGGTGATACTATCACCACCTCTGATTTGGGAGCGATATTGCGGAAGAGGTCCGAAAGCGCATACGCCGAGAGGTAGGCGTCAACATCTGCGTTTCTGTGGCATACGATCGCAATTCGCTTGAGTTTCTTTGTCGGGATGAATGGAAACTTTGACGTCAGAGAGCTTTCAAAAGCGGCTCGGGGGTCGCGTTATTAAGTGAAAACGGAAAGTCGGGGCCCTACTCGGGGTTTGCCGCCGTTTTCTGTTTCATCGATTGGTCGATCTTCGTCTGGATGTCCTTCAAGCTCTCTCTGAACCGGGCCTCCTGCTTTTGCAGGACCAGCGTCCTGGTTGCCGCCAGCTCCTTCTTCTCGGTTAGATCCTTCAGCATCGCCTCCTTCGAGACTTTCACGAGCAGGTTCCCCGCGTACTTGTAAATTTGCTCCGAATCCACAGCCTTTTTCAGCTCCTCGAGAGCCTTATCCGTCTCCGCCAGTTCCATGTCCACCTGCTGCTTCTGAATCATCACGGCCTGCAGGTTCTGCTGCATCTGCTCGTACCGAGCGAGCTGTTCCCTCAACCACGGGGGAAGTTCTTGTTCGCTCAACGTTTGACCGACGAGTCCCGTGCTCACTTTAAGTCTTTCGAGCGCTCGGTCGCCTTTTTGATCGACTCGACTGCCTCTTTTGCCTGAGAGATAACCGCCAAGGGATCTTCCTCGCGGATCATTCGTTCAATTTGCTTCCCTTTGAGAGTGAATTTATTGTCCAAATCGGCGACCATCCTCAAAGTATCCTGCTCGGCTGAAAGGGTGACACGCAGCACGATCTCTTTGATTGGCCTAGGTTCGCTTCGGTGGGGTGACATCAAAGGCACCGCCTGCAATAGTGTATCCGCATGAACCGCAGGTCCAGATTCCGGTCGCCGCCCTTCGCAGTTTCATACTGGAACAAGAAGGGCACTCTCGGTGAGCCTTGAGCATCTTGAAAACTCTGGAGTTTCGCTTCCGCAGGGTTCCCCCGTACTTTGCTCCCAAGCCGCGGATTGTTTCTTTCTTTTTCTTGCCCATTATTTCGCCGCCCCCACAATCTGTTTCCTGATCTCCTTTCCCTTTCTCGTCGATAACTCCGCAGCCGCCATTACCTGCGCGGGAGTAAAAGTGCTCGGGTTCCCCTTCTGTCCTGCGCAGATGTTCCCGTCGTCATCGGTAGTCAGGGTTATTCTCGCATCCATGACGGCCTCTTCTTCGATAGAGGGGTCAACGATGAGGACGTTGCCGATCCGAGCCATTGTAACGGAGACGGGGACCCTTTTCACGGGCACGGGGATTGTCTCGCCTGTCGCCTTTGCCTTGTCGCCGTCTGGTACGTATTTCGGCATCTTCGCCGTCTTCAGCGCCGAGACGACCGCGAAACTGGTGGCGTCAAAAAGATTGCCGTCCACGTTGAGGATGCTGACGTCGACGAAAATCGTTACGACCACTTTGCCAGCAACGATGCAGAGTTCGGTAAGGTCGACCATCTCTGATTCCCTGATCCCCCTATCTACCACTCTCGCCAGCTCGATGGCGTCCTCGTCGGGTGGGCCTGCTTCTGCGTAGGGGGAAGAAAGCGGGAGGACTTCGGCGGTCACGATTAGTAGCCCCTTATCGGGTGTGTCGGGGAATGGCGTTCCCGTGGCAATTTTTACACCGGCGATCACCTGCGTATTCCCGAGAGTGACCCTCGCTGACGCGTTCGCCTTTTCGATCAATTGCGTCTCGATCTTCAGTTCCCGGTACTGTTCGAGCGAACGGCCATCGAGCCGCTTTCCCTTTGCCAGGAGTTCGGACAGCTGCGCCTTCCTTATCGTCTCTACTATGTAGTTCTTCTTCACGGCTGACATCTATTCTTGCTCCTCCGCGGTTGATTCTGCGGGGCTGGATCCGAAATACTTCTGCAACAGCACTTGGCGCTGCATTTCATATATCCGCTTTCCTCCCTCAATCGCGAGCTCGAACGCCTTCTTGAAATGGTCCGGAGTGTAAATCCCGTCTATCTGGAGGAGCGTCACCAAGCCCAGGTTTGGCATTATTGCAACTGGCATGTCCCCCGAACCCTCCTTGTCCTCCGAATCGTTGAGGTCGAGGACGACCTGGCCGTCGACGATGCCGGATGAGACACCGCACACAAGGTCTCTCATGTTAATCCCGGCGTCCGCTAGAGCCAGCGCCGCGGCCGTTATCCCCGCAACTCGCGAACCTCCGTCAGATTGCAGCACCTCAACAAAAATCTCTATCGCGGTCCTGGGATAGTCCTCGACCACGAGGGCGGGCTCGAGCGCTTCCCTGATGACCTTTGAAATCTCTATCTCCCTGCGGGAGGGGGCCGGATTCTTCCTTTCGTCGACCGAGAAGGGCGCCATGTGGTACCTGCACCTGACGACGGCCCTGTCGGGCATGACTTCGTGCTTCGGGTGTACCTCCTTCGGACCGTACACCGCGGCCATTATCTTGTTCTTTCCCCACTCAATGAAGGCGGAGCCGTCCGCGTTCTTCAGGACGCCGACCTCGATCTTCACGGGTCTCAGCTGATCCCAGGTGCGGCCGTCGAGCCTTTTGCCTTTGTCATCGATCAGCTTGCGTTTAGCTTCCACTGACTGCTCCCTCTTTCAGGAACTCCTCGACCTTCTTCGCTAGGTCGGCGACGTGCGCCTCTTCTTCGATCATCTTGATCGCAGCTGCTGCTTTCAGGATCCCCTCTGGCGGGCCCGCGACGACAATGAGACCGTTCTGCCCTACGATCATCTCGGTGTTCGTCTGACCCGTCAACATCTGAATCATGTATCCCTTCCTCCCTATGAGGCGGGGCACCTTCGTGGGTGATATCTTAATGATTTCCCCCTTTGGAATCTTCCCTAGCCCCGGCCCGCGCACTGACATCTGAGGGTCCCTCGACCGGTCGAAAGCCTCGACCTTCGCGAGGAGTAGGTCTCCAATCTTGAAACGGCTGCTCAAATCATGAGTTCCTGGAGAGAATTCACGCCCGAAGACGAAGGAGGCGGGAAGATATCCAAAAAAGCATGAGTTGATGTCGATTTCCCAGCCGAAGCCCGACATATCGATGACCTTCCCCACGACCTGGTCCTCGACGTGGGGGATGTAGGGTCCAGAGAGCGGGATCAGCTTTACACCCTCCCCGCTGATTTCGGCCAGCCCCACTCTGAGGGCGATGAACTGGTCGTCTCTCTTCTCGATGAAGCTGCCGTACCTGAGGTCCCCCTTCGTTATTACGTCCCCTGGGATGACCTGCTTTCTCGTAATCATTGGCAATTTATCTCACCACGGTAGCCTGAGCTGCGCCCTTAGTGCTCGAACCAAGTTTGTCTAGCAGGCCAGGCTGCGAACCAGCGGGTATTTCTACTATTGCTGAAAGAGTGCCATCTGCACCCCACTCTTCCTTGAGAATCTCGCCGAAATTCTTGAGCACCCCGATGGTCTGGCCGGAATATTGGGGGGAGACCTTTACCAGTAGCCTGAGTCTCTCCGACTTCAGAGGGAGTATCGTGCGGAGTCTCTCGACGACCTCCTTGGTCTGCGCCGCCGCGTCTTTGAAGGGGTCTATCGAAATCCGTGCCTCCTGCATGGCCTGCTCGATTCTAAGTGGTGGATGGGGGAGCGAGGTCTTGGGGTCCACGAAGTTCTTCGAGATTATCGCGATTATGTTCCGTTTCTTGTCCTCGAGGAGCCTCTTCCTCTGCTCCTGAGTGAGCTGCAGCTCCCCGCGCTTGAGGACCTCAATTGCCGCCTCCGCCATATTGTCCGTTTTGAAATATTTCCTGAGCTTCTCCCCGTTCACTCGAAGGCCTTTGGAAGAATCTGAGTAGACCTCGTCCGCGGCGATTACCTGCGAGGGTTCGACCTGCTTTCCCTGCTTGAAATTCAGGGCCGCGTCGGGGCTAACCAGAATCTCGAAGTGTTCGCCTTCTATAACTAGACGAACGGTCGTGTATTTGCTGCTCATACATTAATTTCTGCTCTTACGCGCTCTTCGCTGGGGGTTTGTCGCTTCGGGTCTTCGCGTTCGCCGCGTTCTTCCCGATCTCCTGCTCCGTCAGCCTCCTCATCTTCTTTGTCTCGGCGTCGATTACCGAGGTCTTTATGTGCCCAGTGCCGTGCTTGTCCTCGCTCACCAGGTAGATCGATTCGATCGCCAGCGTCAGCGCTTGGTCTATCGTCACGTCTTTGCTGTAATTCTTTTCCAGATATTCGTTCACCTGGTCGCTTCCTGCGCCTATCGCGATGGCATCGAAGCCAAGATACGCCCCCGTCGGGTCGGTCAAGTACACGACGGGACCGTTGTTCTCGTCGACCCCCGCGATTATCAGGGATACCCCGAACGGTCTTACCCCGGCGTACTGAGTGTACTGCTGGTTGAGGTCGGCAATCTTCTTTGCGATCGTCTCCACGTCGACCGGCTCGTCGTAAATCAATCTGTTACTCTGCGCCATCACCCGGGCCTGGTCCACCTGGATCCTCGCATCGGGGATGTATCCGGCGCCCACCGCACCGACGTGGTCGTCGATCTGAAACATCTTGACGACTGAATCCCCGTTCTGTAATTTTCTGGCTCTCTCCTCGACCGCGAGGACGACGCCCTTATCGGATCTTATCCCGACAGCCAGGCTCCCCCTCCTTACCGTCTCAAGCGCGTACTCAACCTGGTAGAGCCTCCCATCGGGGGAAAATATCGTGATTGCTCTGTCGTAGCCCGCCGAAGGCGCGAACATTTCTAACTAAATACTCCTTGGATTGGTGACCTTTTTGGCTAGCTTTAAAGTATTTTGCCGCGCAAGGTCTCGGTCCTCGGATTGACAGTAGGCCGAGCAGTCAGCCCGTGTATTTGCGCGACGATCCGTTTTTCATGAAGCCATCAAACGCGAGTTTGAGCCAGGGAGTGTAGAGGTCCTCCCTCTCCCCCAGCTCCCTTGAGAGGGCTTTTATCCCCATATACTTGGTGGCCATGATCTCGTCAGGATTAGGTTTGAACCTGCCGTCAAAGTCCGCCACCAGGAGTTTGCAGAACTCGTTTTCAGAAAACCCCCCGAAACGAGCCCAATAAACGAATGAATAGAGATCCTCTAGCTTCCCGAATTTAGCGTCGAGCTCCTGCTTTCCCTTCCTCTCGGCAGCGGCCTGGTAGGTTTCGCCAGGATAAACGTGACTTGTGAACGAGACGTCCCACGACCCGGGCCATAAGAGCTTCTTTTCGCTCCGCTGCTGAAGGAGAAGTCTTCCCTTGTTGAAGAGGAACACAACGTAGGCCCTGTGTCGGAGTCCCTTGCCAAGGTGGCATTTCTCTCTCGTCTCGGTTCCGAGCTCTCTGTCGCTGTCGTCGACCAGAACGAGTATCTCCTGCTTTTGAGCCATCTCTAGACCTTCGCAGAGGGAATTGTAGATAAGGTAATCGATGCTCTTTTCCCGCCATTCCTTTTATCCATACGAGAAAGCCCTCCTTCCGTGAACCAGGACCATTCCTTCCGGGGCAGAGTTTTCACCGGTGTGGGAAAGGGCGCATATTATGTTGGTAACCCCGGGTACAAGCAAAGCTTTCTCGAAAAGCTGGGCTACGTGCCCTTCCCGGGGACACTCAACTTGAAACTGGAATCGAGCGAAGACATCGAGCGGCGGAAACAGCTAAGGCTCCGCCCCGGGATAAGAATCGGGGGATTCGAAGCGGGAGGGGAGACGTTCAGCGCTCTGAATTGCTTCAATGGAACGATGAAGGGGGTTCGGGTCACTCTTTTGATAATCGACATTACCCACTACGATGACACCGTCATGGAACTGATCTCGCCCGCGTACCTGAGAAGAGAGTTGTCCCTGAAGGACGGAGATGTCGTCGAAACTCGCATTGAAGAACAACCTCACCCAAAGTAGACTCTTACCCCAACCTTGCTGCCGTCTGAGGCATTGAGTTTCTCTCTCAGGTTATTAGGAGCAATCAGTTCCAATACGCTATCGTCGTGATGGGTCCGCTCTATCACCAATGCGGCTCCATCGAACTTCCCTGCAATCTTTGCCCGAAAGCAACTTGCCGGACCGTAACTTCGCTTCGCGTCCTCGAAACCCAGAATCGACAAGCCTTTTCTCAGCCTCAATTCACCTTTCTTGTCAACCTCCGATTGTGAGACGAGCTTGAGATTGAACGTTCCGGGGAACGGATCGAAACCGAGCAGTCGACGAAATTGTCGTCTATATCCCGGCAGCCCGATGTAAAATGCCCCCTCTTTCAGCCCGGTGAATAAGCGGCCCGAGAAGTCAATGTAGTCGCTGTCGTTCTCAAAACTGAATTTGAGGCTGGAGTAGACCCTAACCACCTCCTCTGTTCCTTTCCGTGTCAGACGGGTCCCGACCTTCTTGCCGACCCGCCTGCGCTCGATCAGACCTTCACGCTCAAGCGCCACAAGATGGTTCGATATCGCCTGCTGGGACAATCCCAGCTCTGCTCCAATATGGGCCGAAGATACTGTGGCAAACCTAGTCCTTGCACCAAGCCTGTTAAGCTCCAAGAGTGTTGGTAGAAGAGCAGACCGCAAACGCTTTACCAGTTTTCTGGTAATTACCAAAGAATTATAAAGATTGCATCTGGTCGGCGCCTGCATTGCTCAGCAGGCCATATGTTGCGGGTACCGCAGTTTTCGGCGCCCTTTCGATCGTCCTCACGGTCGCGTCTCAGGGGCTTGGTCTGAATTTCCCATTGATCCCATACTTGCAATTTGACCTTGGCGAAGTAGCCATCCTGCTCGCTCTGTTTATCTTCGGACCCACCTCGGCTCTAATCTCCTCCGTCATTGAGTTTCTGACGCTCCTCTTCATCGGACAAAACGTGCCCGTGGGCCCTCTCCTCAAGCTGTTCGCAATCGTTTCTTCCTTGGCAGGTGTCTATGCCGGAGTCAGATTGGTTTCATATTCCAAGAATCCCGGGCTTGGCAAAGCGCTAGCGATGGGTACGGCGCTGGGCATAGTCGTTCGGGGATTAGTTATGACGGTTCCGAACTACTACTTGATTGTGTTTGTGTTCACGATAACGGGAATTACAGGATTCCTGGTAGGGTCATTCGCCCTTGTCGGCATCAACCTCAGTGAGGCAAACACCCTTTGGCTGGTGTTAGCGTTCACCGCGATTTTCAACGCTTTGCAATTGTTGGTCGTGTCTGTGGTTTCGTACGTTGTCGTACGGTCCCCCCAAGTCAGAAGCGCGAAGGCTCTGGGCCGCGCACCCTGGCTCTTTGAGATGCTCAATCGGACGCGCTGATACGGAGAGCGACTTTTTGTTCCAAGACAGAGGCACGATAAGAGTTCGGAAACGGTTCGGGCTTGGGTTTTCCGCGGTCATTTCTTCTGAACCCACGCCGCAAGTCTTGCGAGGATAGCGGCCAATGCCAGAACTCGTGGAAGTCAGTCAACTTTCTTTCCGTTATCAGGATTCGCGCAGATGGATTCTTAAAGACTTGAACCTCAATGTGAAATCCGAAGAAATTCTGTTACTCGCCGGGTCTAGTGGCTGCGGCAAGTCGACGCTCCTTAGGTCAATTAACGGCCTTATCCCTCACATGTATTCTGGAGAATACAAGGGGGCGGTGACCGTGGCAGGCTCCCTGGTCAAGGACACACAGATGAACGTACTTGCGCAGAAGGTGGGTTTGCTCTTCCAGAACCCCGAGAACCAGATCTTCATGTTTTCGGTCGAGAGGGACATCGCTTTCGGGCTCGAAAACCTGGGCGTTCCGGAGCCTGAAATCAGGAAGCGCGTCGACGACGCCATGATGCTCCTCGGGATCTCTCAACTCGCAAAAAGGGCTCCCCACGAATTGTCTGATGGGCAGAAGCAGAGAGTCGCGCTCGCCGGCGTGATCGCGATGCAACCAAAGCTGATAATACTCGACGAACCGACCTCGCTACTAGACCCGAAGACCGCCTCGGAGCTAGTGGCCCTCGTGGACAGGCTCCGAAGAGAAACCGGCATTACCTTCGTTGTGGTCGAACACAGGCTCGACCTTCTCACGAAGATTGCGGACAGGATCGCGGTGATGAGCGAAGGGAGCATAGTCCTCGACGGCTCCCCGTCGGCCGTGCTCTCGGACGAGAGGGTCCAAGGGTACGGAATCAACGTCCCCGCGATCACAAAGCTACAACAATCCTTGAAAAGGGATGGGCTCCAGCTGAGCTCCCGAATCCTCTCGCCCAAAGAGCTCGCGGAGGAGTTGAATCTGAACGCTTGATTGAGTTCGACGATGTAACGTTCACGCACCAGGGCGGGTTTACGGCGCTGACGGGGGTGGACCTGAAGATAGGCGGCGCGGAAACCGTTGCTATCGTGGGCGAAAATGGAGCGGGGAAGACAACCCTTGTTCGTCACGTTACTGGTCTGCTAAAGCCGACAAAGGGCTCGGTCAAGGTGGACGGGCTGGACACGAGGAAGCAGACGACCGCAGAGCTCTCCCGCAAAGTCGGTATTGCGTTCCAGAACCCTGACCATCAGCTCTTTTCAGAAAGTGTGGATGACGAGGTCTCCTTCGGCCTCAAGAATTTTGGGTTCCCTCCGCTGCTCGTGAAGCAGAGGGTCGACTGGGCTCTTGAGTTCTTTGGTCTCGGTGAATACAGGAAGTCCTCTCCCCTGACACTAAGCGGGGGCGAGAAGAAGAGGCTCACCCTCGCATGCATTCTAGCATGGGATCCTGAAGTCGTCATCCTTGACGAGCCAACAGTGGGACAGGACGCCATCCAGAAGGAGAAGCTCGCGGAGATCACCCGGATGTTGCGAACGACGGGGAAAACAATCATCATTGTGTCACACGACATCGAATTCATCTGGCCTCTCCAGCCTCGCCTCGTAGTAATGTCGGGGGGGAGGATACTCGCAGACGCTCCGGCTTCCCGGGTGATGCTCGACGCTGAACTCCTGGAGCGGGCCCGCGTGTCACAGCCTCAGCTCGTGCAGTTGTACGCCAAGCTAATTGAAAAGCCAGAGCGCCCTTTCGCGGACGTCCTAGAGGCACGAAGGTGGCTGACCAAGAAGGCGAACCCCTGAGTGTTCTGGCTGGCGGGGGGTTTCATCTTCCGAAGGGTGGACTCTCCATTCCACAGGCTCGACCCCCGTATCAAGCTCCTGATCTCGTTGGAGCTATTCGCACTCGCCATCCTCTCCTTCTCCCTCGTGCAGCTTGGAACCGTGATCGGCGTCATGTTCGTCATAAGCTATGTAGCGAAGACCTTGAAGAGGATCAGCAGAACAATGATCTTCTCAGCGGGATTCACCGCGTTCATATTCATCGTTAACTTGATCTTCACGCATTCACTCCGGTACTCTGCGATCTATTCGATAAGGTTCATCGCCATCATACTTTCGACGAGCCTCTTCTTCATCACGACGTCCCCTGACGAGCTTGAGCAGGTGATGAAATGGTTCAGATTCCCCAGGGACATCGTCTTTGCCTTCGTAACCGCGGTCCGTTTCGTCCCCGTCCTCATGCTCGACGCGCTCCAGATCATGGACGCCCAGAAGTCCAGGGGGCTCGAGATGGACAAGGGGAACGTGATCAAGAGAGTGAAGAACATGGTCCCAGTGCTTGTTCCCCTTGTGGTGAATTCCGTCATCAGAAGCGGGGAACTCGCTGAAGCAATGGAATCGAGGGCTTACGGCGCCGTTCCGAAGCCGACCTCGCTCTACATTTACAGGTCGAACGCGATCGACAGGGCGGTCGGGATCCTGAGCCTGTTCCTGTTCGTAATTGCACTGTATATTTACCTGAACTTCCCGGCACCGTTCTAATGATCCCGGTCAAAGTAATCGTCGACGAACGCGAGAAGGCGAGCGGGGTCCCGGAGGAACTCTCGAAGCTCAATGTTCGGGTATACTTCAGCAGGCTGCCGGTCGCTGATTATGTGCTTAGCCCTGAAGTGGCGGTCGAAAGAAAGACCATTTCGGACCTCGTCGCTTCGATCTACGATTCCCGGATCTTCTACCAGGCCGCGCAGATTTCAAGCGCGTACGCAAAGCCCTTCCTTCTGGTCGAAGGAGACTCGAAGAAGGTCTCAGAGTTGACGGGGAACATGAAATCGTACTTCGGCGCGATCTCTTCGGTTTCTATGGCCTACGGTTTACGCGTGATTTTCACCGCTAACAAGGCAGAAACAGCAATTGCCATTTCCGAGCTGCTCCGCAACATCCGTTCACGGCCGTCCCTCCAACCACCTCGGCCGATACCCCCGAAGAGCAAAAGTCCAGCCCAGCAACAGATCTACCTTATCTCGTCGCTTCCGGGGGTCGGGGACAAGCTAGCGAAAAGGTTGCTTCTCCGTTACGGCACTCCGAGACGGGTTCTGAGTCTGACTGAAGGGGAACTGGCGATGGTGCATGGAATTGGGTGGAAAAGGGCGGCGAGAATTAAGCATATTCTGGACGAGAAACACGTCGGCTCGTCCTCCAAGGAATCCCAGTTGAAGCTTGGTGAGTCTCCTGCGTAGAATTGCGATACTCGGCGGAACGGGGGCGTTGGGGCGCGGACTAGCCACCCGTCTGTCAACCTCTCATGAAGTCCTCATCGGATCAAGGGATACATCGAAAGCCGAAGCGGCTGCGAAGGAAGTAGCGAGCAGGTCGGGAGGAAGAATCTCGGGCACGTCAAATATTGAGGCGGCGCACGACTGCGACATCGCCATCCTCGCAGTCCCCGATCTTCCTTCTGACAGCTTTCTCCAAGAGTTTGGCACGACTCTTGACCACAAGCTCGTGATTTCGCCGGTGGTTCCCATGACAGTCAAGGAGGGCGTGTTCACCTACTCCCGCCCAAAGGGATCCGCAGCGGAGGAGATTGCGGCAGCGTTGAAGAATAGCCGGGTCGCAGCTGCGTTCCACACCATACCAGCTGGTAAACTCCTTGATCCTACAATCAAGCTAGAATACGATGTCCTGGTGGCGACAGACATTCGGTTGACGTATTCTGAAATGGTCGACCTGATCTCCAGCGTCAATGGTCTCCGACCCATCTACGTTGGTCCCCTCTCCTTGGCACGATACATTGAATCGCTAACGCCCCTCCTCCTGAATATTTCCAAGCGCAATGGTCTGAAGGACCCGTCCTTTAGACTCGTTTGAGAACCCTTCCAAAAGCAGATATCGGCGAGCAAGGGAAGGTCTCGCATGAAATTCGGGCTTGTCCTCCCCAACTTCGGTGGGAGGGTCAAACCCACCGACCTCGTAGATTTCGCCCTCGCCGCCGAACAAGGGGGATTCGATTCGGTCTTCGTGACCGACCATATTATCTTGCCGAAAGACACAGAGACTCCCTACGGGGAGCTCTTCGAGCCTCTCGTAACCCTCGCCTTTCTCGCCGCCAAGACGACTAGCGTGAGACTGGGAACCTCGATCCTGGTACTCCCGCAGAGGAACCCGTTCCTCGTTGCGAAACAGGTCGCTGCGCTGGACCAGTTTTCCAAAGGACGCACGATTCTGGGAGTGGGGGCAGGGTGGGAAGCCAGAGAGTTCCAGTACCTGAGCGCCGATTTCAAGATGAGGGGGAAAATCCTCGATGAGAGCATACAACTGATTCGGGCCCTTTGGACGAACGACGAGATTGACTTCTCTGGGAAGTTCTTTAATGCGAAGGACGCGGTTTTTCTCCCCAAACCGGTTCAGAAGCTCGTCCCGATATGGATAGGTGGAACTTCCGATGCTGCAGTCAACCGGGCCGCGAAGCTCGGCGACGGTTGGCACCCGAACGGGATTACTCCTTCGCAGCTCGCTTTCGGGATACACCGAATAAGAAAGTCGGGGCGGAAAGTGCTGATAACAATGAGGATTACTACAGACCTAATGAGGAAGCGAGACGACGTCGTTTTGCCAAACGGCGAAAAGAGGAAGATTCTCTCCGGAACGAGGGGTGAAATCGTCGCCCAGTTAGACGAATACAAGATTGCCGGGCTTGAGTATTCGTGCGTCTATTTCTACCATGATGACACGAGTCAGATCATCACTGACGTGAAGAAGTTCGCCGCCGATATCGTAAGATCGTACAGTTGAACGCAATTGAGAGGTATCTGTCGGGCAAGGAACGCGGATACCTGGCTACGGTTGGGAAAGAGGGCAAGCCGACGGTCGTCCCCATCTGTTTCGTGATGACCAAGGGAAATATCTACACCTCCATAGACGACAAGCCGAAGAGCACGAAACGACTCGCGCGAATCAGGAACATCAAAAGGAACCCGAACGTCGCGTTCCTCGTGGACAGCTACTCGGACGATTGGCGGCGGCTCTCATACGTCCTCGTCCACGCCAATGCTTCGATTACGAAGTCCCACAAGGAACGCGCCATGGCAATCCAACTCCTTCTTGAAAAATACCCCCAGTATCGCTGGTTAGGCCTGCGCAATCCACTTGTCATTCGTCTAGAAATCAAGGTGTGGAAAATGTGGAAATTCCGTGGCTAAGCGAAGGTCTCCACGCCTCTGGGTTAACCCTCGTGGAGCATCGGCCGTGATGATCATTTTTAGGTCGGAGCGTGTCCTTTATTCTCTGTCAATGAATTCCTCAGGCTTTGGCGGCTCGGACGAGAGCCCCTTTCTCTTCCTAATCTCGAGGATCAAAGGAAGCAACATGTTCGTGGGGACCGCCTGCCAGAGCTTGAAGTGAGTGTTCCATACCGCCTTCCCCGCGGTGGCGCCGCGCATGACCTCGCTCAGGTCGAACGTCTCCGAGGCGGGTATCTCTCCTTCCACCACGGTCATGACCTCTCTCTGGTCGATGTTCACTAGCTTACCTCTCTTCCCGCTGATGACTCCTGTGATGGCTCCTATGAGGTCGGACGGCCCCTTCACTTCGATCCCCAGAATCGGTTCGAGCAGGGTCGGGTTGGCGCTCAGCATCGCGCCCAGTATCGCCCTTCTGGAGGCCGGCATCAACTGAGCATACGTCCTGTGCGCAGGATCCTCGTGCGGGACGTAGTGCGTCAGGGTTACCTTGACTCCTCTGGTGAACTCATACGCGAGCGGCCCGTTCTTCATGATATCGTCGAAGCCGGCCCTGATCGAATCCATCGACTCCTGAAGGAACTGGACACCCTTGGTCGTTTCAGTGAGCATGTTTCCCCTCTCGTCGATTCCAACGACGCTCCTGGCGTCGTCAGAGTCCCATCCGTGGTCCCTTAGCGTCTTCTGGATGGACTTCTTGTCGGTGTTCTCGTTCAGCGTCCCGTTTCGTATGAGCTCGATGATGTCGGGGGAAAGTGGCTCGACCTTGATGAAAATCTTGTTGTGCCTGTTCGGGGAACGAGACATGACTGGCCCGGCGGCAGTTCGCACCGTCTCCCTGTAATTGATAATCGGTTCGGACGTGACAATCTCAAGACCCTGTTGCTGAATCATCGTCGTGGCGATCTCCAAATGGAGGACGCCCATTCCCGCCATGAGAGTCTCGCCCGTCTCCTCGTTGATCGTGATGACCAAGTTGGGGTCCTCGATGTTCAACCTCCTCATTGATTCGACCAGCTTGGGGAGATCTCTCGGGTGCTTCGGCTCAATGGCAACGGTGACCACGGGCTCGCTGACGTAGTGGATACTCTCGAACGGGGCGACATCCTTGACGCTCGATAGAGTCTCCCCCGAGCGCGCATCGAGCCCCAGGATGGCGGGGATGTTACCTGGCGGTAGGGAGCCGATGATCTCCCTTTGTATCCCCATGAACATCTGTACGCTCTGGATTCTCCCCTGCCTTTTCGCGCCGATCAGATAGACCTCGTCCCCGTCGTGAATCGTCCCCGAGAAGAGTCGACCTGTAGCGACCAGCCCGGCGGCGGGATCAACGACCACAGCTGTGACCATCATGACGATGGGCCCGTCAGGGTCGCACGTCATGAGGGCCTTTCCCACGGGGCTTTCAAGGTCTCCGTGCCATATCTTAGGAATCCTGTACACTTGTGCGACGTGCGGGGCCGGATGGTGCTTGATTACCATCCTTAGGAGAGCCTCGTGCAACACCAGCTTCTCCGTCAACTTCTGCGGAGATTCGCTCATGTAGGCGTCATAGACGTCCTTGAAGCTCATGCCGGCCTCTTTTGCCGTCTCCACGTTAAACCCCCAGCGGTCCTTCGAGGATCCGAACGCGACGGACATGTCCTGCACGCTCACCTTCCACTTTTGCTTGTACTCTGGCTCCGCGTAGGTTTCTACGAGGCGGTTGAAGTCGCTCACGATGTTCGATATCCACTGGAGCATCTTCTCGGGCGTGAGCCTCAGTTCCTTGATGAGCCGGTCGATCTTGTTGAGGTAGAGCACCGGCCTGACCCTCTCTTCCAGCGCCTGACGGGTCACCGTCTCTGTCTGGGTCATCACGCCTTCAACGGCATCGACCACCACGACGACGCCGTCGACGGCTCTCAGCGACCTCGTGACCTTCCCCGTGAAGTCGATGTGCCCGGGAGTGTCTATCAGATTAATGACGTATGGCGTCCCCTGACTTTCATAATATAGCGTGACGTTGGCGGCCTTGATCGTCATTTGGCGCGTCTGTTCGAGCTCCATGTAGTCGAGAGCTAGCGCTTGACCAGCAACACTGGGACTGAGCATCCCGGTCGCGGCGAGAAGACTATCGGACGTTGTTGTTCTCGGGGGAGGGTCTATTCTCCTTTCCCGTGGTCAACGTGCGCGATAATCCCAAGGTTGCGGATCTGGTCTCGCTTGGTTACTATTTTCAGAGCATCTGTAGTTGACTTAAACCTCGGCATTTCGGCCTTTCGATGACTCCGCCGGCGGTGTAGTTATGAAGGTTTCCATATTTTCTTTGTTAAATCAGGGACCGAAAGACCATGCAAGAATGGGCCCGCGATGTGAGTGTTTGTGGTAAACCTGCTGCCAGCCCTGGTCCCGGCAGTGATCTGGGCCCTCAGCGCGATCTACTATAGGGTCTTCCAACGCAACGTCGATTTCCTCACCCTGAACTTTATGCGTGCCAGCCTCGCCTCCCTGACCCTTCTTCTTCCTGCCTTCTACTTTGGCTTAGGTCAGGGATTGGGTTTTGCTGTCGTCAGCGGCGTTATCACCCTCGCGGTAGGGGACAGTCTATTCTTTCTTGCGATAAGAGAGATAGGCGCCTCAATCGCCGCCCCCGTAACGTACACGTACGTCCTTTTCGTACAATTTACTGCGTCCAGCGTGGGGGAATCGATCCCATTCGCAAATTTCGTGAGCGCCGGTTTGATTCTTGTCGGCGTTTTGATCCTTTCAAGGACGGGCGGAGGGACACCGAGGCTTCGGGGCATAGCTATCGCGCTTGGGGGCTCCGTGGCCTGGACCGTGGGCAACGAGCTGATCAAGGTCGCGGCGAACGCAGGGGGGAGCACTTTCGGAGTTGCATTCGTCCGGGATACGTCAGCCGCGCTTGCGCTCGCATCAGTCGTGCTGTTGCGCTCTGCCAGAGGAGGATGGCCGCGACCACACTTGAAACCTAGAGAAATTGTCGCGATAGCAATAGTTTCAATAGGAGATCTCGCCCTCGGCTCAACCCTCTACGTTTATTCTATCTCGACGGCCGGGATAGCCCTAACAGTCATTCTTACGAGCATCTCCCCTTTTTTGACTCAGGTCTTCGCTAAGCTCCTTGGGAAGGAGTCACCGACGAACAAGGACGTGTTTGGCGGGTTGCTTATCGTTGCGGCTCTGATAATTGCGGTGCTTTGACATCTTGCGCGAAAGACTTCAACCCGAGCTCGCCTCCGCTCGTTTGGGGGTCGAGGAGTCACGACGATGGCTTTTGCGCGCAACCTAGTTAGCTCGCCGTCTTCAGGTATGAGGCTATTCGGTCTTCGTTGTTCTCGGTCTTTACGAAGACGGGGACGTTTTTCTGCTTACTCGCCTTAAAGGACACAAAAATCCATTCCCCCGTCTCGAGCTGTGCTGACCGTTCGAGTATCTCGTATGGGAGAGCGAACGAATCGGCGACGACCATTCTGTCGTACATTCTCGGGAGTGTGCTCACGAAGTAGCTGTGGAGTTGTTGAAGCGCCGAGACGTTCAGGTGGGCCACCCGCTGGGTCGCGAGCCAACAATGGACCCTATATTTTCTCCCCTGGCGGAGGAGCTTCTCGACAGCGTTGTTGGAGGCTACCGTGAAGAGCCTGTCCGTCGGGTTGTCGGGTATGTATTCCTGTGCCTCGTCGAGTACTATAAGCAGCCTGTTCTTGCTTCCCATCTTCTTTCGGAGGTAGAGCAGCCTGTCGACGAGGCGCGCCGCTGCCATCCTTGCTACTGTCGGCTCGGGCAGATACATGATATTTAGCTTCCGCGAGCGACCCGAGGCCAGCTCGTAGGCCAGTTTCTCCGGCGTGAGCCGTCCTCTGTCTTCGCTGGCACCAGCCTGAAGCTGGTCAAGAATCTGTTCGACCTCTATGCGCAACCCCGACTTCTCGTGGACCTTCTCGTGGATCTCTCGGAGCAGCTTTGCCAACTCTTCCTTCGCCTGGCTGTCAAGGTCAGAGATTCGCGTCGCGGGCTGGAGACCTCGCTCTTCGTAGAAGCTCTCGCTCAGCGTTTCGAGGGCGATCAGCGCTGTAGTGCCGCCGGCTCTTCCGTCCGCTACGGTCTTGTCGAGGAGTTGTTGAATCCAGGCAAGGTCGAGCCCTCCCGCCTCCCTCAGGGATAGCCTGCTGATCCTCCCCTGGTCGAATACAGCGCCTAATGCCTTTCGAAGCTTGGGTAAGCCGACCGCTTGTTCGAGGCTTTCGGGGACGGTCTGGGAGTTGTAGAACTGCTCGGAATCCTCTATGTTCTCGGCTGTGATCACCCTCCCGGAAGAGATCAGGAGATCAAGAAGGTTGATCGAATATTCTCCCGCCACATCAAAAATTACGACGGTAAGTTCGGGGTCCGAATTCACCGCGGTCCGGAGCAGCGAGCTTGTGAGATTTGATTTCCCGGTACCGGTAAACCCAAAAATTCCAGTATGATAGCGGATGAGGTTGTCCATGTCAACCGTCAGTTGGAGCCCGAACCCGATCATCGTGCCGATGTTCTGGCCCCCATCGTAACACAGAAAGCGTTCGACGGCTTTCTTGGACAGTAGGAAGGCCCTTGCGCCCGTGAGGGGCAAGTATCGCGTGCGCTGGAAATCCAGTTCTAGCCCATCCGTTCCGGTGATGTACCATGTTGGGATCGCGTGGAGGTCTATCCACGTCTCCTGCGACTTCCCCCAGCTCTCGTTAATCGTGTCGAGATACTCCTTGCGAAGTAGGGTGGGCATCGAGACGTCCATCCCGAGCATCTGATAGTGCGTAGGGCTTATCGAGACCACCTCGAAGACGACGTACGAGGTAGTCCCGTCCACGACTCGCTCAATCCCGATGAAGCTTGGGTAATTCAGCCTGTCTAGCGCCTTGTAACTGAACTTCGCCTCGACGATTGCGACGGTGTTGGACACGGTGATCTCCCTCCCTTCCCCTCGGGAGGTTCTCTCCGAAGTCATGACCCTGCGCAACCTGGCCTCAAAGACACCTTCCATGCTGTCGAAGACCCAGTCCGGGAGTTTCGACAAATTCAATCACCGTGCCTGGATACGGCTCTCGTCCTCGCCCCTTCTGCCTCCGCGCGCTGCTCCCTATAGCTCGTCATCAACCCGTAGATTCTCTTCCTTCTCGACATCCCGCCCACCCGAAGGTCGGCGACCGCTCGGAGGGAGCTCCTGGAAAGCCTCACCTCAGCCTTCACAGCCTTGTCGGCAAGGTAGAGCAGTTGGTTATGACCGTACGCTTCGAATACCTCTGGATTGTCGGTCTTCGACAGCACGTATAGAACAAGATTAGACAACATGCTCTTCGTGTTCCCTTCGAAGTATGGTTCGACTTCGGTGATCCCCGACCTCTCGCGCACCTCTAGTCTCGCCAAGGCCCCTCTGTCATACTTGTCGTCGTAGACCCGGTCAAAGAGGAAAACGGGAGATCTTACGTGCGAATCCGACCTGAGTGTCCGGAGCTGGAAAAAGGATCGAACGAAGAGATCTTCTCGCGAAACCACTTTCCGCGCGCTGATAAATTCGGGGGTTTGACCCTCCAAGTGGATAATAGTCGAGAACGCGCCATCGTAGCCAGGAGTCCGCCACGGCGTCCTGATGTTGTCGTTCGTGGAGCTGAGTATTGTTAGAAAAGCTCGATCGTTTTTCAGACTCGGCGGACGCGTCTTCGTCTTCAGGTACCCGTTCTTTATCGAGAAGGGAAGCACAGAACGGGTGACATCCGTCGCTGTCGTGTCCTTCGCTATCCCTACCAGGAGTATCTTCTTCCGCTTGCAAATGTCCGCGACCCGCTGCAGGAGGATAAAAGAGAGGGCGTTCACGTCGATCACCGTCAGCCATTGCTCGTTGGGGAGCGCAAGCGGGTGATGCCCTAGCTCAAAGACGGACCTGCAGTACTCCTCTACGAAAGCAATGAGTCGCTCCCAATATCCACGAACCTCTGGTCGAAGCTTGACTGAGGAGTTCGAGGCGTCCTCGAGTAGCGAGCCCCCGAACCTCTCGTCGAGTTGCTTGAGCCTCTTGATGATCCTCTCCAGTTCGTGGGGTTCGACATCGAGCGCCGAGGCGACCTGCTGCGAACTCCTTTCCTCGTCCAAGAGTCCTTTCACGAACGCAGCAGCCAAGAACCGACGGCGCCTTGGAATCGCCATCCCCGGGGCACCAATCGTTAGACCAAGGTAAAGGTCGAGCATCGATATCTGCTTGCTGCCCGCCTTGGTCAGGCTCGTTGCTCCCCTCCTGAAGATGTTTCTCACGTCTCGAGAAAGCGTCGAATAGGTCCCTGAAATCAACCTGTCTAGAAAAATGATCCTTGACCTCTCGAGCGACCGGCTTGCAAGATACAATTCCCCGAGCGTCATGAACGCGTTTGGAATTCTTTCCATCGAATGCTCAAGCTCAATGTCGACCTCCGTCGCCTCGGGGAGGACGCTGGAAAAATCCTCGGCCCATAGGGGAATCGCGGCAGACGCCGACAGCTTTTCATTCCGCCTCGCAGAACCTAGGTCGAACGAAACGTCTCCAGTGACATTGAACGGGCACGAGAAGCCTGTCGCGTTCGAGTAGAAGAGCATCATCTGCAACCTCTCGTCGAAATCCATCGAGCCGTCGACTCCTGTGGCGACGAATTCTCCGCGGCCGAAGTATTCTGCCGCGAAGACCGCCGCTTGCACAGAGTCCAGCCCCAAGGTCAGGCCGATGAGATCATCCCGATTGCTGAACGTGTCGACGCGATTCTCGAACTTCGTCACGAGCTCCATCGTCTGTTTGGAGAGCTTCTCGGCGATTTCGCTCGACACTTCTTGGCTCCCAACCCCTCACTAGGATTTAACCAATAAGCGCCACAGTTGCCGGACGCTGCCTGGTCGTGGAACGACGGGATTACGTTAATAAGTGGAACCAGAGCTCAACCGGTGGGCTTGAAGATTCTAGTCCAGCACGACTTCCCCAGAAAGGTGAGGTACGCCAGGGTCTACTTTGAGCTTGGGACCGCCTCCATGTACCTGACGTTGGATGGATCCTCGGCGAGCTGGTACGGGAGCATCGGCGGGAAGAAGAAGCTAGCGTTCGTCTCAGACAAGGAATATTCGAGATACAGAAATGAAAACCCGGCGACGGAAGTCATCGATTCCGACAGCAACAGGGTGATAGTGAAGAACTCGAGGGGATACGAGGAAGAATGGCTCGGCCCCCGCTGGGTTCTGGCTGGGATCAGAAAAACCAGGGAACGAAAGAGACTCGGATAGCCTCCGCGCACCGAGGAGGCACATGCACGGACGTGTTAATTTGCACCGTTATGCAAGCCTGCCTTAAATCTCAATCGCACACGAAACTCCATGAGATAAGACATGGCTACCGTAGGTGTCCTCTTGCCCGCGAATGGGTTAGAGGCTGCCACGGCGATCATTTTGGAAGGCGATCGCAGAGGGGTCCGCCTTCGGCTGTTCGGAGGAATAGCGTTCAAAGCAATCTGTGCCAGCGCGAACGACCCGTTGTTCGAGCGCTCGAACAAGGACATCGACATTTTTGGGAGGCGCGAGGATGCTAGGGAAATAATGCGCGTCATGGTGCAACTCGGGTACCGGCCGAGGGAGGTGTTCAATCGGTTGAGCATGGGGAAGAGGCTGATCTACTATGACGTGGAGAACCGGAGGAGGGTGGACATCTTCCTCGACGAGTTCGAAATGTGCCACAAGTTCGACTTCAAATCAAGCCTCAGCTGCGACGGGCTGGCGCTCCCCATTACGGACTTGCTAATGACCAAGTTGCAGGTCGTCGAGATTACGGAGAAAGAGTTCAAGGACCTTCTGGCGGCCTTCGCAGACTTTGACGTGTCTGCGGACGAAGCCGGAATCAACGCGCGCAGATTGTCGGACCTTTGCTCGAAGGACTGGGGAGTCTATAAGACGTTCACTACCAACCTCCAACTACTTCGCGGAAGAGCGCTCCAGCTCGATCGGGAAATCTCAGCATTGATCACTTCGAGAATCGACCGCCTGCTCGCATCGATCGATTCCCACAGCAAAACGCTCGCGTGGAGGATCAGGGCAAAGATCGGGGAGAAGGCCAGATGGTATCAGCTTCCGGATCAGGACACAGACGTCATCACGTAAAGTCAACCTTTTCTCAGACGGATTATTGCCCCTCCTTCGTGTCCAATGGCATAGTAGGTCTTCTCGTCTGAGATCTTCGGCCCTTTCCCTACACCCTTGACGATGCTCTCGGAGACCTGCATCTTGCCTTCCTCATCCAAAATGATCTTGACCTTGGACCCCGTCTTGACGTGCAGCCTCTTGGCCATCTCCCCAGAGAGCACCAGACCTGCATTCCGGTCGTCGAAGTCGATTTCTATCCCTTTCCCGCCGAAAGTCGTCGTCCCCCTGAAGCCCCTTTCCGTGAACGAAGTCACGTCTACCACGAGGACGACTTCCTGAGATTCGCTTTTTTCCACTCCGAATCACTTGCTCCCTGAGCGGGTGTTCACTCCTCCTCTTCTTCGTCGTCCTCCGGGATTTCAATCTGTATCTCTTCTTCGACGATCGGCTCCCCTCTTTCTCCTTTGAGGTCGTCAATTGGGTACCAATGTTTCTTCCCGTCTAGTGCGGGCATCTCCATCTCGCAATATCCCGCAAGCGTCACTCCCGTCAGCGTTCCAATCCTCGCCGCTCCGTCCTGGAGAGAGACCTTCCTCACGTCAACGGACTCCTCGCCGAAGACAGCTTCCCTCGTCGCATTGACGACGACCTTCAACCCTTTTGCAGGCTTTAGTTCCATCCGGTTAGACCGCAAAGAGCTATCAATACTTAAGTGAACCGACAAAATTTACTGCTTCCGAGACTGCGTGTTGAAAGTGCTGACCCATTTCTCTTTTTATGCCCCGCAAATCGGCGACCTTCAGCCCCGATCAGAGGTTGAGGGATTCCATGTCACGAAGAAGTTTGCGGGCTTCATGCACCACGTTCTTTACGCTCGCGGGATCTCGGTCCTTCGCGACGTAAGCGGAAGCCAGCAGCGCTATCCCCGCTACGTCGGTGATCGGGTCGGGGGCGAGCAGCAGAGCAACGCCAGCTTTCTTCATCCCTCCCGCGAGCGATCGTGGACGAACCAATTGCTCAAGGCTCGATTTGACGTCTTTCTGGGCCAACGTCGTGCCCACATGACCTCTGTCTTCAGCGACTCGGGAGATAGACCGGACCATTGATTTCGCGACGTGAGTTCCTTTCTTGTCGATCAACCCACTCCGCTTCCAGGAAACGCTCGTTAATGCCACTTGTCAAAAGACCTTGGGTCGTGACTAAAAATCCGGGGAAACCCTATCGCACTTTGAAAATAGCACTCTACGTTAAATAATCCATCTCGAGGTTCCCCTCGATGACAAAGCTCCTCACCCAATCGGAAGTCCGGAGGCGCTTGAAAGGGATGGAGGGTTGGCAGCTACGAGGGAAATTCATCCGGAAAACGTTCGAATTCAAGACTTTCATGGCCGGGATAAGGTTCATCGGCGACATTGCGAAGATCGCCGAAGAGCAGGAACACCATCCGGACATCCACGTGCGGTACACCTCAATCACACTCCAGATCCAGACCCATAGCGAAGGAGGAGTGACCGAGTGGGACGTTGACCTTGCCCGGGCCATCGAGAAGTACCTGCACCAGGATCCCATGAAGATGCGTTCGCGCTCCCCTTGAACCGGCAAGAAAATCTTATATACAAATCGAAGTTGTATACCTAACGGTGCATACCTAAATGTCAACAACCGCTATACCAGCAATGACTTCCTCGGGACAGCCAATTCTGATCCTGAAGGAAGGAAGTAATCAGACGAGGGGAAAGGAAGCCCAGAGGAACAATATCACGGCGGCGAAGCTCATCGCCGAAATCGTGAAGTCGTCCTTGGGACCGAGAGGCATGGACAAGATGCTCGTCGACTCGCTCGGCGACGTCACCATCACGAACGATGGGGCGACCATGCTAAAGGAAATCGACGTCCAGCATCCGGCCGCAAAGATGCTCGTCGAAGTTTCCAAGACCACTGACAACGAAGTCGGGGACGGAACAACGTCAGCCGTCATCCTGGCGGGAGCCCTCCTTGAGAGGGCCGAAGAGCTGCTCGACAAGGACGTGCATTCTACAGTAATCGTCGATGGATACATGAAGGCCTCGAGGAGGGCCGTCGAGGCTCTCAATAGCATCGCAGAGAAGGTCGCCCCTGAAAACAGGGAGTGGCTGATCAAGGTCGCCCGCACGAGCATGCAGACCAAGCTAGTTTCGAAGGAAGCCGGGGAGCTCGCCGCGCTCGTAGTGGACGCGGTCCTCGCCGTCGCAGAGACGCAGGACGGCCAGCACAGGGTGGACATCGACAACGTCAAAGTAGAGAAGAAGCCGGGGGGATCGCTCAAGGACACCAAACTCGTCCAGGGGATAGTCTTGGACAAGGAGGTCGTTCACTCGGGGATGCCCAAGCGCATCGAGAAGGCGAAGATCGCGCTGATCAGCGCCCCATTCGAGATAGAAAAGACCGAGTTCGACGCGAAGCTCAACATCAACGACCCATCAATGATGAAGAAATTCCTGGACGAGGAGACAAAGATCCTCAAGGGGATGGTCGACAAGGTTTCGGCCGTGGGCGCTACCGTGGTCATCTGTCAGAAGGGGATAGACGACGTGGCGCAGCACTACCTGTCAAAGTCGGGAATCCTTGCGGTAAGACGCGCCAAGGAGAGCGACATGACCAAGCTGGCGAAGGCGACGGGAGCCAGAATCGTGAACAACTTCCAGGACTTGACGGCGAAGGATCTCGGGTACGCCGGGTTAGTCGAGGAAAGAAAGGTCGAAGAAGACAAGTGGGTCTTCGTCGAAGGGGCCAAGAACCCGAAGGCCGTCACCATACTCATCAGGGGCGGCACTCAGAGAATCGTGGACGAAGCCGAGCGGGCGATTCATGACGCGCTCATGGTGACAAAGGACGTGGTGGAGAAGCCGGCCATAGTCGCCGGAGGAGGCGCAGCGGAGGCCGAGGCGGCGTACCAGGTTCTAAAGTGGGCCGAGAAGCTAACCGGAAGGGAACAGCTCGCGGCTCAGAAGTTCGCGGAGGCTCTCGAATCGATTCCCATAACGCTGGCGGAGAACGCAGGTTTCGACCCGATCGACGCCCAAGTGGAGTTCCGAGCGAAACACGCTGAAGGCGGCAAGTGGTACGGAATTGATGCGCGTGAAGGAAAGGTGAGGGACATGTACGCAAAGCAGGTCTTTGAGCCCCTCGCTGTCAAGGAGCAGGTCATAAAGTCCGCGACCGAAGCAGCGAGCATGATTCTCCGCATCGACGACGTAATCGCCGCGGGGAAGATGAGGGACACGAAGCCGCCGAAGGGCGGCGATGACGGCGGATCCTCAGAGTTCGATTAGGGAAGACACCGAGTCCCGCGGGGCGCCGTGGGACTTAGACTGATTTCTTCGCTACAGATTTTCGTACACCTTTTCTGGCTTGATTTCAATAGTTACTCTCTTCTGCTCCGAGTAAATCTCCCTGAACTGTCTCTCCCCTTCCTCTCGCCCCCGGTAGCTGACGGCGAGGCTCCTGATGTCATCGTAGGGGTTCCTCGTCTTCGATATGGAAGCCTCCCCCCTGACCTGCACATAGCTGTAGCCGTCGTGAATCAGGAGTGCTACACGGGGGTCCCTTTTCACATTCCGGTACTTGACCCGGTCCGCGGCCGTGTTGATTATGAACTTCTCGTCGTCGTACGCGTACCACAAAGGAGTCACCTGGGGCGAACCGTCCTTCATCAAGGTCGCAAGAGCCGCGAAGTGCACCCCTCTGACGAATTCCTCAGCCTTCTTTGAGAGGACTCTGTGGGTTTTGTTGGCGGGCGCCTTTTCCATCTTCCTGGTTTCCTGTTGATGGATCCTGTTTACCTTTTCTCTTTACGAAGCTTCTTGGCGTAATCTTGGAGGAGGCGTCGGTATGCGCTCCTCGGTGGGTAGCCGATGCTGCAGAGGTAGGTGGAGAACTTCACCCGTTTCTTGTCGTCCCTGATCCCCTTCTCAATGGCCATGATCTCTTGTCCGACGACTGCATAGGCGGTGGCGTACCCCGGGAAGATGCCTTCGTGGGCGGGGAACAGCTGGTAGTAGGCCGTGGCCCTTGCCACCCCCGTGTATTCGTGCGCCCAGTCTAAGAACTCGAGGAGTCCCTGCTTCCCCGTGTTTATCCTCACGTCCCCAACCACCCTCAGGAACCTGACCATCCTCCATCTCCTCGTCTGGAACTCCACTTCCAGGTTTGTCAGTTTCAATCCCCCGTACTTCCCCATCAATTCGACGTAGTCCTTCTCCGCCTTTGTCAGGCGTTTCTTCCTCTCCAGCGACTTCACAACGTCCATGAACTCCCGTTCCCGGTTGAAAGACAGGCCCTCGGTTATCGGGCCGCTGAGGAGCGTGGGGAGCAGTTGCACTGGGTTCACCCTGCCCATAAAACCAAGGGAGCTGTTCGAATGGTGGACGCAGTGCCCGTACTCTTCGTGCACGAGGAGGTCGAGCAGTGACGAGACCGACCTATCGGGGTCCCTCTTGGGGTCAGTCGTCTGGAAGTAGACCTGGAACGGCCTTCGAGTAAAAGTGTCGAAGAATTGAGCCGCCCCGGTCGGGATCGTCCCCGTAAGATAGCTCGGGGTCTCTATGACCCTCGTGTTGTACTTGGGGTTGATCCGGACCAGGTCCTCGTTAACCAGACGCCGGACGACCCGCCTGATGGTCTTCGTCACCTTGAGGAGTTCTCTCGTCTTGAACGGAATTCTGGAATCGACCGCTTTCGTCACGGCTTCGACCGTCGGTTTACAGTTGTAGAACTTTGCAAGTTTCGCGATGATCGCCCTGAATTTCGACTGTTCCTCGTCAATCCAAGAGATCGCCTTCTTCTCCAGTTCCTCGGGCGTCTCGTGGTAGTCGAATCCACGCTTTAGGGCGTAGTCGTAGAACTTTTTCCTCCCCATGTCGAATCCGTATTTCTTGAATACCCTCTCCACTTCATCAAACCTCCCCTGCCCAAACCCATCGAGCTTGAACATCGTAACGAACTCTGCCGCCTTTTTCTTTAGGGCGTCGCACTCGGACTTCAGTTCTATCGTCTTCGCCTCCTTTTTCACGGCATCGAGGATGCTCACGATCCCGCCAAGCCTGTAGAGGGTCAGCGCCTTCACGCCGACGGGTATCTGCTTCTTTGAGAAACGCACCGCGGTCGCGTCGATGGCCTTTGATGAGTTTCGAAGCAGCGAAAGCACGTGCTTTTCGTGGACACCCTCTTTTGCAAGATGAACAAATATCGTCCCCAGTATGTTGTCGAGGACTGGCTGCGGCTCCTCGAGTCTGAAATTCACTTCAATTGCGTCGAGGACCTTCTTCTGCAGGTCTGTCTTCGCACCGCGTCTCAAGGCTTTGATTTTGCGCAATCCCGTCGAGAGGCTCTTCCTAGTAGGGATGAAGACCTTCCCGGCGTACTCGCGGAAGCCCATGAGGTACGCCTCGGAAGGGTACAGTTCTTTGTAGAGTCCTAGAATCTGCTCGTCGAGGGGGACGGCCATCCGCACCTCGTCGTCCCTGGGCTCCTTATATTATTGAACCGCGCCAATCGGTTTGAACTTCTCGATAGTCTCGACGAGTTCGCGCTCCAGCTTCGTTTTCCACGAGCCGAAGCCGTCCGGGGATTCAGGATACGCGAGGTTGTGCTCGACAAGAGCCGCGCTCTTCTTCACGGTGTATCTCAGCCCACGCGCGAGCTCGAACTCGTTCAGGATCCTGAACCACATTATGGGGTTGATGTACTGGACCTTGTTGAAATCCGGATGTTTCCTGTCGATGATGTTCGAGATGTCGTCCTCCGAGAGGAAATGCTTCATGCCGTAGTTGAGCTGCTCGTTGGTGATCGTCTGGAGGTACCTCCGCAGCACCTCGAAGCTCGCCATGGGGTACCCGTGGGTCTGCATGTATTCCGTGTTGTATCTCCAGAGGAACCTCTCGCTGAAGTCGTCCGCCTCGAGCGCATCCGCGACCACCTTGCCCAGAATCGTGGCGCCGTATATCGAGGGGCTAATCCCCCCCGCGTCGATCGGACGGGGCATCCAAGCCGCGTCGCCCACTATGGCGAAGCCGTTCGCTACGAGGCAATCGTTGTGCCTTCTCACCGGGACCTGCCAGTTCCCCTTTGTGTTCCCGAGGTCGGCGTCCCCTGCGGGAGGACGGGGGTTCCTTATCGCCGGGTTCTCACGGACGTACTGGTCTATCAAGGTCTGGAGATTGTCGTTCAGCTTGAACCGCCTGTTCCGCCTGTCGAGCCCCGATTTCGAGACGCCGAGCCCGATGTTTACCTTGTTCTCCCCCTTGGGAAATACCCAGCAGTTGTGCACATTGAACAAGGGAGTAAAGTCGCCTGCTGAGTTCAAATCGTAGACTGCACCGGAGTACCCCTTTCGGTGAATTTTCCGAATTCCGAGATACACTCTTTCGTCTCCAAGTACGAATCCTCCCTGCTGGTTCCGAGAAGCGATGGTCAAGTTCTCTCCTAGGAATCTGGCTTGATGCCCAAAAACTCCCATGCTCCAAGCATTCTTCTTCTTGTTTCGCTTGATGCCGCCCACTACTCCAATCCCCGCCAGAAGAATCCACATGTCCAAGAGGAGGGCCCGCGCGGTTGTCGTGAACGTGCGCGAGTCGGGGCGCCCCCTTGTCGACCGATCCATAGAACCGTCCCCAAGATAGAAACCCCTCAGAAAAGCGAGCTTGGAATCCCGCGAAATCTCATGAATCCATGATGGCAGTTTCTTTTTACGTGCGCCTCTTCCGAAGCAGGATTCCAGGAACCTTGCGAGTAGTGAGTTTGAGATTTCTACATTAATAGTTGGTTTCTCACGATCTTTTCTCTTGCTCACCGAGTCGAAGGAGTGGAAGCCCAGACGACTAATGAGACCATGGATCCTTTCTATTAAGAGGAGATTGGAGTTCGAGATAATCGCGTGATTCTTCTTCACGCAGCCTTCCGAAACGTACCAGCCGCATAGCTGCAGAAAATCCGGCGAGAGGGCCAGCCTTATTGGGAATCGTGTTCTTTTCGGATGCTTGGCAAGAGTTACTTTTCTCTGGTGGGATCCATCAGGTGCCCGACCGTTAAAGAAGGATCTCTTAATCGTCACATAGACGTACCCGTCCTCCTCTATCCCGCTTACATATTGTCGAGTATCAATTTCCTCCAATGGAGCGTTGTTCGCGGGCGGCAAAGGTACCACAAGATAGTCGCCCTTCCTGTGTGAACCCCGCGTGCTCCTTATTAGTTCATCTGCACGTTTCCAAGTCTCGCCTGTCTTCGGATTCCAGACTCTGACCTTGTGTTCGGGAGTGAGCCCAATCGACTGGTTAAGCATGAATGGTGTCAAGACCACTAAGTCGCCGTTGAAATTTCTCTCGCTGGTCCCAGACACCGGCATCCATCCGCTTGACGTGAGGACTTCATCTCCCAACTTGACCTCCTGCACCGTTTTCACGCTGTTCTTGCAGATAATGGGAGTGTCTGCGGCAACACAATACCCAGCAGGAGCCTTGTACTGGTCCAGGTGGATAAGGCAATAGTCGGGCGTGAAGTAGGTCTCGTCCTCCACTCCCTGGTCAAATTCGTAGATGTACCTCCCCGTCGCCTCGACATCGTCCAAGTCTATCTCCTTCTCGATGTTCGACTTGATCGGCAGGAACTTCCGGAGGACCGACGAAGAGCCGCTCGCGTCGATGACGACCTTTGCCGTGACCTTGAAGGGCGTGCCGCCCCGCCGTCGTCCCTCCACACCGGTGACCCGGCCGTCATCCGAGAGGAGCCTCTCGGCTGTAGCACTGAACATGAATTCCACCCCGAACTTCTCCGCGTCTCTGACCTGCCTCTGGGGCGCCAGCCTCCTGTTGAAGAGGTACCCCTCCCCCTCGAAGAGGACCTTGGTCTTGTGGTCGGGAGAATACACTAGGACGCCCTTGACCGGATGCTCGAGCTCTGGGGAACCGTATCGGATCCCGATGTGCTCTGCAAGAAAGTCGAGACTCCTCTTGCTCGTCGCGTCCCCGCAGGTCCATCCGTTCACCGTCTTCCTCCCTGCGTCTTCCCGGGAGTTTCTGTCGATGACGAGAACGCGCGCTTTCCCCTTCGTGTGATGTCCGACCGACGCTGCCGTGATGAGGCCGGCCATTCCGCCCCCGGCGATCACTACGTCGTAATCACGCTTCAAACGCTCGATCCCTGCCCCATAGCGCTCAGAGATTCGGAGCTCATCCGGGCGGCCAACACGAAGAGCTTAATTTTCAGACTATTTACCTTTGTGAGGATGGCGCTCGGTCTCGAGCTGGGAGAGAAAGCCCCCGACTTCAAGAACCTCCCCGCCGCCGACGGAAAGCGTTATTCTCTTTCCAGCTTCGCGTCGTCCCCCATTCTCTCGGTGATCTTTTCGTGCAACCACTGTCCCTACGTGAGGGCATACGAGGACAGGATTATCGCCATCCAGAGGGACTACGCGACTAAGGGGGTCCAGCTCGTCGCGATCAATTCGAACGACGAGATCGCCTACCCCGACGACAGTTTCGAGGGGATGGTCATGAGGGCCAGGGAGAAGGGTTTCAACTTCCCGTACCTGAGGGACGAGGACCAGATAGTCGCCGACCTCTACGGGCCCGTGTGCACCCCGCACGTCTTCGTCTTCGACTCCGAACGCCTCTTCCGCTACAGGGGGCGCATCGATGATTCCAAGGACCCTGCGAAGGTCACGAGCCACGACCTGAGGAACGCGCTCGACGACCTGCTGGCAAGCAAAGAGGTTCGGGTTCCCGACACGAAGCCCTTCGGGTGCAGCATAAAATGGTCGGTCGAGTAGGCCGGCCCGAGCCTTCCTACTCGCCTGTGGTGAATACGGACTCGCTAGAAGAAGCCGGGACGTCCGGGAAGGATTCGTTCATCCTCTTCTCGGCTATCGCGGATGCTTCCGCCAGGATCTTCGTCGCGTCCTCGTTCGGCTCGCCCATGAAGAAGTTAGTCCCCGTGATCTGCCCGACGTCGGACATGATTGCGTTGAGCTGGGTGCCTATGTCGCCCAGCGCCTGCTGAGCGTCTGGGACCGCCTCTCCGAGAGTAGCGCGCACTGTCCGGATGACCCCGATCGCGGGGGAGATCGTCGCCGCGAAGTCGCCGATGTCGGTGACCGTCTGCAGCCTCACGGTAATCTGCTCTAGCGCGATCTTAGACTGCGTCACTATCTTCTGCATCTTCTTTACTTCAGCGAGCTCGTTAGAGTACGCCTTGCTGGATTCCTGGTCGTGAACCTGCACGGCGTGCACCGTCTTTTTGAAGATCGAGTTTTCGCGTTGCTTCAACCTCGCGAGCGCGCCGTCCAGTCGGTTGATCTCAGACGTGAGCTGAGTCGCTGCCTTCTGGATCTGTGGCTTGATAGGTTGTGGACCCCGGATGGCTTCGCGAGTCCTCTTGCCGAAGCTGTCGTTGTTCTCTTGCGCCTTCCAGTTCTTTTCGAACTTGCTCATTGGTATCCTGAGGCGATATTGTCCGTCGACGAAGATACCCGACCCTGACAATAACGTTTGATGCGTATGTGAAACTTGCTTAACAAGTTCGTCTGCGGGTGGAGAAATCGAAGATCTATGTGGAGAGCTGCTCCCTCTTAGTCTAGCTTGTACCTCTTTCCGAGCTTCACGATGGCGAAGATGATCAGTACCACGATGAAAAAAGTGATCAGGGCCGTTGCAAAGTCGCCCACGTCGAATGGACCCACCTTGAAGGCGACGTTGTTCTGCCCTAGGGCTAACGCAACGATTGGTAGGATCAGATCTTTGACCATTGCTTGCACCAGGGCACCCAAGTATACGCCGAGTATGAACGCGACGGCGAGCCCAAGCACCTTGTACTCGGAGAAGAAGAGCTTGAATTCCTGCGATATCCCCTTCGGAGGAGGGCGCGCAGGTGGTGGTGGCGTAGGAGTCAGGAGCTCTCTGATCCTTCGCAGCTCAGCGAGGATTTCTTCGTCCTGGGACACGCCGATAAGCTGATTTCAGGAAATATAAGAATTGAGCCGAATCTGCTCCACGGATTAGGTTAGGGGCATCCATTCGAGGTCGGCGCTTAATAATGAAAAGCGCTTGAAGATTTGTTGTCTGAGCCAACAGCGAAGGAAATAATTTGGCCTCCCACGAAGGGAGACCTTGAAGAACTGTACGTCCGTCAACGCCTCTCGGCCGCAAAAATCGCAAAGGTGTACGGCTTGAATTACAAGAGCGAGAAGACCCCCGAATCGACCGTTCTTTTACCATCTTAAAATGAGTGGAATCAAGAGGCGAGACTCCGCTGAACACGTGCGAAAGGTGACCGAGGAGATGGTCGATGATTGGGTCAGGCGGTATCAAGCAGGAGAGTCTCTGAAGCAAATTGCGGGAACTGACGTTGACCACGTAACTGTCTTTCTGCACTTGAAGAAGCGCGGATTGAAACTTCGTGATAAGGTGGAGGCACAGATCAAAGCCGTGACAAAGTATGAGAAGACCCCCTTCGAAGGTGACGATGTCCATCGCGCTTACCTCGTAGGATTTGCAACTGGAGACCTTGACGTAGTGAAGCATGGAAGAGCCGTGCGAGTGAGGACTTCCACAACGCATCCTGCGATGGTGTCGTTGTTTGACTCTCTGTTCGCATCGAGTGGCAGGGTGAAGAGATACCCTAGAGAAGCGAAGTTGACCGGTTACGAGTGGGACTTGGAGGTTGACTTGGACGCAAGTTACGAGTTTATGTTCGACAAAAATATCGTCCGGCGAACTTACAATCGTACAATTTTCATGAGTTATCTCGCTGGGGTCTTCGACGCTGAAGGATCCATATATCTCCACAACAAGAACGCGTCAATCGCGCCGGAACTGTCGATTGGAAACACGAATCTTGAATTGCTGGAAACTCTGAGGGCGAATCTCTTTCAAAGCAGTATTTTTTCGTCGTTGACTTTTCAGGAAAAGAATGTTGGAAGCGTTGGAAGTATCCCGGGGCCTATCTGGAGGCTTAGAGTTTGGAGATTTGGTGATGTGGTCAAGTTATTGACGACACTCCCCCTGCGACACCCAGAGAAAATTTCGAAGAAGGGGCTAGTCTTGAAAATGAAGCGGCCGCTAAGTAGCATGATTAATTTAGAAACCTGGAAAAACTGGGATGCTTTGCTGGATGGTATCGAACACGGACGACGAGCGTTCATAGATCAAGCAAAAACAGAGATTCTTGCGCACAGCAAACAGAGTCGGAATCAACCCATTCTTGAAAATCGATATATCGCAGTTGCCCACGGCTATCCGAAGAAGAATTTTATGTTTCGATGTCGAAAGTTGCATTATTTATCCGCGTGTACTGGCCAATAATTCAATGACCAATAGACGGGCGGGACGTCAGCGATGTGCACACCCTTTAGCAAGTTCGGCAATACGAGCATGTTCCTGAAGCTCCCCGTCTGGAGCCGAAGCCGGTACGGCCTGGGACTTCCGTCGCTGATCAAGTAATAGCTGTCCTCCCCGTGAGCCGTCTCGGCCCTCGTGTAGGTCTCGCCGGCTGGTACCCTCGGCTGCGGACCGAGCTTCAGCCTGACGGGCCCGGGGGGGATGTTTTTGAACGCCTGGCGGAGGATCCTGACCGACTGCCTCATCTCCTGCAGAGCGACGTAGGCCCTCGCCCAGCAGTCCCCCGTGTTCTCCGTCGGGACCTCGAAATCGAGGTCACTGTAGACGCTGTAGGGGTCGGCCTTCCTGATGTCGTGCTTCACTCCAGACGCGCGGAGGACCGTCCCCGTCGCGCCCAGCTGTATCGCCCTCTCCCTGCTGAGGACGCCGACTCCCTCGGTCCTGCTGAGGAAGATCGGGTTCCTGATGAACATCTTCTCGTATTCCTCCATCCTCTTTTCGAACCAGGCGCACGTCTTGTACGCGCGTTCAGCGAGCCCTTCGGGCATGTCGTTCCTGACGCCGCCTGGGATCGTGTACGCGAACGTGACCCGAGCGCCCCCTATCCTCTCGGCGATGTCGATCCAAAAGTCCCTGTCTCCCATGGACCATTCGATCATCGTGGTGTGTCCGGTGAAGATCCCGTAGATTGCTAGGAAGTACATGTGCGAGATTATCCTGTTCAGCTCCGCCATTATGACACGGAGGTACTCTGCTCTCGGCGGGATCTTGTTGTTCATCAGCTCGTCGACGGCCATCGCATAGGGGAAGAGTATCCCGGAACTGTCGAGGATGACGGGCCTCTCTAGGTGCGGGACGTTCTGGATGTAGTTCCTGTACTCGGCCATCTTCTCCTCGCCCCTGTGGACGTAGCCGGGGTCGGGCTCGGCCCTGACGACGTAGTCCCCGTCGAGCCAGAGCTGGATCCTGAAGTGCCCGGCCCCGGGGTGCTGGGGCCCGAGCGCGACGCTCATTATTCTGTCAGAATCGGGGGAGTATTCGCTCTGGATCGTCATGGCTCATCGACCTGGGGAGATGTAGTCCTTTCGCAGCGGCGGGATGTCGTTCCAGTCCTCGGGGAGGAGTAGGTTCTTCTGATTCGGGTGTCCCTGGAAATCCACCCCGAGCATCTCGTGGGTCTCCCTTTCTTCGTACTCGGCACCGGGCCAGACGTCGATCAGTGTGGGTACCATCGGATTGTCCCGGTTAGGGCGCTCAGCGATGGCGAGGACGACGTCCGCGAAACCCGGCGTGGAGAGGTTGTCGACGAAGTAGATCACCTCGATCTCGTTCTTGGCAATCCAGTCGGTCCCCGAGACGCAGCTTATGTGATCGAAGCCTAGCTGGTCTCTCGAGAAGAGGGCGACCTCCTTGATCCTGTCGGGGGACGTCGTGAGCTTCAGCCGCTTCTGCCTGACATAATCTATCACAGTCCCAGAGAACTTTGCCGTGAATTTGTCGGCGAGAGCTTTCGTCTTCGTCGGTTCTGCGGGGGCGGCAGGTGCTTGCGCCTGCATTGTGATCTATGCTCCACTTAGGCTCGGTGAATGTCGGATCTTGTCCTGAAGGAGGACTATCCCCTGGAGGAGGGCTTCGGCTCTCGGGGGGCACCCGGGGACGTAGACGTCTACCGGGATGATGTCGTCTATCCCCCTGAGGACGTTGTATGAGTCAAAATAGAGCCCACCTGTGATCGCACAGTTGTGGACTAGCATCCCGTTGGCGAAGAAGTTGTGGTGTCCTTCTACCTCGATGTCGTAAACCGGCTCCCGCCCTGCAGGTGTGATCGATGTCACCCTCTGCAAACCTATCCCCTTATGTTTCGTTTGCAAAAGGGACTTGCCGTCGAAGGAACGCAGTGGTCGCTTCACCCTTGTGATGTAGTCAGGTCTGTGCAGAGGCAGCTTGGCTACGACTGAGCTGGGGAAGGAAACGATATGTTCCGTGGACCTCAGAAGTCTGCCCTCGAGCACGTTTTCCTTTTCCTTCTCGAATACCCCGCCGACGTGTAGCCCGCGGTAGTGGCAGAGTTCGACAAGGTCTTCCATCATCTCCCTGTTTGCGGAGCTGACCGAGGCAAACCCTTCTTTCTGGACGTATCCATCAGACTCGATCATTCCAGTTATGAAGCTCAGCAAGCTCGGCATCGGAAGGGTGTAGACCCAGGGTGGGATTCTTTTTGTGTATACATCGCCTCGAAGAAGAAGCGATTGCTTTAGCATCCCGGCGACTTCGATTGACCCGATTACGACTTGTCGTCCGGCTTTAGGCACAATACCGAAGAGCTCGTTCACGGTCTTGATCAGATGCGGGCGCGACTGATCGCCGAGCATAAGTGAAAATCCGACCCGATACTTATCACTCCATCCATCTCCCAAATAGACGCCGGCAAGCCAGGCCATCTTCTCGTCAACCTTGTCGGGCATTGTCGCCCTGTGGGGCAGATCGTGGGATTGAGGGAACCTTATTGCTCGCGCCGTCTCAGGGATTTTTTCGCCGAACGTGAACAACAAGTCACTTTCAGTAATTTCAGACAGCGGTTTCCAGACCACATCCATTCCGTATTGAGCCGGGGGATGCGCCTTCCAGTGAACAAGAGTCTTGGGCGAAACACCCGTAAGAGCTGATATTTCTCTCAGTGTGAATCCCTCGTCTCGCATCGCGAGGGCTGATTGATGGGCCACCCATTTTCTTGAAAGCGTTTGCGAATAGGCTGCGAAAGGGTGGTCGTCTGTTGCCACGAGTTCGTAGGAGCCGGCCCTGATTCTGAAGACCTCCCTGACCCCTTGTACTTTTGTTTCGACCACTCGTGCGGTGACCGTCCTCCTTTCTTGTTCATCTAAGGCGTACACTGGATCGCCAGCGCGGACCTGATCAATTCGAACTAATCCCTCTGGCGTGTAGACCCTCGATTCACCCGAAATACATGCACCCATCGCAATAATATAGCGAGGTTCCGGCATCTGGTCGTAGATCAGCTTTAGCCTCGGAGCGAGCTTACGCGTGACGGTGCCCATCACGATGAGCAGATCGCACTGTCTGAGCGAGCCGAATGCCTCTAGCACGCCAAACCTCTCCATGTCGAACCTTGAACCCGCGGCGGCTCCGACCTCGACGCTGCAGCACGCCGTTTCGAGATGGACGGGCCAGAGCGAGTAGAGCCTTCCCCAGTTCGCGAGGTAGCGGATCGGGGCGCCTATGTTGTCCTGGATGATTTCGCTGAGCTTCCCTACGAGGGCGTTGAACGCGCCGTCCTTCTGGACCGCTACCAAAGCTCGCGCCTCCCCGCGAGGTACATCGCGAGTCCGAGCGGAACGAAGAGCATCCCCATGAAGATCGTGAGGACCCAGCTTGAGGAGACCCCGAGGGCGAGCGGCTGATAGGCGGAGGCCCAGGCGTAGAGGAACATAGTCATCACGTCGAATACGATGAACATCAACAGGTAAGCGTAGTACTGCATCATGTAGTGCATCTTCCCCGCGCCCGTCGGGACCTGCCCCGTCTCGAAGGTCAGGTTCTTGATCGGGTTGGGCCTGTGGGGGGCGAGAATCTTCGGGATTATTATCACCGGAAGCGTGAACATGACCCCGACTAGCCCCATCATGAAGACCGAACCTATGTCTCCGAAGAGTGCCAAGGCGAAATTCCTCGAACCGCTTTATTCTATTTAAGGGCTTGGTCGGGAAAGTTCGGTTCTGTCCCAATATCGGTTGTTCTATCTGGGTGTCCCACTTCGGTTGGGAAATGAGGCCAAGACTCCACCTAGTATTGCGATGGACGTGCCAAGAAGAACCAGCTCGTTACCCGCAATCAATGGTCGTGGAGAAGTCGCTCAGGGATAGGGGGCGGGAGCTATGGGGCATAAGCAGATTTGATTCTCGGTTCCTGCCTCAACAACGATGGCAAACGCCACAATGGCAGATCCAAGGAGGACAATAAGCAGACCAATGGGCCATATCTTCATGGGATATTTTGCTGGTCGGTATATCTCAAGGCTTGATTGCCCTCTTAGTTGGTCTTGTCTGTTGTCCCGCCTCGGGAGACGGTGTCAAGCTTTTTCTTTATTTCTTCAAGAGTTCTTTCTATCCTTCTTAGATCGCTGAAAAACCAAATCACGATAATGAGATGTAAGAAACCAGATTCAGAAGAGTGTAGTAGTCAAGCCCAGTTTGGAGAACCGACCTCAATCTTGTATCTTTCAAATTTATCAGGATGCCATGCTTAATAGTTCATCCACGGCAGATTCGAACAAATCAAACAACTAGTCACCGCCGTGGACTTCCGTTTCTTCGTCTTTCCTGAAGCCCTCGAGGAGCTTGCTCTCGCGGAAGAAATCGCGAATAGAGAGGACTCCGTACAGGGAGCCGTCGCTGTTTTCGACGACTAGATGACGGATGTTGTTCTCGAACATCAGATTTGCAGCCTTCGACAGGTTGTCGGTCCTGCCGACGCGAACGAGCTTCTTAGTGGACACGGAGTCGAGCGGGGCGTTCAGGGACGTCCCCACCGCGACCGCCCTGACGATGTCTCTCTCTGAGATGACGGCCTCGGCCTTCACGGGTGTCGCGGTTGAGGCAACGACCAAGAGCCCGATCTTCTCGCGCACGAAAACTTCAGCTGCCTGCTTGATTGTGGCGCTCGAGCTTATCGTCACAGGAGCGCGTCGGATGAGTGCCTCGACCCTCATTTGGGAGTGGTCCCCATCCGATTTTCCATGGGCACGTAGGTGGCGCTCTGGGGGCCGGTGTACTCGGCTCGGGGTCGAATTATCCTGTTGTCCCTGTACTGTTCGAGGACGTGTGCGAGCCAACCGGGGGTCCTCCCAACAGCGAATACGGGAGTGAAAAGGTAAGTGGGGATCCCGATATGGTTGAGTGCGAGCCCTGAATAGAGGTCCACGTTTGGGTAGAGGTTCTTCTCCTTGAGCATGATCTGCTCCACCCGCTGGAGAATCTCGAAGTCCTCCATCTCTCTGTCGGTCTTCACGAAGGTCCTCGCGAGGTCTTTCAGTATCTTCGCTCTCGGGTCCATCGTCTTGTAGACCCGGTGCCCGAACCCCATAATCTTCTGTTTGTTCTCGAGCCTGTTCTTGACGTACCTCTCGACGTTTGACTTCGAGCCTATCTCCGAGGTCATCTCGACGACCTTCTCGTTCGCTCCACCGTGCAGGGGTCCCTTGAGTGCACCCACCGCGCCAGTGATGGCTGAGTACATGTCTGAGAGGGTAGATGCGATCACCCTCGCCGTGAACGTCGAGGCGTTCAGCTCGTGGTCCGCGTGGAGGATGAACAGGACATCCATCAGTTTCGTGTCGGCTTGGCTCGGTTCCTTCCCTGTGACCATGTAGAGAAAGTTGGATGCGTACCCGAGTTCGTCTCTAGGTGGGTTCGGATCCCAGTCGTGCTTGTGGCGGTGAATAGCAGCGACTATCGTCCCAATCTTCGCAGAGATGGAGAGGGCTTTTTCTTCCTGCGAGAACATCGGGTCGTCGAAGATCCCGAGCGCAGCGACGCAGACGCGCAGCGCGTCCATCGCGTCCGCGTTCTTCGGGAGCGTCCTGAGTATCGTGATGATGTCGGTGGGGACGACCCTCTTCGAATTCAGGCTCGCCGAGAAATCCCGCAGCTCGTGCTCGGTCGGCAGCCTCCCGTTCCAGAGGAGGAACGAGGTCTCCTCGTAGGTTGAGTGTCGCGTCAGATCGCTTATGTCGAATCCACGGTAGAGCAACCTGCCGTTTACGCCGTCGATGAACGTGATTGAACTAGTCCCCGCGACGACGTCCTCCAGTCCCTTTGCTTGTAACGTAAGGCGCTGAATTACTTGGTCGAGGGACTCACCCCATTTTGCCATCTTCGCAAGCTTGGCGTGGGTGTCCTCCGAGACCTTGATTACCTTCGACATCAGAGTATACCTGGTATATTGGGTATTTCAGAATTTCCGCGAGCCCCTCTCAACGCACCGTGAACGAGGCGAAACCATTATCACTCGGGCGCGCAGCGCAACTGCGTCAGCTTTTGAAGATCGCGGTAGTGGGGGCAGGCGTCTCTGGCGCGTATCTCCTGAACCGGATCCCGGGGGAGCATCAGGTAGAATGTTTCGAAAGAAGGCCCGAAGACAAATGGTACACAGTGTGCGCGTGGGGTACCAGCGAGCCTTTCATCAAGGACATGTTCAAGTCGGCAGGATTCGACTTCGAAAAGTACGTCCTCCACAGGGGGAAGAAGATGACGGTAGACCTTGGGACCGAACAGTTCGAAATTAAACTCAAGGGGCTGGTGACATACGACAAGCACGCGCTGACCCACGACATGATTGAGGGGCACAACATGCACTGGGGCAGCCACGTCACGGAGGTCGACGGAAACTTCAGCGACTTCGACATTGTGGTCGACGCGACGGGGCTTCACAGGGCGCTTCTCCCAAAGATCGAGAACGACATTGTCATCCCGTCCCTCGAGTACCAAGTGAAGTCGAAGGAGCTGCCGTATGACGATTTCTACATAAGACCCTACAGCGGACTTTCGGGCTACTACTGGTTCTTCCCGCTCGGGGAGGGGATGGGACACATAGGGGCGGGGGATTACTTCGGGAAATACAGGGGGGAACTGGACGACTTTGTCAAGAAGTATCATTGTGAAGTCATCCGGAAGATAGGGAGGCCAGTCAGGGTGTCTCCACCACTGTATTGCCAACCGTTTACTTCGGGGAAGGTCGTGGGTGTTGGAGAGTCGATCGGGACGGTCTACCCGATGCTTGGGGAGGGGATAATCCCGAGCATGCAGTGCGCAGACATCTTCGTGGAGCACATGGATGACATGAAGGGATACAGTGAAGCGGTCCTGAAGAAGTTCGCCGTCTACGCGAAGGTGTTCAAGTTTATCAAAGCGAAGCTCGATGGGAACTTCAGTCTCGCGAGCTACTGGCCAACGCTCCTTTCCGTCTTCTTCTATATGAAGAGGAATGAGACCAGGTACGGCTTACAGACGAAGCTTATGGATCTATTCAGGGTACTGAACGCCTAGTCAGTTGAGCACCGAAGTAAGAACACACACGGCGCTCCACGTGTTGAAGGGGGCGGTCCAGCGTGTCCTCGGGGCGAAATGGACTACGTCGACGTACGTCAAGGAAGACCATGGGAGGCTGGTCGTCAGGTACGAGAGAAAACCGACCCCGGAGGAACTTGCGAGGATATCGGAGGAGGCCAATAGAAAGATCACGGAGAACGCGGAGGTCGTTCAATTCGAGATGGAGAGGGGGGAAGCGATGCAGCACTTTGGAGACAGTATCTACGATCTTTTCCCGGTCCCCGCTTCCGTAACAATACTGAAACTGGTCAATATCCCAGACTGGAACGTTAATTGTTGCGTCGCGAAGCACGTCGAGAGTACGTCGGATGTCGGAACGATCTCCGTGGACCGTGCGAGGTTTAGGAATTCGCGAAGGGAGGTCGAGATAGAATTCCACGTTGAGTCCGGCTGAGTACTACAACACATAAAATACGAGCCTTTCCCCGATTGGAGTCACATTGGGCCCGTGGCGCAGACCCGCCTGTTCGAGCGGGGCGAAGTATGGACAGCGCGGCAGCCTCCTACCTCCGTGGGAGAAAGCTGTAGTGAGTCTATCTCGCAGAGGTCGTGAGTTCAAATCTCACCGGGCCCGCCAGTTCAAATTAAGTTATCAGTCCCACCCAATTCTGAATTGACGATTCTCGTGCCTTGTGTCAAGGCTCTCAGCTTCCCGAAAGCGATGTCCCTTTCCACGTACTTCATACCACAGTCAGGGGCGAGCATCAATCTCTCGGAGGGGACATATCTAAGGGCCCCGCGGATTCTCGCGGCCACCTCATCCGATGCCTCAACTCGACTCTCTCCGAGATCAATTACCCCTAGTATGATTGTTTTCTCTGGGATGCTTTCCAACACGGCGAGGTCCAAGTTAGGCTGAGCGGCCTCAATCGACAGCTGCTGGGCTCGACATTCGTTCAATTCTGTAAGGAACGGATATCCGGTAGGTTTGTTTTTCACGATGTATGCATATCCAAAGCAACTGTGGACGGCCGTAGGGCCCTGCACTCCTTCAAGTGAGCGGTTGATTACCTCCACGGCGTACTCTTTGGCCTTCTCCGGTCGCGCCTGGAGATAGGGTTCGTCGATTTGAATTACGTCCACGCCAGTGGCCTTCAGAGCTTTCGCCTCCTCATTGACAGCGACAGCGATGTCCCTTGCTAAGCTCGCGTCATCTGAGTAGAAGTCGTTCTGTGCCTGCTGGGTGAGGGTGAACGGCCCCGGAAGCGTAATCTTTGTGCGCCTGTCCGTGTGTTCTCTAAGGAACTTCGCGTCGCGCACGAGGATGGGGCCGCGCCTGTGAACTGGACCGACAACGCGCGGGACGGGGGTTGGACGACCTGTTCGGCCAATCGCGACCCCAGGGTTGTCCATGTCCATCCCGTCGAGAGCGGTGACAAAACGGTTGGAATAACTCTCGCGTCGGATCTCGCCGTCTGTGATTATGTCGATTCCAGCTGATTCCATCTCTCTGATGGCGAGCAATGTCGCATCGTCCTGCGCCTGTTCAAGAAATCTTTCCTCAACTCTCCAAATGTCTCGCGCTTTGACGCGTGGGGGTGCTCGCCCCTTCAGACTGTCACGATCGACCAACCAATCGGGTTGAGGATAGCTTCCCACCACGGTGGTTTGCAGAGGTTGCGGGTTCATGCCTCGATTTCCGATTCAACCGGACTTTCTCATGTTTTTATTGTTAACTTGGAGAGCAAAAGACTCTCCCAAGCCTTCAGCTCTTGTTGACGGTGATTTCGTGCTTGAAAAGCAAAAGGATTTACTGGCTTCGAATAAATGCAATAATATTGAGGCTGGTTGTTTGATCTCGGTCTTGCGGATAAGGTGGTGCGGTATGGACTTTGGTGAGACACTCATGAACCCGTTTACGCTTCACCAGAGCGCCATCATCACAGAAACCTACAAAGAGCTTGGGAGAGAGAGTGAAGCGGGAGAGAGGGTCAAGAAATGGTACGCTTTGAGAGACAGCTTCGGGTCCCATGAAGATCCGACGCATCAAAGAGTCAGACTCCTGAAGCAATATGCGAAAGAGAGGGTGTATTCGGAAGTCTTGGAGAACGACAGAAGAGCCATTCAACTGTTTGAGGAAAAGGAAAGAAACGGTTTCACTCCGACCGAGGGTCTCGGCGAGCTTCTTACTAAGCTCCGGGATTCTGACGTTTCGGTGGCCGTTGTCAGCGAGTCCGCAAGCCTCCCGGCTGTGATGGTGATAGCTAGGTTCCTATCCCAGCATGACCTGGGGCGCTACTTTCGAGAATTGATAACGCCGGCGGGTCGATTTAGCGTCAGCGGAGTATTGCTTGACGAGCGGTTCGTGGGGAAGACAAAGAAGGACCAAACGATCTACGACACGTTGAGGGCCTACTTGGAAGAGCAGAATTTTCGAATTAGCGAATGTGCGATGGTAGGAGACGACCCCGTGCTCGATGTGGAGTATGCCAAGCTCAGGGGCTTCGCGGCGATCCAATATACGGGCGTGATCGATCGTGGATATAGCACGATGGCCGATTACATCGTCGATAATTGGAACGAGTTCCCGCAGGTAACTGGATGAGCGTCATGTCGTTTTTGCCTGTCTGAACCTGATCCTGCTTCTCAGGATCCCCACGTTCTCCACTTCTGCCTCCACCAGGTCTCCGTCGTTCAGATACTTGCCTGTGTATAGGCCGACCCCTGAACAGGTTCCAGTGGCGATTATGTCACCTGGGAGCAACGTGTTATCCTCCGATGCACCGGATATCAGGTCGGGAATCTTGAATATCATATCATTTGTCGTCCCGTCCTGCCTTGCCTCCCCATTGACCCTTAGCGCGAGCTTGAGTGGGTACGGATTGGGTATCTCATCCCGGGTAACAATGTAGGGCCCCAAGGGGAGTGACGTGTCCGCTACCTTTCCTCTGTATAGGTTCCGACC
The DNA here is from genome assembly GCA_027887045.1 of Nitrososphaerota archaeon. Taxonomy (GTDB): domain Archaea; phylum Thermoproteota; class Nitrososphaeria; order Nitrososphaerales; family Gagatemarchaeaceae; genus JAPCJH01. The sequence goes on from JAPCJH010000002.1 coordinate 46,601, forward strand.
GAGTACGGTGCCCTCGACCCCCCTTTTCATGCCGTCTCTGAAGCTTATGTCGTTCAGCACCGTGTACCCGGCGACGTAACCGTATGCTTCAACTGGTTGGATGTCTTTGCCCTCTTTGCCGATTATCAAAGCCAGCTCCACCTCGTGGTCAGCCTTCGCCGAGAATTTCGGAACAAACACTTCGTCTCCATCCCCGACGATGCATCTCGAGTGTTTGAAGAAGAATACGGGTTCAGTAGGCGCTCCCCCTATCTCTTGCCCATGGGAATGATAATTTACGAAGACACAGAGAATCTTGCTTGGCGAAATGAGCGGAGGAAGGAACTTCGCACTTTGCACGTCGCTCAGGAAATTGCCGACATCAGGTCGACGAACCAGCTGTCCTACGAAGCGAGTCAACCATTCGAGCGATTCGTTCCACTCACCAAGGGCTTCATCGATTGAACGAGGTGATTTGCCCTCGCCCAATGTCGAAGCCGCCTTTGTGAGATCGAGGACTCCACCCGAGGTGACCGAGCAGAGGTGAGACTTTCCGTCAACAAGAATGCTACCTAGTCTCATCGGAATGAGATGTTGTTCTATGTCAGCGATATAAGGTGCACCGGCCGGAAGAGCCTGGGTTACGACAAAAGAAGGGCGGAGGGGCCCCTAGGCCCACTCCGAGATTCACTATTTCTTGCGCATCCCAGCAAAGCTGGGACCTGTCGCGATTGCTAGACCGATTAGGCCGACAATGATGCCATAGGCGGCGTTTGCGCCTGGGACGTACGCGCCAGTTGAGGCGAACGAGCCGGACGAGCTTGAAATATACCCCCCGACGATCAAGATGATCCAGCCTAACACGACTTGACCCCAATGTGAGATAGATCCCCCGGAAGACACGGGTGTGGAAACAGTTGCGGCGGCGTCTGGTTTGGGAGCAGGGCTGAAGAACATGCCAAGCACGAACCCGTAGGTGGAATGCCACACGAAATTGTAGAATATCAGGTTAGTCACTCCCAGCCCGAAGGCCGTCCCCCAGTGCTGGAACCAGAACCCGGTGCCGTATAGGAGGGGCATCACGAAAGAGCTGCTTACGATCCAGAGCGTCCACCCCCAGATTAGCCCTTTGACGAGGTTGTTCCCCACCTTCATGGGTCCTGGAAGATTCGGGTAGACCAGCATTGTGAAAATCAGCCCGAAGACAATCCCTTGGGAGTAGTGGGACCACATCCCAAGGAAGTAGGTGAAGTCTGGCGAAAGCAGTTGCCCCGTCGTGATTGGGAAAAAGCCGGATAGCGTCTTGAAGTTAGTAGCCCACACTTCCGCATTCAGGGTGTTGAAGGAAAACGGGATCCAACCAACAGCAAAGAACCACTCTCCGAACATTGTTGCTAGGAAAGTGGCTGCAACCGAGGCGACTAGGCCTGCTTTCAGTTGATTGTCCGTGAATCCAAAATGCACGCGCCTTGCTATGAAATCATCAGAAATTTTCGCCATCTGTGCCACAAGACTTGCATCTTTGACTTATAAGTCTAAGCGAGATGCCAAAAAATCGCGTTTTCCGAGCAATTTGGGAAAAAGGAGCCCGAATCCATACTCCCAAGCTCTGTTCGGCCTGCTAATTCGAGAATCCTTAAGAAAGGCATGAGTCGGAGGCCGAAATGATGGAATTCGACAAGGGAATTGACATTCACACTCACGTCTACCCAAGTGAATACCTGAAGTACCTCGAGCAGAGGACCGAGTATCCCAAGATAGTAAATGACCCGACAGAGGGGATGGTGATATGGGATAATGGAGTGCGCGCGGGGCACGTGGACGCGAAGGGGCACGTGGACGTCGATTTCCGAGTCCCGTTCATGGAGAACGAATGTGGCATAGGTACTCAGGCCGTAAGCCTTACCGTCCCGGGAACGTACACATTCGGGTCGGAGAGCGTCAAGTGGGCAAGATGGATCAATGACTATTACGCAAAGCTAGATGAGAAGTTCCCGGGGAAGTACGCGTGCTTCATGACGCTTCCTTTGAACGACGTTGGCGCTTCTCTCGACGAAATGGAAAGAGCCCACAAAGACCTTGGCCTTAGAGGGGTGGGGCTGTTCACAAACGTATTTGGAAAATATCTGGACGACCCGGAGTTTCACCCCATATTCGAAAAAGTTAGCAAGCTCGGGCTCCCAGCCTTCGTGCACCCAGCTACGCCGGTTGTCGCAGAGTTCCTCGGGAAATACAAGATACCGGTTCCTCTTTGGGGATATACCTACGAAACAACGATATTCTTCACAAGGCTGGTGTGGAATGGCGTTCTGGACAAGTTCCCGAACCTGAACTTCATCGCAACCCATCTCGGCGGCTTCATTCCTTACCAGTTCGAAAGAATAGACTATGCCTTCAGGGGGTACAGCAGGGAGTTTGGATACAAGCTTTCGAACCCTCCGAGCTACTACTTCAAACGAATGTACTATGACGCAGTAAACTTCCACAAGCCATCTGTGATGGAGGGCATAATGACCTTCGGCGCGGATAGGATTCTACTCGGCACCGACTACGCCCACAGAGTGGGAGATCCGAAGCGGGCGGTTCCCAACATTAAGGAGCTTCCGATATCGGACAACGACAAGGAGAAAATTCTCTACGGCACCGCGCGGAAGCTGTTGGGGATTTCGTAGGAACCAGTAAGGGTCTCGACATCCGACACTGGCAAAAACTAATAACGCCCGAACGTACGGTGGGGCGAACGGTTTGCCCGAATGGTTTGAGACAGCAGATTGGTTCCCATCCAAGTGGGGCTCCAATGACGAGCTCGGCACGCTGAATGCCCTTTCGAGCCAAAAGACACTGTCTGCCCTGGAACTCGTAAAGAAGGGGAGGATCTACAACCTCGCCCACCTCATCCACAACGAGATGCCAGTGAGATCGGCGCTACATGGTCCATTTTCCCTTTTCACGCTGCAACGAGTGTACGACCATCGGCCTCCCCTAAGGGAAGAGACGAGGAATAAGTTCGGCGCAGGGTTGTGCCGGCTCGAAATGTCGGACCACTTGGGAACCCATCTCGATTCATTGAACCATGTCTCCGTCGACAACAAGTTCTACAACGGCGTCGACGCATTTCGGGTCACTACCCCCCGAGGCACCTCACGGTATGGGATCGAGTCCGTACCCCCCATCGTCACTCGAGGAATCATGGTGGACGCGGCCTTTCATGGCGGGAAGGAGATACTTGAGAAAGGTTATTCCGTCACACCTGAGAGCGTCGAAGAATTTCTAAAGCAGAATGACCTGGCCGTAGAGAAAGGCGACGCTGTCTTCATCCACACCGGGGTCTCAAAGTTGTGGACGAATCCTTCCGAATACGCCACCTACTTCGAGGCGTCCCCAGGCATAGGCTTCGAGCTTGCAAAATGGCTTGCGAAGAGAGATGTCTCGGTCGCGGGGTCTGACACCCCCAGTAGCGAAGTTGCACCAGCAGAGCTGAAAGGAACTAGGCTACCAGTTCACCAATACCTGATTGCGAAGTGCGGAATTCGTCTCATCGACAACATCAAGTTGGACGAGCTGGCCCGGGACAAGGTGTACGAGTTTCTCTTCATGTGTTCTCCGTTGCCAATCAAAGGGGCAACCGCGTCTCCCGTGGCGCCTCTCGCAATAGCCTGACGAGCCCCTCATCAGCTCTACCGAGAGCCCAGCCAACGCATATATGGTGACGCAGCTTCGAGACGACGTTCCTTGCATAGAGAGAGGTTCCCGCTTCCCGAGGAAGTCGAAGTGCCAAAAGGGGCTGAGAAATGGAAGGACCTGTACCCGTACCTCGGTGTTTTCAGCAGGCAGAAAGGGGATTACGGGAGGTTCTGGTTCCAAGACAATCTGCACTTCCCCCTCCCTCTGACGCCTTTCGAAGCAGACATCCTGACGAGATATCACCCAGCAGCGATAGGGTCCTACAATTCGAGAGTCTGGCCCATCCCAGCAGCGCTGGGTCCCTTTTATCGTGTCTTCGCGGGGTTCATCTACATTTCATCGGAGAACATCACGGACGAAGCCGAAGTCAAGAGGAGAGCGGAGATGTTCAAAAAGAGGGCGGGTTTTTATTTTGAAAACTGGGAGGAGCTTCTCGAGAAATGGCGAAAGAAGACACGGGATATGATCGAGGAATTCAGGAGGATAGAATTCAAAACGCTCCCCGAGTTTGAGCCTGAAGAGAGCGTGTTTCAGGCGCGCGGGCTGACAGCCGGCTATGACCTGGTCGCCGAATACGACAAACTCATGCTCCTGTGGGAGAAGTCCTGGTACTACCACTTCGAGATGTTTATCGCGTACGGCTCCGCTCTGGCCTTCGCCGACGTGGCACAATCGCTCTTCCCTGGCATAAGCAGCAAGACGGTTTTCGCTATGATTTCCGGCATCAAATCCCCGCTTTGGGCTCCCGACGAGAGGCTCAAGGAACTAGCCAGGTCAGCGATAAAACACGGAGTCGGCGACCTGATAGTTCGTAGGGGAAAGCCAGAGGACCTCTTCTCGGAGCTCGGGCGGACAGCGGAGGGGAAAGCCTGGCTTGAGGAATTCGAGAGCAGCAAGTACCCATACTTCTACGCTGGAACTGCTCAGCAGCCGGGATTTTACAACCCGACCAGGACACCATCGTGGATTCACGATCTATCCATTCCGCTGACTTTCATCGCCGGCTACGTTGAGAGGGCCAGCAAAGGGGAGAGCATTGAGAGACCCCTTGAGAAGATTGCCAAAGAGAGAGATAGGATTACCAGTGAATATCTGGAGCTTCTCAAGAACGAGCGGAACAGGGTGACGTTCCAAGAGGCGCTGAATTTGGCGAGAAAGGCCTGGCCCTACACGGAGGAGCATAATTGGTGGTATGACAATCTGATGTGGACGATAGCGTGGACCAAGGTGCTTGAACTTGGCAAGATTCTCGTTCGTCAAAGAGTTGTTGCAGACGAGTCCGACATCTATTACCTCAAGGTCGACGAAGTCAGAATGGCGCTCCATGATATAGTGTTAGCCTGGTCAGAAGACAAGAATCCCGCAGGGCTCGAATACTGGCCAGAAATAATCAGAGAGAGAAGGGAAATGATACGGGCTCTGGAGAAATGGAGGCCCCCGAAGGCCCTCGGAGAACCCCCGAAAATCGTGACCGAACCTCTTTCGATTCTGCTCTGGGGGATTACCACCGAGAGGGTGACAGAGTGGCTAAGGGTAATCGTCGGGCCAGAGAAACTCGAGGTTGTGCGAGGGTTGCCAGGGTCGCCAGGCGTGGCCGAAGGAAAAGCACGAATCATTCGCAAGGTCGGGGAACTCAGCCAATTGAAGGAGGGAGAGATAATCGTCTCACCGGTCACTTCACCAATGTGGTCTCCGGCGTTCGGGGTGGCAAAGGGCGTCATAACGGATATTGGGGGTCTGATGTCGCACACAGCCATCGTATGCAGGGAGTACGGTATCCCAGCCGTCATAGGAACCGGGGTAGCGACGGACGCCATCAAGACAGGTGATCTTGTCAGGGTGGACGGGAACGAAGGGGTCGTTAGCATCCTGAAGCGAAACGGATAACTTTGCCAAGAAAAGACATAATCTGGATCGAGGACCGCGATGCCCAAGAGCAGGATTTGGTGGGCGGCAAGTACGCAAGTCTTGCCTCCCTCCGAAATACTGGCGTAAATGTTCCGTTGGCCTTTTGCGTCTCCGCGACGGCATACAGAGACTTTGTCGAACGGTTCGGCCACAAGCTCGAGAACGAGATATCTGCCGTAGATTTCACCAGCATCGCGTCCGTTGAAAGGGCGGCCGATGCGATTCGGGGAATGATCACGAGTGCTAACATTCGAGAGGACCTGCGTGAAGAAGTTACAGAAGCATACCGTGGCCTCGGCCCAAGATTGGGTTTGGAGGAAAAAGGCCTTCCAGTCGCAGTCAGAAGCAGCGCGACCGCAGAAGACTCACCAGACGCGAGCCTTGCTGGATTGCACGAGACGTATCTTTGGATCATGGGAGAGGACAAGGTGATTCAGCGTATGGTTGACTGTTGGGCAAGTGTGTTCACGGCAAGGTCCCTGACATACAGAAACTCAAAGGGCGTGGATCAGTTTGGAGAGGACATGGCCGTCGCGGTCCAAACGATGGTTCGTTCCACGACGTCGGGCGTGATGTTTACTCTCAATCCGACAAATGGCGACCCGTCGAAGATTTCAATCGAGTCGAGCTGGGGACTTGGCGAGGCGATAGTGGGAGGGCTTGTCAGTCCCGATCTATTCGTAGTGGACAAAGTCACGTTTGAGATTCTCGAGAGGCGACTCAGCAGGAAGCTCAGGCAGTTTAGGGTCTCGGACAACGAGGTCGTCGAGGCCGCGGTCGAGGCGGACAAGCAGGGAATCGCTTCTATCTCTGACGAGCATCTCCTTCATCTCGCAAAGCTCGGAAAGGCAATCGAAAAGGAGTATGGCTATTCGCTTGACATCGAATGGGCGATAGACGCTTCACTCAAGTTCCCAGAGGACACCTTCGTCCTCCAAGCCAGGCCCGAGACCGTCTGGAGTCGCAAGAAAAGAGAGGCGGTTCGAGCGTATGGTGGGGCAGTGGATTTTGTCGTCGACAAACTGATCAAGGGGGAAAGGATGAGCGATTAATGAAGTCAGAAGCTGCTTCGCGCTGGATTGGCAACCGTGACCCGATGCTTCCCGGGAAGCTTTATAGGCCGTGGGCGACCCAATTTTACAGATGACCCTCCAGGTCAAGGAAGTCAAAGAGTATCTCCCGCATGTTGTGGCGCTGTGGGATGTCTTCGACACACTGATCCCCCCGAATCCGGGGAGACTGGTGGAAACTCATGTGTGGAACGGAAAGGAGATTCTCGAGAAGCTCCACAAAATCGCCTATGAGGTCCAACTCGGTGAGGGAGTAGAAAGAAAGGTGCTGGTCCCCGTGAACCCGGGGTTGCAAAAATTGGGACTATACACGGCAACTCATACTATCTATGTCGGATTCCAAATTGTCTTGCCAGGGGAGGTCGCCGGTGCCCATAGACATACACCCTTCGCGTCACGATTCATGATCAGAGGCAAAGCCTCGACGACCGTTGACGGGGTCGGTGTAGAGTTCGAGGACGGTGATTTCATAACCACTCCGAGATGGTCTTGGCACGACCACACGAACAATTCGAATGAGCCGGTCGTGTGGCTCGACGCTCTCGACATTCCCGTTCCGAAGATGCTTCTGTCATCCTTCTTCGAAGACTACGAAGGCGAGACCCAGCCCGTGACGGGTGATCTGAGGGCACGATCCGCTTCGACGGGTCTAACATCATCCCTCGATTTGAGCTGGGTTAGAGGGCAGAGCTCCCCGCTAGTCTTCAAGTGGAAAGATACGCATGCGATGCTGAAAGACTTGGGAAGCTTCTCAGACGGCAGCCCCTTCGATGCGATTACCCTTACCTACCGCGACCCGAGGACGGGCAAGGAAGTATCTGACACACTGGGCGCCGATATCACTCTCTTGAAGAGCGGCTTGAGAACTAAACCGCACAGGCACACAACGAGTGTAGTATACTACGTCGTAAAGGGGAAGGGGGCTATCGTTGTCGACGGGAAGGAGATGTCGTGGGAGGAGAACGATGTGGTGTCTCTCACGCCCTGGTTGAGCCACGAGCTCGTCAACGATGGGTCTGGGGACGCCATTCTCTTCTCTCTGAACGATCGGCCTCTCCTAAAGAACACGGGGCTTTACAGAGTAGAGCCGGCACCAACCTGAGCCTAAGGGAAGTTACGCACCCGTCGCAAACTTATTACGGCTAACCCCGTGATGTGACTTAGCGTGCCGCTTTCTGATGTAAGATGGTTCGGGATCGACTTCGCCTTCACTCTGATGAATCCTCTGACCATGCACCACAGCACTGTCCTGCCCGAGATGTACAAGCGGCTCGGGCGAGGGGAAGAAGGGAAGGAGCGGCTCGAGCGATGGTACAAGCTGAGAGAAGCAATGGGTTCTCCTGGCGATGCGCCCCACCAGAAGGTGAGACTCATGAAGGAGTACAACAGACGGAGGTTGCACGCAGAAGTCTTCGACAATGATCCTGCTGCAATAAAGATGTACGCCGAGATGGAAGCGATCGAACGCAGACCACCTGAAGGCACGAAGGAGGCGCTCGAGTACTTGCGAGGAAAAGGGAAGGGGCTCTCCGTGGTCAGCGAAGTTTCTGGCGTGGAGGGTACACTTTCAATTTCTGAATCGTTGCGAGCGAACAAACTGCTCGGACTCTTCGACGAATTGATCACACCCGCAGGAAGGTTCACGACGACGGGTGCACTTATTGACGGAGTCACCTTCAAAGGAACGAGCAAGAAGGATGGAACCATCTATGAGCGGCTTGCAAATTACCTCGATTCGAAGGAGGTCGGCACGGGCGCCAGAGCCATGGTCGGGGACGACCCGAAGTCAGATATCGAATCAGCAAAAGAGCGCGGGTTTGTGACAATACAGTATTCAGGGGTGATCAATCGCGGGAGGAGCGAGAAGGCAGACTACTTCCTCTCCAATTGGTCAGAGCTTCGCTTGTTGCTATAGCCCGAGTTGACCGCCGACCTAGCACCGCCGTGGGCCTTAACTGAGGCTTAAAACCAAGGTTGACCGCTCGAACATAAGGCAATCGCTTTCCAGATCTTCGCCTAGGTAAAGAAGGACAGCAGAATCCACCCGTAAAACGTCGAAGGAGGTGAATATCAACTAAGCCGCAATTCGGGGCCACCAAGAAAGGAGATTGGATCAAAGGGGGGCTCGAGGAAACACGTATACCTCAGATTTTCACCGAACTTTCGCGGATGCCCAACTGTCCAAAGTGCGGCCGGTTGATCTCGAATAAGAAGTACGAGCGTCATTTGAGGAGGTGTGGCACCACACACAAGCACGAGCCGGCGGAATTGTACGTCCCGTCCGCCACGCCTCCTTGGGAAGGAACGAAACGGGGCATCCTGGTGGGTCCACATTCGAAGCGGTCAAGACGCAAACGCCTGTCCTTTTACGCGGTTCTCCTAGTGGCCCTAGTGTCGGCAGGAGGAATCTTTTTGATCTTTCTTCTGCTTGCGCTTCTCTAGTCAAACGAGGCATACGTTTCATCATCTCTGTGCCCAAAGATTGCCCGAACGGAATCTGGTTCCCTCAGCGAAAGTTCAGTCGATAGACGGCCGAGGCTTGTCCAAGAGGGCCGACCTTGGTGAAACCAGCCTCTTCGAAGAGCCCGGAAGTCCCGCTCCACAGAAACGACGAAGAGGTCTTCTTCCCCCTTCCGGTAATAACGGGATAAGCCTCGAGACCGTCGCCCCCGGCCTTTCTGGCTGATTCTATGGCCCCGAGAAGCGCGCGGCGTGCGACTCCAAGACTTCGGTGGCGCCTGTCGACGAAGAAGCAGGTAATCCTCCAGAAGTTCCCTTTGGGGGCGGCGTATCCCTTCTTCTTGTCGATCCTTGGGAGTTCCTCTTTCGGACCGAACTGACACCAGCCGACTGGGTCATCTCCGCAGTAAACTAGGACCCCGTGCGACTTTCCGACCCTCACAAGTTGCTTCTTGTCAGACTTGTTTTGGAGCGCCGTTCTCTTGCTCCACCCTTCAGTCAAATGGTAGAACATGCACCAGCAACCGCCCCAAACGCCGCGGTTCTCTTCGAAGAGCTTCTCGAAATCCAACCAGGTTCTTGAGGAGAGCTCTCTTGAGGTGAGGGCCACATCTCGGGAGGTTTCGTGATGGTGATCGTCGGACAACTGAATTCAGATCCCGGCGGGTTCCCCGTCCCCCCTCACGTCGCACACCCCTTTCCTCACGTTCCCGGCCACCTCGACGCCCTGAGCCACGCCCGTCTTGCCGGGGTGCGCAACCTCCTCCGGCTGGAAGGAGATACCTCTCAACCCTCTGTACCCTTGCTCAATGAGTAGCGATTTCCCGCCTCGCCATAGGAATCGGGGGAAATCTATTGTCTCCTCCAGAGACATCGAATAGTCCAGGAGGTTCGTCAGGAATAGGGCGTGCTGCTGCGGTCTGAGGTCGCCACCGCTGCTCCCCAATCCTATGACCGAACTCTCACGCTCGACGAGAAGCGCGGAGAGAGTGTGTAATGGTCTCTTTCGAGGCTCCAATTTGTTCGGCCCCTGCATTGCGAAGGCAGCTCCCCGATTGTTCAGGAAGAGGCCGCAAGGTTCCACGAAGACTCTTGATCCAAAGTGATGGAAGAGGCTCTGGATTGCAGAGACGACGTTCCCTTCCTGGTCGGCAACGGCGAAGAAGGTCGTGTCGGCCCGATCAAGGGTGAACTGGACCGGGGCGCCTGGAATGTTTTCCCCCACGGCTGGTGCGAGGAATCTATCGAGGTCAATTTTCAAGAACCTCGGATCGCCGAGCATTCGGTCCCGCTTCTGGTATGAAGGGATCACCGCCCTCAGCGTCAACTCGACACGTTCGGCTGAATCGGGTTCGGGTCTTCCACCGTCAAAGCTCTGGAGATACTTCAGGATCAGAAGGGTCGTTGCGCCCATGCTGTTCGGGGGGATTTCGTAGACGCTTGCACCTCGGTACTCCATCCTGAGAGGCTCGACCCATTCGGGTCGGAAATCGGACAGGTCGCTCGGGTCGGTGGGCACACCCAACTTTGATAATTCGGAACAGATGCTGTCGGCTATCCAGCCCTCATAGAACGCGTCGGGACCTCTTTCTCTGATCTCATTCAGAACTTTGCCAAGGTTCGGCTGTTTGAGCACGTCTCCTTCTTTGAGTGGAGCGCGGTTCCGCGCAAAAATCGAGTGCGAAGCGGCCGGGAGGTCGAGGAAGGTTGCCCTTAACGATCGGGCAAAGCCGGCAGAAATCGGAAAACCGTGCTCTGCGCAATCAAGAGCTGGAGAGAGGAGGTCCGCAAATTCAAGGTTTCCAAACCTTTTGTGGAGAACGGAAACACCCTTGACGATTCCCGGGACCACGACGGAAGTCGCGCCGAAGAGCGGAACCCTGTTCTCCCCGCGATTCTTCAGAAAGTCGATCGAGAGTGACTTCGGAGCCCATCCGCTCGAGTTCAGGCAGTGGACCTTCCCCGTCTTGGCTTCGTGAAAGAGGACGAAGCAGTCCCCGCCCAAACCCCCCAGTTGATGCTGGACGACCCCAATAGTGAAGCTTACGGCGGCCGCGGCGTCGGCGGCGTTCCCTCCCTTCCGCAAGACATCGCAACCGGCGTTGGAAGCGAGGATGTGTTCGCTAGCGACTGCGCCATGGCTCGTGATTGAGACCCTGCTCAGGACCACTTGCGCATGAACGGGCTAGACCGCTAATAAGAATGCCCGAGATCGAAGTGGCGTATTTATATAGAAATGCGGCACTATACAACTTCACAATGGGTACCGGCGGTTCGAGCGCAGAGCTGGATTCTATACTTGTTACTGTAGAGAATCCCATCCGGCGCAGGATTTTGAGGAGACTAAGCGAGGAGCCCGGCTATCAGTTGCAGCTCTCGAGGGAACTCGGCTTGAGCCAACAACTTGTAGCGAAGCATCTCGACAGCATGGAAGACGTGGGTCTTGTAACTTCAATGCTTGAAGCGAGTCCTCGGGGTCCTAAGAGGAAGGAGTATCTACTCCAGAAGAGCGTTTCGATCACTATCGATTTCGCCCCGAATCTTTTCAGGGCGAAGGTGTTCTCGTTCGGCGGGGCGGCGGACAAGGAGGAAGGGTCGGACAGCGCATCCCTCGCGGCGAAGTTGAGCGACGTCATCCGGAGCCCTGACGAGGCGTCGAAGATTGGGCCGCTCGCGCAGGTCATGGCCGAAGTCGACCGCAAGCTCACCAAGATCGAAGACGAGCGCGCCGTGCTACTTTACCTGAGGAGTCTCGCGTTCAAAGAGGCCGCAAAGGCCAGCGGCGCCCTCAGACGCGGGGATAGAAAGAAGATGCTGCAATACCTTCTCCGAGAACAGAGTGAAGGTGTCGACACAATGTCGGAGTCCTTAGGTCTCCAGGCTCAGATTGTGGGGGATATCCTCTCCGAGATCGAGAGGGATTTCTCGTTTCGCGAGTAGTCTAGCCTCTGGGCTCGGATGTCAAAAAATAGAAGGAGGAGAGCGTGTCTCCTCTAAATTCCTAGATTTGGGAAATTCGCCTGAGGGACGCCTAGTTGCGTCTGCAGAGTCCTGATTCGGGTGGCATACTCTTTCATGCGGCTGGTGTCGTTCTGGACTTTTGCGATTTTGTATGCCTTCCATGCCTTCCTTAGTGCTCCCCAAATCTGACCTTTGCTGTAAACGGTCATTTTTGAATGCCTCCAGTAGACGTAAAGATGATTCAGGCTATTTTGGGCGCGAAGTCTAGAGAACTTGAGCCAGTAATCAAACTCTTGTATCGTGCCGTAGAGAACCGAGAGGGGCTAGAAAAGAGAACGGAGCAAGAGAAGGATGTTGCTCGGATGCTCGCTGATACGACGTTTGGAATAGGCGTACCACTGCGACCCGTACGGGAGATACTCCCCCACCTTGTATCCTGCTTGGACGAGCTTATCCTTGAGTCCATCTTGGATTCCCTTCAACATCTGAAACTCAAAGCGGGCCTTGCCGGAGTTGGCGAGCTCCTTTGCTTGATCGATGAGCTTCGGGTCGTGAGTCGCGATCACAAAGTCGTCCCCCTTTTTGAAGAGGGTTTCCATCAGCTTGGAGTAGTTTTCGGTCGCTTCTGCCCGATTGTTGAAAACGAGGTCGGGCGGCTCCTTGTACGCGCCCTTTACCAACCGAATCTTAGCCCCCTTGCCCAAAATCGTCTCGAGGTCCTTGGCGCTCCTCCGCATGTAGGACTGGAGGGCCAAGCCAACCATCGGATGCGATGGAAGGACATCCAAATAGATCTGCAGCGTCTTCTCTAGAACTCGCGAACTCTCCATGTCTATCCAGAGCATCTGGCCCAGGGCTTCTGAGCGACCAATCACCTCCGCAAGTCTCTTTATGGCTCCTGTCTCGTCTGTCAAAAGTCCGAACTGTGTCAGCTTCACCGAGACGCACCCTTTTATTCCCGAATCTGAAATTGCCTTCTGCACCGAGAGGTATTCCCGCATATGCGCGTCGGCAATCGAGGGGTCGGAGATTTCCTCCCCGAGATAGTTGAGGACGACGCTCATCCTCCGCTGGTTCGCCTTCAGAGCCTCCTTAATCGCGGAAGCCGAGTCGGTTCCCGCAATCCATCTCTTTGCGACTCTGAGAAGAAGGCCTTGTCCGAGACCCAATTTGGAGCGACGGGAGCGTGAGGACATATTAAGAGTCGTTCGCTCACACGCGGGCGATGCAAGCGGCAGGTTACAGGTTCAGAGTTCAGAAGTTGAAGAAACGGCTCGGGGAGGAAGGTCTGCAAGGTGCGGTGATGGTTCCCGGGCCAAACCTGAGATACTATACGGGGGGAAATTCCATTTTACTCGAGCGACCATTCCTTCTGTTCGTTTCGAAAGAGGGAGAGGCTCACATGGTTGCGCCGGAGCTTGAAGCTGGCCCGTATCGACATTCCCCCATCCCGATTCGCATCCATCCTTGGACTGACAACGAGGGTCCGGGCAAGGCGTTCAAGGAATTGACATCGACGTTGGAGCTCGGAGGCATGTGGGGGGTAGAAGGGCGGGCGCCGTATCTTTTCGTCTACCATCTTCAGAAACACGCTCGGGTGAAGCTAGCGAACGGTGAGCCGGTGCTCCAAGGAGTCAGGGAAACGAAGGACGAGGAGGAAATCCGCTTGATGAGGAGGTCGGGGGAAATCCTAAGCAGGGTGTTCAAGAAGATCCCGTCGCTACTGAAGGTGGGGATGTCAGAACTCGAACTCGCGAGGAGACTCGGAGACGAAACGCTCGCGCAGGGCGCTGAGGCGGTGTCCGACTTGCTTGTCCAGTCCGGGGAGAGAGGGGCAGATCCGCATTCGTTGCCTTCTCGGAGGAAGCTGAAGAAAGGCGAAAGCGTCGTAGTTGACATCTCCACTTCATTTTCGGGATACGTGGCGGACATCACGAGGACTTTCGTCCTCGGCGCGAGCCAGGAGCTGGAGAACACTTACGCGAAGGTCTTGGAAGCAGAGGAACGCGCGATAAAACAGGCGAGGACGGGGGTAACCGTCGGTTCCGTCGACGCGGCGGCCCGAGGTTTCCTGAAGAGATATGGGCTTGACAGGTACTTTATCCATAGAACGGGGCACGGCCTCGGGCTCGAGGTACACGAAGCACCGTACATTGTGTCCGGGGGGAGAGAAGTGCTCCGGGAAGACATGTTCTTCACGATAGAACCCGGCGTCTATGTGCCGGGAAAGAGCGGTGTAAGGATTGAAGACGACGTGATGTCGACGAAGGGTGGGAGAGACGTGATAACGAACCCGCCGAAGGAATACGGCTGGTGGAATTAGAGGTGCCTACGCCTTGGTCTTGCCGAAATGTGAGACCATCGTGTTCGTGTCCCGAATGTGTCTGACTTTATGGATTTTGTCGATGACAACGTCGTAGACGCGTTCGTCGCTTCCCACGACGATACCCTTCTCAGTCTGAACGACCGCGAGCAGGTCCCAGTCTCCGGGGACAATGTGGACCTCTCTCACCTCGTCGATCTTTAAGAGGTCATTCATCACCTTCCGTTCGAATCCTGGTTCAACGTCGAGTAGGACGAAGGCTTTCTGTTTCCTTTGAGAAGAGGGCATCTTGAATATGTGCCAGACCGACTGCATTTAAATTCTCGCCGGAGGTTCTGTTCTCATATGAAAAATCTTGAGGTCGCCGACCTGCTCGACAAGCTCGGAGACCTCGTCGAGGCCAACGGCGAAGACAGGTTCAAGGTCATCGCGTACCATCGCGCGGCCACGAGCATCAGGAACATGGAAAAGGACATCGAGGAGTATTGGAGGGAAGGGAGGCTGGACGAAATCCAATATGTGGGCGAAGGCATTGCGAAGAAGATCGATGAATATCTCAGGACGGGGAAACTCCGGGTTCTGAGCGAGCTCGAGGCTAAGGTTCCCGCGGGCGTCCCGGGGCTCATGAAGGTTCAGGGGATAGGGCCACGGACCGCATACAAGCTTTCGCACGACTTCGGGATCGCAAGCGTCGAAGAACTCAAGGCGGCATTGGAATCGGGGAAGCTTTCCGAGGAGTTCGGACCCACTGTGACGACATCCGTCCTAGAGGGAATCAGAAAACTCCAAGCTTACTCGAGGAGGATGCTCCTTCCGGATGCTGAGGGACTCCATGAAAGGCTGTCCTCGTTTTTTGAGGCAAACGGAATTCGAATCGCGATGGCGGGGAGCCTCAGGCGGGGGAAGAGCACAGTCGGCGATCTCGATCTACTCTCTTTGGATAAGCGGGCCGGTGAGCTCTTCAGAGATTATCCTGAGGTCGATCGAGTCCTGGAGAGCGGGACCAAGCGAGCGAGGGTGGTCCTGAAGCGGGGGGTCCAAGTCGACCTGAGGGTCTTTGAGAAAGCGGAATACGGAGCGGCCATGCTGTACTTTACCGGGTCGAAGGATCACAACGTGGCCCTGAGGAATCTGGCGATAGACAGAGGATGGAAGCTGAACGAATACGGGTTGTTCGAGGTGAAGACGGGGGCGAGACTCGCGGGTGGGTCGGAGAAAGAGGTATACAAGAAGTTAGGCCTGACCTACATACCACCCGAACTTCGGGAGGACAGGGGGGAAATAGAAGCGGCGGCGAAGGACGCGCTCCCAAACCTCGTTAAGCTAGACGACTTGAAGGGCGACCTTCAGATGCACAGCACTTGGAGTGACGGGAGAGAGGAGCTCTCGGGGATGGCGAAGGCGGCGAAGGAGAGGGGATATGAGTATATGGCGATAACAGATCATTCGGTCTCCGTGAGGGTCGCCAACGGACTCAGCGAGGAGAGGTTTCTAAGGCAGTGGAAAGATATCGACAAGCTCAACGACAAGCTCGCGCCGTTTCGCATCCTGAAGGGGGTCGAAGTTGAAATCAAGTCGGATGGTACCCCAGATTTTGACAAGGAGTTTCTCGATGAATTCGATGTCGTTGGAGCTTCCCTGCACCAGAGCTTCAATCAGAGCCCGGAGAAGCTTACCGAGAGGGTTGTCAGGGCGCTTTCGCAACCATCGATCGACTTTCTTTGCCATCCGACCAACAGACTTCTGGGAAGGAGAGAGGGGAACCGGCTCGACCTGCTCAAGGTTATCAGGACGGCGAAGGAGAACGGAAAGATGCTGGAGATTGACGGGGAACCTCAGAGGCTCGACCTGGACGACGTGTGGGCGAAGAGGGCGATGGAGGAGGGAGTCACTCTGGTCATCGATTCGGACGCGCACTCGACGGGTCAGCTTGACAACTTGGCTTACGGTGTTTTGGATGGGAGGCGGAGCTGGTTGGAAGCGAAGAACGTGGCCAACACAAGAAGTTTGAAGCAGTTCCTAAGATTCGTTTCGTGAAGTCGCCTCGAACTTAAAGACCTCAGAAGGTGGAGGAATCGTTGCGGGGGTTGCTGGGGCTAATTGTTCCCAGGTAACTCTAAACCAGTGGCGGTTAGTAGCTTGCTGCGTCCTTATCTTCGGTGTCCGATTACAAAAGTCATTCAAAGAGGCGCAAATATGTTAGTCCACGAACTCACAAAGAAGCCATTCGTCTCTATCAGTCTGGTCTCAGTGTGGGAAAAATCAGTAAGAAATTGGGCCTCTCGCGCGAAGGGTTGCGATTGTACCTTCACCAATCAGGCGTGAAGTTTCGTCATCAAGTCATCACATATCATCTTCCGGTGGAGAAATTGAATTGTGACGTGGCTCTACAGATCGGACTTCACGCGGGGGAGGGCTGGATTTCCGATCAATGGGATTGTCCCTCACGACATGGAATCGAGATATGATCAAACTTTGTACTTCGCTCGTCCGTCGCATTCTTGGGGTCGAGCCATGCGTAACTGAGAATCCAGATAATACGACCACAATTCGATCCGGCCAGAAGCCTGTGAAAGATTTCTTCCTGAATATGGGTTTCCCTCGAGGGAGAAAGGCCGGTATTGTGAGACTACCGAGTCTAATCATGAATTCGGAGAATAGAGAGATTGTCAAAGCGACCTTAAGGGGCTTGTTCAGTTCGGATGGATGTTTCCATCATGACGGAAATTCAGGAGAGTGCAGGTTCGAGGTGTCAAGTAAGTTTCTTCGTGACGATTTTGTACATCCTAGCAAGCGATTGGGGTACGACTTCAGGAGCTACACCTACATGCATCACAACGGCATAACAAGTTACCCTCACACACAGCGTACCTGGGAACGAGACTGAATGTGAAGAAGTGGATGGATGATGTAGGTTCGATGGCTGATTTGCACGTTCTGAGGTATGAGAAGTGGAAGCGACGGGTTTTCCCCGATGAAACGACTAATGAATCAGCGAGCAACACTTTTTGACGGCCTCTTTTCACTCTCCAAGATGCGGGGGTAGCCAAGTCTGGCCAACGACGTCGCAAGACGGTGGAGGCGTGGGACTTAAGTCCGCAGGAGGAAGGAAATGCAAAGAAATCCCATCCCTTAGGGGTTCGTGGGTTCAAATCCCACCCCCCGCATTAGTTTTTTGTTTTGTAACATCAGCAAATCGTGGAATGTGATTTGATTGAACCTTGATGCTCCGTACGCAAACACTGCCCCTACTCCTCAACTCAAAGCTTCGGGTTGAGATACGCTGATGATCTTTCCGTTGTAACTGCCCAAAACAAAAATGGAGGTAGGGGACTTTTCCCCTACTTCTTCTCGTAAATCTTGCCCCAAGCTTCGCCTTTGGCTTGGTCCCCCGACCCTTCTACCCAGCCCTTCATCGTGTTGAGCCAGGCTAGTTTCGGGGATGTCGACATGAAGTGAACCTCACCTGTCCATTCCGCGGTGGTGGGACCTGTGGCCTTACCCGTCCCGCCGCCCCACACGGCAGCGAAGTCTCCTTCCATCGTGTTCATGATGCCTTTCATTTGCCATTCGTTGGAGCCATCAGTCTTCAGCGTGTAGTTGACTGTGGTCATTCCCACGCCGTTGAGCTTCCCTTTCAGTTGGGAAGTGCTGTTCTGTTCCAGCTTTATTCCAGACTCCGAGATGTCGCGCACGGTTGTCGTCACTGTTTTGTCATGGACCTCCATGATCAGTTCACCCTTTGTCTTTTCGCTAGCTTGCATTTTCGAAAAAAATGACGCTCGAGTCTATATAACTCTTCGTCGGACTGGTCATGTTACAATCTTTCTGTTGCAGGCCCATCTGGATGGATTCGCACCTGAAGTTCAATGTCCGCCCGCGCGCAAGCCTAAGCGCTCGCATTGTCCAGGGACATAAGGTGTCCTCCGAATCCGATCACCCACAGGAGAACTGGGTACACGATCATCCTCTCCATCCCCCCTGGCCCAAGACCCAAGTAGATCTCTCCGACGTACAGGACGAGGGACACCAGGGTGAAAAGACCGAGGATTACTGAAAGGTAGGTCAATGGTGGTTTCTCAACTCTATAGGCGGCAATCGCGGAGAGCCCAGCAAACAAGAAGACTATGAGCGAGAAGATACTGTGGAATATGCCGGTGGTCTCGGGGAAGGTGCCTACCCCTACAGCGCCGACCCCTGCTATTGCACCCAACGCGATGAACAGTTTGGAGAAGGAAGCGCGTTTGAGGAGGTAGGCGGCGATGATGAAGAGTACACCTAGAATCACGATTGAGCCGTTGAAGATTGTGGAGGACGGTTGGAATATCTGACATGTGGAGCCGCAAGTTGCACCCAGGTCGCTCACTGTGTTGGTTGCAACGTTGTAATTTGGATAGAAAATCTCGGCAAGTATCAGACCTATACCATACTGCGCGCCGCCCACAAAAATCAGAGCACCTGCCTTGACGGCCGGTCCCGCCATTGCTGTCAAAGGGTTGGATTGGTCTTAAAAACTTGATTCACGGCGACCGGAGTTTCCTTCTGTGGAAAGAGCGACACTGCCGGTCCCCTGGTTGCGCTAAATCAAGGACACGGAGAACTTATTATCCCTCGACGAAAGTTCGTAGCAAAGAATCATGAGTGGGCTGCTGGCTGATGCGAAGAAAATCGAACCAGAGATCCTTAAGATTCGTCGATGGGTCCACCAAAATCCGGAACTGTCCTATCATGAAAAGGAGACCGCGAAGCTCGTCGCGAGAGAACTGGAGAAGCTCGGGATAGAGGTGAAGACGGGGGTGGGCGGGACGGGCGTGCTCGGAATACTGAAGGGAAGCAAACCGGGTCGGGTCGTCGCCCTTCGTGCTGACATGGACGCGCTGCCGGTCGACGAGAGGTCGAACGTACCTTTCAAGTCCAAGGTGCCGGGGGTCATGCACGCCTGCGGTCACGACACGCACGTCGCCATGCTGTTGGGGACCGCGATGCTCCTCGCTAAACACAGGGATGAACTTCATGGAACGGTGAAATTCCTCTTTCAACCTGCTGAGGAACACGGGGGGAAGGGGGGCGCCGAGCCCATGATCGAGGATGGGGTCATGGAGAATCCGAAGGTTGACTTCGTCTTCGGACTCCACATCAGCAACAGGGTCCCATCCGGAACTTTCGGGTTGAGGGCTGGGGCATTCATGGCCGCGCCCGATTCATTCAAGATCAAGATTGTCGGAAGAGGGGGCCACGGCTCCGCACCGCAGGAAACCGTCGACCCGATCTTCGTGGCAGCGCAGGTGATTAACGCGCTTCAGGGTGTTTCCAGCAGGATGATAGACCCCGTGAAGCCCTTCGTGATCTCCGTCTGTTCGATTCACGCGGGCACCAAGGACAACGTCATCCCGGATGAGGCCATGCTATCGGGGACGATCCGGACGCTTGACGATCGGACGAGGAAGAGGGCGATCGATAAGGTAAGGGGTACCACAAACGCTGTCTGCCGTGCGTTCGGTGCTTCGGCGGAGATCAGTTTCATGGAGGACGCGTACCCGATCACCTACAACGATGACCGAGTCACTGGGGTGGTCTTCCGGTTGCTAGGAGGAATTCCCGGAATGAAGACCCGCGAGATCGAGCCCGTCCTGGGCGGGGAGGATTTCTCCAGATTCATGGAAAAAGCCCCAGGGACATTCTACTTCTTGGGGACCCACAACAAAGCAAAGGGGTGCGTCTATCCGAACCACAGCTCAAGGTTCAAGGCAGACGAGGACGTGCTGAAGTATGGGGCCGTATCTCTGGCGAAGCTCGCAATGGAGTTTTCGCGGAAGAAGGCGACCCGATAAGACGGACTCGTGACGCTGCCAAATTGAGCGCGGAGAAAGTCAACGAGAGAGTTTACCTGCTTGACACAATGGCTCTCGGACAGCCTGGAACGGTCGCCGCTTATCTAATCAAGGGTCCCAAACCGGCGCTCGTCGACTGCGGGTACGCGTCCTCTTTCCGGACGGTACTTGAAGAGATCACAAAGCTAGGTGTTCCCCCAAACGAGATACGATACCTCATCCCAACACACGTTCACCTCGACCACGCGGGTGCGGCGGGAGCCCTGCTCAAGGAGATGCCTAGGGCGGAAGTCCTCGCCCACGGGAATGCGGTCCCCCACCTCGTGGATCCGCGCAAATTGATTCAGAGCGCGACCCGGCTATTCGGCGAAGCTATCATGGAGGCTTACGGCTCCCCCACCGCGATTCCAGCTGAGAGAGTCACCGTTCTGGGGGACCAACAGCAATTGGACCTCGGAGATCGAATGACTGTCACGGTGCTTTACGCGCCGGGACACGCGCCTCATCAGGTCGCTCTTCTGCTGGAAGAGGAGAAGTTGTTGCTGACGGCGGACGCCGTCGGGATTGTCTATCCCAACATGAAGATACTGATACCGACCACTCCGCCACCAAACTTCGAGCCCGAAAAACTCCTTCACACAGTGGACATGCTCGTCCAGACGACACCGGTGTCTTTGCTGGTTCCACACTTCGGAATCAGGAGCGACGTAGACAAGGTCTTCGAGCAGACCAAAAGCCGGGTCTCCGCCTGGCTCGACAAAGTCACCGCGATGAGGAGTCGGGGTCTGAGCTTTGATGACATTGTTGACGCGATGACCACCGAAGTCGAAACCGAAGCGGGTTCAGAGCTGCCGATATACGCACGACTATCAGTTAGGGTCAGCGTCGCTGGGATAACGCACTATTTGGAACACCGTCCGGATTGAGTCTTGTTTTGCCGTCGTCAGTGGGAGGGTTTCAATGATGCGTAGAGTGGACCGCCGAGGAATTCGTTGATCCTCCGGGTTGTGAAATCTACACCTCTGGGGTCCCCGGTCAGCACGTGCTTGATTTCCCCTCCATCAAGTTCCAAGAAGACCTGAGGGACGAGGTAGTCTTCCGTCCAGTCTCCGTACTGCTTCACGATCTCGTCTGCTCTCGCCTCGTCTTCCGTGTCTATATCGTAAAGTCGACATGTTATCCCCAGCTCTGAGGCGGCCCTCTTGAACGAATCCACCGCTATGGGAACGCAGTGCGGACACCATTTCGCGTACACTACATGGAAGGCGACTGCCTTTGGCAAGATGAAGAGAAGGCCGAATCGCGTTCGCTATTTAGTCTTCGGCGTTCTTACCGTCCTCGATTTCCTTTCTGCCTTGCTTTGGTCCACTCCGAGGTTCGTCAACATCCGCCCGAACTCCTTCTTGCTCACCCACTCCACCTTCAGGTAGTCCACTATCTCGTCCTCGCTCATCCCGATCCTGCGTGCTTCCCCCACGGCGACGGCGTAAGCCTCGATTTCGGTCGGCCTGTCGACGTAACTGTATCTCTTGTCGTAGAGTTCTTTCCCTCTTTGGAACTGCCCAACGTGAACAAGTTCATGGATCAAATCGAGGTATAGATGGCGCTCGTCTGCCGTGTCTAGGTAGGGTTGGCAGAGTATGATGTCCCCCGTATCGTTGTCGACCCTGAGATAGCCCTCCCTCTGCACCAACAAGACCTTCACTTGTCTCAACACATTACCAGAGTCGCGTCCAAATATTTTCTTCACCGCTCCGACGCTTTCGAAACCCGCGAACAGTTCGGTGAATTGGAACGCTTCACCCCTCACGTTGCGCCTAATCGACACGCGGAGGTCCATGGGTTGACGCCTAGCCTGCACCCTTCAGAAACATAGGCCGAGGGTCATCCATTCGAGAGGACCTCCTTCGCGTATGCCCTCTTGAAACCTCTCTCATAATAGAACCGCTCCACGTCATCGGACCTGAAGGTTTGAAGAATCATTGCGTCTTTGCGTTTGAGGACGTATTCATGCGCAGTCGACAAGAGGGTACTCGCCACTCCCTTGCCTCTCTTTTCGGGGACCGTACCCACGCAGTACACTCCGATGTAGCCGTTCTTCCTATACGTCGCGAGCGTTCCTGATGGAGACCCTTTGTGGGTCGCGAGAAAGAACTTGCTCCGTCCCCTCTTTGTTGCGCGTTTGACGCTGCTCAGGACTTGCGGAAGAAGAAATTCGTCTCCGTAAAAGGCTCTGAGATACGTTCGGGACCATAACTCAAGCTGGCCTTCCCCAACTTGCCGGCAAATGATCCCCTGGCCGCGTTCAAACTTGGGTCTCCGCAATTCGAGAACCACGAGCTCATCTTTGGGACGAAAGCCTAGAAGCGATAGTGAGGTCCGGAGCTTCTTGAATCTCTGCAGCTTCTGCACGAAGAACGAAGGGGGGACTCGGCGGGCCCTAAACTTCTCGATCGCTTCAAGAAGCGCTTGCCCGGGCAGAGGGGGAGGTTTCAAGAAGACGACGTGATTGAAGAGCGGCTCTGGAAATTCCCTGGAATAGAGGCCAATGGCGCCTGTTGTGGGACGAAACAATTTGGCCCAGTTCGACCACCAGCCAATCTCATTGTACTCGTCCGCGAGTTCAATTCTCTGCGTCAAAGAGCGTCACTCCCAGGATTGAAGAACCCGTCAACAAGAGCTGCAGAATCCGAGAAGCTTCCCTCCCGTTTCTTTCTCTTGCTCCTTTTCTCGCAACCTTCAGAAGAAAATCAATCGCGCTTCTCCCGTCCATATCGTCGTCCATCGCTGCGAAGAACCGTGCCGAACTTGGGTGGAGCTTCTGATGACCTCCGGCGCTCCTGTCAGCGGTGGCCTTGGCAAGATCTCGCAAACGCCAGTAGGTGGCTTCCCATTTTCTCACTTCAGATTCGTCGAACTCCGCGTCGACCGTGTGGTGCATCCGCAACAGGTACAACCTCAGGGCGTTCGGGTCGTAGTCTTTCAACAAGTCTTTGATCCGCAGGACGTTTCCTTTGGATTTGGACATCTTCTCCCACCGCTGAGTCAAAAGACCGGTGTGCACCCAGAATCTTACGAAGGGTTTGCGCCCGGTGAGAGCTTCCATCTGGGCGATTTCCGCCTCGTGGTGCGGGTAGATCAATTCTCGGGCTCCCCCATGAATATCGTATTGCGCCCCGAAGTGTTTTGAACTCACGGCAGTGTCCTGGATATGCCACCCGGGAGTTCCTCTCCCCCACGGACTCTCCCACTGCTGCTCGACTGACGATGTTGCCCGCCAGAGAGAGAAGTCGGCTTGATTCTTCTTCACCCTCGATATCTCCAGTGGCCTCATCATGATTTGTTCCCTGGTCAGATGCGAAAGCTTGCCGAAGTCTGGGAACGCGTCGATGCTGAAATAGATATTCCCATCGGCAGGATAGGCGTATCCGCGGGAGAGCAGGCCTTTGATCTGCTCAATGACCACTGGGACGAATTTGGACACACTTTCATAGGCGCTCACTGATCTGATGCCCAAGCCCCGCATGTCCGTGAGGAAACTCCGTCTGAATTTTGAAGTGAAGCTGCTCAATCTGATCCCTTCTGCTTTTGCTCTGTTCACGATGCCTTCGTCCACGTCCGTGATGTTCAGCAGGAATCTGACATTGTACCCAATATACGCGAGGTACCTTGCTAGCATGTCGTAGAAGAGGTATGTTCGCGCGTGTCCGACGTGCATGAAATCCTGAATCGTCGGACCGCAGACGAACATAGTTGCCTCGCCTGGAACGATGCTTCGGAAGGTTTCCTTCCTTCGGGTCATCGTGTCGTAGAGCCTCAACTTCGTTGGCAATCTGTTAGCCCTCCTTCGGTGCGCTCGAACACTTTCGCGGTTTTCAAGCCAGACTCTATTTACGTATTGCCGCGATTGAAGACGTAATAATCGCTCTTTCACCCTCAGCGCCAGTCTTGGATGGTCTACGAGTCTAAGTTGAAGTCGAAGAAGAGGCTGTTCGAGGAATTGAGGGAGCTTGACGCCGACGCAGGTGTAAGGGCTTGGGGGACGTTCGACGGGAGGAAGAGCCTGATATTCATCACGAGGCACTCGGGGAAGTATGCGATTTGGATTAGAGGCGTAAGACTCCGCCGCGGTGATCGGGGAAGTTTCAAGGATTTCAGAGACTACGCATCTGTGAATAGGTTCTTGAGCTCGACTCTGGATACGCCAATCAAAGCCTACCTGTACTGAAGGGTAGGATATTGATTGTCGACCGATAGATGGCGTTGGTCTACGCCTGCATTGCACCCCACGGAGGAGAGGCGATTCCTAGCCTTTCTAGCAAAGTTGAGCGTCGGAAGTTCGCCGGGACGACGGCGGGGCTTAGAAGAATCGCGGGGCAGATGAAAGCTGCGAAACCGGACACCATTGTCATATCCACTCCGCACAATCTAAGGCTGTTCCGGAACATTGGCGTCGTAATCTCAGAGTACTCGTCCGGGAAGCTGTCTGATGGAAGGGGAATAGTCTCGCTGAGTATGCGCGCCAGATGCGACATCGAGTTCGCGAAAGCCCTCCTTTCCGCGGCAGTCGAAGAGAAGTTCCCTGTCGTGGGGGGCAAAATATGGTAGCTTCGAGGGTCCGACATCTGACCTTCCTATGGATTGGGGCACGTTCGTGCCGCTGTGGTTTTTCAAGGAGGAGGCGCGAGTCAGGGGCAAGATCGTAATCGTAACTCCATCCCGTGAGATACCGCTTGCCCAGAACTACGAATTCGGGAGGCTCGTCGGGCGCTCATGACTGAGGACAAGAAAAAGTACGCTTTCGTCGCGAGCGCGGACCAGGCCCACACCCATTCGGCAAAAGGCCCCTACGGTTACAGTAAAAGCGCGTCCACATATGACAACCTGGTCTTGAGTTCGATTCGAATGAACAACCTCAAGCGGCTACTCAACGTAAAGAAGGCGCTCGTGGAAAAGGCGAAACCCGATAGCCTCTGGCAGATGGCCATGTTGGCAGGGGCGGTCGAGGGGACAAATCTGCGCCCCGAGACATTCTCCTACCAAATTCCGACTTACTACGGGATGATATGCGCGGGTTTTCGGAAATCATAGAGCGAGCCGATTGGCGCAGACGCGGGCATCGAAGGGGTAAGAAGGAAGGAGCTCTCATATTGTATCACAATGCTTTTACGGGTTCACGTGCCGAGAAAAAGGTCCTTTGCCGATTGCCAGTTGGGGACGTGCAGCGAAGGTGGGAATCTTACTCGCGCTCATTGCTTCCACCATTCTCCTGAGCGAGAGCGTCAACTCGCTGGCGCAGGGGATTACGGTGCGGGCTGGAGGAAAATTCTTCGATTGCTGCATCGTTTCAATCGCGAACAACGACACCGGATGGATCCTCGTCAGGGTGGCGCTCATGCGACCGAGTCTTCTCGGCACACCGATACCGAACGTCAACGTTTCTCTGCTCAGAACCGACGCGGGTACCATCGTCCCGCTCAGCCTCAGGACAGATTCGAATGGGTCGATCAAGTTCCCATTGGAACCGGGAGGATACGCTGTTACGGTCGCCGACCCTAGGTTCCATCTCTTCACGACAGTCAAGGTTCTCTCCCAACGCCTAACGGAATTGGACGTCGACGTGAAGAGGACGGATTACCCAGCTCAATTCTTCGAAGTATCAAGCAGGGATTCGTCGGGCTGGCTGGAAACCTGGAATACCATCACGGTAATGGTGAGCGAAAACACTCCCATATCGCAGGCGAATCGCACTGTCTTCTTGAACTTCGTGAACTATGTGGGTTTCGGCAATAACGGAACACTGCTCAGTTTCACAATTGTACAGATCAATTCCACGCACGGCAGTTTTCGCATCATCGCTGTAGATGCAGCGAGCCCCTTGGAGGCCGAGATGCACCTATTGAGTGCTGACATGCGGCCGAGTGGCCTTTGGCTGACTTTGAGCCCCTCGGCGCCTCTGAGCATTTCAGGTGTGTCCGCGGTTCTGATTGAGTCCTACAACACGCAGTATAGGGTGAATACATACGGCTTTTGACTATCTCTTGGTGTTCTTGGACATCGCA
Source organism: Nitrososphaerota archaeon (assembly GCA_027887045.1). Lineage (GTDB taxonomy): Archaea > Thermoproteota > Nitrososphaeria > Nitrososphaerales > Gagatemarchaeaceae > JAPCJH01. The sequence goes on from JAPCJH010000002.1 coordinate 72,879, forward strand.
ATCTATGTCTCCCTAGCTTTTGGAATCGTCCGAGCCGTGAGGATGATTCAACCCCAAGTGCGGGACACCGTCACGGCGTTTGGTTTCCTCGAAAAGGCGCTCAGGAAGAAGTTCCCCGACCTGCCTGCCGGATTCACATGGCGAGAGGGTGTCGAGCGGGCGAGATTGCTGAATCTTAAGGTGAGTTGGGAAGAAATCCAGGGCGCTCTGGCACAATACGAGCGGTTCAGGTACGGCGGTGGGAGCAAGCCCGAGCCAGCGCCAGCAGAAGTGGTGAAGCTTGCGAGAATCCTGTCGGGAGGAGTCAGACTTGGAAACTGACCTCCGCTCGAATGTGATAGAGGAGGTCAGAAAGGTCGTTGTCGGCAGAGAGGAAGAGACGGGACTCCTGCTGGTCTCGCTATTGGCGAGAGGACACGCGCTGCTGGAAGGTGTCCCCGGGGTCTCCAAGACGATGCTCGCGAAAGCCTTCTCCAAGTGTCTCGGACTCGGTTTCAAGCGGGCGCAGTTCACTCCGGACATGCTTCCGCTCGATATCATCGGCGGATTGATCTTCAATATGAAGAGCAGAGAATTCGAACTCAGGAAGGGGCCGGTCTTCACCAACATACTCTTGGCCGATGAGATCAATCGCGCACCCCCGAAAGTGCAGAGCGCTCTCTTGGAGGCGATGCAAGAACTTCAGGTGACGATCGAAGGGCGCTCCGAACTGCTCCCTGTCCCGTTCATGGTTATGGCGACGCAAAATCCGCTGGAATTCCAGGGGGTGTATCCGCTTCCCGAAGGCGAGCTCGACAGGTTCATGGTCAAGATAAAGCTCCCGTATCCATCCAAACTTGTGGAGTCTGCCATAATCAAACGCAACCTGTCTCCAATGGATCTTGACGCGGTGCAGCAGGTGGTCAGCCAACCCGAACTGATGGAGATCTTCAGCCGCGTCGAGGAAGTGAAAGTGTCTGACGAGATCCTGGACTATTTGGCGAGCATAGCGCAGGAAACTCGATCGGATCAGAGGGTAAGTTTGGGAGCGAGCCCCCGGGCTTTGGTTCATCTTGTACACTCTTCAAGAGCAAACGCATACCTGGACGGCAGAAGTTTCGTCGTCCCCGACGACGTGAAGCGGATGCTCGTCCACGTTCTCACACATCGGCTCAAGCTGGACCAGTCCCAAATCTTGCGCGGGTCCACGCCTGACGTTGACGTATTGATTCGAGAGGTCGTCGAGCGGGTGAAGCCGCCACGGTAGTCCTCACCTCAAGAGGAAAAGATTACCTGAAGACTGTGGTCATCGTCACTGCAACAGCCACTCTCCTCGCCTTCAGACTCGCGATGGCACTCGCCTTCGCGCTCGTGATGATCGCGGCATTTTCCTATCTTTCGTTCAGGTTGTTGCCCAGAAAGGCGGAAGGCGTCTCAGTCGAGCCCAGGAGAATAGCCGCATTCAAGCTCGAGAAATCGAGGATTACTTTGAGGCTCCGCATCGTCGGGAAGAGTTGGCTGAATCTTCGCATACTATCGGTGAGGATGCCCCAGGGAGTCGACTGTGAGATTGAATTTGTTGACAATCAGACGAGCCGGGTCCTAGCACGCCCCCGGTACGCGGGTAGATTCTCGGGATTTGGAGTGGAGATAGAACTGAGCGACCCGCTGGGGATCTTCGCGGAGACTGAGGAAATTAACGTCGCCGAGTTCGCGGTAGAGGCATTTCCGCTCGCCTTGCTCGCCCCCGCGCGGAGGTTGATGTTGCCCGCAATCACAATGGGCGAACTCCCGGCGGGGAGGAGAGGTACGGGGCAGGAGGTCTATTCCGTGGAGGCTTATCAGCCCGCTATGGACACGCGTGACATACTTTGGAAGCGGGTCGCTCAGATGCCCGACGAGTCGCTCGTCGCGAAGGCAGGAGAATCAAACGTCCTCAAGGAGCTTAAGGTCGGCCTCATAGAGGTCGCTGACCGCGGGGCAGAAAGACCGCGTTGGATGGATGAGGTTACGGAGAGCGTGGCCCAGTTGGGCAAGAGTTTGCTGGAGATCGGGATTCAAGTCGTCGTCCTGAAACCTACCTCCCAGGGAAGACTGAAGACTTCAGCTGTGGACATTGGAAGTTTGACCAGGAGCGTGATGGAAATGTGGAAGGGCGATCCTGGGACTAAAGGACTGGAGGCCGTTCTAGGGGAGTCGGACATCATAATTGCAGGCACGAAGGAGTTCGACATCCTGGCACTCTCGAAGGTCATCGGCTCGAAGCCAACCCTACTGATTGCGGACGGAGGGCCCGTAAGGAAGTCTGGTGGCAGGACCGTCGTGAAGTCTGGACCTGAGAGCATCGACAAGCTCCTAATGTTGGTGTTTGCTTGAACAGCAAGACGAGCGTTCGACTGGCGCTGGCGATTGGTTCTGGAGGTGCAGTATTGGGTCTGTACGGAGTTTTTTTGGTGGAGCTCATCTCTGGAGGTACCTTCCTCCCTCAGACTGCATTCGAGTACACAATCCTGTCATTTCAGCTTTTCAAACTCGCGATTATCGCTTCGATCAAGCGTCTCAGGGAAGGAAGCATGGCCTTCCTATTCGACATCTTCGCAGTTGAAATGCTGGTCTTCCCTGTCTTGATAGTCCTAGCCCTGGCGACGGGGGAGGGGGCTTACCTCGGGTTCGCAGGGAGCATCTTCTTCGTCTGGCCGTCTGCGGTTTTGATAGTCTTTCCGCTGATCTCGATTTACAGGTTCGTCCGCTCCGTTCTAAGGGTCGGGGCCCCTTCTGGGGTACTCCCCACGGCAATCTCCCACTTCGGACTCTTCGCGTTCGTCTTGGGCGTGGTGAACAGCACCTCCACTTCGGGAGGACTTGCGGGCTTGTCGAAACAACTGATCACCGCGCTCGTGAGTCAGGCTTCTCTTCCCGCCGACGTACTCTCGACGGAGACGGAAGCGACCGCTGCGCTTGCCCTGTATGTCAGCCTGATTCTCTATGCTACTTGGTGGCGGGAGAAGAGACTCGAGCCAAAGCGTCTGATCGCACTAGTGGTCCCGCTCGGGGGGACTTTAGCAGCCACAGGCTGGACGTTGCTGGTCGACTCCCTGATTCATAACGCCCTGCTCATCTTCGGCGTGCCGACCGTCGTAACCGCAGTCGCGCTGTGGTGGCTCACGCGTGCGAGTTAGAACGATCTTCTGTCTCTTCATCGTAGGAGCGCTGCTCCATTCCGAAGCCGTTGGAATCGCAGCTGTCTCGGTCCCGGTTCAACCTGCACCGGATATTGCGCTCGGATATGGAGCGGCAGACCTCACCCCGATAAGTCAAGGGGTTCCGATTTACACAGTCAACGACACACTTTGGTTGGCTTCTTACTACGCGACCTCAATCGGGGTGACGGTCCAGCCCCCTAATTCGCTTCTTGTTTCGCACCGGACCGCAGATCCAACGACGCCTCTGCCGCTGTACACTTTCGTCGGCTCCGACTCGTCTGGAACCTGGCAGCTCCTCTTTTCGACTCCGACCGGCGGACAATTTGTGGTCCCGTTCCAATACGTCGGGGGAGGAGCGAGCATAGTCCCCACCCCGACGAACTACAGCATCACAAACTCTGGAAGTCTTGTTATCAACTTCAAAGCCGACATCGGGACCGCGTACCAAATCAAGTCGTGCGTTCTGGGCGCGGGCGTTCCAAACGTCGTGAACCTCGACCTTCCGTCGGACATTGGGAACGGGAAGCTCGGACTATTGCGACAAGGGGTGGACCTGACCGCGACCCTTTCGGGTAGCGTCAGCAAACCGTTCATTCTCTGGCTTGAACTCTATCACCAGTATTCCTATTCCTTGATGAACTCCGATGGCCTTGTCGCTAGGGACGTTCTTTCAGCATCGTCCACTCCGACCCAGTTCTCGCCCAGCAGCGTTCCGGCGGGCTTCCCGCTCCTCCAGAAGGTGGGACTTAGAACGGGGCGATACACCCTGAGGACCTTCTTCCGGAGCGCTTCGGGACTCGAAGTCGAGGAGACGAGCGTTCTTTTGCCGGACCAGGGGTCCTGGCTCTGGCTCGGTGGTTGCACCGCGACAAGTGACGTGGCGTCGGCCGGATTCTCCACGGTCTCCTCTCTGACAGCGGCGCCGGGCACGTGGCCTCGGGAGCTGCTCATGATGTACCGGGTGGACGGGGTCGAAATGTTCGCCTCTAGGGCGATCGACCTCGAGCCGGTCGTCTTAAACGTGGCATCGCCGCGATGGCTGGGAGAACCGATAGACATCGGTGTCTCAGCTTCACAGACCTCCGGAAACGCCTTGCTGAAGGTGGTGAACACGACGATATACATTGTGGCAAAGAACTACCCCTTGCAACTTGTCATACGTCTTTCCTTTGGAAACGAGACATTTTCTACGATCACGACGCAGGTCGTGACACCGTTTAGTTCCCAAATTCTGAACGTTTCCCTTGGCAAATTGACCGTGCAAGTAAGGAATGGCGATCGTCCAGCGATCGCTCTCGTGAAGCTCTCCGATGGGGCGGGCGGGAGCGCGATGAAAACGACCGACTCCAGAGGAGCGACGAATTTCTTTGTCCCCGCAGGCAATTATTCGGTCGTCACAAGCTACAACGGCACTGGCAAGCGAGAAATTGTGACCGTCCGAGATGGTGCCTCTAGCTCGGTATTGGTAGACTTCGCTGGGAGCGGTAGCGACCCGTCTACGTTCGTCCTGGTAGCCGCCGGAGTGGCCGGTAGCTTTGCGACTCTGCTTGTTTGGTTGTGGCCGGCGATCAAACGCTCTCGCTACAACGCATAGCCGTTGGCGAAATCGGTGAGGAGGCGAGCGAGAGAGTTCTATTGTCCTCTTCGTTGGAAAAGGCTGGCCGGAACTTCTACGAGGCGTACGGAACTCTGATACAGTCTCCCTTCACGGTTCGCTTCCACCCCTAGCGCGTCCCCGACCAGAGCCTTTGAGAGCTCTCTTAGAAGGTCCTTCATCGTCGCTATCGGGTGGCTCGAAACTCTTGAAATGATATCTCCCGGTCTGAATCCAGCTTCAAACGCCGGACTGTCTCTGGCAATGTCGACGAGGAGGACCCCCGAGTCGGCCTTCAACCCGTACCTTCGTGCCAATGCGGGCGTGACGTCTGTCCCCGAAATTCCGAGCCAGGGGCGTATGACCCTTCCGTGTTTGAAAAGTTGATCGACGACCCTCTTCACGGTGTCGATCGGAATCGCAAAACCGACACCCTGCGCGAACGCCACTACGGCTGTGTTGATTCCGATGACACGCCCGTTCAAGTCCGCCAGTGGACCACCGCTGTTTCCTGGGTTAATCGCCGCATCGGTTTGAATCATCCCTTCGAGGACGAAGTCAGTGCCCGGGAGGGGCCTTCCCAGCGCGCTTACGACGCCCATCGAAACTGTGGGTGCTCCGGGGAGACCGAGCGCGTTGCCAATCGCAAGGGCGATCTGCCCCACCCTCAAGTTCTCCGAGTCTCCAAGGGCGGCTGAAGGAAGATTGTCCGCTTGAACCCTTACGATGGCCACGTCGGTCGCGGGGTCCGTCCCGACCACTTCACCGACGATGGACCTGCCGTCCTGGAGATGAACCTGGACCCGAGTCGCGTCGTCAACGACATGGTTGTTGGTCACGAGGTACCCTCGAGTGTCAATTATGACCCCCGAGCCCTGCCCTTCGACGGGGATAACCCCGAACCTGAAGTCTCTGGCCATTCTAATGCTGTCGATACTCACTACGGATTCCGCAAGCGTCTCCACCGCATCGGTAATTTTGTCCTGCAGCTCAATCGGTTCCATTTTTTCTCCTCTTCAAACCCCAGCTTACCTTGTGAACAGGTGTTATTCTGACATAAACCTTGCCTTTCTCCCTGACGACTTCAGCGAGACCTCTCACCTCAATCCCCCGCGGCTTCCAGGGCTCGACCGTTTCGACATCGTCGACGACGAATGCGACTCGACTTTGTTTGAGTATGTTCCTGAATTTGAGACTCTTCTCCAGTCCCCAACCACCGAAGTAAAGGTAATGACCATCGAATTCGTAAACAACTGGCACCACGTGCGCCTGTCCACTCGCCGAAGCTGTAGCGAGCCTGCCTAGCCTGGAGTTCAGGAGGTACTCGGCCTCTTCTTCCGTAAACGTTGCCGAGGCCTTGTTCTTGCTATACAAACAATTTCGCAGCATCGGTCAATGCAGTCATGCTTATATACTTGGTAGTAGCCTGCTACTAAGTAGGTAACAACAATTTGAGTACCTCACAGCAACTTGAGCAGGGAGTGCTCGACGAATGTGCGGTTGTTCATTCATATTGGAACGAGCTTACGAAAGTTTGGACTTTCCCCGTGGTGCACTCATTGGGGTTGAAGGAGCCTGCGCGTTTCAACGAGTTGAAACGACGCATCGACGGGATAAGCGCGACGAGCCTGGCTGAGAGGCTGACGGAACTGGACAAACTCGGCGTAGTCCAGAGAAAAGTATTCCCCGAAACCCCGCCCCGGGTCGAGTACTCGTTGACCCCCAAGGGGCACGAGTTGAACCTTATTCTGCTGGAGTTTGCAAACTGGGCAAAAAGATGGGGAAAGGTGCCCGAAGCCGCGCCAACGATCAAATAGATCTCCGGTTTCCATCTTTGAAAGTGGAAATCAGTCGCTTCGCATCAGCCGTGAGTGTAGCTCGTGCGTGTGAGTATGCTAGAGAAGGCAGGAAGGCCTAATCTTGAACGGAAGAAGATGGGGCCTAATGGGAGTCGGTATCTTGCTCCTCTTAGCGGGCACAGTTTTCGCGTTACAGGGCGCTGGAATCATCGGAGGAAGCGCCATCATGAGCGGGAACTCCCTGTACATCTACGTCGGTGCAATCGTGGCGATTGCCGGAATCGCTTTGCTCGCGCTGGGCTCGCGCTCCAAGGAGTCGCCTCGAACGCAACCGTAACAAGCAGTTGGGAAGAAAAGAGACGAGGGAGGAGCAAACGCACGACTAAAAAGCAGCGGCACGTTCCCAAACTATGAACTCGTGAAAATCAGATGACAGAAGCATCCAGGGGCTTCAGCAAATTCGCGCTTTTTCAGAAAGGGCTGTTCGGGGGAGTCATCGCCCTCGGTTTCGGGTTTATCCTGCGTCTAGCAGGACTCGCGCCTTTTCCTCCTGAGGCTGCGATCGAGGCGTTCATCGGTGTTGTACCTGCTCAGATCGAGGAGGGAGCCGTCCAACAGTTGGGGGACCTGGCTGGTCTCCTTGGTCTTCTGGCAGCCGCGTTAGTTGCCCTGGTCATATACGGGCTACTGGGGATTTTCTTTGCAAGATACTTGGGGAGGATCGGAGTCTTCAAACGAATGTCGACTCTCGAGAGGAACATCGTCCTCTCGATCTTGCCCTGGCTGGCATTTGGCGGCGTAGCCCTACCCCTTACCGGGGTTTCGCTTTTTGGCGAAGCCTCTCCCTTCGCTTCAGCAAACATCGCGTGGATATTCCCGCTGACATTCCTCATTCCCCAGCTACTGTTCGGGTTGGCTCTGTCCTCTGGTTCGGGGCCTCGCTATCAACCCCTTCCCTCTGAGTCTGTACCCCCGGCGGGAAAATCCAGTGGATTTGCGAGCAAGGCAACGTCCCGTGCAAGGCGGGAATTCGTTGAGAAAGGGATGATCCTAGGGTCCGCGTTTATCCTGTTTCTTGCGAGCGCGGGGACCATTGTGTCTTCGCTCTTGCAGCAATCTTCGCCTATCTCGCAGGGGATAGGTCCGATCGACCTGCAGGGCGCACCCGCCATATTCAGCGACCTTCGGTTGAAGACACTCGTGGATTCAGAGGTCACTGCAAACAATAGCTTCTACCGTGTTGCGATAGACCTCTTCGACCCGAGCGTGGATGGGCAGGCGTGGTCTCTGTCTCTGGGAGGTGCCGTGGCTACGCCGAAAAAATACAACATCGCAAACATTGAGGCGCTCGCCGCCAGAGATCAGTACAACACCTTCGAGTGCGTGAGCAACCTTGTAAATGGGAATCTGATAGGGAACGCAAAATGGACGGGCGTGCGGATCTCCGACCTTCTCGCCGACGCAGGGCAGGCACTCCCTGGAGCGAAGTACGTGGTATTCTATTCTGTCGACGGCTATTCTGTCGGAATCCCTCTGTCCAAGGCTTTGATGAACGACAGCATTCTCGCATTGAAGATGAATGACAGCGTCCTCCCGCAGAAACATGGATATCCGCTCAGGGCAGTGATCCCTGGTCTTTACGGGATGATGAGCGCGAAATGGGTGACGCGAATCGAGGTCATTGACTCGGTGTACAACGGGTACTGGCAGACCAGGGGATGGACCAACGACGCGGCCGTCCAGGCGCTCGCTTTCATCCTGGTGCCCGGCGATGGTTCATCGCAGAGCCTTTCGACAAGCAACGGTTCCGTCCTTCTCGGCGGTGTGGCCTACGCGGGCGATCGGGGGATATCTTCAGTTGAGGTCAGCGTCGACGGAGGGCGGAGTTGGAGCGAGGCTACTCTTAAGGCTCCGATTGGGAGTACGACTTGGACGCTCTGGGCGTTCGAGTGGCACCCTGCTTCGGCCGGCGTCTTCCACATCTATGCCCGAGCGACGGACGGTGCCGGTCAACTCCAAACATCTGTGGCTACAGACACGTTTCCGAATGGCGCGACGGGTTACGCGAGCATCAATGTAAACGTCGGTAGATGAGCAGGTTACTCTTTCAACACGATGCGGCAGCATACGTTTCCGAACGGGGAAATGCACGTGAGTCAATACGCCCCGGCCGAGACCCGAACCCGGGCAAAGGCGGGCCCGACGGGAATCGAACCCGTCATCACTTTGATATCACCCCTACCTAGTAACCGCGAAATCTACCGACCAGTCTTTGATTCTGTCTGCCGAGCTTCACAACCTTGACCGTGAATGCTTGCCGTCAGGCGTCTCTAGAGCGGAACGGGAAGTGAACCCGTAGGTATAGTGCCCCGGCCGGGATTCGAACCCGGGTCGCCGACTCGAAAGGCCGGCATACTCTCGACACCTTGGGTTTGACCGGGCTGTATGCCCACGCGGACTCTATACTACCGGGGCTGAGGACCCCTTTGGGTGCTACTAAATAGCCTTCCACGTTCTAGCTCAAGTCTTGCTCGCCAGCGAGAAAGGACCATGCGGTAGAACCGTCTAATCTCCTTCCTACGCTTTGAAGTTCGAATGAACTTATGTATCAACCTGATTTCCCTGTCAACATTCCCGATTCCGTAGATGCGTGCTCGCCAGGCACGCTGGTGGCGAGAAACGTGGCAGACGACTCCATCCGCTTTCGCTCCAGCGGCATAATCACGCAAAGGTTCTCTCTCGGATTGAACTAGGATTATCTCACTCGAAAGTGAACCTCTAGATCGAATGCTCGTTGAGATACATCCCTCGGTGTCTAACCAGCATGCTCTATCCTTCCTAGTCATAGGGCCTCTTAGAGAGATCATGAGCTAGACTCGTGGAACCATTTCGCCATTGCTTATAACGACCCATGGGTTACAAAATTATCTTGTTCTCGTCCCCGGTCTGCCTCACGAGTACGGAATTCGAGAGTAAGATCAGATACTTGACCGATCTATGCAGGCAGGCTCCTCGGCGGGGCCGCCTTTGGCTTCTCAATCTTCAGCCTAGATGGGACGCGCCTAAGCAATGTAGTAGCACCACTCCCCGAGCTCCCCGCTTAGACCCCTCAATTCGTTGTTGGAAGGCATAGCGATTGACTCGATTTGCAGGACGCTGTTGCTAGGCAAATGAACCTGCTTCTCGCTCTTCTCTTCCGTTGTCGATAGACCGGAACTGTATTCATCGGTTGAGATCATCGATTCGTAGTACAAGATCCTCCCGATCTGGCGAACCTTCGCGCCCTCAACCGGATAGTTTGTGATTCCTCTAACTTTCCCGCAGACCCGGGTAAGGAGAAAAGACATCGCCAGTGACTCGTCGGGCGTAATTCCCGAGAGACCAGCTCTCCGCAGCTCCCACCAGTGCGACGAACTCTCAAGTCTGACATTGGCTCGTAATATGAATCCGCCACGCGCTCTTCCTATGTTGAAGTAAAGCCGGGCGAATTCTCCAGGAGGACAGTATTCCTTCTTGCACTCGAGTAGGTCAGGTAGCGCGGGGACCAGGGCGTCCAAGAGCCCCTTACTCGACCAGGCAAGTCCTCGAGCGTCGATCCAGATCACCTGTTCCCTTGAGGAGGCACGCAACACACCGGCTTTTCGCACTTCGTATCCAAGGTCGGCCATGCGCTTTCCCAAGATGGAGAGTTGAGCGTTAGTGAGCTTAGGAAGAGGGAGGAAGTACCTACGGTTGAGTTTGATTTGGCGAACCTTGAATGCTCGCAAAAGAGATGCAGAACTAGGAGAACTGCATATATATGGAACGACATCGACTTCGAGACGGTACACGTATCTTGGGCGAGAAGAGCCCTGTTTTTGTTGGGGAATCTGAAACCAAAGTGCGGGCTTATGTCCAGAGGATCAACCTCGCTCTGACGCGGGAACTCGACCTCTATATTGAATCACGATTCCATGACCCACTCGTCTATGCAATCGAAGGAGGGAAGAGAGTCAGGCCGCTTATCCTCCTCCTGTCGGCGGAAGCTCTCGGTTGCACCGACGATAAGCTCCTCGACGCGGCGGTTGCCGTGGAACTCCTGCACTCAGAGTCAATCATCCACGACGACATTATCGACGAAGACGTGACGCGGAGGGGTCGGATGACCTTTCACATCAAGTACGGCTACAGCGCATCGCTCCTCACGGCTGACTTCGTGTTCGCGATGATTTTGGCTATCGCGGCGAGGTACAAAGACCGGAGGATATCTGATGCGATAAGCAACGCCGCCCTCAACATGGCTGAGGGGGAGTACTCTGAGGTGACGATCGATCCAAAAGCCTACAAGCTGACCTGGGACGAATACGTCCGGGTGATCTCGGAGAAGACCGCGACACTCTTCCAGGCCTCATCCAGGCTCGGCGCTTTGATAGCGGGTGGGTCTGACAAAGAGGTCGACGCCCTCACTACTTATGGGAGATACCTAGGAATAGCGTACCAGCTGCGAGATGACTTACTTGATTGGGGTTCGGAGGACAAAATAACGAAGGGGCTGCTTCACGGTTCGAACGAGGCGGAGGTCGTGACCAAGGTCACCAAATTGTCGGAGATGTACGCAGAAAGGGCCAAGACACAACTGTCGGTAATCCCGGAGAGCGAAGCGAAGACTCTTTTGGTCGAGCTTACCAGGTTCACGATTAAGAGATCCTATTGAGTTATTGACTCGAGGAAGGCGATTCTTTCCGCGAGATCGATATTGAACCGCGCGGGCGCTACGCCTGTCCGAAGATCAGGATTGCCATCACGATGCCGTAGATCGCGATAGCTTCCGCAAGCACAACGAAGAGTAGCGCTGTTGTTCTTACTTCGGGCTTCTCCACGACCGCTGCGATTGCCGCTGCTCCCGCCTGACCAACACCATACCCAGCTCCTGCGGCGGCTAAGCCAAACGCGATTCCCGCAGCCAGCAACTTGTTTACATCGACGGTAGTTGTTTGTAGGATCGCATTCGCGGCGGCTGATTGTGCGTGGGCGACGGGGAGTAGGAGGCTGACGATACCAAGGAAACCTGCGGAAAGTAGTAATGCAGAAAGCCCGCGCATGAAGTAAACTAGTAAGCGCATCGGATTTGACCTTATAAATCTTTTAACGGTCTATGGAGTTTTGTATTATTTTCGGGTGATTTCTGGAAATCTCCGGGAGACTCCTAACAAAATCTTATCGGTCAAAGAACCAGTTTCGAAAGTACGCTCTTCGGAGGAAGACGCGCTTCCACTCCTATGGCGATGGCCGCCAAGTTCCTGACCTCGAATTCAATGAGCTTGACGATTGCGAGGGCGGCGGCTGGTCCCAGCCCCTGCCACACGAAAGCTCGGCCTGCAGTCCTCCTGCTCTCGAGAGTTAGGGTTTCTTCCATCCTGTCGATTAACTCTTCGTCGCTCCCGCCGGCGAGTTGTGCCTTCCCATAGAGCCCTTCGACGAGTTTCACAGCCTCGGCGACGGACTCAGTCGAGATCATGCGGTCGAGCAATCCCAGCTGAGCGCGATAGGTCGGCCTTATCACGAGTTGCTTCGTGTCAGACTCGGAAAGCCCCCAGAGCTTGGCTCTGAGTACGCTTAGGATGTTGTACGAATCGATGTCAAGGGCGACCATTTCTCCTACACCACCGACACCTGATGCCCGCGAAGGAGAATAGAGCTTGGCGTTCGACGAGTAAGCCTTGGCTATCTTCGACAGGACTGCGTGGTCGATATATACATCAAACAGACGGATCTCCCGGCTGTTGCTGAAAGCAGCAACGGCTTTCCCGATATCTTCCCCGAACTCGGTGCCCGACAGCAGAGAGGAAGCCTCCTGGAGATCCTTCGCAGACAGGACCTTGATTATGAGCTCTCTTCTGCCGATCAGCTCTTCACCGTGCATATCGAGGAACTCTATGGATTCGTCGTAGCTCTTCCCGAGCGCTTTCGATTTTAGCGCAGACTTCAGGTCCCAAGCGACGTTTCTCAGATAGTAGAGATTGATGAGCTCATACTTGCTTCCCGCGATCGTGAGCAAGTAATGGGCGTCCGCCAGTCTTTCTCTGAAGGCAAGTTCCAGCCTTCGCGCGGTGAAGGGCGGTTGAACTTTCGCGAGGGAAGCGCCATAGGACGTTCCTCGAAGCCTGTTCACGAGCTCCTCCAGCGACTGTGATTCGGCCAGTTTCTCCAGTGTGGCCGGATTTATGAGGGTCCCCTTCAGTGCCGCAGAACGCGTGCCCAAGTATACCTTGCTTGACATCTCTCGCTAATCATCACTCGAGAAGCGGTTCGTGAAAATCTCCTCGGAAAAAGGCAGCCGCTTTGGCTTTAAAATAGTTTCAAGTTATTGCGAGATCTGACGATATCTGGGGCTTCCCCTACGAATCGATGCTCGCGGCCAGCGGAGAATCAAGACTGAGCCTGTCAGGGAGGAAGCGTCGTTAACGGGAAGTATTTTTCTCTCAGGCCGTGTGGCTTCAGAAAGGTCTTGTACCATTCAAGGGTGTCGCGCAGTCCGACCTGAATTGGTGTATATTCGAACGTGGGGAACCAGACGTTGAAGTCCGTGCCATTCAGCACCATCGGCTTGCTATAGTCGTATGGAAGTTGAACCATCTCCTTCGAATCATAATCGAGTATTCCTGCCAGTCTCAACAGGCCCGCGCGCCAGATTCCAATATCCGGTTCCTTTCCCGCTTCTTTGAAGACCAACTCGATGAACTGTTTCCCTGTAATCGGGGTTCCCCCTGAGATGTCCCACTTGCGTCCGTACGCCTTCGGGCTTATTCCCAGAGCGGCGCAAGCGCGTGCGGCGTCATCGATGTACAGGAAGTCCCTGGGAACGTCCAGACTCCCGATCCAGTAGGCCCGTTTGTTCGCCATTATTGCGTCAAACACTTCGTCAAAGAGGGTATTCCTGATTGCCGGACCGTAAAGCTGGGGGAACCGTGCCACCACGACTTGAGTGAACCCCTGTTCTTGAGCGTGAAGTACCTGCTCGTCGAAGTTGTTCGCGTACGAGGCGGAGTCATAGACCGGGTCGGCGAAGACGAATTTCATTCCCGTCTGAATCGCGTGCCCCAGAAGGTTGTTCATGACAGACTGTGCAGCTTCCTTCCATTTGTGATACCTCACAAGCACACAATGATAGATCGTGCTCGCATCCCTGCAAGCAGATTCGACGATCGCGAGGTCAAGCGGGTTCCCCTTCACGATTTCCACTCTCGGGGGAAGGAATTGAATCGCGTTCGTCGGGTCGCTCACGACGGCGCGTACCGCTCGGCCTTCAGCAGCGAGATATCGGACGACCGCGGCTCCGAGGGGGGTCCCGGCGCCGAATACTACTTCTTTTTCACTCAAATGTGAATCATCAGCCGAGAGGTCATTCTAAACTTGGTCGGACCCGTCCCTTTCGATCTTGCTCCCCCGCGCGCGTGGAATTTTTGGCAGTCATCGCATTCTGTCTCGACGTCTCACCCATTCATTCACTCGTATTAATTGAAGAGGAACTGGGCGTATGGATTCAGGTTCTGTTAAGTGTCTGGCCACCAGTCCAAACACTAAGCTGGATCCGGGAGACTTTCCGGCAGTCATCATCAGGTTCTTGAACCACTGCTTCATCTGAGTGCCTGTGCTGAAGTCCAGCCGAATAACAGTGCCTAGATTTCCATGTATTTTGCGCCGCAATTCTTGCTATCCAAAGATCCATTTTCGGCGGGACAGATATTTCTCGCGCTCAAGACTTAATAACGAAACTTAGGGCCGAGACGCCAACAAAAGCGTGTAGCCTTGTGGGGATAGCAGCACTCGAGAAGGTCACCGTCATCGCACCAAGAACAGATTATCCAGATGTGGCGAAGCGGCTGGCGGAATTCAAGGATTTTCACATTGTCGAGAGCAAGAGCAGGAATTTTGACCCCAATCTCGAAGGGCTTGCCGTCCGCGCCGTAAGGTTGTACGCCCAAGCTGACCAAGTTGTGAAGGATCTTTCAATCCCTCTAGCTCCTGGGATGCTGGACGTCATTTTCAGGGGTGTGCGCGTACCGCGGGCCGAATACAACGTGAAGGATTTGGCGGACCTACTGGACAGAGCTGAACGCGATCTTAACCCGATTTATGAAGTCGCGAGGAACGAAAGGGCCAGACTTAACGGACTGACGAAAGATGAATCAGACGTTGAAGCCTTGATGAACTCTCTGAAGCTACTTTCGGGCTTATCGGTGGACCTGACGAGATTCGCTCGCCCCGGAGTCCTCAAGGTCGTCCTCGCGATCGTTGACACCGATTCGGTCTCCGAACTAGGACAATCCCTCGCTGATATGATCTTCCTTTCGCGGGAGGTCGGCTCCGAGAAAAGCCTTGTGCTGGTCGCCGGACCGTTCGCGGACGCTCTTCGGATAGAGAAATCGCTGAAGGCCCTGGAGGCGAAACCGCTTTCCATACCCGAAAGCCTGCCGCAGAATCCCGCTGCAGCATACGAGAAACTGCAAGGCGAACTTGAGCGAGTTCAGAAGGAGAGACTTGCGGCCGGGGGAGCGATGGAGGATTTAGGGAAGAAGAGCGAGTCGACGCTCCTCGCCGTGAGGGAGCTCGCAGAATCCGCGAACGTGATGTTAGACGACGTCAGGGTGGCCGGGGGTCTCAAGCGTCTAGCGAGCATTTCGGGGTATATTCCCGCCCAACGATTGGAAGACTTCAAGAGGAGCTTTGGAGGATGGATTGTTCACGCCGAGCCCGTGAACAGGTTCGAGCACCGTCATGACGGCCGGGTTCCTATATTGATGACAAACCCCGGACCTCTGAGACCGTTCGAAACAATCACGAGGCAACAGGGGACGCCCGCTGAACACGAGGTCGACCCGACTCCGATAATCGCGTTGGTATTCCCGATATTCTACGGAATGATGTTCGGAGACCTCGGGCACGGACTAGTCGTCGCCGCGTTCGCCTTTCTCATAAGGACTAGGGCAAAGGACGACCCCGGCCTCCGCCAGTGGGGAAACATCTTCCTCGCCGCGGGGATTTCGGCCAGCATATTCGGCGCCGCGTTTGGCGAATTCTTCGGGTTCCCTCTGCCCTTCCACCTGCTGGAGATCGTGGTCAGACCGCCCCTCGTCGCTCAGACGTCGTTGAATACCGCGGCCACTTACACCCTTCTGGAGATAGCGGTGCTGATCGGAATCGCACACATCACGACGGGACTTTCGCTCAACGTCTGGGAGGGTATCAAGTCGCACGATACCGTCGAGCTCCTGACCGAAAAAGTCCCGAGCCTGATCATGTATCTGTCGGGGGTTGGATATGGGCTGGCGTTCATCGGGGCGGGTTACAGCTTCAACGTGCTGAAGACCTCCAAGCCTGCGCCGTTGCTGGGGATTCCCAATTCGACCCTCGGTGCAATCTCGCTCGTCGTCGTAGTTGCTTCCATGGTCGTCCTGGCCGTAGGGAAGGGGGTCGCTATCAAAACGGGTAGGCTCGAAGGGGAGTCCGCGGGGAGCGCTTTCGCCAACGGAGCGATTGAAGTCTTCGAAAAGATTACCCAGTTTCTGTCGAACACGATCAGCTATGCCAGACTTGCAATTCTTCTGTTCGTCCACGCCGCGCTCCTCATAGCGCTGAACTTGATTCCGCAGAACTACCCGATATACGTCGCTGTTGTCCCTCTCGTCGTACTGAACATCCTCGTGATTCTCTTGGAAGGACTGGTCGTGTACATCCAGGATCTCAGGTTGCACGTGTACGAATTCTTCACCAAGTTCTACGCGGGAGACGGGGTGCCCTTCAAGAGAATATTCAGGGAGAAGGTAAGGATCAAGGTCAACTGGTTACAGGCCTGACTCGCTCGCGCGAGAGCTAGTGGGGCGCGATGTTCGTGAAGGCCCCAGACAGGAAGTTGATTATTCCGTCTGGGAAGACCCCGAATCCGATGATCAAGCCTATTGAAACCGCGAAGATCACTAAGTACGTGTATGGTTCGTTGACCTTCTCTGCAGTCTCTGGCTCGTCGAGATACATCCGCTTGATTATCCAAGCGTAGTAGCCTAGGCTGAAGGCGCTGTTGAGGACCCCCGCTACAGCCAGCCAGGCGAAGGGGCCGTTGATGACGGACAAGAAGAGAAGGAGCTTGCTCCAGAATCCGCTGAGGGGCGGGACTCCCGCCAGTGCGAGGAAAGCTACGCTCAAAGTGATTGCTGTGAAAGGCATTCGGCGCGAAAGGCCGTCGTAGGCCTGGACGTCCCCCCGATGCAGCTGCAGCAGAACCAGCCCGGCCGCGAGGAAAGCTACGCCCTTCATTATTGCGTGGTTGACGATGTGGAAGAGCGCCCCCGTTATTCCTAGGGAGGCTTCTCGCAGAAACGCCGAGTTCTGGATACCGTACGAGTAGATTACGAATCCAATCAGGATGTACCCCGCCTGCGCTATGCTGGAGTAGGCGAGCAGCCTCGTCATGCTCTTCTGCGTAAGAGCGGCGAGATTCCCCAAGGTCATAGTGACCAACGCCAAGCCCGCAAAGACGTTTGGAAGCGTGAAGATCGGGTTCTGCGTCAGAACGTAGAACGTTGAGATCGCAAGAAGAACCCTGATCGCGGACACGAAACCAGCTTTTTTTGTCGCAGCGGCCAGAAGCGTGCTTACAATTATCGGAGCACCCTCGTAGGCGTCGGGAATCCACATGTGGAATGGGACGATAGACATCTTAAAACCGAAACCCGTGACGAAGAGCAGGACCGCGACGCTCGTGGCCAGGGTGAGGGGCTGCGTGGAAAGTGCTTGGACGACCGCCGAGATCTGGGTCGTGCCCGTCAGGCCGTACGTGAGGCTGATCGCGTAGAGTATTATCGCTGAGGACATCGCGCCGATGACGGCGTATTTCACCGAGGCCTCATTCGACTCCATGCTCCTCTTGTTGAAGCCCGCGAGGACGTATGTTGGCAGACTCATTAGTTCCCAGGCGACGAATATTATCAGCAGGTCCTGCGAGTAGGAAAGCAGAACCATGCCGAGCGCGGTGAAGGATAGAAGGGAGTAGTAGGCCGGCGTATTTGGACCCCGCTTAGTGTAGGTAGAAACGATGACAACAATCAGGGTGACGAACAAAGTTGTCAGGGCAAAGATTCCCCCGAGCCGATCCGAAGCCAGGAGGCTTCCGAATATCGTCCCCGGCGCGGGATATATTGTGTTAATCCCGATCATCAGAAGGGATGCTGCCAAAACCACCCCCAAGAAGTAGGCCGGCTCTCTCTCGCGGCGCTTTGGGTCAAATAGGAAGATGGGGAGGAGGAGCGAAGAAACGGACATCAGGATGACTGTCAGCGAAACGTAGTCCATCCGTCAGCGGCCTCCGAGATGCGCAAGAAACTGAGCCACCGGTGCTGAGGGACCGAGGATAAGAGACGAGAAGACAAGCAAAAGGAGGAGGGGAACGAAGTAGAGTGCGATGGTGGCCGCGTCGAGTTTGGGGATGTCGTGCCCTGTCCCGCCCGCCGAGGGTTCTGAGGAGGGGGGTGACAGAACAACCCTCTTGATCATCCAGAGGAAGTAACCGCTGGTTATCACGGGGACGAGGACAACGACACCCGTCAGCGGAAACGCGGAAATCCCGGCCGCGAGAGTGAAGAACTCTGCGAGGAAGCTCGCAAAGGGCGGAACCGCCATGGCGGCCGCGCTTGCAAGTACGAGAAGGAGGGCAGTCCTGGGCATCGTAATCTTCAAGCCGTGGAGGAGGGGAATCTCTCGGGTGCCCGCCTGTTCGTGGATGTACCCCGAAAGCATGAAGAGCGCGCCGACGGCGAACGCATGAGTAAACATCTGGAGGATTGCGCCCTGAACCCCGAGGATGTTCCCCGTAGCGGCGGTGGCGAACGCCCCGAAGAGAACGAAGCCCATGTGGTTTATGCTGGTGAGAGCGATCATTCGTTTGAGGTCCTTTGCGACGAGCGCCACTATGGATCCGTAGAACATGGTCACGGCTGCGACTATCAGGAACGCCCAGGCGTACTGTGATGAAGCCTGAGGGAAGAGGCCGAGGCTAATCCTCAGGAACCCGTATCCTCCCATCTTCAGAAGGACGCCCGCAAGCAGAACGCTAATCGGCGCAGGGGCCTCAACGTGCGCGTCCGGGAGCCAGGTGTGGAACGGCACCACGGGGAGTTTCACGCCGAAACCGATGAAGGTCGCGAGCAGCGGCAGGTACTGGACGGCGAGGGGGATCTTACCGGCGAGGTCCGGGATGTCAAAGGAGGGGGAGGGGGCGCCGAGGTAGACGGCTAGAAACCCGAGGAGCATTACGGTGCTGCCCGCGTATGTGAAGAGGATGAACTTCATCGCGGCGTACTTCTTCCTCGGGCCCCCCCAGAATCCTATGAAGAAGAACATCGGGATTAGTACTAGCTCCCAGAAGATGTAGAACAGGATCAGGTTGAGCGAGAGGAAGACCCCCATTATGGAGCCCTCAAAGAAGAGGAGAAGTGCATAGTACTCAGGTTCCATGTGGTGCATCATTCGCTTCGAGCCGATCATCACGAAAATCGTCAGAAGGCTCGAGATGAGGACGAGCGGGGCGCTGAGCCCGTCAAGGCCCAGGAGGTAGTTCAGGCCTATGAAGCTCACCCAGGGGTACTTTTCCACGAGGGAATACTGACCGGGGGCGGGGGGGCTTGCGAAGACCACCCAGTAGGAGAAAATCGCAAGCAGGAAAATTACTCCGGCCAGCGAAAGAGCAAGATTGATCCCCACTCTTTTGTTCCAGCGCGCAGCCAGGAAGACGAGGGGGGTCCCTAGAAGGGGCAGCACGATGAGCAGAGATAGGAGAACGCTCACAACAGCGTCACTCCAGAGGCCCACAGCAACAAGATGATCAGCACGGCGATGCCCACCGCAAAGAATAGAATGTAATTCTCGATCACTCCGGTCTGAATCTTCCTAGTAGACCTAGAGAATGATTGGCCCGCGGTTGAGAAGGCGTTCGCTGCGCCGTCGACCACTCGAGTGTCGAGCCAGTTTCCGGCGGATGAGAACGCAATCCCCAGGTAGACACCTGCGTTGTTGACCCTGAAGAGGCCCCCGAGCTCGACGTGCGCGAGAAGCCAGTTAGAGCCACTGATCGCCGGGTCGACGAAGACCTTGTAGTAGATAGCGTTGATGTACCACCTGTTCTCCAGAAAAGTGTACAGGCCGTGCATCAAGCCCGTTGCCCCAACGAACCGGGTCGGGCTCGCTCTCTGCCCAATGTATATGACGTACGCCGCAGCGAAACCGAGGGCGACAAACCCGCCAGCGATACCTGCTGACACAAGGTCAAACCCTTGGGGAGCAGCCACACTGTAAGCCGGGAGACTCCCCAGGTTCGGAAAGAGGCTCACGAGATAAGAGTTCGAGGCCCAAGCCAAGCTCCCCTCGAGGTTCAGGGGTAACGCGATGATTCCGATTAACACCGTCGCGCCCGCCAGGATTGCATAAGGTACCCACATCAACGGACTCGATTCCCTGACCGCGTGCCCCTCCCTTTCCACTTCGTCGAGCCTATGGCTCTTCCCGCCGAAGAAGACGATCCCCACCATCCTGAACGAATAGAAGGCGGTTAGCCCCGCCGTGATCGCACCCACGGCGAAGAGCCCGGTCTGCCCCGCAGCCCAAGCCGCGGAGAGGACGGCGTCCTTGCTCCAGAAACCGCTGAACGGTGGGATCCCGGAGAGCGAAGCAGCGGCGATGAGGAACGCGGCGAATGTGACCTTCATCCTGTTGCGGAGCGCGCCCATTTCGTTGATGTATTTCGATTCGGTGGCGTGGATCAGCGCTCCGGCGGCCATGAAGAGACAGGCCTTGAAGATCG
Source organism: Nitrososphaerota archaeon (assembly GCA_027887045.1). GTDB lineage: Archaea > Thermoproteota > Nitrososphaeria > Nitrososphaerales > Gagatemarchaeaceae > JAPCJH01. The sequence goes on from JAPCJH010000002.1 coordinate 93,285, forward strand.
CGTGGCTCATCAGATGGTAGAGGCCTGCGGAGAGTCCCATCGTGAAGTCGGTGGAGAGCCCCGCGAGCCCGAGCGCCATCATCATGTACCCAATTTGGGAAACCGTGGAATAGGCGAGGATCTTCTTCAGCTCGAATCCGACCAAGGCCTGAGAAGCGGCAAGTATTGCAGTGAATGCACCGATCCAGGCCACCGTCTGGAAGAAGGGCTGGATCAAGGAGGGATTCGCCGAGAGCGCAAAATAGAAGATCGGACCGATGCGCGCGACGAGCACCACTCCCGCCTTTACCATCGTTGCGGCGTGGATCAACGCCGAGACAGGGGCCGGGCCCGCCATCGCGTCGGGCAACCATTCGTGAAGGGGGAACTGCGCCGACTTCCCTATCGAGCCGCCGAATATCAGGAGCGCTACGGGGACGAGCAGCCCCGACTGTGAGAGCCTTGTCGCCCATCCCGATGACTGGGCGAGCTGCTTGAAATCGAAGGTGCCTGAGTAGATGAAGAGGATCAGGATGCCGATCAGCATCGCCATGTCGCCTATCCTCGTCATCACGAACGCCTTCATCCCAGCGTGTGAAGGAGGGTAAGCCTGTTCCTCCCCGAGCGCCCTAGTCCCGGGGGTCCCGACCCAAGTCTTCGTTTCATCCTTATAGTAATGGCCGATGAGTGCATAGCTGCAGAGCCCCACCCCTTCCCACCCGACAAAAAGGGAAAGCAGGTTGTTCGAGAGAACGATCAGCTGCATGTTGCCGATGAAGAAATTCATGAAGAACCAGTAGCGGTTTATTCCACCGTCCCCCCGCATGTACGAAACGCTGTAGACCATGATCAGGAAGCTTACCCAGGCGACCACGTTGCTGATGATCAGGGTGTAGGGATCGGAGAGGACACCCACGTTGATTCCAAGTGCCGAGATCCACGGCACGCTAGCTGGGATCACCGAATCTTGGAGCGAGACGGTCTGCCCCTGAAGAACCGGCAGGAGAAGGAGAAGATCGAACAATGCCGAGAAGAGGGAGAAGCCGACAGCGACCGAATCTCTGATCCGTCCCGCTCTAGCGAGCAGGGGGATCAGCAGAGCCCCAGCGTAAGGGAGAATGATAACGAGCCAGACGTAGATCGAGGGTTCGGCTACGGTCAGCGTCATCTGCCCCCTCCCAAGGGTAGGTTGTTGACGTACGGGATCAGAAACTTCGTGATCAGGTCAGGGTAGATGCCGATGACGATCGAGATCGCGGCGACCGCAAGGAGCGGAAGGGTCATCGTCAATGGCGCCTCCCTCACGCCCTCGAGCGCCGAGGGGAGCGAACCGAAGAAGATCCTTCGGAAGGGCCAGAACGTGTAGGCTACCGTGAACACGGTCGCTATTAGCCCGAGGAAGGCGACCGCGAGGTACGAAGAAGAACCAACTGCCCCATGGAAAAAGATCCCGGCGAACATGATCCACTCAGCCTGGAACCCGCTCGTCGGAGGGACGGCTGAGAGGATCAGCGTTCCTATTAGTGCGATCGTCGCGGTCAGGGGCATCTTGCTCGCGAGCCCCCCCATGCTCCGGATGTCCCTCAGGCCTGTCTGCGTCAGCAGGATTCCGGCGATCGAGAAGAGTATGAACTTCCCCATGATGTGGCTGAGGAAATAGAAGACCCCTCCGGAGACACCGAGGACGGTCAGGCTCGCGATCCCCAGGACCGAGTACGCGTTCTGGCTGACGGTAGACCATGCGAAGAGATACTTCACGTCGGTCTGGGCTAGGGTCAGGGCACCCCCGTAGAACATCGTGAAGACCGCGAGCGCCATCAGGGGGAGGCTGAACCACTGGAACACGGTCGGCATCCCCAACACGAGCAGTCTGACGAGGACGTAATTCCCGACCCCGGCGACCACCGCCATCGTGGCAGCGAGTGCGGTAGGTGGTTCGGCTTCGGTCAGCGGCAGCCACATGTGGACTCCGAAGACTGCCATCTTGACCAGCCACCCGACCAGGATGAGACCTACGATCCAGGCTGCGTACGGACTGGAGCTCAAACCAGCCATGGCGCTGATCTCGAAGCTACCGCTCGCCGCGAATACGAGGGCGATGCCCCCGAGGAAGAGGAACGCGCCCAGATGATTCCAGATGAAATACGTAATCGCTACCCTCTCCTTGTCCGAGTATCCGAAGAAACTTATGATGACGAAAGTGGGTATGAGGACGAGTTCGAGGAACAGGTAGAGCTCTATCAGGTTGGTCGAAAGCGCGATCCCAACGAGGCCGACTGAGAGCAGGAGGAAGCTAAGATAGTATATCCCGTAGGCTCTCCTATCGTCCTTGTCGTAGATCCCGCGGATCCTCTTCTCCATGTACGGCATCGAGTAGACGGTTGTAGCGAGTAGCACGAGGTTCATCACGGCCGCGACGGGAAGGCTCAGACCGTCCGCGAGGAACCCGAACGAAAGGCCCACGCTGGCCACCCAGGGATAGGTTTCCTGGACCTGGCCGCCGTTGAAAGTTTGTGAACCCACATAGACGAGCAGGAGCGTCGTGTAGAGCAGGGAGGCGAACGCGATCCAGCCCACGCGCTTGCCGAGCTTGCCCGCTGAAAGATACACTAGGACGCTGGCGAATATCGGAATCACTACGGCCTGGAGCAGCAGGTTGTACAAGCGCATCACCAGTTAGTAGGTATTGTCGTGGGTGCGGAGAGGGGGTTCCAGGGGAAACTCTCGCATCGCTAACCCTCCAAAGACTTCAGTTCGCTGACATCGATTCCGCGGCGGAGCCTGAAGGCGACCAGGATAATGGCGAGGACCACTGCTGCCTCCGCAGCGGCCAGCGCGATCGAGAAGAGCACGAAGGTCTGCCCCACCGCGTTGTTCCAAAGGTACTGGTTGAATGCGACGAAGTTCAGGTTGGCCGCGTTGATCATGATCTCGACCGCGAAGAGTAGTCGGAGCGCGTTCTTCTTGACTAATAGCCCGTAGATACCGATGGCGAAGAGCACCGCGGACAGGAAGGTATAGTCTCCCAGCGTGTTCAGGTCTTGTCTTCCTCCCCTTCAATCTTTGCGAGAGTCAGCGCGCCGACGACGGATGCCGCGAGCACCAACGCCATTACTTGGAGCGCGGGCGCGAACTGGGTGGAAATGAGCTGTCCTATCTGGAGATACGTTGCGGTTCCAAGCGGCTCCGAGATTTCGGCGAGCCTGGAGGCAGCGAACGCGGCGATCAACGCGATCCCAATCGCCACGGCGGTCAGAGCACCGGCGAGCTTACCCAGGGAAAATGAGACTTCTTTGATCAGGTGCTCCTGCCCGACGAGCATCACCGTGAAGAGGATGAGGACCGCCACAGCGCCGACGTAGACAATGATTTGAAAGGCGCCGACGAACGGCGCGTTCAGTAGAAAGAAGAGCGCGGCTACACCGAACAGGCTCCCAGCCAGGGCGACCGCGGCGTAAACAACCTCGCTGGCTTCAAGGGCTAGGATCGCTCCCCCGACGGTGATGACCATCATCGCAAGGAACACTATGTCAGCCATGTGTCGCTGTTCCTTTCTCGGGGTCTATTTTCACCTTGAACGTGTACCCTTCGGTCTTCGGAGGTATCGCGAGCTGGTCGGGGGTGTACTTCAGGCTCGTTTTGTCGTAGGCGGAGAGTTCGTAGTCGTTCGTCATATAGAGGGCGTCGAAGGGACAAGCATCCACGCAATTGTGTTGAACTACGCCATTTCCAACGAAAGTGTGGTCGCCTTCCACGGTCACGTCCATGACCGTTCGCCCACTCACATTTTGAGTTCCTATTCTTTCAATGGGTGAAAGAATGTAATCCGAAGTTATGAGAAACTTGTCTGAGGACTTGGAAGGCGAATATTCGAATGGAAATTCCATAATTTTAGCAAGCTTGATTGCCCACCTTCCAAAGATGTTGATTCGGTATGCAGGCAGTTTGTTGTCGGGCATCTCCTTCAAAATCGTCGAGACAACTCCCAGTCGCGCCAGAACCAATTGGACCTGATTCGCGAGAACCTTCGAAACAGTTGTTATGTTCAAGTATCTCTGTTTCGGCTGGTTCACTACGCATCCGTCACCGAGAAACAGGCCTTTGACCAGCTGAATTTGTTTCTCTCGACTGGCAAAGAATACCCAGTCCGGTAGCAATTTGTTCGGCGCTCCCCGCCCAAATTGGGAGAAGAATTTCAGCCCCAAGGACGACCATAGTCTAACGTTTGTGGCATGTTGCCGAAGTATTTGCACTCGGGGTTTCTTGAAGAAATACTTCGCTAATAGATGCGAAACGTCGTCAATAAGGCTCTTCTCATAGCTTCCGAAGCTGAAGGTCGCTGATCTTCCTCCAAGATCGGTGGATCCTTCCGAAAGATAGTAGCCGATGAGCCTGAATAGACTTGGCTCGGCCCGCAGATTGAGTCTTTTGGTTTCGTAGTGACCTTTGAACTCGATTCTGACCTCCTCTAGATCGATTGTCCTCTTAGGAATTGGCGTTAGTAGATAGTCCCCGACTTTCAAGTCTTGGGGAAGTGTCATTTCAATTGGTTCCGTCTTACGGAGAAGTCTCTTGTCAAGGCGTGCGGAGATGGGTCGTTTGACGGCGAGAATCTTGTGATCGACGGTGCAAATCAATGGATTTGGCTTCCCCATGACCTTGATCTCGTAGAGAAGTCCTGTAAATGAGAACTGCCAGATTCTCGTTACCGGCTTGTACTCCCCTCTGTGGGTTAGAACACGCTCTCCGATGGCGATTTCTTTAATGGGCTTGATTCCAGGATTCGTCGCTACTTCAGTCTCGGGATCGACACAAAGGGCACAGAAGACACAGTTGTGCACGCTCTGATTCGCAGCGACGTAGCTGTTGTCCTCCTCCACTTCCAAATTTTGCACAAGGAAGTCCCTGACTTCGGTCGTTTCCGTTCTGATGACTTCGGAGACCACCATGCCTTGCTCGGGGTGCACGTAGGGAGAAGTCGATGGTTTCAGGCGAGAAATCAAAGCAGCCTGTCTGATGGTGGAACCGTTACCGTTCGCCGCCCCATAGAGCTCTGGATTCAATTGTAGTCCGATGGGGGATGGCTCCGAAATTGTGGGACGAGTCAGAAGAAACCCGCATTTGATTTCACTCGCGAAGGACCAAGACACCTCTCCATCGAATACGAGAACAGGGTGATCCTCCGTAGTTGTCAATGGCTCGGGATTCCCTGAGGTCCAAAACGTGTAGAGTTTCCCAGTGTAGTTCCGACAGAATAGCCTCGTCACTTTTCTGAACTTCCCAGTGTGCGTGAGGACCCTGTCGCCGACGCGGATTTCGGAGATGGGTTTGACCCCGTACATCGTGATTATTGGCGTGGACGGCGGGACGCATCTGCCGTAGTCAACCGCTGGAAAAATATCCTTCTTGTTCTTGGGGAGACCCTTCGGGACGTGCTGCATTTCGATCGCGACCGCGACCCCGTCGCAGGCGATGGCGCAGAGCGAGCAGCCGGTGCAGTTGTCGAAGCTCAATATGTGCCTTCCCTTGAAACCGGGTTTCCCCGTTCCCGTCTTCGGGTCGTACTGGTAGCCGGGTCCTTCGAGGTCTAGCTTCTGGTTCGGGTAGCTCAGCGTCATCCTGGGGCGGAAGAAGTGCCTGAAGCCCGAGTACGTCGCAACCATCAGGCCCCTGACGTAAGACACCGCTCCCATCTAGCCCACTCCCACGTGAACGATTCCCAAGCCCACGAGCAGCATCGACAGAAATATGTTAGCGAAGGCTATCAGCAGCAATCGTGACCACCCAGCCCGCAGCATCGTGTCGATCCTCACTCTTGGAACTATCCCCCTGGGGAGGATCATCGCGGTCATCACGAAGAACGTTTTGACGAGGAACCAGATCTCGGGAGGAAAGAAAGCGGGGCCGAGCCAGCCACCGAGGAAGAAAGTCGTGAACAGGCCCGCCAGGGCGTACATCTTGACGTACAACCCGATGAATATCGCGCCGAAACCCATCCCGCTGTACTCCGTGAGCCATCCGGCGACGAGTTCGGAGTCGGCTTCTGGAAGGTCGAAGGGCATCCTCTCGAGCTCGGCGAGCGACGTGACGAAGAAAAGAATCGCTCCGAGCGGCTGGTAGACAATATACCAAATCCCAGTCTGCGCTGCGACCACCTTCATTATGTCCAGCGTCCCGGAGATTATCACGACGCCGACGAGTGAGAGTACGAGCGGGATCTCGTATGAGACCATCTGGTGCAGGGCGCGAAGGCCGCCGAGGAAGGAGTACTTGTTGTTGCTGGCCCATCCCGCTAGGAGCGTTACGATCGGGGTGAATCCGAGTATGGCGAAAACCAGAATGACGCCGATTGAGGGGTCAGCCAGAAACGTGGTCGGTCCCAGCGGTACGAGGGCTAGAAGGGCGCCGGCGATGGCCATCGACGCAAAAGGTATCGACCAGAAGACCGGCTTGTCGACGTTGTTGGGGGTTATCAGTTCCTTGAACAGAAGCTTGAAGAGGTCCGCTATCATCTGAAGGATCCCCTCGAATCTCCCCGCGTACTGTGGCCCGACGCGAAGCTGAATCTTCGCCAAGAGTTTCCTCTCCCAGAACATCGCGAAGAATGTCACGAAGATCGCGGCGAAGGTGAACCCCGGGAAAGTCGTCCAGATGAAGAGAGAATGGAAGGGCTCGGTTCCGATCAGCTGTAGCTGGAGGCTTAGCAGCTTCAGAGGTTGGGTGGTCACGAGCGCAAAAACATCAATTCCGAAGTGAAAGACCGAGTCGAGAAGGTAGTATATCGGGACCCCGACGAGAGGAGTAAGGACCAGGACCCAGAATATTATCTTCAGGACCTGTCTGACAAATCCCTCAAAAGTGGTGATCTGCTTAGTCACGATGTACTCAGCCGACCTTGTGGAAGCCGCCCCGCTTTATGTGTTATAAAGGTAAAGCCAAAATGAACGGTTTTCCGGACGTCCCGATTCGAACGGTCGAGCCAATGTGTATTACCCCCTTGGGACGACCAATGAGGAGCTAGCCAATTGGTAGACGTCCTGACCGTCCTGCTCGCTTCCGTCGCCGCCGGCTTGCTCGGGTCCCTTGTCGGGCTCGGGGGCGGCGTTGTCATGATTCCAATCCTTGTCCTGCTGGGGGTCCCCGTCAAGTACGCAATCGCGGCGAGTATGGTCACGATCATTGCAACCTCGAGCGGTTCCGCAGCGTCCTACGTCAGGGACAAGATAGCGAACATCAGGGCCGGGATGTTTCTGGAGATGTTCACCATAGTCGGGGCCATCCTGGGGGCAAGCATCACGAGCCTTATCGCCGAAAAGGTCCTCTACTTCGTCTTTGCTGGGATTCTTCTGACATCGTTCTTCGCACTGCGAAGCAGGCCTCCCCCGGAGACTCTTCCGGTCGTGGAACAGGACCGATTGGCCAAGGCTTTGCGACTCGGGGGAAGCTACTACGATAAGAGCCTTGGCAGGGAGGTCAGCTACAAGATGACGCGCCCCCTGGCGGGTGGAATAGGAATGTTCGTTGCAGGGATTGCGGCAGGGATGCTCGGGATAGGGGCGGGCGCCTTCAAGGTATCTGTCCACGAGTTGATCTTGAAGATGCCCCCCAAAGTGTCGACGACGACGAGCAATTTCATTATCGGAATAACAGCCCTCGCAGGGGCGAGCGTATATTTCGTATCGGGGCTTGTGTACTTCGACCTGGCGGCGCCTATGCTCATCGGCACGACCTTAGGAGCTGTCCTAGGAGGGCGGATCCTGAACAGAATCGCGAGTTCCAGTCTGAGGGCACTCTTTCTCGTCGTGCTCCTGCTCGTGCTGCTGGAGATGGTTTACAAGGGTTTCACAGTTTGAAAAGGGAAGTTAACGACCTAGAGACGGTCATCGGTTTCATTCTGCTCGGAGGGGTGGTAGTGAGCCTCGTGGTCGAAGGCCTCGGGTTGCTCGATTATGTCATCACGCTAGGCAGTCTCAACATCGTCTTCTCACCCGAGTGGCAAACGGGAGGGAAAGACTTCTTCGTGTACACTTGGAGCGTCCTAGCTTCCCTACCACGGGGGGTGACGCCAGTCAGCCTGATCGGACTGGGTGTCATTTTGTTGATGATAACCCCTTACCTGAGGGTGCTGGCGTCTCTCATTTACTTTGGAGTCGAAAAGAATCTGAAGTATGTCTTGATTACCGCGTTCGTACTCGTGGTCCTTACAGCCAGCCTGCTAGCGTACTAGAGTATCTCTATCGATCCTTCAGAGAATCCGTTTTCCTGCAGTATCTTGGCGGCGCTCTCACGGTGGTCACCCTGCAGGAGAATTATTCCGTCCTTCACCGTTCCTCCGGCCGCAAGCCCCTTCTTCATCTTTCGGGCGAGATCATGCAAATCCCTATCGCTTAGTTTCAGGCCCTCAACAACAGTCGTGGGTTTTCCAAAACGACGCATCTCCATCCTTATCTTTACTCGCGCTTCTTCGCGGTCGAGCTCAGCGAGGATATCTTCGAACCCCTCGTCGATGTCTTTTGAACTCACTGATGATTGTGTCCCGATTAAGCTTCCTAATTAAATTTTGGAGATTGCTTAAAGCCACGCCCATCCCAACCCGAAAAAGGGGCCCGTAGCTCAGAGCCGCATCTGCGAGCAGTTCGGTTAGAGCGACCGGCTCATAGGGACCGCCGCGAGACACCGGTCGGTCGAGTGTTCAAATCACTCCGGGCCCACTCAAATTACCGTCAGGCTTCAGAACCAAGTACCAGAGGAGTTCTCTTAACGGGTGTTGGAGAGGTATTGACTCCTCCCCCGTATCGTGTCGGAGGTGAAGTGCACAGGCTTATTAATGGAAGAATTCTTGCCGTATCTCTGTTGAATTGCGGCAAGTGCGGGGCCACCAACACCGACGATGCCGCCTTTTGCAAAGTGTGCGGGAACAGCCTTAGAGTCTCTGGTCCTACCCCAGCCGCCTCTCCGACTTCAGGGCCGTCGCAGATGGGAGGGATGAACATGCGAATAACTAACGCGTTCAAAAACGCCATCGACTTGGTGAAAAATCCGGTGGCTTTCATGAAGCAGAACAAGGATGTCGTGCCACCCGTGAATTCCACAATGATAAACTATGTCGCTGTCCTCGCAGCCATCCCGTTCTTCGCGACCCTCATAGGTGATCTCTGGTACTATTCGTTCTTTCGATTCTTCGGTTTTGCCGGCGGATTTTTCGGATATGCCATTGCGCATGCGATCGTAACCTACATCCTGGATGTGGCGGCTGTCTTCGTGGTGGGGTTCGTCATTTGGAAGCTCGCGCCATCATTTGGAACGACGACAGATCAGGCGAAGTCTACCCTCCTCGCCGCCTATGTTTACACGCCCGTTTTTCTAATTTCCATACTCAATATCATACCATTCATCGGTTGGATTACCGTCCTAGGGTTGCTGTACGGACTCTACATCTTGTACTTGGGGCTGCCAATCCTTCTTAACACACCTGCTGACAGAGTGATAATTTACGTGGTTGCAATACTTGTGGCGGCGTTTGTGGTTTATGCGATAATCGGGACCATTACGGCCCTCATATTCTTCGGATCATTCTTCTTCCTGTAAAACGAAGGTCTTATGGACGAACCGTAAGTCCTCAACTCGCCGTCATCTCATCGGTGGTTTTGGGTCCAGACCCAGTGTTGGATAGCCAAGTAAGCTCGACTGGTTCCGCGTAAAATGGGTGCTTTTGACGCACTCGCGTTCGTCTAATCGATTCGCTCCACTGCTCTCTTAAGATCTTGATATGCGTTCTGAACTTCGTCCACGGCGGCCTCATCTTCCAGTGTAGTCACGTCACCTAACGGGCTTCCTGATGCCACCGCTTTTATCAGCCGCCTCATGATCTTGCCGCTGCGCGTCTTGGGTAACCTGCTCACGAAGAAAAGTTGAGAAGGTTCCGCAATCGAACCGAATTTCGACTTTGTCCATTTCTTCAGTTCTAAAGTCAACTCTGGGGTGGGATCTCGTCCCTGCTTCAGAACGACGAAGGCGATCGGGACTTCGCCTTTCACGGCGTCCGGCCCCGCAACGACGGCGGCCTCGGCGACACTCTCGTGGGAAACCAAGGCAGATTCGAGCTCGTACGTGCCAATCCTGTGCCCTGCGACTTTCAGCACTTCATCGGCCCTCCCTGCCACCCAGATGTACCCGTCAGTGTCCTTGACCGCGTAGTCTCCCGTGTAGAAATAATTTTTCCCAGGGAACTTTTCGAAGTAGACCTTGGCGTACCTCTCCGGGTCGCCCCATATGCCGGTCGGGGGTGAGGGCATGCCGGGGAAGGGCTTCTTGATCACCAGGAAGCCTTTCGTTCCCGGGGAAACCGGTTCCCCTGCCTCATTCACGACTTCCGCGTCTATCCCTGGGAGCGGGGGGCCGTTTGCGCCAGGTTTCATTGGCACGAAATGGGTCCCCGGAGCATAACTAATCATGATTCCCCCGGTCTCCGTCATCCACCACGTAGAGCCGACCGGGCACCGTTTTTGTCCCACAACGTCGTACAGCCAGCGCCAGGCTGACGGGTTTATCGGTTCCCCGACGCTGTGGATCAGCCTGAGCGTTGAAAGGTCGTGCTTTTTCACGGGGTCGTCTCCGAACTTCATCAGCATTCTTGTCCCCGTGGGGGTGGTGTAGAAGATGCTCACTCCATACCTCTCAATTATCGCCCACCATGTGTCGGGCGCAGGGTAATCGGGGGTCCCCTCGTACATGATGGTCGTCGCCCCGACGAGCAAGGGTCCGAACACGATGTAGCTATGCCCCGTGACCCAGCCGATATCGGCGGTGCAGTAATAGACGTCCTCGTCTTTCATGTCGAATACCTCCTTCATGGTCGTGTGTAGGAGCGTTGCGTACCCTCCGTGATCATGGATGATGCCTTTCGGGCCCCCCGTGGTACCTGAGGTGTAGAGGACGTATAGCGGCGAATCACTCTCCACCGGTTCAGGTTGAATCTCCGGGGACGAGGGTGCTCCCTCTAGAAGATCGTGAAGCCAATGGTCCCTGCCCTCTGTCATGTGGACGTCCAAGCCTGCCCTCTTCACAACGACCACGCTCTCAACAGTCGCAGAGAGGGAGACTGCTCCGTCCACGGTTTCCTTTAGCTTGATCACCTTCCCGCGCCTGTAGAACCCGTCTGCGGTCAGGATGGTCCTGGCACCGAGGTCCTTGATCCTAAGCGCGAGGTTCTCTGCACTGAAACCACTGAAGACGGCTGTGAACACTACGCCGAGTCGGGCGAGCGCGAGAAGGAAAATAGGGAGCTCGGGTATCATGGGCATATAGAGGGCAGCTTTGTCCCCCCTCTTGAGCCCGAGTTCATTTCTGAAGGCATACGCCACTCGGTTGACTTCTGTCAGGAGTTCGTAGTAAGTGTACTTTCTGACCTCCATAGGACCGCCTTTTTCATCTCGGGGTTCGCCCTCCCATATCAGGGACAGTTTGTTCCTTCTCTTTCCGGAAACGTGCCTGTCGAGGCACAAGTGCGAGATGTTTATTCTTCCACCCGGGAACCACCTTGTGACGTGAGGGTGCGCCCCAGGCTCTGAGATCTTCGTCCACGGGGAGAGCCATTCGAGTTCCCTTGCCTTGGAAGCCCAAAATTCTTGAATGTTTTCGATTGAGTCCTTGTGAAGCTCGAAATATTTTCGAACTGAAACGTTCCTGTGGTTCCAATCCGAGAGGGTAATCCGCTCTCCGAAGGGGAGAGCCTCACCAACAAAGGTGACCTCCTCCAAATTTTCTCTCAATCTCAGACTCGTTCCAGATATAAGAGTACATCATCAGTTAGAGAAAACGTTACAATGCTCAAACCGGTTGAAACTCCTCGGAGCTAGGTTCGGTTTTGGCTCTTAGGAATCTCGGGAAGGCTGCTGAAGTGGGCGTGAACTATCCTCCAGGCACCTTGGAACCTCGCAAGGACCATCGTCGCCCTCGACTTTGAGCCCACCGTCTTGCCCTCGAAAGAGTAGTCGTTAACGAACATTCCCTTGTAGGAGAGATAGAAGGTCGCGATTGCTACATCGTTTACCAGATCTATTCGAAGGTCCTCGACTTCGTATGAGTAGTCGGAGATGTTCGCGAAGCCCGCTTGCTCGTAGACGAACGCTTCTTCGGAGTTTTGCCTCGTGTAAGGTGGGTTTTCATCGAATTTCGTGAAGAGATCTGTGGGGGCATGGAACTTGCCCAAGTTCGTCAAGTCTTTGTTTTTGCCCGTCTCGAAGAAAGCGAAGATGACCGAGGCTGCCTCTTTCTTAGTTCTGTCCAGCTGCCATGGTTCCAATGGAACACGTTAGATCAAGACCAGATTTAAACTGAGAATCCTTTTGAAGGCACGTCAGAAACGAACGCGGCGTGGCGCTGTAGCTCAGCGTGGTAGAGCAGCAGGCTGTTAATGCACGCTGGCAGATACCTGTTAGTGGAAATCCACTGGGGAGTGGTCGTCGGTTCGAGTCCGACCAGCGCCGCGGATTAGCTCAAAATAGGCTTATTTGAATTGAAAATAGCTCAGAACAAGCCAATTACGACTTTTAGAGTTCCAATTTCTGATTTTCATTCCGGCGGGGCAGGATGTAAAGTAAAATGATTTACTTGACAGAGGTGTGTCAAGAAGGCACTTATCTTTCGAGCTGGCTATCATATCCTGGCAATTTGTTCGTCTTGACTCAAGCCTCGAGACAAAGCCTTCAAAGGCCAGGAATCGGAGAAAACTAGCTCTTATGGTAATATTCGTCGTAGCTGTTGCCCTCTCTGGACTTGCTCTCTTTGGATTCTTTGCGTCCCAGTACGGATGCTTCGGCCCCTGCGGGCAGGGGGCCACGAATTTGAACCTAGGTTCGGCTTCCTGCACTGGATCCCAAGGGGGGCTCACATGCACTCTTAGCGTAGAGAACTTTGGCGTCTCCAACATGGGAGTGGTTGGATGCACGATAATGACCGGAGGCACGTCAACTTCTGGCGTACCCGGCGGAAACATGACCTTCAATGCAGGGTCAACCCTGACATTCACCTGCACCATTCAGGGGACCGAGCCCGCCAAGGGTTCCCAAGCAGTCGGAACGATTCAGTTCATTTCTGGCGAGTCAAGAGATTTTGTGGGATACTGGAAATGAGTTCATCTTCCCAGGATTTGGCGGTCTAGTTTGACAAACGAAAAGCGGAAGATTCCCTCGAAGATGAGGAGACCGGGACTTTGGTTCTTTGTTCTCGTCGGCGCCGTTGCTTTCATCGGGGTCGGCTTTTACGTACACCCCTTTTTCGCACTCTCTTCCGGTCCCGTCTTCGGTCCTGAGATGAACTCTGTTAGCGTGGCTTGCTCGGGAAACCCTTTGGTTTGCAGAGTGGGCCTTCAAAACGTAGGAACGGGAGATAGCCATACCACCTCGACGTGCATGCTGACCCTTGACGGAACCACTTACCACTGTACCTCCCAGACCACGACCATTCCCGCTGGAGGACCAGCTGTCACCGTGACTTGCTCTTCAACTCAGGAGAATGTCCCAGCTGGTTCAACCATAACTGTCTCGTTCGTATTGTCAAACGATGGAGTTGTCGCCTTCTCAGGAAAGTCTTCCAAGTCGTAGATGTCTCTTCCCTAACTATTCGCGCGCCTGAGGAGCTTCGGGTAGGCTCAAATATTGGGTAAGACTGATAAGTTCCGATTGAAGATACCGAAGCGATGGGTGTTCGTCTGCATCGCCATCTTGGCGATCACGCCAATTGCGACCATCATGGGCGTTCTCGTCGCAGGTCAGGTGCGCGAACTTACGAATCCATGCATGAGCTGGGGACAGATTAATGGCGGGTCAATTACTGTCGCGTCTGGAGGGCTATGTTCGTCGGCTTCGGCGACAAGCGATACCATGACTGAATTTCTGGTGAAATTGATCCTGATCCCAGGTGGAATTCTCTTTGGAGCGTTACTAGGTGTGGTTGGGGTTCTGGGAAAAAGTCAGGCACTTCTGATATCGAGCTTCATCATCCTCATTTTGGAATCACCTTTGCTCATGTTCGACGGGCTATTCGTGTTGACCCTCCCACCAGCCGTATTCTTCCTTTGGGTAGCGAGATCGAAGGCAACGACACTTTGAGATCATCAAAGAATCGACAAGACGCTGAGTTTGTCATATTTTCGGGCTTGGTGGCGGCATTCTATTTTTTCATGCTTGACCCCGGTGGTTTCTTTCTCTTCGGACCAATCATTCTGTTGGCAGTCATTGCGATGATATGGATACTACGGATTCGCACAATGCAAACCGGGCTTACATGATCCCCCACGATGTGGGTTTCAAGACCTCCTTTCTCTGCAGATCCATCCAGAACTAGGTCTGATTCGAGCACGGTGAACCATTCAGGTCCAGCCGGCACCGTCCAAATGCCCAAAATGAAGAGAAGGTTGCCTAAGCGGTTGTGGTACTCGTCACGCCTGGCCTCGCGCCGAGCTCTACGCCCACTGTGGTCAACTGGTCCGATCTGAATATGCCGAGCTGTACCGTTTGTCCTGCGACGGTGAATTGCGTCAGGTATGTTGAGAGCGCGTCTTGGTTGACTATCCGTGTTCCGTTTATCGACACGATGATATCCCCACCGATGAGGTATCTCTGTCCTTCAACCACTGCCGTGGTGCTACCCCCTTTAAGGCCAGCCTTCGACGCCGGACCACCGCTGATGACGTTCTCGATTAAGACACCGTAAGTCACCGTAGAGTGCATCGCATTCGCGAGTTGGTAAGTCATGTCCGTTCCCCCGATGCCCAAGTAAGAGTGGGCGCTGTATCGGCCCGTGCTAACAAGGGAGGGTATTTCTTCGATTATTGTGCTTGAAGGGATGGCGAATCCGAGTCCGACTGATCCGCTAACGACAGCAGTGGTAATCCCAATCACGTTGCCGTTGCCGTCAAGTAGCGGCCCGCCTGAATTCCCGGGATTGATTGGTGCGCTGAACTGTATGACCCCCGCGATCGAGTAGTTACCTGCAGTCGTCTCCTGTATGGTCCTCCCCAGCTGGCTGACTATTCCATACGTAAACGAGCCTGAGAGCCCATATGGATTTCCTATTGCGTAGACTGGGTCTCCGACCTTGACGGCGGTGGAAGCGACAACCTTCAGAGGGGCGAATTCGGAGGTGGGAGCACTGTGCACTCTCACGATTGCAAGGTCACTGTAGGGATCTGTACCCGCGACAGTGGCTGGGTAGGTGTTCCCATCCCAGAAGGTCACGGTGATGTTGGAAACTCCGTTGACGACGTGATAGTTCGTCACGACGTAGTAGTTGGTCAGATAAGAAACGATGAATCCGGACGCGAGCACGCCCTGGATTGTGGTTTGCGGGCCGAAGAAGGTGTTCGTGGTTACTTTTTCATCGCCTTGGACTGTTACGACGCTATTGCTCTCCGAAGAATAGATCTGCTCCGCGCTTGTGTTGGTCCCCGTTGCGTGAGAGCCGGCTTGGACGCTGCTTGTCGTCGTTGAGGAGACCTGTGGATGCGCAGTGGAGTTGGCGCCCTGTGTGGTTGCAGTCGTTGCCTGTTGATTGTTCGTTGAAGAGGTGGACGGTCCCGCGATTTGGTTGATGCTGTTGTAGTAGACCAAGCTGGAGCCCACCGCGAGCAATAACATTATTGCGACGGTGGCGGTTCTCCCGATCCCTGAATCTCTGTCTCGCATCATTTTCAGAGATTCCTGTTGAACGCGCGTATTTAGTGAATTTCCGAGATGGTTCCCAAATCTCTAAGAAATCGCTCCAAGATGCTCCCAAAAGAGATTCGACGGAAGCACACAGCCCATGTCTCCGTTTTTCTCGTGATCATCCTAGGCTAAGGTAGAGAAAGATCGTGTATGCGCCTATCCTCAGCAGATCGGCCGTCGTGCTCGAGAAGCCGGGCCCCATGCTCACGGGACCGATGAGACCGGCCACCAGAGGGTAGGAGAGTAGAGCTTGGATTAGGAACGCTGCGAGAACTACAACAAGACCAAGTGCGAAGCTTGCCCTCGTCTCGACATACATCTTAACGTATATCACGGTCAGAGAAACCAAGAGCGCAACCTCGATAGTAGTGAACACGATGTGGAGTCCAAACAGGGGGTCTGTTGGGAAATGTTCCGGAAAGTAACCGAAGGGGCCTGGTTTCTGTTCCTGAGGCAGGGCGCTCGTATAGGATAAGAGCTCCCCGAACAGAAGTCCCAGAACTAGTGCAAACGGCACCCACAGCTTCTGGACATACCTCCCCTTCTCCTTGACCTTTTCACTCATAATCTAGTTTCGACCCTTATCCTTGAGTCTCGTCCTTTCAAGAATCGCTTCAAGTTTGTCCCAGTGCGCTTCCATGACCTCTGAGACGAAATACAGCTTCCCGTACTTGTCACCCTCAGTCAGCAAGAGCTTGTTCGTCTGAAGCATCTTCAGATGGTGCCTGATCGTCGTATAATCCAGATTCAGAGCTTCGGACAACTGCTGTGCGTTTTTTGGCTCCTCCCTGATACTCGAAAGAATCATCACTCTCGTACGCGCTCCTGCACTCCCTGCGAAGAGCCACCATAGGAGGCGTTCAAACGAGTCCAAGTCTCCGTCCCAAACGCGCAGGGCACGTAATAATGATATTCTCGAAGCAAAAAAGTTGAGCCGCCATTTAGCATCGAGGGACCTCCGATTGACGGCTTCGCACAGTACTGTGCATCGGCATCGCGAGATCGCCATGGGCGGACCTCGCCTGTTCGTGTTCCGCAAAGCCGGTCCCTGTCCTCACTAACATTGCAATTAGCACAGTGGACCCGCATGACTATATTCATTTTCCGAGATGCTTCCCAAATTGATATCGGATTCGTGGGCAATCCTAGCGACCCCTCAGATTTGTTCATCAGAAATAGACATGAAAAAGGGGGACGAGTGTCGTTTGACACTCGCCTCTTGCTGGGCATTCTTTCTTGGTGATGACTCATGCATTCGCTGCTCCGCCGGTCGTGCTGGTGCTTGTCGAGTTGGATCCCATGTTCGGGCAGTTGTGCGCGGAAGGTGTAGTCATCGATCCCGAGCCTGTGCTGGACGACTGGGCGGTGTTCGTGGACGTCGATGTTGAGGTGCTGTTGGTCGCCGCCCATGCGGGCCCGGCGATTGCAGTGATGGCAAGAAGCGTGAGTGCGAGAACGCTCCTCTTGTTAAGCCTGAATTTCAAGTCCATTTCTTTCTCACCTCCTTACCACGAAGGATGGAGCCTCGTAATTATTCGATTTCCGAGAATCATCCCAGATTGTTATCTAATTGCTCCTGAATGAGCAATGGATTGTCCTGCGCATGATCCGACAGACGCACGCGATTGGGCCCGACCCAACGTGCTCTGGCTCTAGCCCAGCCTTCGAGTCCGCTGCGCCCGTTTTTCTAAGACAAATTCCAGGGAGGCTGCGGCTCCGTAGAGTTTATTCTCTCCCTGTTCCCAAACGATTGACTTTTTCCCTTCTATCACGTCATCGGTGATCTCCAGACCGCGATGGGCTGGCAGGCAGTGCATGACCACCGCGTCGTGCGCGGCCAATTCCAAGAGTTTGGAATTAATTTGGAAGCCTCGGAAAGCGCGCAACCTGCGTTCCTTCTCAGCTTCTTCCCCCATGCTGACCCAGACGTCAGTGTAGAGGACGTCCGCTCCCCTCGCGGCTTCCTTCGGATCTTCGACAATCGTTACGGAAGACCCTTTCCCCTCTGCGTTCCGCTTGGAACGCGCCAAGATTTCGGCATTCGGGTGGTACCCTTTAGGACAAGCAACCACGATGTTGGCGCCGACCATCGACGCTCCCAGTAGGAGTGAGTTGCAGACATTGTTCCCGTCCCCGATGAACGCGATCGTTATTCCCTCAAGCTGCCTCTTGACTTCCCTGATAGTCAAAAGGTCGCTTATCGTCTGTGTGGGGTGTTCCAAGTCGCTCAGGGCGTTGATGACCGGAATCCCCGAGTGTCTGGCGAATTGTTCAAGAGTATGGTGCGAATATACTCTGCCCACGATCACGTCCAGATATCCGCCGAGGATGCGGGCGGTGTCCTTCACCGGCTCTCCGCGGCTCAGCTGCAACTCACTCGAAGCAAGATAGACCGCGTGTCCGCCGAGCCTCAGTGCTGCGACTTCGAAGCTGGCCCTCGTCCGCGTTGAGGGCTTCTCAAAGAGCATCCCGACGATGACTCCCTCGAGGTCTTCAATTTCCTGCCGACCCTTGATCCGCCGTTTCAGCTCTCCCGCTACGTCGAGAACGGAGTTCAGCTCCGCGCTTGATAGATCGCTAAGCGAAAGCAGACTCTTCAACTAGTCGGTCCACCTCTAGTTATTCCGCTCGTAACCGAATCCGGGAAATGAACCTAATCTCGAAAATTCCCTTGGAAAGGTCATCCCCGAGGGAGAGCCCAGAATGGTGCTATGTGAATAGGCGCGCAACTTAGGTGAGCTTCACCGCGTCGAGTAGTAGCCTGGAGAATTCCTTTTCGTCGATGTCGTCATCGGACTGAACCTTAATGTGTCTCAGCCCTTTTCCCGAGCCCTCCAGCCGGTTGGACTTGAGTTTGGTTCCTACAAAGAAGCCAAAATCCATATGATCTTTGTAGGCTATCAGCCAGGAGATGTTCTTCCCGGCCACCAAGTATGTGATATTCCCCCACTTGACGGTCTCGACCGCTTTCGGGAGCGTCTTCTTCGTCAGCGCGCGCAACTGCTCGGTAAGTTTCCTGTTCTTTGTGTCCAGCTTCTGCAGGATTCCGTCGACCGTCTTCGCCTTCGGCCTCGCGTCCAAATTTGTCAGGATTCGCGCCGGACTTCTGGTTTCTTATACTTTGAGGAGAAATGGGAAATCAAATCAACGGAAAGGAAGTGACTTCAGAGATAGGCTGTCTCAAACTTCGAGTAAGCTTGCTGGAAGTGAACTGGCTTCGGCGGAGCTTTGAAACCGTAACCACAGATTTCGCTCACAGCACCGTACTTCTTTGAGTGCGAAGCCGCGTAAACGGCCCTGACGACGTCGAGGAGGACGTTCCCTGCGTTGGCCCCGTCGGACGAACGCAGATAGACGTCAATCCCGACTGGCGACCTGAGAAAACCGGCCCCCTCGACCCAGAAGTAGCTCGTCCTCTCGTTCCCCATGTAGTCGACGAAGTCTGTCGTCCCTGCGACGGTCTCGAACTTGTAGGGAACCTCGGAGGAGACCGAACTCGTCTTTATCTTGCGCTTGGCAATCTTGATGTCCTCGTCGATCGTGTTGTACGTCTCGGAACCACCCCCCACGTCCAGCTGATAGCTCTTAGAGATCTTCACGCCCCTCTTAACCATCAGGTTCAGGAGCCCTTTGTGGAAGACGGTTCCTCCGAACTGACTCATCAGGTCGTCCCCCGCGATCACCAGGCCCGCTCGCTTGAACCTCTGCGGAATGCTCTTGTCCTTGACAAGGCTGGACGGCGTGCAATTCACGAACGACGTTCCTGACTTCAACGCGGCGAGAGCGTAATCCCTCGAGGACGCATCAGTGCCAGAAGATATCAAATTCAGGAGTAAGTCTGCTTCGGATTTCCTGAGAGCCTCCGACACGTCCTCTCTGGAGGAGGTCCGCTGTCTGAGGCCCGCAAGGTGGGGAGGAGGCTCTCCTTTCGAGAGCCCTGGAGTCACCTTGACCCCAGACCTGGGCACCCGAACGTATCTCCTCGCCACGTTGGGAGAGGCGAAGAGTGAGTCCGCCATGTCGAGACCGACTTTCCTCGAGTCTATGTCGAACGCGGCAACGATTTCAATGTCGGAGGCTTTGAGACCGGAGATGGTGGGGTGCCATAGTCCCTCCTTCGAGGATCCTCTTGAGTAGAACTCGAGACCCTGCACGAAGATGGAAGCGCAATTGCCGACGCCCGCGATAGCGACTTTCACCACCATTGGAAAACATCACTTGAGCCTAGCGATTATCGCTACGAATCCTACCATCAGCAGCAACGCGGCGACTAGATAGAAGACAGGCACTATCTGCGGAGCGAGGTTGCCCTGCCCGGCTTCGCTGTACGTGAGATATGCCATGGCGCTCCCGAGGATAAACACGAAAATTCCCGACAGCCTGATGAGGGCTCCAACCCTCGACTCCTGGGTTTTGAGAGTCATCTTAGTCTGAACAGTGGGCAATTATTGATTGGTATTTAGAACTTATCGCGACCGGGTTCTGTAAAGTCTTTTGCAAGGGATAACTCTTTAGTCCGTCTCTAGGTTGAGACCGCAAATATGACAAAACATTGAACCGACGATGAGGACGGTGCCACAAGTTTTGCACACATCTCCCGCCTTTGCTATGTGCAGACCCCGTTGTGTGGGAGATCGTAGCCATCCGCCAAGCTCTCTGAGCAAGAAGGCAACGGTCAATAACGGCAAGACTACCATGGCGGCAAGCAAGCCTGCTCTTACGGAAAGGTCATTCAAACCATTGACAGCACTAAGTATTTCGCTGTCTATTACGGCCTCAAAGAAGAGAGCTAAGAAGAGAGCACCGAGGACAAGCGTCTCCCTATCAGGAAGACGTTGTTTGGACAATGTCCTTGAGATTCTTGTAAGTGAGTAAGAACATGACTGAGGTCACATAGAAACAAGCGATACTAATGTAGACACTATCTGCCTGCACAAGGGCAGAAATCCAGATGAAGATGCCTGCGAACGCGGATGTTATCCCACCGAACAGCGAGGCCAAGACCACTCCCAAGGAATCCAGCATCTCAGACAACCTGCTCCAACTCTATATCGCCTTGTTTATATAAGGAAACCGTATTTTCTCCCGTGTCAAAAGCTTTTTGTTCCATTGTAATGGAAAGCTCACTACCTAAGATTCTTCTTGATTCTTTGTTCCCATTCTTCCTGAGTGATTACGCCCTTCTCTTCAAGCAGTTCAGCCAACGAAGTAATCATGGTGTCCAGAACGTCGGTTTCATCATGTTTGGCCTTACTTTTCTTCGGCGTGTTTTCCACCTTTGTCCATGTAACCCTTTTCGCTTAGATAAGTCAGCACGATGAACCTGATTATGTCTGAGTGTCCCGTGCCGAGCTTGCCCTTTAGATCGCGGTCGATAATGTCCCAAGTTTGGTCTGGCAAGGCAACGAGGGCTTTCTTCAATTCCGAACCACCTGCACAGCTTCGATTGACATTCCCTCGGTCGCTTTCGGCGTCGAGGCCTCAGTTTGAATAGCATTCTCGATGAGTTGCTTCCATCCTTTGACGTGGATTCCAGCTTCTTCGGCTGGCGTTTTCCCATTCAATGAAAGGTGAGGACGAGCAAAGTTGTAATTGGCGACGTATCCGTCCAAGATGTTTCTGGCCGAGTCTTCGTTCTTGAACCCACGCATCGGTCGCACGCGTTCCTTCACTGTCTCGTGCAACCTTTCAACTATGTTATTGGTTTCTCTGGCTCTGATTCCGACCCTCTTCACCAATTCGACGTGATTGCCACCATATCGCGAGTAGAAGACTTTCGCGAAGGCTCTGTCGTAGGTCATAGAGCCATCTACGAAGATGGCGATTGGATTCACTTTTGCTGTCTCCTTAGCCTTCTTGAACACGGCGACTGTGTCTTCAAGCGATCTTGTCCCTGACAGGTGCGACGCCACCAAGAAACGAGTGTCTTCGTCCATTGTTTCCCAAAACCATTCGTTCTGGCCGTCGCACCTAATCACGGTCTCGTCGTGGTGCCACTTTCCGCTAAGCTGGGGGGTCAAAGTCTTGACATACTCGCTGACCAGCTTCGAGTATTTCTGAACCCAGTTCCAAATCGTCATTTGGCTTATTCGTTCTCCGAAGATGCTTTCCAACTGCCTCGACACTTTTCTGACTGATAGACCGTCAAAGTAAAGCGAGATTGCGGATACGATTACGTGTTTGTTCACCTTCATTCGCGGAAGATTTTGGTTTGCGAAGAACCTATGACTGCAGGTGACGCACTTGATTAGCTTCCTTCCGTTTACCGACCCAGCCGATTTCAGAGTGTCGGATTGGCAGTATTTGCATCTTGAGGTTTCCATGTATATCCCTATGGATATGCCAATATATATATCTGCCTAAATATGTTGGTAATTGCCTTCCCTTTTCGGTGGGTTTAATAGCAAGCCTGGCTCAGACATTGCCGAAAACATATGCCAAAAGCAGGCAGATACGACTACCCATACAGAGACCTCGACGACTGCGTCGAGTTTCTCCGCAAAGCATTCGACACCAAAAAGGAATACAACATGAGCAGAGATTCATTCGCCACAGCGATCGGTCAATCATCAAAGGGAGGAGGGTTCAACCTTCTCGTCGGCTCACTTGCCATGTTCGGGCTTGTTGAGACGGGGGGAGGAGAAATCAAATACACAGAGCTGGCAAAGACAATTCTATTCGGCGAACCTAACCAGAAACCGAAGGCGATGGAGGAAGCGGTTAGGAAGGTGACGGTGTTCGCCGAAGTCTTCGACAAATACGGAGCCAACTTCACAGATGAGCAACTGCGACTGTTCTTGAAGGACAAGGCAGTTGTGGATATTGCAGAGGCAAATAGCCTTGCCCAGTTGGTAGGAAAATCACTCAAAAGCCACCTGAAATATCTGACCCCCAGAGATGGGGGTGAGAAGAAACAAATGACCGACCTACCCGCAAACACGCAAGTTGACTTGGTCATAGGCCAAGGGACGCTGACTACGTCCTTCGGAACAATCAAGCTCCTCAATCAAGCCACACTCGATTTGGCAAGAAAGCTCTTGGACGTGGTCGAGAGCCAGATGAAGGAAGAACAGAAGGCTCTGAAACCCGAACCCAAGAAAGAGACCAAGCCATAGAGATAGCTGAACAAAAAACCTAGCAGAGGGGGGTCGGCACGTGCGACGCGGGGTATCTCAGCAATCCGCGAGGCCGAACCTAAGACCGACCCCCGACTCCTACTTTTTGTGTGAAGGGCTACCTTTTATGCTTTGGGCTTTTGTGTCGCCAGGTTCGACCAGGTCATACCTTTCATTCACCTTGAACTTCTCCTTGCATACTTCGCAGTAGTATATGCTTGGGAGGGGAGCAAATTGGTCTGGCACATACATCATACGACATTTTGGACAAACGATGACTGTTAAGGTCATAGAAGAACTGGAACTAGGCGTCCACTCTTAAATTTGCCGTGCAAAAGACTTTACAGAACCTCGCGACCGCAACTTCGCTCTTAGACGCTCTTCATCATTTGGAGCTTCTCTGGTAGATACGTGTCAACTATGTAGCTCAGACCGTAGCGAGAGAACGCCTCTTGCTCGCTCTTCTTCTTTATCCTGAGAAAAGTGTCGAGCTCATCGTGCCACATCTTCTCTGTGTACCTCGGGTCGGCCTTGAGCTCGTAGAGCCTCTTGATGTCGACGTCAGTGAGCTTGTCGGAGGGCAGCTTGTACTTGACTATGTCGGAGTTATGCAAAACAAGCCCGCCGACCCCCCCTACGAAGGTGTGAACGTCTCTTACCTCAAGATCATACACGTAATCAGAGGTCTTTCCTAGATTTGTAATGCTTTTTACCGGCAAAAGCACGACGTCGTTTTTGACTAATCTGATTAGAGTTTGAAGTTTGTCACTCTCAACTTTCTCTTCGAACATTTCGAAAGCTTGCGAAAGCCGCGTATAGCCAATCCTCGCCTTACCGGCGTTTGTGAACAGAGTACGGTGCAAGCGGCCCTTCTTGCCGTAGGGAACCAGCTTCTTCATTTCCGTTCTCAAAGAATAGACAAGAGTGCCTGGCATGGATTTGATGTCAGAGTGCACGTCCACAGCTTTGCGGCAGAGTTCTGTGACGATGTCACTAATCGGCTGAGTATTTGCACAAGAAACGACAAAAGCGTCTCCCGATCGCCAAACATTCGAAACACACCCGAGTTGCCTCAAAAGCACGGTGAGGTCAGAAGCGAGCATCCTGCTGACGGTCTTCAGACTCATTCTTGTGCCCACATTGTAATTTATCATTCTGTCTCCGCGGAAACAACCCCTCAGGAACTCAGTCTTGACTTCATTAGGCATGTTTAGGATGATGAATGGAACCCGTTTGTCTCTTGCATGTTCGCCAGTGTGGAAGGCCTTCAGGTATATCGTCGCCAAGAGCTTAGCACCATATTGCACGTCCAACCGATTTTCCCTCGACCTGACTCTCCCCTTTATGCCGAAGACTTTTCTCACACATTCCAGTGAATCTTCCACATAATTGGTTTCACTTCCTCCAAAGGTGAGTTCACACGTACGGCCTCGTTGCGTTTTTCCGGTGTTACCTTCGGCAGCGTGATACCCCAATAGACGTCCGAACTCAGGAGTGGCCTCTATCGCGATCGGAATCCTGAGAGTGGAATATCTCAATCGAAGGAATCCCTGCGAGGGCAAGATCCCTTCTTGGATGAAGTACGACAATTTTGGTGTATTTCGTCTCGCTAATTGGTAATACCGCCGACGCAATGTCTTCTGATCATATTTCCCCCTCAGAGACCTGCAGAACTCGTCAGCATCAGCGCCCTCGACGAAGAAGTTCTCTGCCTCTTCGGGACACTCTGTTGCGATGAGCTTGGCAATGTTTAGGGCATTGAGGCTTTGGTTATTTGGCACGCTGAAGCATGCCGCGACCAAGTCGCCTTCAGCGAGAGAAGAGACCTCACGAGATTCTAGAGAGTATGTTTCGGAATTGAAAACCTCGATACTGTGGTTAGTCGTGGCTTTCACATTGTAGCCACCCATAATTCGGATTTCGTAAATATCGCCGTCATACCTATGCCTTGTCATAGCTGTGAGGGGCATGATGCCGACTCGGCCATCGTGAGAACATGAAAGGGCACTGATACTCCCATCGGCGAGCATCACCGCTTCGCTATTTTCCAGCTTGGACAGACGGGGGTACAGTTGCCTGGTTTCTTCATTTCTGATCATTCCATCTAGCTCTATGACCACCGGCTCATCACCTGTTACACTGGCATACACACCTAACCAGACAGCTTTCGGAGTCGTTAGCTCCCTCAGGTGCGCAGCGTTAGCCGAGTTATGAAGGAGAATTCCTGACCTGCCTCCGATGAATCTTTCCACTCCCGGAACTGAGACATCATAGACGTATTCATCGACTTCAGAGGTAGTTTCAATGCTGACCAATGGGTCAAAGCTGACGTCGCCTTTCGCAAGGTTAAGGATTTGCTCAATCGATGTTCTCGTCTCTGGGGTCACTCTCCTCTGTTCGCATGTAAGAACATGTTCGAGTGTATTCACGACGCTCAATCTGTCAACTCCTCCGTCACCCCCTCTTTGAATCAGCTCGCAAATCCGTCGGTAGGTTAATTCGCACTTCACCTCGTGATGCCGATGCTCATAAATCTCCAGTCTTAGAAATGCAAGTCCGCTAGCGATTGCAGGGAACGCCTTCGCGGTGAAATCTGAGCTCTGTTGTGTGCTCGCCGCATGCTCGATGATGAAACCCTCATAATCTTCGTAGAGAACCGGTGAGACTAATTTCGCAGTTTGTGAACTGCCCGAAACTACCACGGTGATTTGGTCCTTTCCGATCGAAGGGGTGATGCTCCTCTGCGTCATCGTCCCTTGCTTCTTGGTCGAGGCATTCCTCGAAATGACCAAAAGTTCACCCTCCCTAAGGTCTGACGTAGCTATCGAAAATATCCTGCCATTTCTGAGAATGAAAACGCTGTGGTTCGGCGTGACGATAACGGACCTTCCGCTCTGAGTGCGCAACGAGTATAGAGGCCCTCTATACAAGTGCCGTATTGCTGACGACAATGGCTTGAATTTCACATTGTACGTATCGTCAACGGTCATCACTTCGTATGGGATTGCACCGCATACCTCGTTCTCGAAAGAATCATTGAAGGACCCATACTGATCGATGCATTCGTCGACGAACTCGCCTATCTTCATCATTGCGACTCGGCCTTCACTGTCCCGAACGACGATAGGCTCGTCTCTCTGAACAGACCCGGATTTTATCACCATCGCGATGTGTGCTCCCCATGGATCTGCGTCACAAAGAATCCCGATCGGGAGCCCGAGTTCTTGGTTCAATCTTCGCAAGAGGTATCTTGTCGACCTCGGTGGCTGCCCCGCCGTGTTCACGAGGATTGCCTTGTGGCGCTTGTGGACCTTCTCTTCGACGAACCTTGTGAAGAGACCTCCCTTCTCTATCGCTAGGACCATCTCCGCGTCCGTGTTCTCGAACTCTGCCGTCGTCAGGGCGGGACCGATCATCACGCCGTCGGGGTGGGCGGAGAGATCGAGTTTCTTCCCTTCATAGCCCGGTACTGTGTATTCGATCGTCAAGTTCCCGAAAATCGAGCTTCTTTCCTCGGGGAAGATGTTGAAGCCCTCGCGAGCCATCGACATGAGGACCTCGAGGTCCGTGATCAGTTCGTCCGATTCGGCCTGGTCCTGGAACTCCACATTGAATGCTTGCGCCGAGTAGTAGACGTCTCGGAGGGTGGACGTCCTCTTCTCCTCCACAAGCTTCTTGGAAAAGTACGCGAGCCAGAGCAGTTGAGTGAAGGGACGGATGTGCTTGATGTTCCCCGCCGACCTTCTGACGCTCGCCGAGCCGAGGATGAACTGCTGGAGCTTCTTGTCGTAGAGGATGTTCTTTACCGAGCGGCTTGAGAGCGTGAAACTCGGAAAGTTCCCGCTGTCCAGGTCGTCGTAGACCTTCTCCCCGAGGTCCTTCAGCAGCTTCTGGGCCGTGACCTGTCTTGCTTCAGCGGTAGTCTTCGATTTTGCTTTGCTCAATCCCTATCACTTGTTGTCCTTCGCTTCCAGGCTCAGGGTTCGGCGCTTCCTCTATCCCCTCTGCCACCACCTCTACTTCTCCCCCTTCTTCGCCTATGAGTTTCCTGTAGTGGGGAGTCCGTTTGTGCCCGGCGAGATCCGTGGCAAACCGTGCAATCAAAGGAAGGTACTTTCCGTAAATGTTCATTTTGCGCTGGACCGCTTCCATGTTCCCTTTCCGAGACAGGTAGATGCTCAATCGGCGAAGCGCTTCCCTGATTGCGTTCCTGAGCTCTCTCTCTATTTCCGGCCTGTCCGCGATGTATTCTTTCCCGACCGTCTTGTACGGTATCTTCGTCGAAGCTATGTGTGTGATGATCGCCACAGGGGCGTCCTGGGGGACGTGGTATCGCTTCCAGTCTATCTCCTCGTTCAGCAGCTTGAACGACACATCACTGCTCTCGTCATAAAGCAACGGAATCCTGTTCGCGAACCGGAAAAGCTTCATTCCCGGCTGTAGCGTTTTTGCGCCGTATGCCAGCCCAACTTCGACCAAGAACGGGAACCCGGAATAGGACGAGGGGGGTCGGGCTACAACAGTAGAAAATTCGGGTTGCAGCTCCTTGTTGATCCCCACCTGAAGGATCTCCTCACCTACCGGCGACAAACAGCTCGCGTCCGGCTGGAGAAAGTCCGGATACCTCTGAAGTGCGTCAACAATCGAAACGACCTGCTGGTTGCTTAGCCGGTTCGGAGAAAGCGAGCCATCAATCCCTGCGAAGGCAAGAAACTTGGATGCAATCCTTTCGCCAACGCGATGAAAATGCTTGACCATGAAATCCTCAAGATTGTCTTCCTCCGACGATTTCACGATCCTCTTGAAAGCCTCAACGTCGATGCCGTAAGGGTGCGGGAGCGTTTCCTTGGGAGCCACGGGCATCGACGTCGTCGCACGCTCGAAGAACGTGATTTGCCCCTGCGGGTCTACGAAAGTCAGGTTCGCATAACTTGCTACGAGGGCCGTTTGCCTGAAGTAATCGGTGATCTTTTGAGATGCCCTCAGATAGTCACCTTCGAGGGTGAGATCGACCCTCGTCCCGGTTTGACCACCTGCATCGCTGGAGTCCCGTCTAAGCACAACGGGTTTGTTCTCGGCGATGTCTATCAACATCTCGAAAGAATACTTGGTTTTCCCATCCTGCGAAGTCGTGATCCTGACGGGTTTGTTCGTCGTTATTTGCCCGTAGAGGATGGTCATCGTACCTCCTAGCCCGAACATTCCGCGAGATTGCCGGAGGATGTATTTCGATCCGTAGAAGACCTTACCGAAAGCGCTCGGGACCTGGTTCGGTTCTACCCCAGGCCCATTGTCAGACACGCTCAGTCTATATGCTCTCGGGTCGGGGGAATCGTTAGCATTGCTTTCCGGGATTATCCTCACATAGATTTCCGGAAGCGACCCCGCGAGTTCGGTCGCGTCCAAACTATTTTCAACAAGTTCTCTTACTGCCATGTAGAGCGCTCGCGCGGGGTTCGTGAAACCTGCGAGGTCGCGATTACGATAGAAGAATTCAGAGGGAGAAATTTCTGTGTAGGTCACCAATGAGTTACTTGACCCCCGTTTCTTCTTCGCAGTGATTCGTCCGCGCAATCAGAATAATAGTTTCCAACTCCACTGTCAGAATCTCCTTTCGAGGCGCCGCCCCACCACTATTGAAGAGAACTGGATAAATACTAACCTTCCAATTTTTTCAGGTCGGCTGCGATTTTCTCCGGAGAGTCTTCTTCCCAGATGAAAATGCGTTCGAGTTTCCTCTTCGACCTCGCCTTTTGCAGGACGTTGAAGACAGTCTTATGGGGGCTGCCTGAAGCCAGCATTCTGACCGCCTCGGAAGCGAGCTGGATGTCCGAGACCCCGCCTATTATCGATACGGTCCTTCCATACACCGAGATGTAGCATTCTGTGAGCTCCTCGATCACGCGCCTGGACTTTCCGTTCAAACCGATTATGCGTCCTCTGATTCTTTCCATCGCCTTGTCGCTTTTTCCCGCGAAATCTC
Organism: Nitrososphaerota archaeon; assembly: GCA_027887045.1. GTDB lineage: Archaea > Thermoproteota > Nitrososphaeria > Nitrososphaerales > Gagatemarchaeaceae > JAPCJH01. Next base: position 122,069 of record JAPCJH010000002.1, read on the forward strand.
TGAGGTCGATGACTTCAAAGGCAGTGTCTTCGTCGAAGAGCTTTCGAGCCCTATGGGGGGAGAAACCTCGGCCTATCGCTTCGACGACCCTTACGGCCGTCAGGGGGTCCCCGCTGTCGAAGGAAGCGGCCCTTACAGTGACGGAGCCTTCCTTGCTATCGATCACTATCTCCACCCCGAGTTTCTCCTCGAAAGACTTCATCGTGGAGCCCCCCTTGCCGATCAGGACCCCTACCCTGTCAAGGGGCACTTTGACTATTTGTTCAAAACTCACTTTGTGATTTCCTCCAACCAATCTTCCGGTTCTCTGGTGCCGATGCCCCGCTTCTTAAAGAACCTAACCATGTTCTTGATGTCTCTTGTAAGAAACTCGATCGCCTGCGGATGAGACTCGAGGACAGCAGAGCCGAAATCAAAGAGCACGAGCTCCGTCCCGTTCTTGAAGAAATTGAATTCCGAGAGGTCGGCGTGCACCAGCCCGGCGGAGTTGTAGAGCTTCGAAATCGTGTCGAACGTCCACTCGTAGTCCTTTTCGTCGACCTCGGACTCGGCGAATATGGGGGCCGGCGCGGGCGGAGTACCGATAAACTCCATCGAAAGAACGTTTTTTTCGAAGGCGTATGGCTTGGGAACACGAATCCCGGCTGATTCAGCGAGTTGCAGGTTCTTGAATTCCTTCCGCACCCATATGAAGATCATCTCCCGAGAATTGCTGGGCAGCTTCCCGAAGCGCCTGTCTCCCGCGATGTAGTTCAGTCGTCTCCTGAACTCCGCCGAGACCGTAAGGTAGATCTTGACGGCTCGATTTGTGCCCTCCGCTGTAACGCCCCAGTAAACGCGGGCTTCCTTTCCAGAGCTTACGATACCGTTGAGTTCTGAGATGGCACCCTGCCTCATCAGTTGCCTCAGAACGAGAAGCGTGGCTCTGTCGAAGACCTCTTCCATCGTCTTCCTGTCGTCAGAATCCTTCCGCAGGAACCTGCTGTCCCTCTCGTATCGCCTAAGTTCCTCGCGGAGTCGGTCACTTCCGCCATCTTCGGTCACGAGGATGCTTTCCCCCTGAAGGTCTAAAGCCTTACCCCGCCGAGTCTCCGTGCCTCAGAGTCTGCCTCTAACCGGAGCAAAGCTTAAATTCCGTATACAACTCGATGTTGTATACCAAGGTAGAATCATGAAACGACATTCTTTTCGGGCTTCGGAAGGCGTAGCGGGTGAGATGATTGTCGGATGACGCTGAAACAGACGAGGAAGCGAATGATGAGATGAAACCGAATCAAACGGCCCTAGAAAGGATGCAGGCGGAGAAGGCAGCAGAGACCGATCTGACGAAGGAGGCTCGAGAGCTGAAGAGGCTCTTACAAGACGAAAGGAGGAAGACGGAAGATTACCTGCACCGACTGCAATACCTCCAAGCGGATATGGATAATTATAGAAAAAGGATGGACAGGCAGGTCAGAGAGCTTGAAGAGTTCTCGACCGGGGGGCTTTCGAAGAAGCTCCTACCGGTCCTTGACGAACTCGACCTCGCCGCGACCTCAAGCAAGGCGGCCGGGGAAAAGAAATCCATAATCGAAGGCGTGGCGATGGTGGCGAAGAATCTGCGAGTCATCCTGGAAGCGGAAGGTGTGATCAAGATCGAAGCCGTCGGAAAGCGGTTTGACCCCGAATTGCACGAGGCCGTGGAACGGGTACAAGGAAAGGAGAACGAGGATGACATGGTGATCGAAGAAATAAGGAGCGGCTACACGTTCAAGGGTAAGGTCCTGAGACACAGCCTTGTGAAGGTCGCGGTGTCGCCTAGGTCTGATGTGGCGAGTACGAACGGGGGAGAGTCGACGTGAGCTCTGCAAGCCCGGCGCGCGAGAAGATTCTTGGGATAGATCTGGGCACGACCAACTCAGCGGGTGCGATTTTCGAAGCGGGAAGGCCGACCGTGATTCCGAGCGCGGAGGGACCGACCGCGGCGGGAAAGATGTTCCCCTCGGTCGTCGCGTTCACGCAGGACGGCCAGCTCCTGGTCGGAGAGCCCGCGAAGAGGCAGGTCGTGACCAACCCGGACGGGACGATCTTCGAGATCAAGAGGAAGATGGGGACCGATTACAAAGTGAGACTCTTCGGCAAGGAGTACACGCCCCAGCAGATAAGCTCCTTCATTCTGCTGAAGATAAAGAAGGACGCGGAAGTATTCTTGGGATACCCGATAAAAAAGGTCGTCATCACAGTCCCGGCTCACTTTAACGACAACCAGCGTCAGGCCACAAAGGACGCGGGGGAGATCGCGGGTCTCGAGGTTGTTCGCATAATCAACGAACCGACCGCCGCCGCGCTCGCCTTCGGCCTGGACAAGGCAGGGAAGGAGATGAAGATACTCGTCTTCAGCTTCGGGGGAGGGACTCACGACGTCACGGTAATGGAGTTCGGAGGCGGGGTATTCCAGGTCCTAGCGACCAGCGGAGACACGCAGACCGGAGGAGCCGATGTCGACTATGCAATAGTCGACCTCCTGGTGGATGATTTCAAGAACAAGACGGGGATAGATCTCAGAAAGGACCGCACGGCAATGGTGCGCCTGAAGGAGGCGGCCGAGAGGGCGAAGATCGAACTCTCGAACCTGTTTGCGACGGATATCGACCTTCCTTTCATCGCCAGCGATGCGAGCGGGACAAAGAACCTCCACTATGCCTTAAGCAGAGCGAAGCTCGAAGAGGTCGCCAGGCCGATCGTGCAGAGAGCGCAGGACCCGATCATGCGCGTGATAAGGGACGCAAAACTCGAGCCGAAGGACATCGAGAAGATCATCCTGATCGGAGGGATGACCCGGATGCCTCTGGTCAGGAAGTTCGTCGAGGATCTCGTGGGAAAGCCCGCGGAGAGGGGGGTAGACCCGATGGAGGCTGTCGCCATTGGTGCAGCGATCCAAGGCGCGGTGTTGGCTGGAGAAGTGAAGGACATCCTACTCCTCGATGTGACTCCGCTCTCCCTCGGAGTAGAGACTCTCGGGGGCGTCTTCACCAAGGTGATAGAGAGAAACACCACGATACCCGTGAAGAAGACGCAGGTCTTCTCAACCGCCGCTGACTTCCAGACTGCGGTGACGATTCACGTCGTTCAAGGAGAGCGGCCGATGGCAGCGGATAACATATCGCTTGGCATGTTCAACCTTTCGGGGATACCACCGGCGCCAAGGGGCGTTCCGCAGATTGAGGTCACGTTCGACATCGATGCCAACGGCATACTGAACGTCTCAGCGAAGGATCTTGGTAGCGGGAAGGAAGCGAAGATCACGATAACCGCTTCGACGAAACTGTCCAAGGAAGACAAGGAGAAGATGTTCCGCGACTCGGAACAGTTCGCCGAACAGGACCGGAAAAAGAGAGAGGAAGTCGAGCTCCGCAATGAAGCGGACTCGATGATCTACACGGCAGAACGGACCAAGAAAGACCTGGGCGACAAGGTCAGCCAGGAGAACAAGGACAGGATAGACAAAGCGATTCAGGAACTCAAGAAAGCGCTCGACGGGAAGGACGCCAACGAGCTAAGGGCGAAGAATGAAGAGCTCAGAAAGATACTCCAGGAGGTCGGCACCGCTGTCTACCAGCAGGCTTCGCAAGCGCAGACACCCGATCAGGGGAATCCTGGTGCAACGCAGCAGGGTGGAGAAAAGGTAACCGACGCAGACTATAAAGTAGTGGAAGACGAAGGCAAGAAGTAGCAGGGCTGCGGGCTAGAACATGAGCGCGAAGGACCGGGATTACTATGAGACCCTCGGGGTCGGCAAGACCTCGTCGACAGAAGAAATCAAAAACGCGTACAGGAAGCAGGCCATGCAGTATCACCCCGACCGGAACAAGTCTCCCGAGGCCGAGGAGAAGTTCAAGGAAGTTTCTGAAGCGTACGCCGTACTATCGGACGGCGAGAAGAGGAAGCAATACGACCAGTTCGGAAGGGAGGGGATCTACCAGAAATACGGGGCTGAAGACATATTCAGAGGCGCCGATTTCAGGGACATCTTCCGCGACATGGGTTTCGGGTTCGGCGGTTTCGATGACATTTTCTCACAGTTGTTCGGGGGAGGCTCAGCTAGGACCGTAAGGAGAGGCTCCGACCTGACTTACCACCTTCAGATGACTCTTAGGGAGGTCATAAAGGACGAGACGAAGGATATCGAGATTCCTCGCACCGAGGTCTGTCCCACGTGCAGGGGGAGCGGTGCGCGCCCCGGGACTTCTCCCAAGACGTGCGATATCTGTCGGGGGAGCGGCCAGGTCCAGAGGGTCCAGAGCACGGGCTTCGCTAGGATGATTCGAGTTACGGCCTGCAACAAGTGCGGTGGGCGGGGCCAGCTGATAGATTCCCCCTGCAGGGAGTGCCGCGGGAGCGGGATTATCGAAAGGCGGAGAAAGATCAGCGTCGTGATACCTGCTGGCGTGGACGACGGGCACACGCTTCGGTTGAGAGGGGAAGGAGACGCTGGCGAAAATGGAACGCCCCCCGGAGACCTGTATGTCGTCATCAACATGCAACCGCACCCCACCTTCACGAGGAGAGAAAGCGACGTGTTCGTCGAGGCTAACCTGGGGGTGGTCCCCGCTATCCTCGGGACAGAGTTGACGGTCCCTACTCTCTACGGTGATGTGAGACTTTCCATCCCCGCGGGGACCCAGCCTGGTGCGATCTTCAAAGTCAAGGGGAAAGGCATTCCCCGTATCAATTCGGGCGGACGCGGGGATGAGTACGTCAGGGTGAATATCATGGTTCCCAAGCACTTGACCGACCAACAGAGGGAGCTGTTGAAGAAGTTCGATTCGTCGGCTTAGCGCGTGAACTTGTAGATCATCAGGAAAGGAACACCTTCGATCTCTCTGATGGCCTCTCTCGCGCCCATCTTGTTCTCGATCGCAAGGGAAACGGCCCGCTCGCCCGCTAGATTGATGATCGAGCAGCTCTTGATCAAATGCAGTGCCTCGTTGCGTCCGACAATCTCGCCAAAGAAGAATTCCTGCGATATGTGAACCTGCAGGTTCCCGTCGGTGACTGTTTTCCCTATCAACTCCTGGTCGCAGATGCTGACTGAGGTGCTCCCCCTATAATCGGCCGTTTTTATTGAGAAGCTATCTCCGTCCACATCAAACGACCTTGGCTATGGACCGGGCCCCGCAGGCTTCACAAACCATGAATTGCAGTCTGTTGGACCGCTCCAGGTGTGTGTCGGGGCTACCGCACACGGGACAGATTACCCCGTCCTTCATGTACCTCTGAATCAGCTGGGAGAAAGACTCCCGATCCTTCCTTCCGATGAATATTGCTCTCTCGCCGTCGATTGACGCTGCGGTCGCCAGCTCCTTTGCCATGTACATGAGGAGGCGGTTTGCATCACGCCGGAGGAGCTTGGGGAATTCAGCGTAATTTCTGAAGATCGTCTTGTTGCCGACCCAGATCACCTCCGGTTCGGGAAGCTCGAGCCGCATCGCGCTTGATTTCTTCGCCTCCTTCTCGAGGCCGGCGCGGGCTCGTGATAGCAGGTCCTGGTACTTTTCTGGCATGTTGATCATGAAGCGTTTTAGGTATTTCAACTCTTCGAAAAGAATTTGCCAAAGATTAAGCAAACAAACTAGGCTTGCAAACCATTAAAATTAACGTATACAACAAAAGTCTGACACTCTCACCACGAACCCGTCTTGGCGGGCCCGGTGGGATTCGACCCGTGAACGGGACACGCGTGGACCCAATCATGCCAAGGTTCGAATCGGCTAGGGGCTAGTGTTACCTAGGGGCTTTTACGAACTGAAGTCACAGTCTTTGGGTCCTACGGCACACCGACATTGGCCCACCAGTCGCCAAAGCTCATTTGCGGGCGAGCGTCCTCCTGCTCATTCTGCTGCACGGCCGTTTGAATCGCAGCACGACTAGTGCGTATGAGGTCTTCCATCCTTTCACACACTAACGACAGGTCATCGGGAAGGGAAATGTCAGCAATAATCCCGTGTTCATAGCTTACCAGTCTCATATCAACATGGCCGGAAGGAAGTCCCAACCGGATGTTCTCAGGGATGTACGTTCCGTGTAACCCCATGTTTCGAAGTCTCTCAACCCTGCCTAGCCAACTGTCGTCACCATTTGCCTGGCGCAAGGGTTCGAATATGTCATGTCTGTAGGCATGGAGACCCCTTGACCGAATCTCGTTCTTGAGACTCTTTCGCAGCGCGTCTCTTGAGGAAATGATTTCTCCGATTACCCCATCCATGAGAGCCACGAATGCGAAGCGGTTTGGAATGCCAGCTGGAGCACCAATCCCCCAAAGCGTCCTGAGCTGGTTGGTGAAGAACCTCGCTCCCCAGACCTTCAGTACAGGAACGTCATCAAGAGAGACGATTGGTGCCATGAAGTCAGCTGGATAGTTGATGTCAGCGTTATTGTTCGCCAAGCTCCCATTAGGCGGTGGGTTCATCTTGATATCTGTAAGCTTCGGCATTCATAAGACTAGGTTACACAGTACGAAGGGTTCATTGACTTGACGAGCCGGAGTCGCAGCACGAAAGCAGAACGTGGTGTGTCTATGAAGTTACCAGAATACCTCAAGACACTCGGTGAGGCCCCTTTGCCGAAGCTCAACGTTAAGAATGAACTAGAACGGATTAGGAATGACCCGCTAAATTCGCTAATTTCAAGATTGCATGGTAAGTTAGGGGACAAGGTTGCTGATTCAACGGACCTCTACCAGCGCGCCTATCATTTCTATTATCAGAGCGTGGAGCGATTACTTCCAGACGTTTCCTTGGCTCGACGCTGGAGAAATGGACCCTACTATGCCGAGAGAGATGAGATGAGGATGCCAAGGGAGTGGGTGGGACTTGCGCATCGCTACAGAGCTATCGCGAACCATATCGATTTTGACTTCGACAACTTCGTTATCCACAGCAGAATCATGCTGGACAGGGCGATAGGGTTATCGAAGTATTTTCTTGACGGTGGCCATCTCCCGAGTTTCAACTCTTTCAATCGGCATCGAAAATTCGTAATTGAAGAGAATCGCTTCGGGAACATTGAATATGCCAGATACTTCAGAGCCAAAACGGGATGGTTTGAGGTTCTGAGAGAGGTACGAGACAAGTATGTTGTGCATCCAAATCGAGCAGGCCTTCATACTTGGGGTCTGTTCAAGGGAGACGAGTTCGTGTATGCATTTTTCACGGCTGTCACTACAGGTTCGGGCAAAGCGGAGCCGAGAGCGTTCCTGCTGGGTACTCACCGCCTAATCAGGCAGGTCGACGGTTTCCTTCGTTGGTTTGCCAAGTACGGAACTGCAAGAGTATAGGGGCTGTTGGGATATCAAAGACCCACAGCGTCCGCTGAAGGATTCTCGAGAAGCCGTGCGATAATTCGCACGACCGCGGTTAAGTCGTCTTCGTTGTTTTGGAGCCACTTCCGAAGGCGGTACAACCGTCCTCTGTGGCGATTTCTTTGCTTCTCATTCTTGGTGACGCGTCTTTTCGTCAATGACCGTCGTGTTTCTATCCGGTTCCGAATATATAAGCCTCAAGCACATCGTCTCCAACGTAGGAAGAGAACGCGTTTCTTTCGACTTGGGTTCAGGTCGCTGGCAACTGTCTTCAGTCTTGCCACCGTAGTCGGTTTGAATTGCCCACCCAATCCGGCTGGTTTGAAAAGCAACAAACACAGACCTGACATATCTTGCGACCTTCCAACTCTTCCTGCGCCCTGTATCAATCTTCTTCTAGCGATGGCGCCAAATCTAGTGTGCTTCCCTGAGGCTACTTCCAATAGGGTCGGCTGTGGATAGGGTGGATTGGGTATTATCACCATTCTTAGGTTCCTTATGTTAATTCCTTCCCAATAGACGCTAGAAGAAGAGACTAGGATACCCCGGGGGGACTTCGCGAATCTGTCATACTGCCCAATCCTCCCGTGGTATTGAAGATGTGAACAGACGGACACAACTCGGGAACCAAACTCTCGTTGTAGGCCCTTTGTCCACTTGATACATTCTGCATGGTTGTTGATTAGAATGAGCACTGGTATCCTTACGAGTTTCAAGATTGTGCTGACCACCCTCACCTTTTCGTTTTCGGAATCACATGAGCTGAAGAGGTAATTCACGTTGGTCTTGGGAACGAAAGATAAGCTCAAGTCGCCGTAATAACTAACCGAATCTTTGTCGATGTTGCAGTAGAACTCCAATTCTTGTCCATCAAGAGGGGTAGCTGAGAAGAGAAGCAGCTTGCCGTTGGGAATCAGACTCCTCTTAGCAGGATTTGCGGAGAGAAACTTGATTTCGAGTCCCAAGTCTGTCTCAATCATGAAGACTCTCCATTCGGTGAGAGCGCGAAGGATGCTTCTGAGATGTCTGAGTCGCGGGTCCGACACTAGTTCGACCAATAAATCGTGGGAGGTCTCAGGGTCAAGCTCCCGTGTAAGTGAGCTTTGCCCACCATGTATCACTTCTAGGATTGTGTGATAGGCAGGTGAACCCTTTGCGATTCTTACAGTTCTGACCACTAAAGGAGACAATTCAAGCCCTGACCTTAGATTATGGGCTTCGTCAATGAATGCGATGTTGAACTCGGACTTCCTCCGCAAGTAACTTCCTATGCTTAGAACCTGTGGCTTGGAGTTCGAATCTACGTTGTTCAGTTCTTCCTTGAAATCGTTTACAAGCTCAGTGTTCGGCGTGACAACACAACAATCAAAACCGAAGTCTTGGAGATATGATGCACAGAGCGCTATGACATGAGTTTTTCCTGAGGATGGTGGCGCCCCAAAAGCTAGCACGTTCGCTTGTGATGAAGTGATTCCTGAGTGTATGTTCTTCAGAAGTTCGAGTTGGGACGGTAGGAAAGAACCGTATTTCCGGTAGACTTTGGAAATCTTCTGAAGAGAGGATAACCACTCCTGAAATGTGGGAAGAGCGGCCGCAGATTCAAATGTAGAATATCCTTTGCCTAAGGCTCTCATCGTCCGGTAAGCCGTAATAGTGGTAGTAGTGTGCGTATGACCGCAAGTAGTAAAGAGGCGATGGCAATCTGGTCAAGTGACCACTCGCCCGGCCCATCATGCATAACGAAAAGACAAATTTCGCCAAGGCATCATCTTCCCAACCATCGCCTTGCCTCCGAATGAACGACACCTTGATTGGTGTAGGGCAGCCTCTTCGTAGAGCGTTCTTTTCGATTGTGCGCCCTGTCACCAAGTAATATGAGCCCTCTCCTGCTCTTACGGCCAGACCTTCCGGAGCCACTTCAAAAGCCTCGACAGAGGCCTTTGCAGCCTCCTTGGCTTTGCCAAATCTAGGTGCTTTCTTGGGAATCCACGTCTCAAAGAACCGGAAGTATTCCTGTTGGTCTTCCACTTGTGCCAAGCAATATTCCGGAATCTTTTCCTCGGATGCGAGAGCTTCCTCCAAAACTGGAATTAATCCGAACCTGTCGAAGCTCACCAGATAGAGAGTGCGACCCTTCCCCTGGTTGACCGCGATGAGTTTCTCCGCCAAATCTCTGAAGTTTGCCGGGTCTGCGGGCTCAAACTGCTTCAGCAATGAGCCGTCCTTGTTCAGTGCAAGAGCGAACACCATCCTCTTTCCAGTTTCTGGATTCTGGTAGCTGTGAACCCCTACGACGCATTCCACTGGCTGCGAAGGAGGGAGGAGCCATGGGTCGAATCCTAGTTTCAGAGTCAGCTGCATCACCAATTGCATCACTGAATCCTCGGTGGCGTGCGCCTCAGTTACGTGCTGATGCGGAATCTTGATTCTGTTTTGAATTGTTTCTTTGTACTCCTTGTATTCGCCTTCGTCATCGTCAGGCTTTCCACCAACGGTCATCACTAAGTCGTAGCCAGCGAAGTCATTCAGCCGGCTTTCCAAAGCTCCATAGTCAACTTCGAGTTCAGCGTTGTTTCTTCGCTTGAACTCCGATTGAAGCCCGACAATGAAATCATCAAGCCTTTGGTGTTCTATGTTCGTCAATACGAGCATTTTTGATGCGGGAGCTTGCCTAGCGAACGGAATCTTCTTGTCGGAATATTGGTGATAGAACGTTATGTCAAACGGATGTTTCACCGTGACTTCCTTATCACCGAAGACCAGTTTCAAGTCAGAAGTTCTTGATGCGAAATCTGTCACTTCGAGTGGGTCCCTCGATATCTCCACGACCTTGGGATAGATTTCTGGAATATTCTCCCTTAGACTGGCGTCAATCTTGGTTAGAACTTCGAAGATTTTCACAAGTTGATTCTTGCAATCTGGGTGAATGATGCCCCAGACTTGTTGTCTCCGCCATTTTGGAATTCTTCTCTGGAGGTCTCGGAAATCGTGTCCTAATGACAATAGTTCAGGGATGTGATACCCAACTTCGGGCCGGCCCTCGACCTCGTACGCAACCAGAGGTTGGAGAGGGTCAAGCCCAGTAATCCCATAGGTCTTGCGAAAGTATTCGAGTTGGGGAACCGTCATTCCTGGGGTTGTGTCCTTGGCTCGATATCGCCATGTGACTTCCTTTATCTTTCGCACCGCTGGCCCCGGATATCTCTTCACGTCGGCACTTTTTCCCCGAAGCATTGAGTTTACCATGTCCATGAATGCTTGTGGCGGATTGTCAAGGTCTACGTTCTCTCCCCTAGTCTCTTCAAAATAGCCTTTCAGACTTCGAATCTCATTTAGTAGGTTCCCGTTGGACCTTAGCTCGGTCTCTCGGTTGAGGACAAAGGCAGGGGTGCCATTGAATGTGTGAATCCCCCTGTAGTATCTTTTCGAATCTAATATTCCAGTCTTTGAGATGAGGTCCTGGTCAAAATAGGGTTCGTCGCGCAGAACGTAAGGCGCATCAGGATGGAACTTGTAGTAGTCTTCTGTGAATACGGTCAGCGCCATGTCAACCAAACGATTCACTAGATGGGTATAGTTGTCGAATTGTTGGATTGGTATGTTCTGATGCCCCGTTTCAGAGAGGTCAACGTGGAAGGTTCCTACCTCAGGTATTTCGTACGAATATCCATTCAATGAAGTAATCGGGCTTTGGACTGACTGAAGAGTAGCCATACTCTGAATCACAGGTGTTCTTTCGACTTTCGATATTCGTTTGGCGACGCCTCCTAGGATTTGGTAGGTTTGAGGCCTGTTGGTCGGTTTTGGTTCTATTATCGCGGAATAAGTGTAGACCGGCATGGGTTCATTCCGTATCAAAGGAAAGATGTTGGCGTGATACATTATTGCCTACCCCATGTTTCAAACAACTCGTTGACACGTGAAACGACTTCGTCGGCCTTCAGCGATTCGACTTGTTCTTTGAGCATTGGATTGAAAGCCCTCTTGTTGAGATAATTATCGAACCGACTGTCAAGGAGCAAAGCGACACCCCAATCTTTCGGACTTCGAATTATCCGCCCTATCCCCTGTTGGAGACGAACCAACATTTTTCGCTCAGAAATTGGATAATTCATCTTCTGTCCGACTTGTGGGCGATTGAAAGGAGGTGAAACGATGATGGCAATGCGCAAGTCTTTGATGTTGATTCCTTCCCATAGGGTAGACGAAGCTGAAGCCAACGAGATTTGGCTCTGGTTCGCCAGCTCTTCAAGAACATCCCCATCGTCTATCGAATTGTCGAAGAAGAACAACTTGGATTGCGGGAATACCTTGGACAGTATTTCGTTAGCTCGCCTTTGGTCTCTGTAGTTCTTGAATAAAACCAGTTCACGTTCTGTCCGGTTCTTCAACGTCTCGACCGTAATCGACATAGCTCTCTCGAACGAGTTTGGCTGGCGAGTGTCCCCTATGTCTTCCACTACCAAAATCCGCAATTTCCCAAACCAACCCTGGATTTCGGGATAAGAGGAACGATTCTTCGGAGTCACACTGAGATTTGTTGAGTCGTATGCCTTCAGAGTGCAAGCAGTAGCATGTGAAATCGCTTCGCCGGATGTAGCAGTTGCGAATATGACACGTGCCTTCCCAAATCGGCGTTTGACGACGAAGTCAACGAATTGGTCGTTCTTAGAGACTAGTTCGCTCGAATCCCAGTCATCTGGGTCATAGAAGTCCTTCTGGACATAGAACTGATACCTTGTTGCAGCTTTGCATCTCCTGACGAAGTAGAACACCTTTGTAACGACTGAGCCATCTCGCCCGGAGAGTTTGCGAATCTCCTTTTCGATTGCTTCTTCCTCAGAGTCAGGCAGCAGACGTGCTAGTTGGGAGAGGTAATCAGCTGGAATAGGACCTTCTTTCTCGCCTGGGTTTACACATCGTTCTGAAATCTCGCTAATCAGGTTGAGGAAGTTCTCAAGGAAGACCCTGATGCTCGAGTTTTCGGCCTGAGCTTCGTAGGCCTGTCTGACGAGAGCAAATTGCAGTGAAATCTGATAGGCTTGTTCCTTAGTGTTCTCAAAGCTGTGTGAGTCATCGAGCACTATCAAATCATGCTTGGAATCAGTTGTAGCCAGCAAAAATTTCGAGAAGTTCGTTACCACGAGATTCGAGTTCTTGTAGTCCTCTTCCGCCAGAATCACTCCGCAGCGTATGCCAGTGGGCTTGCAATGAGTCTCCTTTAGCTCTCCACAGCACCAATTTTGAGCATTCGCTTTCAGAATCGGACAATGATATTCCTGTATTCCGAAAACGAGTGGTGTCTCTTTCCCTCCAGTGAACCTCTTGATTTCCTGACCCACCCACTTCTGGGCTCTTTTGGTCGCGGTCAATACGAGCGTTCGTACACCTTTTTCTGAAAGCTCGGCCACCACAGGGGAGTATATGACGGTCTTACCGGTGCCGGTTGGAAGGTCGATTAGGACATCGTTGCCTTGACGAAGGCCCTCTGCCGTATCGCGGATACAATCAACTTGATAGTCACGCCTGTCCGCTAGGGCATACCGTTTGAGAATAGAATCCACGTCAATGTCGAACGAATTGGGTTCTCCGGACACTTCGGTGAAAAGGGGCATCCCGAGCTAATAATGTCTTCCGGGTCGCCTTTAGAAGGGTACTGAAGTTTCCAACCAAAGGTCGCCAGCCCTTCGGTCTCGCATGACGTGGAATGAATGCATCATCGAAGAAGACCAGACATTGTGCCTCAGGAAGACAACTTGTCCGACAGCGACGAACAGTTGCAATCCCCAGGCTTTCGATTGCATCCTACACAGTAAGATATGCCTCTGAAGATACGCAGTTCACGCGTGCAAGCCGGACAGGACTTCGCCAAGGCAGAAGGCCATATTCTGCCTCCAAATAATCCAATGCCCTTACCTTATGCCCATTCGTGGTGAAAAGGCCCAGAATAGACTATATGAGGGGTTCCGGCCCCTTTCTTGACTTGGCGAGACAACTGCCGACCCTTGAATATGAAGGCAAGCTTTGGACCGCAGACTTTCGCCTCAGGGAGTTCAGGTTCATAGTCTTTGGAGAAATGCCGGAGTTCATACCGTTTGAAAGCGACTTGGGTATCGAACTTCTCAGAGCGCTAGCGGTGCAATCGAGTTAGTAGTGTTCTCGTATGTAGGCGTATGCCTTGTCGAACAAATCCTGCTCCTTATGCAGTTGATACTTCAGCAGAGTCTTTCTTAGAGCTCTTTGGATTTCCCTTTCTCCCGCGACGGTCCATTGCGAACCATCAAATCTCGTTACCTTGACGACCTCAACCTCCGTAATTGACCGCGAAAAAACAGAAGGGGAGCGGGCCTGTCTCTTTACGCAGCCTTGTCGCGCGCCCGGGGGGGCTCGTGATAAGCCCTGGAATCTCGTAGGAGACTCGTGGCTTCCTGCCTTGGTCCGAGGAATGTGGAATAATAATGCTAAATGGAGTCGTAAGAGGTGAATCGAAGTTCAAAGCTATTGACTTCAGAAGAGCCAGCTCTATTGACTTTGGTAGATGAAGCAAGGAACATATTTCTGAACAACAAGGCGACATCAGTCCTTCCAAAGTCGATTCCTGTCCTTTTCTTTGGCGACCTAAGTAACTATTGGAACCCCTATCCGAGAATCATAACTGTCGGGAGAAACCCCTCCTTCCAAGAGTTCCCTCTAAATCAGTGGAATTGTAGGTTCGAACGGTCTGAGGTAATCCTTCGGAAACTAACGGGCAATTCTGAGAACTGGGACGATGAAGCCCGAGGACTCTACTTGACGTCCCTCAAGAAGTACTTCGCGACGAAAAGACACAAATGGTTTCAGCTGGGATTTGGTGGATTCTTGGAAGGGATGGGCAAGAGCTACTTGCCTCTATCCCCGTCGAATGTCGTTCACACCGACTTTTGTTCTCCGCTTGCCACCCGGCCGAGCTGGTCTTCATTAGGTGATGGCGAAAAGAAAGTGCTAATGAGGGACGGGGTGCATTTGTGGTACAATTTGGAAACTTATCTTGACCCTGACATAATTGTTATCTCAATTGGGAACGAGTACTCGGAATGGTTGATGGGCCGCTTCACTGTAGTCCAAATGGATAGTTACCCGTATGAGGCGACAATCGGTCGAAAGAAGGTAACAGTAGAAGCGAAACTCTTCCAATGCGAGCGAGGCAACAAGACAAAATGGTTTGTGGAAATCCCTCTGCTACAAAATCCCTTTGGCGTTGGAGTCACGAATGAGGCAAAGAAAACAATCGCGAAGTCAATCCGAAGTCGAATATCTTCCGCTCGTTGAACCTAAAATGCGCAGGAACCATTTCAAATCCATGGAGCTGTTTTGTTTAATAATTCGAGCGGGCTCCTCGACGATGGTGCGATGTTGCAAGAGAGGAGATATCGGACCAAAGCTGTTGGGCGCTCACCAAGTCCAACTTCTAAAGCGGTCTCCGCTTCCATGACATCTAACAAAGCAAGAGGAACGGGGCCTGAACTCGTTCTGGCTAAGCTGCTTCGGAAGAAGATAGTCGACAATAGCCTACCGGGGCGCCCTGATTTCGTCTATTCCAAAGCCAGGGTTGCAGTTTTCATCCACGGCTGCTGGTGGCACGGCTGCTCTGAACATTACAGGTCGCCAAAGACCCATCCTGCGTTCTGGAGGAGAAAACTCGAGAGGAACCGAGAGCGAGACAGACTTGACAGAACGGCGCTCGAGTCGATGGGGTGGAAGGTGCTGGAGGTCTGGGAGCACGAGGTGAAGCGCGACCCAAGGGCGGTCGCCGCCAGTATTCAACTTCTTTCTGCATCTCGCTCCGCCTCCCTCCAGGTGCGACGGACGGCCAGCCCGAATGAGCAGGAAGTATCTACGCGTTCAAAATTAGCTCGGCTGGAACCTTGATATCTTCTTCCACGAGGATGGCTCTGGCAACAGCGGCCGACAAAATCACAGGGACTGAATTGCCGACCAGCTTGTACTTCGTTGTGAGCGTCTTGGCTGGGAACCTGTAGGTCACGGGGTAGCACTGCAGTGAGGCACACTCTCTCACGGTGGGCTTCCTGTACCGCGTCCTGCCCCTGTAGATGGTCTCGATTACCATCGTCTCCCTCGACGCGTTGAACTGCGTCGCCATGACGGTCCTCGCAGGCCTGTCGAGGTAGTCGGGGAATAGCATCTTGCCATAATATGCGTGGGCCACCTTTTGTTGCTTGTTCCTCGCGGCCTCCCTCGTCGTCATCAGGCCGTCTTCAGGTCTCTTGTACAGCGGCGGAGCAAAGAAGTGGTCTTCAAGCTGCTTTTCCTTGATGGTAATCGGGTAGTTGGGGTCGCTCACAGTCTCTCGTTCGTTCATCCTGCCCAACGGGTCCGGGAACGCTCCGATGACCTTCCTCATCGGAACCCACGGCTGGTAGAGGACATTGTCCAGCGTGAGCATCGACTCCTCGAAGTGCGTTTGGACGGGACTAGGGTATCTTCCCGAAAGTAGCCTGAGCCGCTTTTGCGGCGCGCCGAAGTTAGCCGAATTGAAGACCTCCTGCCTCGGGACGTCGAAAAAGCCGTCCTCCGGAACTCCCATGTCCTGCAACCTGACCCTATGGGGCAGAGTCTGCAACAGCCTTGGGACGTTCTCCATTATCCAGTACTTGGGTCTCAGGACGTGGACGAACCTGAAGAAGGCCAAGACGAGCCTCATACCTTTCTGGAAGTCGCCGCCGCCTCCCCTCTTTGAGCCGGAGAACTCCGTGCAGGGAGGGCCCCCTATCAGCACGTCGGGCCTAGAGTCCAGGAAAAGCTTGGGGTCGAGAGTCTCTATGTCGGCCTTCATCGTTTGGGCCTCCGGCTGGTTGAGCTTGTGGGCCTCGATGGCGGGGTTCCAGTTGTCTATCGCGTACGTCACGTCGAACCCCACCTGCCTGAAGCCTTCCGAGAACCCGCCCGCGCCGCAGAAGAGGTCGATTACTGTTAGTCGTCTCAACGGTGACTCGAGCCCCCTTCCTCGATATTTAAGTGCCTACGAAAACCCCCGCTGTATGCGGCCGATTCTGAGGACCTCACAAAGAAATCCTGCGGGCTCTAGCTCATTCCGTCGAGCCACGGTCTGCAGATTAGCTTAGCCTCGGTCACTGTGGCAGGTGAGACCCCAATCTTCGAAAGCGGGTATAGTACTTTCGAGAACCGGACATCTCCAGTCAACACTCCTAGCACCCTCAGGTGGGTCAGAAGGTTGTTCGACCCGCGGCGGAAATGTTTGGGTGACGCGTCTCCTAGAGGGCCGAGGTACTTGCAGTCCTCGTTCCAGGCCAGTATCTGGTTATAGTAGAGGAACGCCTCCAACGTAGCGCCGCTGATGACCTTGTAGATTCGCCCTAATGCCGCCAGCGCTTCGGCCGGCGGATTGTACCTCCAGAACGGATGAAGAGTCTCGGTCGCGCGTAAAGCCGGGTGCGAAGCAAGACCGAATCCCTCCGTCTCGGTCTGGAGCATGATGTCCTCGTCGTCTCTGTGGAAGTCGATGAAATGGGCCATCCTGAATATGAGCGTGCCGAGGGCTCGCGGCGCCCACGGCCCATACACGCCTGCCGCGCACTCCTGGAGAGCATCCCAGACGTCGGCGAAGCTCTGGTCCTCAAGCCAGCTGCCGTTGGCGTCCATGAGCTTAGGCCTGAAGTCGAGTTCCTTCTTTTTTGCTTCGGGTAACTCTGACTCCTTTCCAGGGTATTGGAGGAAGACGCGCTCGCCGCCCTTCGTCTCTCGCAGGAGGATTCGCTTCTCCTCGACCCCGTTACGCAGCCCATCTCGCCTAAGTCCTCGAATCCATTCCACGTTCTCCAGCCGCCGCCGAAACACGGACTCGTTTTCAGGAGCCTGAACTACTCTGAGCACGTCGAGGGATGAAGGTGCTCCCCCCTCGGTCAGGCTCATCACTTCGGAGCAGGTGCCTGAGCGTATTAAGCTCTGCACCCGCTTTGATTAAGAGAAGGTAGGTGGCTACGGCGCTGGTCCGACGACTACTAACTTGCGTCTAACGTCAATCTTAACTTCGACAACCTCCCCGGCGCTGAAGGGGAACTGCGAGTCCTTCGCAACCTCGGTAGGGACGTAGACGAAAAACTTGTCGTACTTCTTGCCTCCAGTTGTGGTAGGTCTATTGACGAACTTGCCTCGTCCCTTAGTAGCCAAATTTGGTGTCACAGGCTTATAACACATGGTAAGGCTATTTCCGAGCACCAAATTGGTGTCACAGGAGACTGCGGTCAGCCACGCAATTATTGCCTTGGTCGTCCTTGTTCTCGTCGCAGGTACGGCGGGCATAGTCTACTACTTCAACGGAGGAAGCTTTCTGAACCTGAACCCAGGAGTAGCAAACAACGGCATCGCTGTCGAATCTGCGCAACTTCAGGATTATGGTCGCCTGGTCGTGAGCTTGAGCAACAACGGGCATAGCACAACGAAGACTATTCAACCCCTACAGGCTTGTTCACCTGACTACTCTTACTGTGAGAGTCTTAACGCAATCCCTAGCACATTCGTTCTTCCTCCCGGGAGTATGGTTGTCGTGAATCTAACGATATCACAATGTGCCTTCCTTTCCAACACCTTTCCTTGTTGGGGAGCCCCAGTCAATGGGTACACTTACTACTTCAAAATCGAATTGACCTTCGCCGGCGGCAACTCGGTTGACTTGCCCATCGCGGCCCACGCGTCCGGCGGGTTCCCCCTATGCAGCACCTGCTTGGGTTTTTCGCTTCCTACACAGTACAGCAGAACCATTTCCATAATGAAGGTCAGCACGTCGACTATTGGCCTCTTTTCGAATCTCACCGGACGGATGACTGTTGGACTGACGTTTGACCACTCGATTCCTGATTCCGTTACAGCCGCCTTGTTTGACGAGACGAGTGGCAATCAGGCTAACCAAAGCCCTCTGGTATCCTCCACCAAGGGCTCTTCCACCTGTGGAACGAGCGCTGCGGGGCTCCCGTTAAATTGCGATTGCATAAACTGCTCGCCTTCCGCAACCTTCCTAGCAACTTTCTCTACTGTAACGACCGGCATTTCGTCTGGGCATTACTACATGCTGCGTGTTAGCATTCCAAGTTACGGCAATTACTTCCTCTGGCTACAGACTCAGGGATAAATTATCAGGGCTTACCTTAGGCCTATGGCGAAAAGCCTGCGACCGTCCTAAATGTTCCCAGCCCGCGCCTTCACTTGCAATGGCAGAAAAGAGCGAAGCCAACAAAAAGACCAAGCCACCGACACCAAAGCTGGTCGAGGCTGTGTTCACATGGAATGGCCTCGTCAATCCAGGAAAGAGAAAGAGAGAGAATCCCGAGTTCCCCTTCAAGACAGGGGACAAGCTGCTAGTGAAGCTGGTCGGCGACACTCTGATAGTCTCGAAGGCTGATTCCAAGTAAGACGAGAAGGAGGAAAACGCCTCCTCCCCCCTTTTTTGACTTATTTTACATGAGCAACACAGGCCAGTTCAAATCGATTGTGCGCCTTGCATTGAATGAACCTGATTTTCTTCAGCCTCTTTAGTTCCGCAAGGTCCTCCAACTCCTTACCACAGCGACAACACTCAACAGCGTCATCTTCCTTCTGGAGTCCTAACCATTCATGTTCATTGCAAGATATGCAAAACGATCCAACAGGCAGGAGAATCTGGTCATCCCAGTCGGGGTATTCTTTGATGATTTTGGGAGAATTGGTCTCATCCAAATGGACCCACCGCTTGGTAGGAAAGCCGATTTGGGCACCTCTCAGCCTGATGTATAACGTATTTGCTGGGCCTCCCAAGTTCTTACATTTAGGATTCCCACATCGGTACCTGACGCGACCCACAAATGGCCTTCGAAATTAGGTACTAAAAAACAGTGTAGTCACCATCACGTAATCATGGAAAAGTATCAGGTCCGGGCGTGCCTGCAAAGATGGAAAAACGCCGAACAAACAAACCTGCGGCTGTAGGCACAGCCGACACGGGCAGCATTGAGGCTACGCTCAGAGAGGCTGAGAGATTCCCGATTGACGAGGAATACCGGCACCTCCATAACAATCATGTCGGACACGAGGTCTGGCATTTCACCGGAAAGCGGCATGACCCTGATGGAACGGTAGTCAGGGATGGAATTCTAGTTCAAAGCTGCCTGACTTGCCGAACCGTCATCGCGATGATTCCTCTTGGTATGAGGGAATGGATGGCCCTAGATGCGGTCTTGGCAGAGGAAGAACTGGAGAGGATGGGGTATCAGCCATGAGAAAACCATGCGACCACCCCGACGTAGCAAACCATCGTGATTGGAAGCCAATGGACCCGGATTATTGGCCCCAATGGACTCTCACTGAATGGGTCAGGTGGTACGTCACTCAAGCAATCAAAGACATAGGGAGGAAGGATCTAGGTCAGGCACGACGCCAGCTGAAGGAGCTCCTCCTGCGTATGGAGTTCCGTCGTTTCGACTCGCAATGGGAGCCAGATTGGGACTCGCTGATGAAAGCTGGCCGGGTTGATTGGGAGCCTGAGTGGGATGGACACTTTTGATAGAAAAAAAGGCCGGACCTGAGAATCTCCCTACAGGAGCAGAAACCCATCGGATTCTGAACCTCTTCGTCCTACAAGGTGCATTGGAAACGGATGGCAAGAACAGATTCCGTTTATCGAGGCTGGCTCAAGAGACATTACTTGCAAAGGTAGAGAAACTAGCCTAACATCCCTTCCCACTCCAAGGAGGGCCAATCGATGATGGAAAGAGCCGTCATCGAAACTGTCCTAGATTTTGTTTCTCCCGGCGAGGAGTTTACCGTGGAGGAGATTCAGAAGAGATGCCGAGTCTTTGGTGCAGGTGTCGAGATGATGCTCGATGACCTTTGGAAGGACATCCTACGGTGACAGCTTTGAATGAGGATGAGCTGGGACGACCGCGAGTCACACGCATTCCTCTTGGGCGAATGACGAATGCAGGCACGTGACATCCAAGACTGCAGCGACAATACCCAAAGGTGAATATGGTGGTGTGAGGTTAAGAAAGTAGACGACGAGAAACACCCCGAAATAACCTAGCATGCCGAGTCCGAATCCGACGTTGTAACGTCGCTCGAACCTTCTTCTTTGTTTACTCAGGCGAAGGAATTCCTTGTCAAAGGGGTCTTCAGACCCAGGCAAACCCCGCGGAACATAGAACGCCAACGATGGCGATATTGGCAGAAGTCTCTTAAGAACCCTCTAGGAGAAGAGTCTCTTCAGCCCGACGTACAACACGCGCAAGATGGTCGTAGCCATCGCAGCCACCAGCAGACTTCCAATCAATCCCCACTCGGCAAGGAACGCAAAACTCCCCGCTGTCGGTGTGTAAGGAAAGCCAGTGAAAGAATTGGGGTAGGAGGCATCGTAGAGCACAGCGGCATAAAAGAGGACAAACAGAACGATGAAGAGCGCCAGCCACTTGTGCCTCATGCCTTTGTTGTCTGACGCCTGTTATTTATCGTCGAACCCTCACCCTCTTTTTCAGTCAGGTCAAACTTTCGTGCCACTCTCGTAGCCATCTCGCCCATACTTACGTTGTCTCTCTTTCCAAGGAACTAATTGGTGAGAGAGCCAATGAGAGACCTTTGTTCTATCAGCTGAACTGACCCGATGGTATTTCAGATAATCTCTCGCATCATTGACCTTGCCGAATTGTTTCTCCACGCCGCCCCTTGGGTCAGACACATAGATGCGAACTTTGTCTCCATATTCATTTGGCGCGACCCAGACTTGGAACTCGTCATTTCCATGCGTTACCATCAAGCTGTCGTCCAATTTGCGAACACCCACCCTCCCCGATAAGCCTAGAACCTAGATATCCTTTGACCTCCTAGCTTGAACCTGAATAAATCGCAGACACATACTTCTTTATATGGTTGTAGCATGCTAGCTAGAAAGCGTATGAAGAGATTCGTGACGCAAAAGTTCTCGGATGAGGAATGGAAGAAATTGAAGGCAGCTATGGGTACGAGAACATGGCCTGAGTTTGTACTGGGAAGGAAGCCTAGCAGTGAACGTCCGCGCCCTGTCCATTCAAACGCTCTTGGGAAGACCAAGGTGAGGAGAACGATGATTACGCTGGAGCAGGAAGAGTTCGACATTGTTCTGAAGCGGAAAAGGACTATGACGTGGCATGAGTACATCATGTCACTCGCGGAGAGGAAGAAGAGATGAGATTGGTCGCAACCCGCCACGAACACCGCCCAGCTGATGGAGCTAGAACGTTACACGCTGCTACGGACGTTGCGACCCGTGACGCTCCCAGAATGATTCAAGGAGTTCGTCATTGACTACGCCGCCAACAACAAATAAGTCTAACGGACATGTGCATGGTTGGATTCCTGTTGCCGCGTGGGGCACCCAGGATAAGTCGTACAAGACCTTCAATTGCGAATGCAGCACAGAGAAGGTTGAGGTCTGGAGTAATGGCAAGCTCAAGAGAACAAACGTCAGTATCGGACATCGTGCTGTTCTTCCAGTAAGAGATTCACGAGGTCACAAACTGACGTGGGAGAACCTAGTTGTCAGGAAGTTCTACTTGAACAAGCCCGTGTTGCATCGGTATGAGCTCTATGAGGACTTTGAGCCTGCACGCCTAGATACCATGATTGACGAGTTCTGGTGCCCGCGTTGTTCAGTTGCTGTTGAAAGAAAAATGAAGGTTCCTCACGAAGACGACCGAAAGTTTGAGGGTGAGGCGAGACTTCCATGAAGCAAGCGAAGAAAGAGAAGGCCAAAACGCTCAAGATTCCAAAGGTGAAAGTTGTTCCTTCTACAAAAGTTCACAGTCTGACATTTCCAGACCAGAGAATCTATCTTGAGTCGGTCAAGCTAGACGGGCAACCAGCCTTCCTTCACAAAGACGGTCTAACTGGTAGGCTCGATTTCATGAAAGAGTTCGTGTATGATGGCATCACATATGCTCCAGCGGAGCCGTTGGGATACCTGCCGTGCGAATTCGATTCAAAGAAAGATGAGGTCAACAAACCAATCAAACTCGACGTGGTGACAAAGTTGATTTTGAACGAGTGGAAGACCTTTGTTGCCTGCGACGATACTTGGAGAATCCTAAACACGGCCTACACCGTTCTGACGTACTTGGTTTCCAAATCAATGACGACACCTTACTTGGCATACTTTGGTGACACAGAAACTGGGAAAGGTCAGAGAAAGACTTTACACAGGCAGATGTCATATCGAGCAAATGCTGGCGTTCTAGCAACTGCCGCCAACATATTCATCTACTCAGAGAACGTCAAAGGCACACTCATTCAAGATGAGTTCGAATCGGTAGAGAGAGATAGGGACCTTCAAGCTCTTTTCAAAGAAGGATACAAGCAGGGCGCTTCAGTGATGAGAATTCGAACCAACAGAGATGGGGTTCCGATTCAGCATGACTATCAGGTGTTCTCATGCAAGATTGTAGTCAGCAACTACGCGATTCGCAACAAAGCCGTACTAGAACGATTCATTGTCGAACTTACGACCAAGGAGAAGCCGAAGAAAGATGAGTTTGACAGGTCCTCAGATCTAAAGAGATTTGCTGAAATTAGAAAGCAATTGATGACTTGGAGACTTCAGACTATTTGGAACAGTCTGCCTGACTTAGACATATCGTTCACGGGGCGAGCCAAAGAACTCTACAAGCCTCTCTTGCAAGCCGTGCATGGTACCAGTCTGTACGAGCCACTGTTGGAGTTTCTAACAACGCTAGAGGCCAAAGCGATAGAGGAGGCGAAGAGCAGTTTGACTGCTCTTGTCACGAAGGCCTGCGTGAAACTTCGCGAGAAACAGTGTCCGACAGAAGAACTCAGAACAGTGCTGGCAGATTACATGAATGGAACAATTGTCATGAAGTCGGACGTTCCTTATGGCATACGCAGTAGTGAGTATGGAACGATTACTGACATGCAGATTGTCAATGAGATAAAATTGAACTTGGGAGGGAAGAAGGCGAGGCCATATGTGCATACATCTGAAGTGCTCCCGACATCAGGAGAAGTCAGGCAAGTTAGAGGATGGGACACTGATGCAACGCGCCTTCTCAACATGGTCAAGAAGTACCACTTGGAAGGAGACGCTGACATCGGCGAAGAACTGAAAGAACTTGAGTACTCCGTTGCTGTGAACCAAGAGGCTGTCAAAGGGTTCGGTTAGGACGAGTACGGGTTCGGCTTTAGACCGAGTACTGGTTCGTGGTGGAAGTACGACGAGTACGGGTCAAATCTTGGTACTCCCCTACTTTCACCATAAAGATGTGGGGGAATCATCTAGAAATGTCTTTCACTAATAGTCGTCTAAGGTATACTTCTCGTACTCCTCGTACTTAGGTAAGTACGGGTACAAGTACGGGTTCTAATTACTGTCAGTCTCCGTTCCGAGGAAGGAGGGAGCCGAAACCTCTCGGACAACTCCGACTCTCTACTCTATAGAACGCCCCGTGCCTAAGTCACCGCAAGACCGTGAATCTGAGAGAAGAAATCCAAAAATGTTCGGCCATGTAGCCTAAGTCATGGAATGGAATTGCGAAGACGAGCTTGGCGAGGATGTCAGCAACCTCTGGCACTACCACCGTGGTACGTCTCGTAGAACTGAATTTGCCGCGCCTCTCAATGAACTTGGCGAAGAACTAGCTGATGCGCTGTACGGGTACTGAGTCTGAGGTTTCCACCACGGATTTAGGCACCAGTTTCCTGATTAGAACCGCACCACCTTCGATGGTGAATGAAAGGGGCTCTTTCCTGGCAAAGGGCAGCTTGTCTCTTAGCTCGTACGGTGTGTGAATCAACCAAGAGCTGTCAATAATGTATTCTGAGGACCCCTTCTTGATTTCTAGCGTGTGGTCGTTGACGGTGAAGTCCAGCTTGTCACCTGGAGAGAAGGGCAGACGGTTTTGATACCTGTTGTAAACACGAACGCAGAAGTCGTGGGTGAGGATGGGATGGACGTTTGACACTCCTTTTCTGACGCACCTCATCAACTCTGACTTAGCGGCAGAAACAGCTGCTGCTTCGACTGTTCTCATCCCTTTGCACGAATGACAAGGGAGGAGACCTGTGCCTCCAAAGTACACGCTCCCTGAGTCCTTGCAAGTGCCGCACTTTGCATGTATGTTGCGAAGTGGGTCCTTCCACTTGGGTACGTTGGAACCGTGCCAGAAGGGAGACGGCCGAGGGGCTTGACGCTCGAGTGCTGGCTTCGTGATTGATGCCCGCAAACGCTTCCTTCAAAGTGACTAGGCAACTTAAGCTAGAGGGGCGCATATTGAAGTGGCAAGCCGAAGAGCGCGTGACGCGTAAGGCTGTCAGAGGAAGGAAGGTGGGTGGAGGCTCTAAGAGTGTCAAGCTGCCCTATTGACAGACCAAAGGCTATTTCGTGGTGCAAAAACACAAAATCTCACTACCGTATTTTCTTAAGCGACACCCGCCTCCTACTAAGGGTGCCGAGTAAAATCTCTGCGAGGGCTTGGGAGCACTCTCCACAAGATAGTCTACGGGTGTATGATACTTCAAATACAAATGTGTAGTTTGTATGGTACCGTAGTTTTGTATTGCGTTTGCAAGCGCCCTACATTTCCCCCACAATGTAGGGTATGTAAGGTGGTGAGAACGCTGAGTGACTTAGCTGAACTTCATGTTGCGCAGTTGGGCTCTGGCCTCATCACCCGCTGACTCCTCCATGTATCCTTCGATCTCTTTGGTAGAGGCATGGTGAGTGATGGTTCTGATTTGCGACGAGGTGTAGCCAAGCTTGCCTAGATACGTAATGGATGAGAACCTGAGAGAGTGAGTGTTGGTTCCAAGTTTCTCCCTAGAGAAGTTGATGTACCTAGAGGGTGACAGCTTTCCTCTCTTGAAGGCTTCCTGAAGATATGGCACGTCAGATTCTGGCAGGTCAGCGGGGATGTCTATGTCCCGCATCTCAACGTCAGCAGGGTCAGGGTCATAGTGCTGGCATGGGCAGTCCTTCACTAGGCAACGTCCTCGAGCACCAACGCCTACAACCTCGTGTCCTGACTTGACCCCAGTCTTAACGTGGTGACAATGAGCACAAACAGGCCTGTACTTTCTGACACGTACTTGATTCACGAAGTTCCTCTTGGGCGCGTATCCAACCCAGAGACGTAGACCGTCCAACGCCTCCTGAGCGCGGCAGAGATTCTGAAGCTGAATGAGAAGGGTCGAGGCCAAAGCCAGCATGGTAGGAGCGAAGGGAGACTTCCAATCGAACTCGTCAGGTGGAGCTTGACACTCCGTTCTGTACTTTGCCATTAGAGCAACAATATTCTTTGCGGTCTCAACAAAGTCGAGCTTCTTGCCCCACCTGATTTTGCGGTGTTCTTTGATTCGTCTGAACTCTTTGCGTCTGTGGTCAATCTTTGGAGGCCTGTGATGAACTGTCAGTGCTGGCGCGGCAAGTTCACTCATCTCGGCACCTTTGGAACGCGAACGATGTATGTGGGGTAGAATCTGTAGGTGTAGTATCTGTCAAGATTCGACTTCATGAACTCCAAGAGGTCTGACGGAACAAGAGCCTTTTGGATTCTGTGTCGTCTGCCAGTTTTGGTGACCCTCTCTTTCCACGGCAGGTGAAAGATTGCCTGCGGAGTCTCTTCGGACAAACTATCTTCGCTTAGTCAGGTTCCAAATATTCGTATGTAACAAAAAGGGTTCGTGGTACGGTGCGGCCACGAAGAGCACTTTCCTGTCTGTAGCGGCCTACCTTTTCACTCAAGAACCCTCTAACTGTCCCAGTCGAATTGGACGCTTAGCTGTTCTGTCGTAAGGTCTGAACCTGCCGTACCCTTGGGCGGGTCTTCAATCTCGATTGGAGGCGACGCGAACTTCAGAATCTCAGCTTCTATCTCGTCTGGCTCGCCGAGGTGAATCAGGACATGCGGCTCGCGTTTGTCGACGTAATCGTCGCACAGAGTGGTCAACCTGACGACAGTCCAGTGCTTCAAACAGACTGGAATCCCTCCCTGAATCACGCGTTCGTGGTCGCATTCATCACAACGCGCGCCTGCAGCAATCGAGTCGGTGGGCTCTCTGTACCAGCGGTAATTTGGAGGCCTCCTTGGCTCACTCACTCTCTCCCCACTTTATTCAACAAGTCGCCCGACCGTTTCCTAGTAGTCGCAGTTCTTGCATCTTCTCGGAGGAAGGAAGCTGCTTATGGCGACGCTGTCACGGGCTGCCTCTAGGTCTACGAGCGAATCATCTTCCCGGCTTTCATCTTTGCTCATACACAACGAAGAGGAATCCCGACATATTAGCCCCACCTACAAAGACAGCAGTAGGACAGGGAGAGAGTCAAGTGAATCTATGAACACTTCCTCACATTCACCCGCGACTCCCTCCGTCCCAAAAGGATGCCCAAAAAGACCGCTCCTCCTTTAGGCGAATTCTAACTAATTTGCCCGATGAAGAAGACCTGCCCCCACTGCGGCCACATGGTCAGCGACGAATGGCACACGCGGTTCGGAATCGAGAGGCTCGACAGGGGCTGGGTGGAGGCCGGGATTCCGGTGGTCGGCAGAGTGAAGGTACATAGAGAGGCGCTGGCGATGGTGTACGTCTGCGAGTTGACGAACCTGCCTTTCCTCGTTGTGCTGCCTGGTGCGAAGTAACCCTCGCGGGAACGTCTCTCGAGGTCATCATCCCTAAGAGCTTCGCAGAGGCTTTAGGCATTCGGGACGGGGATGCTGTCAACTGGGACATAAAGACCTCAAAGGGAGCGAAAGTCTTGGTTCTGTCAAAGATAGCTGAGGAGCTCGGAACAGCAATCTAGTGCCTTCAATTTGGTAGCTTGGCTTGACCACAACAGGGTTTGCCAGCGTCTTTGCTTTTCTTGTAAACCTCGTAGATGCCCCATAGTAACAAAACTGCACCAATGGCGGCGAGGAGTTCACCCAAAAGGAAACCACGAAGTGTAGCTGCAAATGTTGCTGGAGACGCGCGCTTGAGAACTATGCACAAGTCAATGACACCTCCGAGTATCAGCGACCCAGCAACAGGTACCAAGAATGTGCCTCGCTCGGATGACAAAAGCTTCTTGTGGGGCCACCCACTTTTCTTGACCTCTTCCTCGACCTTTTCGTCGAAGAAGCAGTGCAGCTTTGGAACTGTTTTATCCGCAGGCGAGACCTCATAGCGCAGCGCGGCACTTGATAGCCGCGCCCAAGCAATTGCCCGAAGCAAAGCGTAGACGGAAACCCCAATGGTGAGGCTCAACAAGGGATAAAGAATCAAAGGGTGTCCTCGAAAAGCAGAGAACTCAGGAATAGTGGCCGCAGCTAGTGCTAGGGAGGCTGTTGCAAGTTGATTCACGCTTGAACGGTAGGTCTCAAGAAGAGTCTTGCGAGAATCCTCTGTTGACCCGTTACTCATTCAAGATTCTTCAGGGAGACCTTTACTTTAACGCTCTTGGGAAAACAAAAAGTGGAGAGGGCCGCGTTCAGGCCCTCTTCTTTGACTTAAGTGCTACGAGTTTGTCGAACTCGGCCAAGTCCTGTTCCGCTTGCACCTCAGCGCTTTGCTGTGCCAATTTCTCGGCAACGAGTTCATGCGCCAGTTCGTCCGCGACCTTTTCGGTGGGCTTTCCGAACTTCTCAGTGAAGTAGGCATCCCACTTTGTGATTGTGGCCTGTAGGTTCTTGTTCTCGGCCAGTACAGACTGGGTGTAGGTAGAGACCCGTGTCAACTCATTTTTCGTCTCACCTAGTTTCGCTGTTGCCGCCTCAAGCTTGGTCGTGTCTTGAAGGACTAGGAGTTGTGGCTCGCCTTTGTGGTACGCCTCAACATAGTCCTGTTGGGTGTACTGGTTATTGTAGACCCCGCCCATGTAGCCACGGTGCCCCGTCATCACCTCTACCATCTCAGGTGGGACGCGGAGCTTCATCTTCGAGGTGAAGTATTTTCTGAGAAGGTGAAGGTGGTAGGCTGACCTGCCTGTCCTCTTGTCCTTAACGTACAGACCAGCCTCGCGGATTACCTGTCCGAAGGCTTTGTTCGCCGAGTCATACGTGAAGGGGAAGACTTGGTCAGCGGTTGGAGGTCTTCTTGGTGTTGTCTGCTGCCGCTCCTTCCTCACCATGTTCTTGCCGCGCCTGAAGAGCCCGCTTGCGAGGTAGTGGTCTCTTACTTTCAGCCACTCGTTGAGCGCCTCAACAGCTTCAGAGCTCAGGAAGCTGAAGTACGAGTGGCCCTCCTTTGCGGTCTCTGCCCTTACCGACACCATAGGGGCGAACGGCTCCGAACTGCCTGACTCTGGCACCAGCTTCACGTCACTCAGCGTGAGTTGTAGGGCCTCGCCGACGCGGATACCTGAACTCTCTAGGAAGAGTATCAGTGCTTTCAGCTTGATGTCCCTTGAGTGCAGGAGGATTGCGCGGAGCTTTTCCCTAGTCAGTAGGCCGTCTTCGGTTTGAGCCTCGCCCATACCCTTCGGCATCATGCCACGGAGCGCTCGCCTGTCTTTGGTTCCTAGTTCGACGTCGCAGCAGTAGAGTAGGAACTCCTTAGCGGCAGTGAGATAGGCGTGTAGGGTCCACGGAGGCTTGGTGCCCCAGCTCTGGACGAATTTGGCTAGGTCATCGAAGCCGTCACGCTTGCCAGCTTTGAAGTCGGCAATGTACCGAGCAGCCAGTTGTTCAAGTTGGGTGAGACCAGTCTTGCCACGCCCCAAGGTGATTCCGAAGACGCAGGCCAGGAACGCCTTCACACCGCACATGTACGTATCCTGAGTGCTCGGTCTGGTCTTGTAGAGAGCGCGCCACTTAGCGAAGTCGTAGACGCGCTTGTCTCCCGTTATTCTCCCACCACCCTCACGTCAAGCGAGGCACTTAGGTCTTGCCGCTGTTGCTGGCGCGCCTGTTTGCTCTTTCCTGCCTCATCAGCGAACTTGATGACCCCGCCAGAACATGTCAGCCAAGGGATTCGTTCTTCTCGCACTGCATCCCACGGTGTTACTAAATTGCCGCAGGACCAGCGCATTTTTCTCGCAGTCGTCATACTTTCCGATTCTTGCATGATTCTGTAGGGAATTTGCAACATTTAATGAATTCTAAGCCAAATTAGCGGGCTTACCAAAGATTAAATCGGAAATCCCTGAGGGGAGAACGTGAAGCCCAAGGCGGAGTTCGGCGTCTTCGGCGGATCGGGCTTTTACAGTTTCTTCAAGAAGGGAGAGGAGATATATCCGGAGACCCCTTACGGATTTCCGAGCGGCAAAATCAGAATCGCAAGAGTCCGGGGAAGGAGGGTCGCTTTTCTGCCCCGCCACGGAGCGCACCACGAATTCCCTCCCCACATGGTTCCCTATCGGGCGAACCTGACCGCATTCGCGGGGCTCGGGGTCACGAGGGTCCTCGGTCCCAACGCCGTCGGGAGCCTGAAGGCCGAAGTCAAGCCGGGGGACATGGTTCTGTGCGACCAGTTCGTGAACTTCACGACGGGACGCCGGGACACATTCTTCGACGGCCCTGAAACGACGCACGTCAGCGTCGCCGACCCTTACTGTCCTGAGCTGCGGAGGATCGCAATCGGCGCCGCATCGAATTTGGGGATCAGCGTCCATCCCACGGGGACGGTTGTCGTGATTCAGGGGCCAAGATTTTCCACCCGTTCCGAGAGCAAATTCTTTCGAGGACAGGGATGGGACGTGATCAACATGACGCAGTACCCCGAGGTCGCACTGGCTCGAGAACTGGAGATGTGCTATCTGAACATCTCACTGGTGACGGATTACGACGTCGGACTCGAGGGGGACCCGGGGACGAAGCCGGTTTCACACGAAGAGGTGGTCAAGGTCTTCAACAAGAACATCGCAAGCCTCAGGTCTCTCTTGGCTGAAATTATCAAAGCTGTCCCTTTGAGGAGGGGATGCGATTGCGGGAAAGCACTCGAACACGCAAGGCTGAGCGCGTAGAATGAACTTCGCGGACGAACTGAAGGCCGCGATCAGGAACGTTCCAGACTATCCGAAGAAGGGAATCGTCTTCAGGGACCTGACGACGCTCTGGAAGGACGGGCCACTATTCAAGAGAACGACCGATGCCCTATTCGAACACTACAAGCGAAAAAAGGTCGAGAAGGTCGTTGGGATCGAGGCGAGAGGGTTCATAGTCGGAGCTCCTCTTTCAGAGCGCCTGGGCGTTGGATTTGTTCCGGCGCGTAAGTCGGGGAAGTTGCCGTCGAGGAAACTAGAAGCGAACTACGAGCTCGAGTACGGAAAGCAGGGGCTTGAGATTCACGAGGATGCAATTTCGAGGGGAGAAAGAGTGCTCATCGTGGATGACCTTTTAGCGACCGGGGGGACGTCGCTCGCGGCGACCAGGCTAGTGGAGCAACTTGGGGGCTCTGTCATCGGATTCGCTTTTGTCGTCGAACTGGCTTTCCTCCGAGGGAGGGAAAAGCTCTCAAAGTATGAGGTATACTCCCTCGTCAGATATGACACAGAATAGCACCCTGTCCATACGCCCGCTCTGGCCTGCAGCCGTGGATCTTTCCTAGTGTAGGACCATGGTTATCGCAGTAATTGCTGGAAGCGGCATGGGAGGGAGGTTCGCCCTTCAAGAGAAGAGGATTGTGAAGACCGAATATGGGCAGGTTCTAACATACCACGCCATAATCGGAGCAAGGAAATTCTGGGTACTGCCGCGACACGGATTAGATCATGTCGTCCCCCCGCACAGAATCAACTACAGAGCCAACATCGCGGCGCTCCGGAAGCTTGGCGTGAAGAATGTCATTGCAACGAGCGCCGTGGGCTCTCTGAACCCCAAGTTCAGAGTGGGGGACCTCGGACTCGTTGAACAGTTTTTAGACTTCACCAAGAGCAGGGCATCGACATTTTTCGACGACAGAGTGGTCCACACCGACATGACTCACCCTTACAATGCTCGGCTGAATCGGGA
Source organism: Nitrososphaerota archaeon (assembly GCA_027887045.1). Lineage (GTDB taxonomy): Archaea > Thermoproteota > Nitrososphaeria > Nitrososphaerales > Gagatemarchaeaceae > JAPCJH01. The sequence goes on from JAPCJH010000002.1 coordinate 153,359, forward strand.
GATTCAAAAAACGGGTTCTGCCCTCGGGTTAGTGGTGCGTCCTGGACTGGTCTACGCTTGCGCCGAGGGCCCGCGGTTTGAGACCGCGGCAGAAATCAAGATGTACCGCTCGTTGGGAGCGGATGTCGTGGGTATGACCGGCGTGCCGGAGGTAGTGCTCGCAAATGAGATCGGCTTGCGGTACTCCTCACTGGTCGTCGCCACCAACTCTGCCGCTGGAATCCAGGAAAGAGTAAAGCATGAGGAGGTCCTCACTGTGATGGACAGAGCGGGCCCTAAGGTGAAACGACTGATCGAGAACACAATCACCAGAATCGATTGAGCTTAATTAGCTCCTGAGATGCACGCTTGACAAGCGCAGATGTCAAAAATCGCAGACGCCAAACTCGCGAGTGAAGGCGAGAAGAACTTCAGGTGGGCGAGGGAGCACATGAATGCCCTCAATGCACTATCTGAGAAATACGGGAGAAAGAAACCTTTGCAAGGCGTTGTCCTCGGCGTGTGCCTGCACGTAACAAAGGAGACGTCGGTCCTCATAGACACGCTCCTGAAGGCCGGAGCGGATGTTCGGCTAGCCGGAGCGAACCCGCTTTCGACGCAGGATGACATCGCCGCCTATCTCGCGACTCGGACAGAAGTGTGGGCGTGGAGGGGGCAATCCGCAGAAGAGTACAACTGGTGCATCAAGAAGGTGCTAGAAGGCAAACCGTCCCAACTCATCGATGATGGCGCCGACCTCCACGTTGCAGCGACTAGAGCGAGAACGCGGATAGTGGGTGGCTCCGAAGAGACCACCACGGGTGTCGTAAGAGTTCGTGCGTTGGAGAAGGAAGGGAAGCTCAGGTATCCCATCATCGCGGTCAATGACGCCCAGACGAAGTTCCTCTTTGACAACAGATACGGGACGGGGCAAAGCACGATCGATGGGATTCTCAGATCCACCGCGTTGCTCCTGGCCGGAAAAAGAATCGTGGTGGTCGGCTATGGATGGGTTGGGAAGGGAGTGGCCAAGAGGGCTAGGGGAATGGACGCCAAGGTCACGGTCGTCGAAGTGGATCCCATCAAGGCAATAGAAGCCCATCTCGACGGTTTTGAGGTTACGAATATACTGGACGCGGCGCGGAGAGGGGAGATCTTCATCACGTGCACTGGGCAGAAGAACGTCGTGCCCTACTCAGCGATCGAGAAGATGAACGACGGAGCGATTCTCGCTAACGCGGGGCACTTCGACGTCGAGATCGACGTGAAGACCCTGCTTTCAAAGTCAAAGGCCGTACGCCAGGCAAGACCTCACGTGGATGAAGTCATTCTCCAAAACGGGAAGAAGGTGTTCCTAGTCGGGAAGGGGAGGATCGCGAACCTCGTCGCCGCGGAAGGGCACCCTCCGGAAGTGATGCAGATGTCCTTCGCAAACCAGTTCCTGGCCGCCCTCTATCTGAGGAAAAACCACACGAAGATGGAAAACCACGTCTACGGCGTCCCGGAGGAGATAGAGAAAGAAATCGCTTACTCAACCCTCGATTCGCTCGGGATAGTCATAAGTGAACCCACAGAAGAACAGACCGCGTACGCCCAGAGCTGGGCTCTCTGAAAGAAAACTTCAACTAGAGAGAGGCCATCTGATCACGTGTGGCTGAAAAGGCTAAGAAAAAACGCATTTTAGTATTGTGCGCGCTCCCTTACACGAACGCGATTCCCCACGTAGGGAACATGGCGGGTTCCCACCTCCCCGCGGATATCTTTGCCAGATATTGTAGGCTAAGAGGATACGAGACGCTGTTCGTCGGCGGGACCGACGAAAACGGGACCCCCACGGAGGTGGCGGCGCTCGAGCTTAAAGCGACTCCGCGGGAACTCACAGACGCGCTATACGCCGTCCAAAAGCGAATCTACGATTGGTTTGAGATTTCGTACGACAACTTTTCTCGCACCTCTAGGCCCATTCACCACAGGACCACCCAAGAATTCTTTCTGAGGATCTACGGGAAAGGGTTCGTCTCTAAAGGCGTATTGAGGATGCCCTACTGCGAAAAGGATAGACTCTTCCTTCCGGACAGGTACGTCGAGGGGACCTGCCCCGTGTGTGGTTACGAACACGCGCGGGGAGACCAGTGCGAACACTGCTCTAGCCTCCTAGATTCCGACCAATTGATCAACCCGCGCTGCAAGATAGACGGGAGCGTCCCCGTGTTCAGGGACACCAAGCATCTCTTCCTCGAACTCGGGAAGCTCCAGAGCAAACTCGAAAAGTGGATCAAGAGCGAGAAGAGGTGGAGGCGTCAGGTCTCATCGCTGGCTCTTGGGTGGATCAAAGAAGGCCTGAAGAAGAGGAGCATCACCCGTGACCTGAAATGGGGAGTCCCGGTTCCCTTGGACGGGTATCGAGACAAGGTCTTCTATGTGTGGTTCGATGCGCCTATCGGATACATTTCTTCGACCAGAGAGTGGGCCGCAAAAAAGGGAAGGCCGCAGGCCTGGAAGAGGTTTTGGCTCGATGACAAGGCCAAGATTTACAATTTTCTGGGGAAGGACAACATCCCGTTCCACACGATTTTCTGGCCGGGAATGCTGATAGCCCACGGAGATTACAACCTACCGTACGACGTCGTGGGATATCAGTTTGTGAACTATGAAGGGGACAAGTTCTCAAAGAGCAGGAATTGGGGGATCTTCTGTGAACGCGTCGTAGAATCCGAACTCAGACCCGACGTCTGGAGGTACTACCTGACCTACCTGATCCCCGAGACGAAGGATAGCGAGTTCAAGTGGGAGGACTTCGAGAGCAGGGTGAACAACGAGCTGGTCGCTAACCTTGGGAACTTCGTCCACAGGACTCTGACCTTCGCGTGGAATAATTTCGGGGGGGTTGTCAGGACCCCTAAGTACGGGGAGCGCGAAAAGAACCTGGAAGGAAGGGTCGATGAGCAACTAAATCGGGTGGAGAGATGTCTCGACGAAGTAAAACTTCGCGACGCTTTGACCGGAGTGCTGGCAATCGCAGGTCTGGGAAACGAGTATTTCCAGAGTAGCGAGCCGTGGGTACTCATCAAGAAGGACAGGGAAAGCTGCGAGAAGGTCATTTCCTTCTGCCTTCACCTCTGCAGGAAGCTTTCTGTGGTCCTTGCACCCTACACTCCGGAAGCAGCCGGTAGGATTGCATCGATGCTAGGTCTGAGGGAAATACCCAGCTGGGACGAGATTTCGACCCGGAAAGACGAATTTCACGTTTTGAAGCCGGAGATACTGTTCAAAAAACTGGACGAGACAGAGCTGGAGAGGGTGAGGTCGGTCGTGACGAAGAGCTACGACCTGAAAGAAATCTTCGCCGGTAGGAGGACTCAGTCGCACGGGACGAGCATTTCGAGCCCCCCCGGAAGCGAGTAGTCCATCTCGTCGTCGATTACGTTCTTTCCGAACACCTTTGCGAGAGGGTCATAATCGTCGTACTTCGTAGTCTTGAAGCCAGATGCGAGCAGACTGACCTGCAGCTGAGAGGTTCCGGCATAATTGACCCCATACTCCACGTCCACAGCCTGGTTGTTCATCATGGGGCCGAGGCGTCTTACAGCGAGACCGACTTCGGTTCCTGATAGCGAGGCGTCGCCCGTCAGCAGCACGACGGCATGATTCGCTTCTCTCGCCTCGGCGATCTTGCTTATCGAAATTACCGCGCCCGCTAGCGCCTCTTCGGTCTTGTCTGTGGAGCTAGAACGTGCCAACCCCAGAAGGGTGTACCCGTCCTGGAGGACCGATCCCAGCACCTTGTTCAGGGCTACCGGGACGTCGGATTCGGCTGGTTTCGCGAAGATCGACGTGAGGGCCCTTACGGCCTCGCCGTTCGCCATCTTGTAGATGTCCGTGAGCGAGTCTTCCGGGGAAGACTTCAGGAGGATATCGTTATCGATCACTATCACGCCCTCCGCTGCTGCCCTGAACCGTTTCAGGGAGACTCCAGCATAGAACTTCAGCTTCTTCTCGAATTCGAAGGGCATAACGGCGACCCCGATCGTCGTGGCGCCCTCGTCCTGGGCGAGTTTTGCGACAACCGGGGCTAGACCCGTCCCCGTCGCGCCGCCGAGACCAGCGATAACAAAAACGACGCGGGAACCCCGAAGAATCTTTCTAATTCGTCCCTGGGCCGCGATCGAGAGGCCTCTCACCATAGAGGGGGTAAGCTTCTGGTCGACGGGAGACTCGAGGAGGATTTTCTCACCCTCTCCTACGAATTCGAAGTCGTTCTCGTCGCAGGACAGATAGGCGTACCTGGAAACCGGCAGGGATTCTCTACTCAAGAGCGAGACGATTCTGCTCCCGGCGCTTCCGATTCCTACCGCGACGGAGTCGCGTGTTGAAGATTTTTGAGTCAAACTTTGGGTCGGTGCCCTTATGGTGTCGTGGATATACAAGGCCATCAACTAAAACAGTAAACACTCTGTCAAATTTTTGTTCACCTGACGAGGTTACGAAGGTCTCGAACGCCTTACGTCGGTGACTTTTCCCTGTTTACCAGCTTGTTGACAAGTTCGTCTTGCATGTGACCGCTGCACTCGACCGTGACGTGCTTTACTCCATCGACCGACATGCCTGCGTCCCTGATGCCCCGTCCCATGTTGACGGCCAGAGGGCTGCACGGAGAGAGCGGAGAAAACTGGATCCGAAAATTGCCGTCGGGGGTTTCTGAGACCTCCGTTATGACGTTCAGTTCCCCGAGCTTTCTCGACGTCTCTTCTTCTATGACCTCGTTGATCTTTACCGTCACTTTCTGGGTGAGCTCGCTCGGCAACGATTTCATGAATGTGTCCAATTCGGTATAAGACCTTTTGCCGAGGGTTCACCACTTGACCTTCAGCGTGGTGGGGTGGGAAGCCTTCACTTCGTCAATCTTACCTACGCTCGTGTTTGTTGGCACGTCCCCAAGGGAACCGTCGCGCACTCGCAGGGCAATCTCGTTCATAGCCGACGCGTATTCTTCCAGGACTTCTACGGGTTCTGACTCGGTCGGTTCAATCATCAGTGCCTCGTTCACTATCAGCGGGAAGTACACGGTCGGAGAGTGCATCCCGTAATCGAGGATCGCTTTCGCGACCTTCATCGCGGTCCCGGGGAGTTCTCCCTTGGCCGAGACGACCGCCTCGTGCTTCCGCCGAAGGTCCTTGCCGTGCGTGACCGGGTACGCGCCTGGGTCGAGCAGCTTCCAGAGGTAGTTCGCGGCAAGGACTGCGAGCGTGGATACGTTGTTTAGCCCCTCTGCCCCGAGAAGCTGAGTATAGGCATACGCCCTCACCAACACAGCTGAATTTCCCACGTGTCCTTTCAGCCTCCCTATCGAGTGCGGGAGCTTGGAGTCCAAGTAGTACCCGCGCGAGTTCCTGGATACGACCGGGACGGGTAGATAGTCCCGGAGCTTCTTGACGACCCCGACCGGCCCCGCGCCCGGACCACCTCCGCCATGAGGGGTCGCGAAGGTCTTGTGCAGATTGAGGTGCACAACGTCGAAGCCCATGTCTCCCGGCCTCGCCTTCCCCAGTAGCGCATTCATGTTCGCACCGTCATAATACATGAGACCCCCTCCTTCGTGCACCGCTCTGCAAACCTCTGCGACCTCGCTTTCGAAGAGGCCGAGCGTATTTGGGACCGTAAACATCATCCCGGCGGTTCTCCTGGTGACGAGCCTCTCCACCGTCTTCGCGCGTACCAACCCCGATTCGTCCGAGGGAACCTTGACGACCTTGAACCCCGCCATCACAGCGCTCGCGGGGTTGCTTCCATGTGCGGAATCAGGAACCAGGATCTCGTCCTTGTCGGAGAAACCCGCGTCCCTGAGGAATTTCCTGATCATGAGCACCCCGGCGAATTCCCCCTGAGCGCCCGCGGCGGTAGAGAGCGAGAATCGATTCATCCCCGTCACTTCGCTCAGCGTTTCTGAGAGCTCGTAGAAGATCGACAGGAGGCCTTGTACCGTCTCCTCGGGTTGGAGTGGGTGCGCTTGCCTCAACCCATCGGCTGACGAGATCATTTCGGAGACTTTTGGATTATACTTCATCGTACAGCTACCCAGAGGGTACATGCCGAGCTCGACCGAGAAGTTCATTTGCGAGAGGCGGTTGAAGTGCCTGAGGACCTGCAATTCCGAAAGCTCAGGGAGCTTAAGCCCCTTTGTTTTCAACGAGTCGGGGACAAACCGTCCCGGATCGCGCACGGACTTCCCTATCTTTGGGTCCAGGGGTGGAAGAAAACCGACGCGCCCTCTGCGACTCATCTCCTTTAGAAGCGGCTCGTCCCATCGCGCTTGTCTGAACTTTGGTGGCAAAATTCAGAGGACCTCCTCTATGGCCTCTGCCAGGCTTTCGATGTCTTCAGCCGTGTGGACTTCGGTGACGCAGTAGAGCCCCGCCTGCCCCGCCCCGAACTTCGCGTCGAGGGGATAACCGGCCAGGAACCCAATCTTTGCGAGCTTGCGATAGACAGAGGTGGCGTTCGTTCCCCTCGGATATCCGACCACGAATTCTTTGAAGAACGAACCCCCGTAAGCGGGAACTGATAACCCCTTGATTTTTGCTAAGCGTTTCACAGCGTAGTGAGAATTGGATATTATGACCTCACCCAGCTTCCTGAATCCGCTCTTCCCCAAGAGTGCCAGATACGCCGAGGCAGCGATAGCCATTAGCGACTGGTTCGTGCAGATGTTAGAGGTTGCGGACTCCCGCCTGATGTGTTGCTCGCGGGTCTGGAGAACCATCGAAAAGGCCCTCTTAGAAGAGTCCTTCGTCGTCGTGGCGCCTATCAGCCTACCTGGCATGCTCCTGGCGAGCTTCAGGTCGCGGACGGCGAATATCCCGAGGTGGGGGCCCCCATAGTTCATCGGGATCCCCAGAGGTTGCCCCTCCCCTACAACGATATCCACGCCGAAGTCTCCCGGGGCGCGAAGAAGTGACATAGAAACGGGGTCGACCCCGACAACCGCGAGACCCTTTTTCCGATGGATTTCTTCTACGACCTCTCCAATCTCCTCTTCCAGAACTCCGAGATAGTTCGGGTTCTCAAGGTAGATTCCTGCCACGTCCTGGTCGATAAGTGACAAGGCCCTGTCAACATCCACCCTTCCAGTCGAATGGTCGAAGGGAACGCTCTCGAGCTCCAAATTCAGAGGTTCGACGTAGCTTCTGATCACTTCCAGCGTGTGAGGAGCGATGTTTTCTGCGACGAGGAACTTGCGTCTCCCCGTGACGCGGACAGCCATCCTGGCCGCCTCCGCAGCGGCCGATGCCCAGTCGTACATCGAGCTGTTGCATGCTTCCATCCCCAGCAGGTCTGACATCAAGCTCTGATACTCGAAGAGCCCTTGGAGCATGCCTTGGCTAATCTCTGGTTGGTAGGGCGTGTAGCTGGTGTAAAATTCCTGGCGCGAAACTATCGATTCCACGACCGCCGGAATGTAGTGCGGCCATACACCTCCACCCAGGAAGCACAGTGAGGACGGAGGAGTTCTTCCCGTCGCGAGCCTCGACGACAAGTCTCGACGTACGGTAGATTCGGGTTGACCTGGAGGGATCCTCAGGCCCCGGTTCAGGCGCACGTTCTCCGGAATGTCGGAGAAGAGTTCGTCAATCGACCTAGCGCCGATTCGTTCCAGCATCATGGAGACGATTTCGTCGTCGAGGTTGGGAAGAAGGGGATGAGACCCGGGCAATTTTGTTGTGCTCACCGACCAACAAGAAACGGTTAAAATAAGTATGGATTCTGGTTCGCCTCGTAAAGACTTGAAGAAGTCGTTAATCTTAGCCGTAGCTCTTTTGCTCTTCCTCTTCTCAACCACAGGGGGGACGTCAGCTCAGACTCCGGGTGCACCTACGATAAACGTGTCGAGCCAGTTTTTCGTGTCGAGCTACGGTTTCGCCGTGATGAACGAGACGGTTACTTTCAACAATACTGGAACCACCGCGGTGCAGATCCCGTCGTTACAGTTGGGCTTCCCGGCTTCGGTCGCTTCCAGGCTCGTGGGTAACTACACCCTGACCGGGACAGGATACACCGTGTCCGCCTCCACTTCTAACGGCTCGATCAGCTACGCGGTCTCTAGTTCGCTCGGCCAGCTTCAGGCCGGGGCTTCGAGTGCCTTCTCCCTGAAGGCGGTAATGCAGAACCTCGTCAGTTTGGTGAACGGCAGCACTGTTGGCGTCCTCCTTGTCGGATATCCTTCCGTGAACGTGAAGGTAGACTCCCTGAAATCCACCATTCAGATGCCTTCTTTGGCCTCGTTGGCTACCCCGCCCGCGGGTTATACCCCGGTCAGCGGCTCGGGGGTACCCGTCTACAGGATCTCCTTGACGGAATTCGGTCCGGGGCCAGCCCTCGTGACGACGGCGGCCCTGCAGGCGAGCGGCGCTTCGGCACTGACGCCCGTGCACGTCTTCGTCGCTTCGAGGACGATAACAGCGACAGGGAACGGGAAACCGCAAATTCAGGATTACGTCAATTTGAAGAATACGGGGACATCCGCCATAAGCAGCCTCAAGCTGGCGCTACTACTGGGCAACACGGGACAGGTCACAGTCGTATCCAATGGATACCCCCCTCTTTTGAACCCGAAGATAGTCGGCCTGTCGAACGGCGCGATAGATCTGACCGCGGCCCCCTTCAGTTCGAGCCTGAAGGCGGGCTCGAACCTCACTGTGACCATGGTGTACGACCTCCCGTCCACGTACTTCTCGGTCTCGGGCGGACAGATATCCGTGAACATACCCACTAAGCCGCCGATAGCCGCGCCCGTGGACACCTACACCATTTCCATGTCCCTCCCCACCGGTATCCGCTCGGGCCAAGGACAGCCCCAAGTCTTCCAGCCCGCGTTACCCCTTGCTCAGGGAACGGCGAGCCTCTCCTACAGCATTACCCTCGGGTTTGCGGCCGATAGGGCGATACCTGCGGCGTCGGTCGTCTTCCTCATTGTGCTGATCGGGCTGTACGTGAGCAGGGCCAAGACCGGGGGGGCCGAAGAAGAGGGGACTATCTCCGAGCAGGCTGCGGACATGATCAAGGCGTTCGAGGAGAAGACCGACCTGGTCAACTCCATGTTCGACCAGATACGGGCGGAGGAAGCGAGCAACCTCAACAAGGCGTACTTCGACGAGATTCGACAGAGGATAGGCACTTTCAGGGGCAGGGCCCTGCAGCGCCTGAATGAGGCGAAACAGAAGTCCTCGAGCAAACCCTTCCTGGACCTCCTCGTCCATATCAACGAGGTCGAGAAGGAGGTCGACAGGGCGACGAAGGATCTGCTGAACCTCTACGAGCAGTATTACACGAAGCGGATGAGGCAGGAGACGTTCGAGAACCTTCTGCCGAACTACAGGAAGAGGTATGACGCCTCACTGAATCACCTCTCCGATCAGTTGAACCTCGCGCAGAAAGAAGCGAAGCTCCAGTAAGCACGCCTAGTTGATCACGGAGACGAACCGGTCGTCCTTCGAGGCCTTGCTCAGCGGGCCGATTATCGGCGTTTTCTGCCCGCAGACCTTGCAGCGGTTGTGTTTGTCCAAGTTGTAGGCAGTAATGTCGTAGCCGTTCCTCCCGATTAAGACCCTGCCGCATCCTGGGCAATAAGTACTTTCCAACGGGTGCCCAGGGACGTTACCGATGTAGACGTAGTTCAGCCCCGCCTTCTTGGCGATCTCGTAGTGTTTCTCGAGCGTTTCAACAGGCGTCCACGGCAAATCCATCATCTTGTAGTCGGGATGGAACCTCAGAAAATGGATCGGGGTGTCGGGGCCCATGTTGTCGTAGACCCAACGGGAGAGCTTCCCCGCGGTCTCGATGTTGTCTCCCACCTGAGGGACGATTAGGTCTGTTATCTCCACATGGACATTCGTCTTGGATTTCGTTTCGAGGAGCGTCTGGTATATCGGGTCAGCGCTGGGAATCCCGATGTACCTCCTGACGAACCCGGTCTCTCCGCTCCCCTTGAAGTCCACGGTGATGCAATCCAAGAAGCTCTTCATCATGTCCACTGTCTCGGGGGTGTCGAAGCCGTTTGAGACGAATATGTTAAAGATCCCGTTCTCCCTTGCGATGTTCCCGATGTCCCTCGCGTACTCCATGAAGATTGTCGGTTGGTTGTACGTGTAAGCCAGTCCTTCGCAGCCGTAGGATTTTGCTAGTGCCACCACCGCGGGGGGGTCCATGTCGACTCCTTCGACTTTCCTCCGCTGACTGATGTCACTGTTTTGGCAGTTACTCACGGCGAGGAAACTTGCCGTGTAGGAATGGTCTCCTTCGACCTCCAAGTTGTAAACATAACCTGAGTAATCCTCGGAATCGATCACCCGAATCGGGACGAGCGTGAAGTCTTCCTCGACGACAAATTTTGTGGCCGCGACCGTGGAGCTTACATCTTCGGAAACAAGCATTACCCTGGTCATATAGTCGTAGTTCCTTCCTACAATTCTCCCCTCTATCTCGTATTGCGGCGCATTCTTCGATACATAGAATCTGGGGAGGAGACCAAGACGCGACATTATGTACCATACTCCTAGAGTCAGTTCCTTCGATACCGAAGTCGTTCCAAACCATCTCTGGCCCTTTGAGCCGGTGAAGAACCCATCTCCTCGGATGCATGCTCGAAGGAAACTTTCGAGCAAGCTTTTGTCCTGCGCATGAAGGATAGTCAACGGGACTTTCTTAACATATTTGTTCTCGCCTGCTAGGTTCCTGAGGAACAGCGCAAGCGGTCCGTTCGTAAGCTCCAATCTGATGACGGAACCTTGCTGGACGCGTCTAGGTGTGAGTCCGAAAATCTTGTTGAGGAGCTTTTCAGTTCTTGCGATGAAATCAGAATCGTGATTGCCAAACGAAAATGCGACGGTCCAGCTGTTCGGTCGATTCGGTGCCCTTGTCAGGCTCCCCTCCGCACAATAAGTACCTAGGAGCTCGGCAAATTCCTCGTTCAAGTCCAAACTCGCCGGAATCCCTTCGCTCCGGGACATACCGAACCTGACCCTACCATCTACGACGGAAACTTTCCAGACTGACTTGCGCTTCGATGGGCGAGCCACCCTCTTGACTTCTTCCTCGATTATCTGACTTGCAAAAATGTTCGTCGAGACAATCGCATCCTTTGCCCTTGGAATTGCGAGCAGATCGTTTTGCTTCAGTTCGTCCGCCCTTTTCTTTTTGAGGGTTTTGGTTTGTCCATCGAAAACAAATAATCCGTGATTCGGCGTGCATCTTACCTCCGGAAGATAGTACGGACGGATTCTCAAGAGCTTACCAGAATATTCGTGTCTGAACACTTTCAGAACTTTGCCAAAGGCCCCATCCTTACTGAGGACGCGCAAATCGTTCGTTGGGAAGGCGACCTCGTTCGATTGTCCTGTTTCTTCGTAGATCTGAGACATCGTTTTGATGCCCTGATCGGTGATTACGGCTGATTCTGGAGCTATACAATAAGAACATAGCCAATTGCAACCATTTGTGGCAATTGAGAAGATTTTTGAACCGGGTTTGTAATGCACGACCGGCTTCTTCTCGATCGGGTCGATGTGCCCCGCGATTATCTTCCCGTACACGAGTAGGTACAATTTCCCACCAACGACGCCTCTGACCCCGCAGAGCCCCACCTGCCCCTCCCCTATCTGGCACAACCTCGCGCACGCCGTGCACTGGACCTTCCCGCTCGGCAGGTTCCTGAAGAGCTCCGCCTCCTTCCCGCTCGGCTCGGTGAGACGCGTCGGAACGGAGGACATAGTTGTCAAAGGAGTTCGCGTGCTCTTTATTCTTTTCAGCTGCAGGGAGTCGTTGGAAATGCGGCTATAGTCCCACGCTGTTCACGGGTCTGCCGGAGTTGCCGTCCAGAACCAGAACGATCTTCTTCCCCTTGTGGTCGAACCTGGCGAACCAAATCGGGGCGTGCAGCAGCTCGGCATCCCCCACGTCCACCTCCGTGCTTATCTGTTGGATCATATGATATTGCTGATGGGCCCTTTGCGTCTGTAACTGGTCGACGAAAGTCTTGGTCTGGTACTTCGCGACCTCCTCGCTGACGTCACCGTTAAGGACCTTTACCCCCTTCGGAACCTTCGACACGTCGAAGAGGACCCTCTCGTCGAGCGTGAATTCGTATTCGTGAGGCTGGTAAAGGGTGAGCGCCTTCAGGGCGACGACGGGATAGTTGTAGTTGTTGTCGAGAGTTGCGGCCTTGTTGTAGCCGCCTCTGCCCATCCCCCCGCCCCACATTGTCCCGAGCACCATACCGCCGAGTGCTCCCCCTCCGAACCCGCCACCCATTCGACCCCCGCCCATGCTCGCGCCGAGGACGCCTGCGAGGACTGCCGTGGTTGCGAGCGTGCCCGCGGTCGCGGCCGTATCCGAGGCGACGATATTTGTCCTGGCCGAAGCGGGGACGACCCAGTACGGGGTCAAGGCCAGGGTGAGCTCTTCCTGGGTCGAGTCTTCGTGGAGGTGTCTGTGCAGGAGACCCTTGTCCATCAGGCTCGTGATATTTTGGGCAATCTGGTCCGGAGTCTGAAAGCGTAGAGGAAGCATCGTGTGCCTCTGGATGTTCTTCCAGCCGTCGGTCGCAAGTGATACGCCGTTGCCGCAATATTCGCATGTGATTATCATTTCACCGAATTTCGGAGCGAGGGGCGCTCCACAACTCGGGCACTTTAGCGAAGTCACTCCGGAAGGGGCCAGGATGGGTTCTCTCGACACCGGCGCTGCTGCGGGTGCCCCGGCTCCCTGCTTCGTCCCGCACTTGAAGCAGTACTGTGCCTCGTCCGGTAATTGGGCGCCGCACTTGACGCAGAACATGATCCAAGCCCCTAAAACTTGTTGCCGCAGTTGGCGCAGAACTTCGCCCCGGCAGCGACGGGCGAGCCACAGTTCGAACAGAACGCCTGCTTCCCCTGAGCACTCTGCCCCCCCGCCGCGGGTTGCGCTTGGTTTTGTTTCGCCCCACAGCTCGGGCAGAACGTGCTGCTCACGGGGATCAGGGTTGCACAGCTCGGGCAGCTCTTCATCTGTCCCGTGCCCATACCTTGGGCCATCTGCCCTCCTAAGACCGAGCCAACGCCTATCCCGGCCCCCAGACCAACCCCGAGCCCTGCTCCGGCGCCGGCGGTCCCGCTTGGGTTGTTCGCGGCGCCTTCGATCGCCTTCCCCGTCTGGTACTGCATGTAGTTCACCCCTAGGACGGACATTTCCGATCTGGTGTCGACCGCCTTCTGCACTTCGTCTGGCAGGCTGATGTTCAGCCCGGAGAGTTTGTTGATCTCGACGCCGTACTGACCGAAGTGATCGGCGGTGGTCGCCAGGACGGCCTGTTCGATGTTCGTTAGGCTCGCGGCAAGGTCGGTGACCTTCATGCCCTGTTGCTTCATCTTCCCGAGCGCGTTGTAGACCAAGATGATGATCTGTTCCTTCAGCCTCGAATCTACATCGTCGGAAGTCTCTGCCCCGAAAGTCCCCACGAACTGGTTGATGAAGTTCTCCGGAGATGAAACCTTCCACCTGTATTCTCCGAACACTCGGAGATTGACGATCCCGAAGGTCGGGTCAGTGAACGCGTACGGCGAACTACTCCCGTATTTCCCGTCCATGTAGCGAGTCTGTAGGTAGTAGACCTCCGCCATCTGCTGGACTCCCGTGAAGAACTTGAGGAGGTTCCGTACGATGGGGGCGTTGATGTCGGTGAGGGCGTATCTGTTGGGCTGGTCGAAGTAGGTCAGGACCTTTCCGTCCCTGAAGAAGACGGCGGTCTCGTCTTCTCGGACGACTATGTTGTCGTTGAGCCTAATGTTCCGGGGTACTTTCCACATGACGTTGTCCTGCTTGTTCTCGGGCTCCCAGATGATCGTCGCAGACCCGCCCAATCCGCCGGTGTTGACGCTCTTCTCGTCCTTTTTCCCGAACAAGCTGATCACTTTACTCCGATGTCCTCGACGACCTGCATTCGCGCCCCCCACTTTTGCTTGAAGTCGGATAAGAGACCCGTGACGTTTGAGATGGCGGCCTGCAGATTTCCCGGCGACGTGGGATCGTAGACCAAGTTGCCGGGCGCTGTCGCGTCGGCGAGCTGGAATGCTGCGCTTACAAATGCATAGTCGTAGTCGTAGAGCTTGTTCAGTTTGTCATCATCGATCTTGATGGGAGGCGCGAAGCCGGCGTATCCCTGCTGAGCGTGTCTCACGGTCCCGCTCACCTGCTGAACCTGGGAGATCAGGGACCCGACGCTCGCTAGATTCGTGTAGTCACTCGCCGCCGCCAGCGCCTTTCTCAGCTGTTCAAGATTGACCTTGGCTCCGTCGAGTTTGTCTGAAACCTGGTTGCGAAGCAATTCGTCGGCCACCCTCAGGTCTTCTCTTTCCCTGTACCCGCGGAGCCCCGGGATCAGTAGCTCGAGCTTCTTCTGGCTGTCCTGATTCGCCTCGACCTGTTTTCTGATGTCTGGACTATCTGAGATTCTCTCAATCACTCCGTGAGTGCTTCTTTTTTTCGCTGCGTCCCCGTTCTATTTACGTGTTCGGGCGAGGTAATCGTCCCGCGGATCGGTCGCTCCTGTTCCCGCTAAGATCGTCGACGCACGATCTTGATTCGAGCTCTCGGGGAAGACGTCCTCCAAAGAGTTTCTGGAAATCCCGTTTCACGGTGCATACTTTATGCGCCCCCGAAGCCAGCCTTGGTCTGGGTGTTCAATCACTCGGTCTGGGTGTTCAATCACTCGTCGAATGTCGGACCCAGCCCTTCTAAGCGCGGCTATCTCTATGCCTTGGGTGCTGCAATTTTCGGGGGGACAATCCCGGCGCTTAGCAAGCTTCTTGTGGCCACCACAGGGCCGCTAGTGATCTCTTCGCTCGTTTTCCTGATAGGTGGGCTCGTTTTGCTACCGTACAAACCCAGGAAACTCCCCACGGGCAGGGGGATCCTTCTGATTCCTGCGATAGGGATAATGGGTGCGCTGGCAGCGCCGGTTCTGTACCTCTATGGAATACAGCACAGCACTGCGGTGAACGCCTCCCTCCTTACGAACAGTGAGGTTTTCTTCACAGCCCTTATCGCGTTTGTTGTCTTTCACGAGAAACTCAAGCGGAAACAAATCGTTTCATCGCAGGGTTCGTAGAGGGGGAGTCAGGGAACTGGACGAGCTTCCCACCACACAAACACGACGGCAAGCCTGAGGCTTACGTCTACTATGGCATGGGCCCTAGGTTTGGCGTGCAGGTCGTTGCGGGAGAAGAGGAAAAGGCGTTCGTCGTTAGAGACGGTGATGCGGTCGCTTTTGAAGGGGGATACCATCCCAACGTTGCGACCCCGACTGTGGGGATGAATTTCATCTGGATAATTAGTGCGGATCCAAGAGCCAGGAACTTAGCAGTAGATATGCACCCGGACTACAAGGATGTCCCTACGGGCCAGACCCACCTCAAAGTGAAGTAATCTTCTATCAAGCAAGGCTGCTCGCTCCTACTCAGGCATCGATGACGTGATCAGAGCAGGGCGAAGATTCCTCATGAAATACAAACGGACTTTCAGAACCTAAATAGGAAAGCGCTCCCCCTCGTCCGCAATGAAGAGCGCGATGGAATGGCTGACCGAGGAAAGCCAACCCGCGGTCCGCTACCTAGCTATGCGGGACCTCCTCGAGACGAGCGAAGGCGACCTCCGCGAGGCCCGGCGAGCAATACCATCTCGGGGCTGGGTCAGAGACATACTCCGGAACCGCCTTCCAGGCGGCTACTGGGTTGACGGCGAGAACCTCTACAGGCCGAAGTACTACTCGACCAACTGGATGCTCCTCATCCTCTCAGACCTCGGGGTCACGAGAGAGCTCCCCTGGCTGGCCGAGTCGGCGGAGATGTGGAGGGACAGGTTCGCCAGGCCCGACGGTGGCTTCGACACGGGCAACCCCAAGACGAGCGAGCTCTGCCTCACGGGGAACACCGCGCGGGCGCTGGTCAAGTTCGGGTACGCCGACGACCGACTCGTCAGGCGCGCCTTCGAATGGCTGGTGCGGAACCAGAAGCCGAACGGCGGCTGGCACTGCTGGGGGAGGAACGGTGTCATAGACGGATGGGAGGGGATGAGCGCCTTCGCGGTCTATCCGCGCCAGGAGTGGACGCGGAGCGTAAAGGCGGCGGTAGACAGGGGCTGCGAGTTCTACCTCGAGCGCGGCCTTCTCCGTCAAGGGGCGCGGTATGACCCCTGGTACAGGCTTCACTTCCCCTATCACTACTACTACGACCTCCTTGTTGGGCTGGAGTTCAACACCGAGCTCGGGAGAGGAGACGACCCACGGGCAGCGCCCGCCCTGGCGCTGCTGAAGAAGAAGCGGCGAAGGGACGGCCGCTGGCTGATGGACGCCGTACACCCGGACTATCTGAACGCGGGCAAGCTGCCGAATTGGTTCCCGAAGTACAAAGACAGGCTGAGGCCCTTCTCCCTGGAGGCCGCGGGCGAGCCGAGCAAGATGATAACGCTGAGGGCGCTGCGCGTCCTGAAGCTCATGGGCGAGCCAGTGCCCGCCTGAGGACGGTCTTCCTGCTTGGACCATCGCGAAAGCCCCTCAGGAAGGTGCCAACCGTCCTTCTCCCCGTAAGCGCATCAAGGTCGTCGTAGATCCTGTGTCGGCCCCCGTGTTGCATCCTGCCATGTAAAAGCGCGGATACTCCCATAACAAGTGGTAGCCCGGCCTGGAATCGAACCAGGGTCACCGGCTCCAAAGGCCAGTATGCTTGGCCGCTACAATCGGCAGAGTGATCTTCCACCGGGCTGCTTCCGGGCCGAGTGTCCGCGGCTGTATGAGGTTAAAAGATTACTGAGCGTCCGTCTGATTGCACCAAAAGCACACTCGTTCAACCGAAACAGCTGTTGACATTTTAGGTGTGTCCATGCTCAGTGTTCAGAAATCTTGCGATAATTTCAATTGGGTCCTCCATTGAAGTAAGGACCCTCGAAGCCCTTCGCGCGAACACTTTGCCAACTCCCGGCTTCAAGAAAGATCTCGCGAGTTTGGCCATGGCATTTTCTGTTCGTGCCTTTTTCAGAAGACCAACCGAGATCAGGTATTTTTCGGTGTACAGGTTTCCTTGAAATGCGGAGATTGTCGGGACGCCCATGAGCGCCGCTTCAGCGGTCATCGTTCCGCCGAGTCCAATGAAGACGCTTGCACGCCCCAGTAATGATGTGCCATCGACAGCCTCCTCCGGGACTTCGAACGAGGCGCCGAACATATCTTTGACGTGTTGGAGCTGGTCGTCATATCTGCATAGCGCGATGCGCTTTGAATCGGGGAAATCCTTTGCAATCCTTCGAAGAATGCTGTCGACCCATCCCAGATCTTTCCCCTTCATATATGGCGCATAACTTTCCTCAAGTCTGACGATAATCGTCTTTTCCCGAGAAGACGGTTGCGACGACATCTTGATTCTCTTCAGCCATGCCGCGGGGTCGAGCGCACGGTAACGCGTGATCTGTTTCCTTTTGATTGCGAAAGGAGCCCACGCGCGGTGGGGAATGACCCACGGTGTAAAGAGATGACGAGTCAGTGGGAGGGAGAGCTTCCCGGCGATCGCAGAGTGGGGCGAATCATTCACTGCGTAGTGTGGGACGGACAACCCGAATGAAATCCTGGCGCAGTCTGCGGAAGCGACCGAGACAGAAAAATCCGGAGCGAATTCCTCGATGATAGGCAGAAGTTGGCGCTCGCGTTCGATACTGGCCGCCAGCTGATCCTTGGGATCCTTCCCACCTCTCTCCCCGACGTAGGTCAGATCGACTCCATGCATCTTCGAGAGTTGCTCGACTTCGCGATATCGCCTAGAAGTCGCGAGAATCTCAAAGCCTCCGGCACGCAGGGTCTCGATGAGAGGGCGGAAGAAGAGGACTTGTTTTGGCGTCAGTATTTCGATCCACCCTCTATGCGAAGACACGACTGGATTCACGGTTTGTGGGCTGGGGCGTCGACGTTTCGGACTTTATTTAACCAATTTTGTCGCCGAGATAATCAAAGTATAATTAGACTTCAAAGAAACGGACGCTCAGTGCCCAAGAACTCTGCGAGACCCAAGGTCGCCATGTACGGTTTGACGACCGAAGGCTACGCGCTGGCCGCGAAATTCGTCGAGAGGGCGGACGTAACGGTCGTTGATGAGACGCTTCAAATGGCCCTTGAGCTCAATTCTGCGTTTCTAAAGAAGAACCAGAATCTGGAGGAACTCATGGGGAGCGAACCGCTGATGAGTTTCAAACCCATCGAGCAGGTCCTCAGCGATTCACAGATCATCTTCTTCACGCCGAAGCTCCGGAGACCTTCTGATGAATCTCTCATCGAAGCGAGCTCTAAACTCCGGGACCTCTCCAAGTACATTGTGAAGGGGTCAGTCTTGGTGAACACGCTGCCGACGGGTCCCGGTGGGAACGCTGAGAACATCATGGTCATCGAGAAACAGACCGGGCTCGGGATCGGGGATACGCTCGCGTATGCCTATGTCCCCCTGCGGGCAGGGAGCACAGACGCCCAGACGGTCGCTTACGCGGGAGCCGGCGAAGAGAACCCCCTTGAGATTCTGGGTTTCAAGCCCAACGCCCAAAACATCTTCGCAGCAGAGCTCGCCTACGCGTCGTCCGTGCTGATTCAGGCCGTGGGGATGGCGACGGAAGTGGAGTTGATGAAGAGGGCACGGGAAGCGAGAGTCAAGTTCTTGGGGAGAGGGGAGGCGTTCTATTTCGATGAACTGGCCCAACACGTACACGAGCTGAGGGCGGTGCAATCCAGTGAAGAAGCGGGTGAATCAATAACGTACCTCGCAGGTGCGGCACTGAAAAGCGTGGAGAACTATGTAAGATATGTGGTTGACGAAACTCGAGAGATGTTGAAGGAGATGGAGCTCAAAGCGAGCAGGACAAAAGTACTGATTCTTTGGACTCTCGATCGATACGAGATGAGGGGAGACAGGCTTCAGCTCGCCGAAAGCATAAGCACCAGGCTGAAGGATTACGTAACGGACGTCGTCGTTCACAGCGGTGCCAAACTTGCTGGTGGGTCAGACATCTTCGATTCCCAAAAGCATAACGTCGCTGTAGTGTGTTCAAAGAGAGACTATGAGGGCGTCAGGGAGGCCCGCAAAGGTCAACGTGGTTTCGAGCTCTCGCTCCTCCAAGCGACGGCGGACCTCAGAAGGGAGTAGTCGAATAACCCTAAATTGCCGTCAGGAGCCCGCGAGAAACAGAACATGCCCAAGGTCGCTGTCATTGGCACGGGCGGGTGGGGGAAGAACCACGTCAGGGTTCTGAACGAACTTGGGTCACTAGCAGCAGTTTGCGACGCCGACAAGGATCGGTTGAAGGAGTATTCGGAAAAATATCGAGTTCCGGGTTACGCCACTGTGGACTCTCTCCTTGATGGGGAAGCGCTGGACGGGGTGGCCGTCTGCACACCCGCGTCCACCCACTTCAGCATCGCCTCCAAGACTCTCAACGCCGGAATCAACACGTTCGTCGAAAAACCGATGACGACAACGACCGCTGACGCCGAGAAATTGATAGATATCGCGAAGAAGGCAAGAAGAATCCTCACGGTCGGATTCATCGAGAGGTTCAACCCCGCCATTGCGGAGCTGAGGAAAAGAATCGCTTCGGGTGAATTGGGGAAGCTGATCCTTCTCGAGTTCCATCGGGAGAACAGGAGAGGGGACAACATAGTCGATGTCGGCATCGTGAAGGACGCGTCAGTTCATGACATCGACACCGCGAGGTGGCTTTTCGAAGAGGAGCCGAACATAGTCTTCGGGCGGGTCGGCCAGGTTAAGTCCCCGCACGAGGACTTCGCGACGATCCTGCTGGGCTTCAAGGAACAGAGGACCGCTTTTATTGCGAGCAACTGGGTGACACCGAGCAGGGTGAGGACTTTGACCGCGGTTTTCACAAATGGCGTCGTAACCGTGGATTTTGTGACCCAGGAAACGCAGATTCACACGGAAGAAGGGGTTCGCGTTCCGAAGACCGTCTTTCAGGAGCCCCTTATGCTCGAGGTGAAAGAGTTTCTTGCCGCATTGCGGGAGAAGAGGCGGCCTATGGTGACGGGAGAGGACGGTCTGAAAACGATGGTCATCGCGGAGGCGGTCCTGGCTTCCAGCCAGTCTGGCATGCCGATCATAATGAGAGCGTGACCACGTCGTGGCCAAGAAGTCGCGGAAGATCATCAACTTTGTGGCTCCCGACGCTAGGTTGGGAAAGAACGTCAGGATTTGGCACTTTTCGTACGTCGGTTCGCGCTCCGTGATAGGGGACAACGTCAAGATCGGCTCGCTTTCGCACGTGGACTATGGCGTCAGAATCGGGAGGGACACGATGATAGAGGGCAACGTCTACATCCCCCCTCTTTCTCGAATCGGGAAGAACGTCTTCATCGGCCCCGGAGCAGTCTTGACAAACGACCCGTACCCTCCGAGCAAAAGACTGACCGGTGTGATCATCGAAGATCACGCCGTCCTGGGTGCTCGGTGCGTCATCAAGGCGGGCGTCCGGATCGGCAGGGGTGCCGTAGTAGCCATGGGCTCGGTCGTCACCAAGGATGTTCCACCTGGGAAGCTCGTGATGGGAGTGCCCGCAAGGGTCGTCTACGAGAGAACGCTCTACGACAAAAAACGGTCTAAGTGGGAGACGGGATGATGCGCCTGCTCCTAACGTAGATCCTCCTTGCATAGACCATAACTCCGACCCAAACGAGTACGAGACCGAAGGTGAGTCCTATCTTCAGAATCGCGACGACCGTGAAGACTCCGCTGTTGTGGATGGCCGGGAATGCTGGGACAATAACTACGAAGAAGAGGAACGAGAGGCCGATTATCAGGAACCAGGACAAGGTGATGAGTGACATGAGCGGTAGAACTCTCTTCAACATCAAAGCAACCACGTCAGCGCTGAGGTGACTGCTGAAAGGAAACACGCGTATGCGGTGAGGATAAGGATTATGTGCACGACACCCTTCTCAGACAAAGGGCCGTCCAAGAGAATCATCCTCACGAGGGTCGTTGGAGCCGTTGGCTCTCTCCTCGCGTATAGTAGCCCGTCCTCCCCCATCTTGGTCGGCCGAGCTCCCATCATCCGGCGTTCCACCAGTCCCCTGACGCTCGAAAGGATGTAGAAGGAGTTGAGTATGGCTGGGATGATTGCCACGACCGCGGCGAGTTCCACCCCACCGATGACCGCCAGCGCAGCGTACATGGCTCCGAGCGCCAGACTCCCGCTGTCACCGTCGAAGACCCTCGAAGGATATCTGTTGTAAAAGTAGAAGCCGAGGGACGCGCCCGCGAGTGGAAGCGCGAGGGAGAGGCGGCCCACGGAGTAATCCGACTGGTCGGAGGCACGGAGAATCATCCCGAGTATCAGCGCCAGGGAAACCAGTATGGTAAAGCCCGAGACCTCTCCGTTGAAGGAATCCACCATGTTGAATGCGTTCGACACAATCGGGAGCGCGGCAAGAACCAAAATCGAGTAGATGGTAAAGTGAGCACCAGAGAGAGTAAAGAGAGGGAAGTAGAGCCTCGGATCGAAGACGCCCTGGATCGCCGCGCCAGCAGCAACGAGCGGGATCGCGCTCAACAGAAGAAGTAGTGGTTTGATTCTCCCTCCCAAGACGAAAATGTCGTCGGCGAGCCCGACGGCCGACGCGATCAGAACGACCGCGACTATCACGAGGGGGAGCACCGAAGGATAGAATGCGTAACTGAATCCCTCACCTATAACCAGGGCCAACACGAGCAGAGGGCCCGCGGGCGAGGGAACTTTCACCCCTCCTTGTTTGTGGACATCATCGACTACTCGGTTTCGGCGCACCAAGTACTTCATGAACGGCGGAAGAAGCAGAAATACGAAAGCGAGTGACGAGAGGAAAATCAGGAAGAGCGGAAACGCGTCCTGCTGTCCAGGAAGCAAATACAATTTTCGGTCGGAGTCGGTTTCTACTTAAAGCATTTCGAAGCTTTGGAAAAACCCTTGCGTGAGTGCTTCAATTCGCTTCAACGTTATATATGCCCCTCGAGCGACCGAGATGCGACTGCTGAAGATGAACATTAAAGATCTCAGAGACGGAATGCGCCGAGTTGACGCAGAAGGAGAAATCGTTGACATCTCTGATCCGCGGACCGTGAACCTGAGAACAGGCGGCGAGGCGAAGGTGGCTGATTGTACACTTCGAGACGAAACGGGGTCAATCAAGCTTTCCCTCTGGGACGATCAGATTGACGCAGTACGCCCGGGCGCCAAAGTTAGGGTGACGAACGGCTACACTAACAGCTTCAGGGGGGAAGTGAGGCTGAACGTTGGAAGGTACGGAAAGCTCGAAGTATTGGAAAGTTAACAGGCCGCCTCCGTGTAAGGAATCTTGGATTACCTCCTCTGGTCACTGCTTTCGCTGGACGCCCTCGTTGGGATAGCTTGGCTTCTCACGCTTCTATATCAGGTGAGAGAGCTATCTAGCTATCCGCAATTCTTCCTAAGGAAGGGGGAAGGCTCGAACACCACCCTCTTGAGTGTGATTATTCCGGCTAGGAACGAGGAGAAAAGGATCGGACGTTGCCTGGAATCGGTTTCACAACAGAGGCGCGTGCGGTCGGAGATCATCGTCGTAGACGACGAATCGAACGACCGGACAACAGAAATCGTCGACGGGTTCGCTCGGAAAGACAACAGGGTGCGGTTGGTCCGAGGTGCGATGCTACCAGAAGGTTGGGTCGGGAAGAACTGGGCGTGCCATCAAGGATTTCTCGCCAGCAGCGGGGAATGGTTGCTCTTTCTCGACTCGGATTCATTTCTCCACCCTGAAACCGTGACCTCGTCCTTGGCTCGCGTGGAACAGAAGGGCTTGCACGCGCTCTCAATATTCCCCGCCGAGGACGTCCAGGGCTTCTGGGCAAAGATGGTCTGGCCAGTGGTGGCGGCGATGATCAGGACCCTCTACCCTCTCCGCGAAGTGGCAGACCCGAAGGGAAGGAGTGCTCTGGTTTTCGGTGCCTACGTCTTGATCGAGCGGGCTTCGTACCTAGCGATCGGCGGCCATGAGAGGGTGAGGTCCGAGTTGGTGGAGGACAAACAGATCGGCGCGAATCTGAAATCGGCACGAGTGCCATACGAGGTCGTACTGGGACGCGGAATGGTCGTTTCCGGGCTCGCCAGCGGTTTTGGAAGAATCTGGAATTCAATTAGGCGAATCGCCAGCAATCCGACGAGGGGTAGCATGGGGAAGGGGCTGGGATTCGTGACCGCGGGGATATTCATGTTCATTTTCCCTTTCGCGGTTCTCATGCTCTCCGTCGCAGAGGGAGAAGTACCCTTGGAGGCGGTGGTCGTGGCATTGATCTCGTTCTTCTCTCCCGCAGCAATCGTGACTTTCGACATCTGGAACGGCGCCAGACCTTCCTACCTCTATTCGCTACTCGCAACTCTCGGAGGGACACTAATCGTTCTCGGAGTCTTGAGAGAGATCTTGAAATCGTCCGACTTAAGTTGGCGTGGAAGAACTTATGTTCTGGGAAGTCTTCGATTGAAGACCACCCTTCAGGGCATCAGCTCCGAGGATTGGGCCCTCCGTCGCTCCGTTCCCCATCACGGCTTCACACCGCCCCGCGCTCCTGCCCGAACCATAGGCAGACATGGTATCTTCCCGCGCCTCTCGATGTTGATTGCCGCATTGAAGTCGCGGTCGAGCCGGCACCCACATTGAGGGCATAGCCAGCTCCTTTCGGTCACCTTCAGCTTCCGGTTGACTTGATGGCACTTGGAACACTCCTTCGACGTGTTGCGAGGGTTCACGAACTCCACCTGGACTCCGGCCCAAGTGGCCTTGCACGCGATCTGCTGCTGCAGGAGTCTGAACGGCCAAAGATTAGCTCTCCCTCTTGAGTCTCTCCCCTTACCGTTTCCCCTGGCGTGTGTCTTTCGAATCCCCTTGAGTCGTTCGAGGAAGATAGATTCCCAGTTCTCCAGGGTCTTCTAAATTATCTGCTTGGAGACGAGGTTGAGAGTTTGCTTGACGCGCTCCCTCTCCCTCCTTGAGCTAGCGAACTTCCGCTTGAGCTTTTCGTCGTGGGGATGTCTCGCGTAGAATTCGCTTCGCCTGACGCCCTACTCGGTGTGGATTCGGGCGACACTGGAAAGGTCGATTCCTATTCCGTCGCTACCCACTATTGACCTGTGGTTGAGGTCGTAGCCGACCCTTCTCAGAGGCGACATGACATCGGTTTCCTTCGAGAAGGCGATGATGATCTTGGAGTCGGTCACGGTCACGGAACCCCGCTTGAGCGTCGTGTCCATGAGGAAGGAGCGCTGCCAGTCGCCGTACTTGAGGGGTATCAGAACGCGAAGTCCCTTCTTGTTCGGAAGGCTGAGTATACCGTAGTTCAGGGAATAGTTAGCTGAGTCCATCTTGAGCTGAGCTTGGAGGCGAATGGCCTCCTATTCCATCGATGGTGCTTCTTTACTATCGACCACCCGACCTCTGCGACGGAGTACGGATAGGGCGACACTATGCCATATCTTTCTTGGAAGTCCTTCTAGATCCTGTCGCGGACCCTCAGCCGCCCTTTGATGTTCTCCGCGAAGCAGAGCTTGATCGCGTGGTTGACCATCAACCGGAACGTTTCGAGCAGTTCTCTCGTTTCGTGTGTGGGCTCGTAACTGAAGGTGACCGCCTTGAGAGAACGCACTTGGGCAAGGATAACTTCCTGAAAAATAAAGGCGGGCGAATATTTCTAATTATTAGTGGGGACCTCCATGAAACTAATCGGATCAGTCTTAACGACCGAAGACTCTCAGAACCCTTACAAGCCAGCACGACCAGTAACGACGGAGTGAAGTGAATGGGCGCTACCGGGGTTCTCCTGAGGAAATTACGTGCGAAGATTTCCGATGAGCCAACAGGCTTCAGCTGGGTCGAAGAGGGGAAGCTCGCCGCATCTGGTCTCCCAGCATCACGGTCGCAAGTTCGATGGCTAACCGAACATGGGGTAAACAGTATCCTGTCGCTCACCGAGGCGCCGCTTCCAGAGCGATGGATCGAGGGCGTAGGAATTGATTACAAGCACGTTCCGATGAAAGACCACGGACAGCCCAGCGTCGAGGAACTGCGTGAGGCAACGAGCTATGTGAACGGTGAACGTGGTCGCGGGCGCGTAGTTCTTGTCCATTGCCTCGCGGGGAAGGGAAGGACGGGCTGCGTGCTCGCCACGCTGATGATTCTGGACGGGAAACCGGCCGGAGAGGCGATCAAAATTATTAGGACTAAACGCCCGGGTTCCATCGAGTCCGGTCAGGAAAACGCCCTCTTCGACTTCGCAGCCAGCGTAGGATAAGAGCAAAAGGGTGCCGACATTCTATCGGCAGAAATGCGGGGATGACTGACAGCCTTAATAGCACGAAGGCGCAAGTGTGATTCCTGCAAGATTACGTAGTTCTTCACAGGTCCGAGCCCCGAGTGCACGGAGGAGTGATGATCTGCGGCCTTCCTGACAGCGGAATGGTCGCGAAGATTGCCGTCGATCGAATTATAGAAGCGGTGGGCGCCAAAATCGTCGCAGACGTCTACAGCCCCAGTCTTCCTCCGCAGGTCGGAATAAACAAAGGGATTGTCGAACTAATGGGCCATCATCTTTTTGCCTCCGATAAGGGGAAACTGCTCATCTACACAGGGGATTCTCAACCGGTCGACCCACCTGGGGCTTTCGCGCTCTCCGAACTCGTGGTAAAGTTAGCAAGAGAGTACCGCGTGCGTGAGCTGATCGTCATCGCCGCGATGATAAGAGGAACTCAAGTTGCGAAACCGGCCGTCTTCGTTTCGGGGACGAGCCGGCGTCTTATCGACGAATACGTGGCCCTGGGAGCCGGTAAGACGAGCCCTGGGATGGTCACTTGGATGCACGGGGTGATAATGGGGGAAGCGCTGAAACACGGGGTGCAGGCCGTTTGCCTTTCAGCGGAGACGCAGGGGGAAGTCCCCGATCCAACCTCTTCAGAATCGGCTCTGGCCATACTGGAGAAGCGTCTCTCCTTGAAGTTGCGGTTTCGGTCCAGGGCCTCTAAGCGGGAGAGGGTCGCCACGAAGAAAATCCCTGAGCTGAGAAAGCCGGAGAAGAGCGCGGAACCGACGTACATCCGATAGTCGAGACGCCTATCGCGACTGTCGTGTCACGCTCATTGGGTCAGGGACAACTTCTCTTCGAGCCAGGGCAAGGTCGATTGGATGAAGCTTGGACCGTGATGCGCGAGAAAGTCGAGCGGACCCGGGGTAATGAAGCAATGGGAGTTCTTTACGCAGTTCAGGTTCTTCCAACCCCTTTCAGCAATCAGCGATTCAAAGTCGGCTTTGTCGAAATTCGAGAACATTTTGCCTTCGTAGAAGAAGATGTCAGGGTCAGCCCCCTTGACTTCTTCGAAGTTGGGAGTAAGCCATTCTGAGCGGACGTTCGCGAAGATTGATTCTGCGCCCAAGAGGTGAAGAGCGTCTGTAATGTAGCTGTACGCCCCGAACGAGACAGGCCCTCCGAGGTCGATTTCTACATAGGTGCTCGGGCGTCGGCTTGAGTGTTGGGCCTTCGGGAGAGATCGAATGAGCTTTGCGGAGAGATCACGCGCTTCTTCGGCCGCGTTGACCACGAGTCCCAACTTCACCACGAAGTCTATTATCCCACTGACTGAAACGGGGAGTTCGAAAGGATAGACTGGGAAGCTCTTTGAAAGCTTGAAGGCGAAGTCTCTTTGATATCCTGTCACCGTGAAGATAACGTCGGGTCTGAGGTCCCGCAGCAGGTCCTCTCTTGCAGTGTTGTAACTGCCTACTCGCTTCTTCAGTCTCGCTTCAGGAGGTCTGGCACAGAAGGCGCTCACGCCCACGATGTGTTCCCCGAGCCCCAGCATGAACAGGGTCTCCGTTATCGCGGGGCTGAAGCTGATCATTCGTGTCGGTGTCTCAGGAAGTTGCACGAATTCGCCGAGGAGCTCGTTGAAGATAGCGACCAAAGCAGGGTTGGCCTCTATACTCTCACGGGATCAGGAGTATCTTCCCCTGAACTTTCCTCGATTGGAGAATTTCGTGCGCCTCTCGCGCCGACTGTAGAGGCATCTCCCGGAAAATCCTAGGCTTGAGTATTCCCTTGGACGCCAGGCTCAGGACTTGCACGAGGTCCTCCTTGAGACATCCGAAGGAGCCGAGAATGCCCAATTCGTTTCGGTAAACTCTCCCGACATCTATTTCGGCCGTGGCGCCCGAAGTGAGCCCGAACGAGATCATTCTCCCACCCTTCCTTAGGCAAGCGAGGCTTTTCCCCCACGTCTCGCCGCCGATTTGATCGAACGCTGCCGAGACGCCGAGGCCCTCCGTAAGCACGCTGACCCTCTCCACCAGATCCTCCTCCTTGTAGTTTATCGCAAAATCGGCACCCAGCGTTTTCGCAAATTGCAGTTTCTCGTCACTGCTCGAAGTCGCAATCACTCTAGCACCGAGAAATTTCGAGATCTCGATCGCGGCGTAGCCTACTCCTGATCCTGGCGCCCAAACCAGCACGATGTCTCCAGGTCCCACTCCCGCCCTAGATGCGAGCCCGTTCCATGTCGTGCCGAAGTTGACCGGTAGCGAGGCCGCCGTCTTGAAATCTAATTCGCCAATATTTACGAGGTCGGCGGCTGGGGCTCTAATGAACTCAGCGTACCCACCGTCGCTCGCGGTGCCGAGTAGACCAACTCTGACGCATCTGTTGAACTGCTTATTCTGGCAAAAATGACACGTTCCGTCATAGAGGACGGGATAGACGATCACCGGGTCTCCCTTTCTCACCTCGGTAACCCCCGGGTAGACGGACGCAACTTCCCCTGCCACGTCTGCCCCCAAGATGTGAGGAAGCGGTGCTGCGTATCTCCCACTTCTGGTCCAAATGTCGATCCTGTTGACGCCGCACGCTTTCACCTTGACGAGAGCCTCTCCTGGTCCGAGGGATGGGTTGGGGGCGTCCTCGTAGGAAAGAACTTCCGGTCCACCAGGGGAGTGGAAACGCACTGCTTTCAAGCAAAGAGTTTTGCTCGGTGTTCAATATTTAAAGTGAGGAAAATTTGTGAGGAGCCGACCTTGAGGAATATCGTGCTGGTAACCTCTGAGGTGATAGACGATGCCAACCTAGCGCGCCTTTCCGCGGTCGCGAGTGTCTGCAGCTCTAGAAAATTGGACGAAAGGTCATTGCTGAAGATCCTCCCGAACGTCGATGCACTTGTTGTCTTCTTCTGGCCCGGATTCCTCACTAGCGAAAACCTCGCTAGGATGAAGCGGCTAAGGTTCATCCAGAGCGTGCTGGTGGGGGTCAACCACTTCCCATACCACGACCTCCGCGCAGGCATTGTTATCGCAAGCAACGCGGGGGCGTACTCGCTCGAGGTCGGGGAACACGCGTGGGCACTTCTTCTGGCAGCCGCGAAGAAAGTTGTAGCCGATAGCAAAAGATTAGCGGATGGTGCAA
Source organism: Nitrososphaerota archaeon (assembly GCA_027887045.1). Lineage (GTDB taxonomy): Archaea > Thermoproteota > Nitrososphaeria > Nitrososphaerales > Gagatemarchaeaceae > JAPCJH01. The sequence goes on from JAPCJH010000002.1 coordinate 181,852, forward strand.
TCTCTTTCGCAGAATTTTCAGGAGAAGCGAGGGACATCGTGGTGTTGAAGGGGAAGACCCTGGGGATCATCGGCTACGGGGGGATTGGAGCAACCGTGGCAGGATACGCCCGGGCATTCGGTATGAACGTTCTCGCGTACGGGAGGAACAAGAGGCGAATCAGGGGAGTCGAGTACCTTCGGGGAAGCAAGGGTCTGGCGTCCCTTCTCAAACAGAGCGACGCGATACTCCTCTCTGTCCCTCTGAACCGTTCAACGCAACATTTGATCGGGAAGCGACAGCTTGCAATTATGAAAAAGCATACGATTCTCGTCAATGTGGCAAGAGGCGACCTGGTCGATCAAGAAGCGCTTTACGGTCACCTGACGGCAAACCCGAGATTCACTTACGCGACCGATGTCTTTTGGGCTAAATCCGGCAGAGAATCCTTGGAAACTGACTACAAATTCCAGGCATTGCCAAATTTCATCGGAACGCCTCACATGTCGGGACCCACGGGAATCGTTTCCGGGACACCTGCGACCTCGGCGGTGGATAACGTCTTGCGGTTCTTCACTGGAAAGCGCCCCAAGAATCTCGTCGATCGATCTGATTATCTGGAAGCTGTCTAGAGCGTTCGAAACCCGTTCGAGGTTTGAGACGTGAGATGGATTCACGCCTTCCCTCGTCTATCTTGACGATTCTCATACTCACCTCCTTGACGGGTTGCGTGGAAGCATGACAAGGTGCAGCCTTTCCCAGTTTTTCAGAATCTTGTGGATACTGTATCCGCTGAGTTCGACTATGCCCAGGTCAGGATCAGTCGTCGGAGCGACCCTTGCACCCACGAATTGATTTGAGAGGAAAAAGAAGTATGCCCTCTTTTTCATCGTTATCGAGAACATGGCGCCCTCGCCATCGACGATTATCTTGAACATCGTCGCTTCGTTCATGATTCTCAATTTGCCCGTGGCCTCACTTCTTTCGGAGCGACGAGCGCTGGAGTTCCCGTGGTCTAATTAAATCCAACTTTAGCCACGTTCGGATTAACCAAGCCTTGAATACACCGCTAGGAAGTGGTCTCCCAATCTGTTCCAGGGAAAATGCGACTCGAGTGCCACGTCCATCCTCTTAACCAGGCCGAGCACCGGTTCCCTCGGGAGATAATTCGTTAGGTTTGATGGCGGCAAGAAAATGCCCACCCCGTAAGCTTTCTCAAATCTGAAATATGGCGCGATTATTTCGGACAATTCTCCCACAGAATACGCGTTCGATGCGACGCAGAACCTCGATTTGCCGACAGGGACCGGGTTGTTGAAGCGCGCGGACGCCATGGAGGGGTTCAGCTTGACGGTGTAGCCGAGAATCTCGTACATGCAGTATCTGTTCCAGACCCCAAGGATAAGCTTCCCCTTGGGGAGGAGCAATGAGTGCAGACCGCGAAAGAGGTCGCGAAGTCTTGGTTCGGTGTTGATAGCGCCGTAAGTTGAGTACGCGCCATCGACGCTGCGATAGCCGAGTTCGGCGAGCTTCTCACGCAGCTCATACGGGCGAGAGTGGACTGGCACGACTAACTTCTCAAGGCCCGCAGCCCTTGCCTTCCTCTGGAGGACCCGCAACATTTTCGACGAAATGTCGGAGGCCAGAACTCTTACCCCTTTTCTCGCGAGAGCGAGAGTCTCGGTTCCCGTCCCGCATCCTATCTCTAAGATGGTGTCGCCGAGCCTGAAAACCTTCCCCAGCAGTTCCAAAGACCTGTTTCTGAGCCAGACGTTGACCGGGTTGCCGAATATGTGTTTGTCGTATTCTTCCGCGACCCCGTCGAACGCAGCTTCGAGGTCCCCGTAGACGAGCTCGTCATAGCTCGACGAAATCCCGTTCGAAGTGGGTCTGATCTCCACGTAATCCATTTGCCCCCAGTAACGGCTTCTTACCACATCGTTTCCGTATTTTCTTGTGAAGGCGCCCAGCAGCGGGTCCGAGACACTCCTCACTCGCTTGACGGACGCTTTGCCCTCTATGATCTTGCCTTCGCCGTAAACTCGGACTTCGGGATTTGCCAGAATGTTCGCCACCCAGTCCTGCCGTGAGTCGTTCACCGGGAAGACCACGATTCCTCCATCGTAAGTGAGGAAACGGAGAAGGACGCTATGCGCTTTGCCGCTTCTTCTGCCTTTCGTCTCGAGCCTGATGTGTTCTCCTTGGGAAGACAAATTTCTTCGGAAACACTCCTCGCCGTCGAATTAAGGGTTCTCGTGGCCCGGGCCCTTTCGTTTAACTTGGTCCGCACTTGCCGCTCGGTCCGCGGGAGTACGAGACAATCAGGCTCAGGAACTCGTTGCTGATCGGCCTTGGTATTCGTGAATCGCTATCTTTCTGGACGGGGCACCCCTTCGACTTTGAGATCTGGGTGCGGCTGGGCTATTATGTCTCGAAGGGTTTTGACCCATACAGGACTACGGGACCTATTGCCAGCCTCAGTATCCCCGGGACGGGCCTGCTCCCTTCAATCGGATACCCGCCCTTGTGGGCCTTCATGCAAGCGGTCGTCTATGACTTCTATTCGGCCCTGGGTATCGATAGTCGATTCCTCTATTATTTCCTGATAAAACAAGAAACGGTAATCGGGGACGTTGCGGTCGCGTACCTAATCTTCCTCCTCGTGAAGCGCTGGGCCTCCGTATCCGACGCCCAACGCGCATGCGCGTTCTGGATGTTCTGTCCGTTCACGATAATCATCTCGTCGGTTTGGGGGATGTTCGATCAGCTTGTCTTGGTCTTCGTACTCTTTGCCCTGTTGTCTCTCAACCATTCTTCACGAAGCTCTCTCAGCGAGGGGGTAGGAATACTTCTGAAGGGTATTCCGATAATTTTCCTTCCGGCCCTAGCGTGGGGGCAGCATTCCCGCGTGAAGCGCGTAGGATACGTTCTCCTTGCGCTCGGACTCGCCGCGGTCGCGGCCCTCGTGCCGTACTTGGTCTACAGTGATTGGAAAATCTCGGCCCTCCTGGCAACCGGAACGGACGTCGTGAACAAGGTCTCGAACAGCATGAACTACTGGGTGATTCCATACGTCTTATCAGCAAATTCGTTGCTTCCGGCGGGCGCGGCGGCCGCTCTGAGCGCTGCGGGATACGTGTGGGTCGGCGCGATTCTTCTGGCTTACGCATTCTGTTTCTGGGGCGTTAAGCCCAAGGACATTACCGACCGCTATTTGATTCCCGTCCTCTCATTTGCGACGCTCGTTTTCTTTTTGACCCGCGGTAGTATCAATGAACAGTACGCAACGTACTTTATCGCGTTCGGTCTGCTGGAGCGATATTCGCTAGGACATTTGCGCTCAAGACTATTCAACGGCGTATGGGTAAGCGCGTTGGGTTTCTTGCTGGTAAACAACGCTTACATGACCAGGTTCTTTTCTCCACTCTCGATCGACTTTACTCATTTGAACGACATGCTCGTTTCCGGATTCCTCGGGGACATCAGGTACGGCCTGCTTATCTCTTTGGGGCTCTCGTTCACGGCTTTCTGTGCATTTTATTTGAAGTCCCTCTTCTCGGAATTGAGAACTATCAAGGCGCAGGGCTTTCCAGTGTTCGGCGAATCCCGCGGCGTCAAGGAACTAACCGAGAGTCATCGCGACTGTTGAGACTCGTGGGTCAACTACTTGAAAATCGAACGGTAGACAGCTCGCGTGTTACTGATTATTGGTGCCCAGCTGAAATGCGCGACCGCGAACTCCCTGGTTCGGGGCGCCTGGGTCAAGATCCCTTCTTCAAGCTTCGACAAGAATTCGTCCTCGTTCTGCAGTGTGAAGCAGCCGCTGATGACTTCTTCTGCGAGCGGTCCGTATTGCAGCGTGTTCGACACGACGCACCTGTTGCACGCCATCGCCTCCATTACCGAGACTCCTGTCCCACCCCATCTGGGGTCTTTGAGATACCACGCGAGAGTTTCGCAAGAATTGTAGAAGTACCGCATGCTGTCAGTCGGCTGCCATTCGAAGGACAATTTGACTTTCTCCTTTACGTGTGAATAGAGCTTCTCGCCTGGTCTACCTCCGACCGCTACCAAATCGACGTCGTATTTCTTCTGGAGCGCTCGCACAGCATCGATGATCTTCGGTAGCCCCTTGAATTCGTCGAAAGTCCCCACATAGAGTACGAGGGAAGGTGACTCCGGGAGTCCGAGGTTCGCCCGACACTCATTCTTGTTCATGGGTTTTAGGGAGTCCACGTCAATCCCCATCGTTTGGACCGCAACATGACTCGGGTCTATGCCAACTTTCTCCACGATGTATCGACTCCTCATCTCGGTAAGAACAAAGTAGAAATCAACCCCGCGCAGCATCCTTCTGCCGGCGAAGTTCCAGAAGGGCGAGAGGGAGGTCGGCCTACCTCCGTGATCCTGTACGACGAGGGCATTCGCCCTGAGGATCGAAGCCATTCGGTAGGTCATCAGGCTCGGCATTCCGTGAATGTGGAACACGGTCTCCTTGTCTTTCGCTTCCTCCCTCAGATAATCGATCATCTGTTTTGAGTATTCGGCTCCGTACGTTATGGAAAACGTGGCGGGGAACTGCTTGCAGACAACGCCGTCGATTTCATCTTCCCGGGGCTGGTCGATGTTTCCGAACGACAAGGCTTCCAATTCATCTTTTCCCGCCTTGGCGAGCTGTCGGGCGACCTGCTCGTGCCATCCGCCGTGCTCCAGCCCCCCTTCGGCGGTCCTCGGTTGAGCATGATGGAGGATGTGGATGATTTTTGCCAATTGGGAGGTCTCTCTGACCCCGGAAGTTATGCATTTACCGGAAGACATCAGAGTTTTAGGAACATCCTCCAAGAGCCTCGACGAGGCTAAAGTTCTGGACACGGAAAATCCTTCGAGACTCCCCGACTACGAGACGTACGACTACGCGGTCGAATGGCGAGACAAGGCAATCGAAGATTCTGCAGAGAAGGCCATAATCAGGGGCTGGCTCTCCCAAGGAGACTCTGCGCTCGAGCTGGGAGGTGGATACGGTAGGATGACGCGGGTGCTGCGCCCTTACTTCAAGCGGCTGACAATGGTCGACGGATCCAGATTCAACCTGAACAGGGCGCGGAAGGCTGTGCCGGGTGCAGAACTTGTCAGGGCGGATCTGACCAGACTTCCTTTCAGGGACAACGAGTTCGAGGTCATTGTGACGATTCGGACTATACACCATATACAAGACTTGAGGGGCATCTTCGGTGAAATTCGAAGGGTTGCGAAGCCCCGAGCAACCTTGATCATGAGCGTACCTAACACTGCCCTTAGCCCCTTCCGGTGGGTGAAGGAAAACGAGCTCGTACAAGTGAGCGCAAAGGGCCACAGAATATTCGCCGCCCCGTTGATCAGTTACACCTCGGCATTCGGCCTTCAATCCGCTCGAGGTACCGGAATGTTCGAGAACTTCCTGGGACGCAAATTGAACGGCCTGGGCTTTCTGCACATACTCGACGTCGTTACTGCGCCGCTCTGGAGGCTGAAGCCCAATCTTTTCTTGAAGTTTCAGATCGACAAGAATTGATCACATTATCCAAGGCAGATAGGGAACCTTCACGAGACTTGAAATTGAGACTCCGTTCTGCGATCTCGGACCCTCCGGTGCTTGCATACTATGCAGCGCTTGTCATAGTTGCTTTCGCGAGTTCGCCGAATAGCTTTGCGTTGGCCTGGAACGAAGGAAGGTCCGCGATGCTCGCAATCGTTCCTTTGGTGCTGCTCGAGATGTGGAGAGATTGCACACGGCCGTTGGGATCTCGGAAGGGTTCGCTGATCGCTTACTTTGTTCTCCTTATGGCGACACTATACTACACCGCTTCTTCGCTCCCCAACGTCAGAACGACGCTAGCAAGCTTCGCTGTTGTATTCCGAGCGTCGCCCGACGTCTCACCGTTCAGCTGGGTCGCGACGGTAGACTACGCCGTCGGATCTTTGTTCGTAGTTCTGCTTTCGGCGCTCATTTTGGTGAACAGGCCGTTGACTCCCGCGGTTTACATGCTCGGGACGACTTCTTTTCTCTTCGTCGACACGGTACTTCCATACGATGCCCTCGGTCCTTTGCAATCGTTCGTTCCGCCGATGCTCCAATTGATCGCATTTTTCGTCAACACCACGCCCTACGGACACGCCTTCGTCAACAACAACGTGCTTCTTCTTTCAAATCCGAACGTCTCGATGGATCTTGAAGTGTTCTGGCCTTCCGCGGGCCTGCACGGCGTCATAATAGCTACGCTCGCCGTCGCGGCGATCGCGGTCAAATTGCGGACGGGGTGGTGGAGAGGGTTGGCCTACCTAATAATTGGAATCGTCGGCAGTGGGGCTGTCAACGTGGCCCGCATAACTCTCCTGGCATTCTACGCTCTTGGCGGAAGTGGACCGACAGCCTTCGAGCGCTTCCATTCGGCGGTGGGGGAAATAATCTTCTTGCCCTGGGTCGCGGGTTACCTGTATCTGATCGTCAAGCGCGAGAGAAGGCGACAACTTGGGGGCTCGCGATCACCGTCTTCATCTGACCACAGAGGCGCAATTCTTGAATCAGTTGTCTGAACGTCCTGCCGACGTCAATGCCTGCTTCAAAGTAAGCGACAGGACGAGCGCGTAACCCGAGAGGTAAATCACGAGTATAGGGATTATGCCGATGTTGTTGCTCAGAAACGCATTGATTATGGCGAGACAAGCAAGCGCGACCCCGCCCGCCTCAAACACCGAGGTCATGTTGAGCGGAAGCTGATATTTCTTCTCACGCCACGTCTCGGTCGTACTCGTGATCGCGTACTTCGGCGTGCGCATGAACGTCCCAGTGTTTTTCGAAAAGAGGCCTGAGAGAGCTTGCACCGAATTGCTGATGCTTATCCCATACCCGAGCACGACCAGTAGAAGAATTTCCTTGGTGTTCTCAAGCAACCCGAGCTTCTGAACACGTATGGCTTCAACGCAGTAGTAGAGGACGGCCACTGTAGAGAGTGCGATCAGGACCGAAAAAACTGCCCAAGGTGCTACTTGGACCGAAACGAAGACCAGGCTCGGCAGCGTCAGGACCGCGAGAAGGCTTTGACCGGAGACCAAAGATGGAATGGAGACGTTTACAGCGTAGCGTATCACGTCAATGTCTAAGAAGGTCGTAGCAACCGCGAGCAGGAACGAGGCGACCATCAGAGGGTGCACGAGATAGTAGGTCAGGTGAACGCCCGCCTCTATTTTTTGTCCAAAGGTGAGCTTGTCTGATCGGCGGATTGGACCAAGTAGTTTCTTAGCTGTCTGGACGGAACCTCGCGCCCAGCGCCCTTGTTGCCTCTTCAGGCCCGCTATGGTAGGCGGGAGTTCCCCCGGTACCTCCAGGTCGTTCATGTAGACCCCCTTGTAGCCAGCAAGCTGCATCCGGTAACTCAAGTCCAGGTCCTCGGCAAGGGTATCAGAGTTCCATCCGCCCGCTCTGCGGATCGCCTGAGTTCGTAGAACCCCGGCACTTCCGTTGAAGTTCATCAGGTACCCGCTCCCGTTCCTGCCCTGCTGTTCGATCAGGAAGTGTGCATCGATGCCGATCGCCATGGACTCCGTGATGAGGTTGTATCCCCTGTCGAGATATCCCCACCTGCTCTGCACGAACCCGACTGAGTTGTCTTCCTGCAAGTGCGGCAAAGCGCGGTCTAGGAAGTCGGCCGGGGGGACGAAGTCTGCATCGAGAACCGCGACGTATTCTGCTTCCGTCTGCTCCAGAGCGCTCTGAAGCGCTCCGGCCTTGAATCCGGTCCGGCTCCCCCGCCTGATTACTCTAAACGTGAAACCAGCCGCGGTGAATTTCTCGACGAGGCCGTCGATCTTCGCGCTCGTCTCGTCCGTTGAGTCGTCGATTACGTAGATCGAAACCAGTTCCTTGCCGTAATGGTTCGCCATTTTGACGCAGGAATCGAGAAGTCTCGGAACGACGTAGAGCTCGTTGTAGATCGGAAGGTGAACGGCGACGCTCGGACGCGTAAGCAGTTGACCACAAGCGAGGGGACTGTATCCTTTTGCTCTCATGGTGAGATGAACTGTATTGAGCCCGTAGACGACGAAGGCCATGCTGAGGGACACTGAGACAGCGAGGAAAATGTTTGCGGCCGGGAAGGTTAGGAAGTAAGACAACGCACTTCACTCTAACTGGTTCGACCACACAATTTCATTGGGCGTATAAAGTCTACGCGACCATATTTGTCGAGCTATTATTTGCTGTCCCGTTTTTGTTTGGTGGTTTAGCGGGGCTTGAAATTGTCGCGAGCTGCGAGTACGCTTGCCTCAACTCCGCGTACCTAACAGACTCTAAAATCAGATGATCGTCCGCTGCGAGAATGCGAAATCGCGCGGTGTTGTTCCCCTGTTCCGAGAGCCTCCTGTTCAGGAACCTTGACTTCAATGTTATGAACCTACCCACGAGAACGAACAATAGTCTATTCAGGACCTTTCTGGTCCAGTGTGCTTCCCCCTCCCAAATTCCTCCCTCCTCCGGGTTAGTCATCTTTGAGGCGTAGAGAGTGGGAAAATATGCAGACATCCAGTATGCTCTCCTCAAAAGGTCGCGGTAGACGTTTTCCCCCTCCAGAACGACAGCTTCGAGCGCGTCTCGCGCGAATAGCATGTCCTGTTTCTCCCGGAACATCGAGACAGCCAACTTCGCGTCCATCACGTAGCTCAAACATGGTCGCGGAGAACCTCGGCGGACGAGGCCTGAGATACGAGCGATCAACAACGACTTGACGAGGAATATCCAGACAGCCTGAGTCTGGGTGACGCAGAACAGGTCGAGGTCTTCTGACTTGCCCGCTGAGCGATACGCCGTTGAGCCGCTCACAGCGAGCGCCAAGAGATTCCTGGAGCTAAGCAGACCAACGAATCGTTGTGAGTTGACAAGGTTGGAAGTCGCCCGCCTACGATTCTTCACTTCGTTCGAAACGGTGTCGTCTTTCCCGTCACGACCAATCTTTTCGGTCAGGTACCCGGACTTTACCTCGTATCTGGAGCTCAAAGCCGTGCTCGATTCGATCGCCTCCTCGAGTTCTCGTTCGGTGCTCTGTTCCGGTAGAAGCGGGAGGACCTCGGGTAGGGTCATCAATGAACCGTTTGACTTCGCGATTTCGTAAAGGATGCTGACTCGTTGAGCGCTCTCACGCGAGAGGGTCAAGAGTATCTCCTCCAAACAATATGACGAGTCGTGGAGCTGAGGCTATCCCAAATCGCGAGAATAGCGGCAGGCGTCTCCGTGACCATCGCGAGCGGGAGCAGAGTGAGAAACCTTGGGTGTCGGGCGATGGTCTTCACGAAAAGCCTGAAACCAGTCCGGGGCGCGAGGACGAGTAGCAATTCTATCGTTTTCGGTGCCATCCCAACTTTTTGCCAAACTTGCACGTGACCGAAGAGTATCCGCCGCCTTTGTCGAATGGTATCAATGATTCTGCTCGGAGTTTGGATCTGGACTCGGGCTGGCGCGCAGAACTTGACGGAATAGCCGAGCTTTCGTGCGGTGCCCGCGAGGTACGCCCCATCATTGACGAGCCCGTTGGGGAGTCTCCGTACCGCGGAGGATCTGAATGCGACCAGTTCGTCGCTGGTGTGGTTAGAGAGGTTCAAGTGGTTCAGCTCCAGGGAGGATTCGTTGTGTGTGGTCCACATGAGCTCTACCAGGCGCGAGGTCGAGTCTCTTCCTGCTGGGAAGACGGGCTGCGCTGAAACCGCTCCTACACACGAATCCGAACGGAGCGTTGTCAGGAGTTTGTCGATCGCTCCAGGCTCTGGGACGGCATCCCCGTTGACAAAGACGACGAATTCGCCCTGAGAGTTCTCCAGAATCTTGTTGATCGCTTCTGCCTTCCCGTGCCTGGCGCTCTCCGCGATTATCATGAACCTGTTATCCCGGTTCGCTAGGTCTCTCAGCCTTGCTGTGAGTCGTGGAGGGCAGGCACTGGCCACTATGATTATCTTGTTGAGGCGCAACCCCGATGCGCGGGCGCTGGAAGTAACAATGCCAAAAAGCGCTTCAAAGTTCTTGATGTCTCCCGTCGCGCAGATCCCCACGGAGAATCCACGATCAGATGCAGCGCCGGTTCGGAACTCGTGCGTGTCCCGTTCAGTCTCTCGGGTAGCGACGTCCATCAAAGAGTTATCCTCGCAAGAACCAGTAGTCCGGCCAACTCCAGTCCAGCTACGAGAGCCATGAACGGGTAAGCCCCATCGCTGAAAAACTCGGCAAGCGTGTAGTATCCGAAAGCAGTGGAGGCGGTCTGAACGAAGAAGAGCAGAGAGAAAACAACTAGTCCAACGGAATAGGCGGCTCTTGTCCGGAGGGCAATCTTCCCATAAATGAAGAGAAGGACAAGGGCGATCCCCGCGTTTAACGCGGAGAATATTATCGCCATTTCGAGCATAGGAGACATGATGTTGCGTGACTCAGAAGCGAAAGTGCGGCTTGAGAGTTTAAGCGTTTTTCAAAATCTCTTCCAATTCATAAATACCGATTGCCGTCAAAGACGAACGTGTCGGACGACCCCGAATTTCGGCGGCTCCTGTGGTACATGCTCGGAGGGTCGAGAGGTGGGTGGAACAGGGCGAGAATACTACACGCGCTTCGGAACCAGCCCACCAATATGAATCAACTCGCGGAGAAACTCGGCCTCGAGTACCGTGCGGTGAAGCATCACGTAGACATCCTCGTAAAAAACTCACTCGTGATTTCTCGCGGCGAGCACTACGGGATGATGTACTTCCTCAGTCCGTGGCTGGACGCGCATTTCCAAATGTTCGAGGAAATCTGCGCGAAGCTGAACTTCGAACTCTAGCAAGAGATCTAGCTGGGGCTCGGGTTCCAAACATTTTGCGATCGTGCTTGAAGAAAACATGGTTAATAGGGGAATTCGGATGAAGCTTGAACATGACACAGACCAATGCGATCATCCTGCGATTCCGTGAAGAACAGGCAGACAACTTCGAAGCCCTCTTCAAGAAGGAGGTCCTTCCCCTTTGGCACAAATTCAAGGCCGAAGGGATAATCGTGTCTGCATCGTTGACCCCCGCGAATGATGGAAATCAGGGGAGGAAAGGAGTTCGCGACTACATCCTTCATGTCGAAGTGCCTAGCATGGCCGAGCATTCAAAATTCGATTCTAATCCATCTTTCCTGAAGTTCCTGCCGAAGGCTCAGGCGATGCAGCCGGAAGAGCCACTAGTGTGGCTAGGGGACACCCTGTTTCAAGTTTGACCAGCGTCCAGAAGCTACCCGAAGTAGCTAAAGCGAAAGACACGTCGAAGCGAGAAATCAAAGTCTACAGGTTGTTCTATCCACAGATTGCAGTGATCATAGCTTCTGGAACGAAAGATCGGGTCGAGGCCGTTGCCATCAATTCGGTAATCTCTGGCTCATCCCACCCGGCTCGGGTCGTGTTCGCCATGAAAAAGGAAGCAGCTATTCTGCCAATCGTTCGAGAGCGCAGAAGTTTCTCCGTGAATTGGATGGACTCAAGGTTCGTGAAATCGGTAGACTTCCTTGGGTTCCAACGTGAGGGGAACCCCAAAGACAAGATTAAGGCTGCCGGCCTGACCTGGCTGCCAGGAAATACGACCGGTACGCCGATGGTGTCCGAAGCTGCGGCAACACTCGAGTGCTCACTCGATCAAGTATTCCCACTAGACGATAGCGACCTTGTAGTGGGAAGAGTCGTATCGACCAGAGCTAGCGGGGATTTTTCAGAATACTGGCGGTTCAAGACTTACAAACCCCTAATTTATTTCGGCGCAGCCCCCGGCAAGAAAGTGGGAAGATACGTCTTGTTCCCATACCGAAGATGAGGCCATTGCTTGGCTTGAGAAGGCATTCAGTCAGCATTCCGCCGATCTACCGCATCTTGGACACGACCCAATGGTCGGCGACATATTGGGTAGCGATCAAAGGTACATCCAACTAATGGGGAGAGTTGGCCTCAAACTTGCTGCTGGACGGGAGGAACGAGAACGCCATCAGAAGTAGGAATTTCGTGCCGCGGTTGACGATGTATACCTGCGTGTAAGACAGATTCAAATGAAGAAGCGCGAGATGAAACCCGTTTAGGTTGAAGATTTGAGGAAAACCTACGGCAACCCAGAAGATCCATGCCGCTGCAAACATGAATACGAAGACCTTACTTAATTTGGAAAATGAGTACGCCCCGTACGCGAAACCTACAAGAACCATTAGCGAGACCCCAATTTGAATTATCAAATCCCTGATTTCAGGAGGAGGGATTACGAACGGACTGACGTAGAAGGAGTATTTGTAAATGGCCTCGTAGGTGTACACGAACGAAATCGTCGTGGCCAAGGCGAGCACGAATGCCTGCAGGTCAGTGGCTTGTCTCGTTCTCGATACTACTCTCAACCAAAGCACCCCGATCATGGTAAGAGTAGTCGAATCGATATAGTTCAGAACGCCGATGTACAAGTTTCCCGTTGCGATTTCATACACCGAATAGAGGATCGCGAGTATCGCAATCAGCGATGAAAAGCCCGTCAGAGGCTTTCCGGTCAAATCTCGCAGGAAAGTCCTCAACTTTCGAGCCATAACTCGATCACTGCTTCGCACGAAAATCATTCGACAATATTAAACCAACGAATTTTATTCGTTGTCTCGTGGTGCGGGGGGTGGGATTCGAACCCACGAACCCCTAAGGGATGGGAGCCTCAGTCCCACGCCGTTGACCAGGCTGGGCGACCCCCGCGCAAAGCTGGCCGAGCTTTTCAATTCTAAAAACTCTTCCGAAAAGGAACAAGGATTTAACAGCGGGGTCATTCGGGTCTCAATTGTGCCGGCGTAGCTCAGCCTGGCAGAGCACACGCCTCGTAAGCGTGGGGTCCCGTGTTCAACTCACGGCGCCGGCTGTTTATGCCCTCTCCAGAAACTTGTAGCGTATCGTTTTGAGTTTTACATAAGTATCGTCTTCTGAAAGTATTCTGTCTCTTATCGTTCTCTCGTCTAATCCTTCTTTGATCATTCGGCGGACTTTCGTTTCGAGCCATTCCGGCCACCTTCTTTGATAGACCCTCGCATTTGCGAGCTTTGTCAACAAGCGACCTCGGTGTGTTTGCAATTCAGGGTTGAAAATTTGCAATCCCAAGGCATCTCTGATTGTGATACTGACATATCCAACCCCTCCTGACCGATAAGCAAGGGCATGAATCCCCAAGGAATTGTAGGTCCGAGATTAGCGCGCTATTTGGACTGGTAGTAATAACAACAGCTCCGTTTCTGATATTGACGCCCCCGTCTGAATCTGCAATGCCACGAAGGAACCAGATACGGGACTGAGGATTGGCTGTAAGGAGCCAGCTCATCCTAACTGGGTGGTATGACGTCAGTTCTTCCTAGCGGAGTCCTAGACATGTCGAATGGAACCAAGCAAACACAGGCGAATAGTAGGACAGCCATCTGTATAGCCCGTGGAAATCACGTTTTCTGATGGGCCCGTCCGCGATTCTCCGGCATGGGACGCCGAGCATCAGCACACAACCCTTGACGAAATTGCCGAGAGCCAAGTTCTCCTTATACTTGCGGCTAAGGTCAAGTTGAAACCGCGCCCATAGTTGCCTCGGATGGAAATTCCTCCCAGCATCACCCACCAGCCAGCCCATGAGATAGTACATCATGTACGAGAACTTCTCATTATCATTTTCGAGGCCAGAAAGGCTCTTGCGAATTTGGATTACTGACCCTTCAAATTCGAGGGGAGAACTGATTTCCTTGGGGAGAGCCAGATCAGACATAGCTTCCGCAGTTGAAGCCGAACCGGGTCTTTTCACCTGATCCCTGCCTACAGTTGAGTTCGAAGGCTGACATATGAACGTCCTTGGCCTTTGGAGTGCAGTAAATGGGGAAGTGGTTGAAAGTAAGCGAAGCCCTCCGCCGGCTCTCACAACCTAATTCCAGAAAATTGGCTTCCATTGCGAAATTGGGAAGTCGCACCAGGACGAGCGCGAATCATCGCTTTAGCTGCTCAGATGGTAATCGTAAGACCCAACAATTGTGATACCGGCTTGGATAGATCTCCCAGAATTCTCAGCCTCTCCTGAATGAATCTGAGATTCAGCTCACCCGTTGGCGTGCTGGATTCTTGGCTGGCAGAAAGACCCTTGACGAGAGTCCTGTAATCGGGTCCAATTATTTTGAAGACGCTTTGCAGTAGGTCGTAACAGTGGAGCGTTTGAAGAAGATCCTCGTCGCCTGACGTGAGCTTCAAAAGAGAGATCTTGTTGTTCTTGAGCTCAGCAATTTCTGACATCAACTCATTCATGACCAGCTTTATCGTTTCAATGTCCACGAAAGCGCTCAGGTTGGGGTCGTTCATCACATTCACCGTTTGAGTCTTGTCGCGGTATTCGATCCCCACGAATCCCTGTCCCCCCGAACCCGCGTAAACTATCCTGAACTCGGTGTCGCCATCTGGTTTTCGGAAAGTTGTCAATATTTTCCCGTTGGACCATTCCGCGTCGGTGAGAACATACTGGTCCAATCTCTCAAAACCCGGAACCCGTTCCTTCTTCAGAAGAGTCCTCCCCAACCTGACGGGTATCTTCACCTCGTGGCCGAGCTGAGAGACGTTGAGCCCCTCATGAAAGAGCTTTGAGTTCTGAAGGGCCAGGGCGAATTCGTATTTCACGCCGCCTTCACACTCGTAACTCATTTGAGCCACGTACGAGCCCTCAACTAGCTTGACCCTTACAACGTTATCGAGAACGGGTAGAGGGTCTGATGCTAGGTACGCCTCGAGGCTCATGACTGCCTTCGCCCTCTCGCTGGACGCAGTTTCGACGTACTCCGCGATTTGGGTCTTCGCCTTTTTCTCTAGCTTCGATTTGGCCTGGTCGACCGCGGCCGAAGCGAAATCCGTGAGTTTCCTCGCGAGATCTCTGAGGGGTTCCTCAGCTTCGTCCTTCATCGGCAAGAGAATCCTTGAGATTTCGTCTATCTTGCTTTGGAGTTCTTCCCGGTCCTTCTCGAGTTGGCGGTCGGTGTTCTTCGCGTCTTCTTCGAGGTCTTGGGCATGCTTGCTATACCAAACTGCGTCAAATAGGTGTGTGACCGTCTGCTTGAGGGAAACGAGTTCCGTCATGTGGGAATCGGATAAAACCTCCCTGCGCCTTTAACTCTTTTCCCGCATTTTGAGACGGCAAGCGAACCGAGAAATAGGCGGTCACCGCAGCGGAATCCCGCACCCTTGAGTGCGAATGAAACGCGTAGGGACGAGCTACTGGAGGAGCTGGGCCTCGACATGAAAGCGTTGGTCCTGCTTCACCAAGCTGAGACCGACCTTCGCCTCAGAATCCAGGACAAACTTCTTGATTCCCATGACGAGCAGATTAGAAGGTTTGTTGATCTGCTTCAGCGGCGAAAGAAGCCCCCTGCTGCAAGGTCGTTCGCGATGGCCATCGGCGAGCTGATACTCGCTTCGTTTCTGCTGCTCGCAGGCACGGTCGCTATTATGCCGACTCTTATCGGGGTGAATACCCCGCAGGCTCTTGTTGACTATTTTGCTCAGACGGTTTATTCCTCTCTCGGCCGATCACCATTCGCTCAGTATACGTCTCTCATAGAATTCGCTTTTTCGTTGCTCTTACTGTTGGCGGCGTTCTACACTCTCCGCCAGGCAGCAAAAGACCTCAAGGAGATGGGTCTGGCTGTGGAAACTCGTGAGGGCTAGCATGCTTCGGGCACCGTCGCGTAACCGCTTTGCCGCTCTCACCGTGAAGCTTCTGGGTCTGGGGGTAGGGGTGGTGAGCGTTTCGTTGGCGCTGGCATATTTGTTCGATGACGCTACGTTTCTGGTGGGAACTGGGCGGACTCAGCTCGGTGATGTTATTGCGGTCCTGGCTTCGGCGTCCCTTGCGTTCACGGGTGCGGCACTAATCGCCCAACTTCCCGAATCCTTCAGGGTCAGATTCAGAAGGATTCCGACAGCCATACAGAGGAAGCCGGTTTATGGACTAGGCACAATGCTCGCGGTCGGGATAGGCGCGACCCTTGGATCACCTCTCTTCATCCTGATCCCCGAGAACATCGTACAGTACACAATCGTTTCGTTGGGGTCCCTGGTTCTAGCCGCAATCCTCTCCGTTGGGATGGCCAAGGTCTATTCGGACATGTACGTCGAATCGAAGGCGCTCGGTCTGGGGAGCGTGGGAGGACCGTCCTTCACCAAGCTAGCCGCGGGGACCAAGAGCGCGAGGTACTTCATCTCCCGGCTTTCGATGTGGGTGGCAAACACAGCCCTCGCAGCGTACACAAAGATAGTGTTCCTGGTATTCGACTTCGTCTTCATGCCCCAGATCTTACAGGGATATGGGTTCAGCCCGGTACTGTCTCAGCTCACAATCTATCTGATCGCTGCGGCCTTCATCGCCTGGACCCTGCTCAACATAGCTTTTGAACAACGCTTTCTTCGTGTGATAGGGGCAGCCCAGATTCTCCTTACAGCGCTCTTGCTCGTGATCCTACTTTATCACAGTCTCCTCTTGGGCAATAAGGGGAGCTGGAATCTCGCAGGCCTGTTCAGTCTTCCGCCGGGGCTTGGGTGGGTACCTGCGCTCATCATAAACACGGGATATCTCTACTTACTCTTCTTCGGGTTCCAGGAGATTCAATCGCTCGAGAGGGACGCGGTTGAGCGCTCCTCCGTTCCGATTGTGTCATGGATCAGGAAGGGGTATCAGCTCGAAAGGACCACTTACTTCGGCATAGCGATGGTCGCGAGCGTCGTGGTGGCTTCGGCGGTGAACATCTTTTACGCACTGGCTGTCTTCTCCGTGCACCCAAGCTCGAGTGCGCTGCTTAGCTCGCAGATTCCAGCCCTCTACCTCGCCCAGAATCTCCTAGGCCCAGGTCAAGAGCTTTTGATTGGTGTGGCTTTCCTGATCGCAACTATCACGACCTTCGTCCCCGCTTTCCTTGCTGCGGCGCGCCACCTGGCGGCACTTGGAGAGGACGGCTACATGCCGCACTCCCTCGCGAAGCTGTCTTGGGTGTTCACGTTGGTGGCGGTGTTTCTCCTGGCCGTTGGAAACCAGGATTTTCTTGTGAATATCACTGATTTCATGGTCCTGATAAGTTTGGGGATCATTACCTTCTCGGCAATCTGGCTCAAAAGGAGAGCGTCCATACGGGCGTCGTACGGAACAGCGCTTCCGGTTGTCATTGGCATAAGCTGCTTCGCGTTCGGGGGGGCGGTCTACTTCCTGAGTCCGTCCGTCGTCGTCTTCGGCTCAATCGCCGTCGTCTTCGCCTATCTGATTTTCGATATCCTGGAGCTGGGAAGCCTAGGAGTACAGCTCTTTCTTCCGGTCTTCAATCTCTCGTGCCTTACCGCGCTTGAGTTCTTCCAGCACACAACCCCACCCGCAGGAGTTTTGGACCCGGTGACACGCCTTTTGGGAGTTGATTTGGGGACTCTGCTGGTCTACGCCATAATCGTCGCTTCTGCCCTTCTGGTGGCAAACTTGATGGTCGACATCATCGTGCTCGAGAGAACGGCCCTAGTGCGAAGAGGGCACACCAGAAGCGCTACTAAGGGCCTTTAGAGCAAGTCAGTCTCTTTTTGTGTTAGCCGGAGTAGTTACGCTGTGCCGAACGAAACGCCGAGTTCTCTGAGCCACTTCCTGTAAGCGATGGAAGTCCTGTCGGAACGAAGGTGCAGCTCCGCTTGCAGGTCTAGCGGAAGGAGTTCGGGTCTCTGCGACTCTACTATGGGGACGTCCTGCATCGTAACCTTGTCTTGGAAAGCGCGAAGCTCGTCAGCCGATTGATCATTGCCGTAATCCATCGCAATCCAAAGCCAGGCGATGCTCTTTCTCTCTTCCACTGGGCAGACGGTGAAGAAGATTGCAAAGTTTTTCGCGCCAGAGGATTTTGAAAAGTGCATCGAAAGGGGACGAAACACGCGATACGTGTAGCTGACAGAAGCACCGATTCCCGTGCCGTCTGGGTCGGGCTGCCAGACTCGGATGTCCTTTGCGACGATCCCGTTCGGCCCCGTCTCTACCTCGTAGTCCTCGATCTCAGTATGCTTTCGGTCTCCCAACAGCCCCTCGTGCACGAACGGAAAGTGAGCCACGTCCAAGGCATTTTCAATGGCCCGTGGGGCGCTCGCGCTGTAGGAATAGGGTCCGCAGAGAATCTTGCGGTACTCTCGATTGCCCCACTCAGGGAACGGGGGGACGCTCATGGCCGGGTCCCCAAGACTCGCCCACACTAGCCCGTATTCCTCCTTTGACTTGTAGACCGTCACCTGGGCCTTTTCGGGTGGTTTCTGGTCTGAGTGTGCCGGCATTCTCACGCACCTCCCTGTGCTGTCGTAGGTCCAACCGTGGTAAGCACAGACGAGAGTCTTCCCGTCGATCCATCCCAGAGACAGCCTCGTCCCCCTGTGCATGCAGAGGTCCTTCCAAACTAGAACCTCGCCACCGCACCGCCAGATCGCAAGGTCCTCCCCGAGGAGCCTGCCTCCAATTACAATGTCTTCCCGGACATCTTCCGACTTGGCGAGGGGGTGCCAATCGTTCTGAAGTACCGGATCCCGGATCATACGGAGGAAGGCGCTACTCTGGTGGGAGCTCTTTATAGCTCAAGGAGATGTCGATGCCTTTCGACTTGTGGTATTGCCGAGAGGCCAGATATATCACGGCGCCGGCGACGAGGGTACCGACAAGATAAGTCTCGTTCAGGGCGTTGAAGAACGCGAAGGTTGGACTCGTCAGATACTGGTACGATATGAAGCTGAAAACCGCCGCACTCAGAATGCCTGCCAATCCGAGCAGAACCTTCGCGCCACCCCGTTCCTTGCGGAACGCGTGAGTCGCTGCGGCGAGACCGACGAACACGAAATAGACCATGGAAGCAAGTATGGCGCTAAAGAGGGCCGAGAAGCTCTCGAAGAAGTAGGTCGCGAGCCCAATGAGACCAACGGCTATCACGAGGTCCACCAGGTGGGCGAAGATGGGCGAGCCTAGCCTGGGGCTCACGTAGGAAAGTTTTGAAGGGAGGAACCTGTCGAATGACTGAGCTAGCAGATACCGGGAGAAGATGATGACACCGTAAGCAATCGTTCCAAATTGCATCAGGATCAGTCCTATTCCGATAGCCCAGGCAATGTAGACGTTGTTGGATACGGCCATCGCGAGAGTGAAGAAGTTGAGGCCTGCGTAGGTCCAAGCCTTATTGCTGAATGCGGCGTTAACAAAGGGCATCCCCGCCACTCCATACAGGACCGCGAGGGTACCGGTGAGGAGCACGAACGCCGTAATAGCGGACGTCGGAACGTTCCACTTCAGGGCCCTTGACCCTTTGATCTCCGAAGCCACTGCGGGAGCCGCGTTGAGCCAGGGATACACAAACGCGAACATGACAGGCATTATGTAGATGACGTTGGAAAGGTTGACGTCGAATGGCAACCCCGAAGGATGGTAGGAATTCACTAGCGCCTGATACGTCGAGTTGGCGCCACCGTACTGAAGAAACGGCCCGGTTCCGTCGATGTAGCTCTTCACCCCCGCCTGGCCTGCTCCAAGCAAAACCCCAACAGCGAGCAGTAGGGCAAAGACTCCGAAGACCGTCAGCACGGTGACTAGCCGATAACCGGCCTTCGGCTTCCAGATGTTTAGGAGGATAACGCCCGCAAAAGGTACGGCGCCGACGATGAACTGCCAGGTGGAGTTTGAGAAGAGGAGTCCCCAAGAGCTGGTTGCCGCCCCATACGAGAAGAACATGGTCAGACCGACACTCCCTATCGCGAAATCGGTCAGCACCGCGACAAGGGCTAGGAACGCGAGAGTTTCCATGGTATAACCCCAGAAAGATAGGGTACTCCCGAAGAATCCGCCGAACGTCCTGGAAATCCAGACGTAGTCACCTCCGGTTCTCGGAAAGCGCCTTGACATCATCGTGTAGACCACTATCTGAGGAATTGAAAGGAGAAACGCTATTCCCGAGGCGGCGACCAGGTTCAGGCCCGTAACCGATGGCACGATAAATAAGGTCGCGGCTGTCGAACCTGCAATCGTCGTGAGTAACGGACCAATCGACATGTTGCTCAGGTTTAGAGAGATGCTGTCGAGAAATGATACGTTCTTTACGAGACCAGTGCTCTCTCTCAGGAATACCTTGGGCTTCGGCTCCTCCGTGACAGCCTGGTCAGCCAAGGAATGTGTGAAAATGGATACGGTATATAATATTGCATTTGCATGTTTGTGTTAAAAGACCGTTCGCCCTGCAAAATTCGGGAGCCGGGATGCAGCTCAATATCCTATTTCCGAACTGGGCCGGAGGTGTCGCATCGACTTGACGCGGCCGCATCTCTTGCACTTGTAGAGCCCCCTGCCTCGCGGATTGTAATCCCTGGTATCCACTACCGCCTCCTGCTCTGTCCGCATCATGCACTTCTCGCAGTATCTGTAATCTGGCATCTTTGACGTTTCACCGAAGCTTTCCAGTTGAGCTTTGTGTCACACGGGACGCTCTAGTAAAAGTCTTATCGTTGGGAGACCATATCGTCCCTTCATGGTTGATTTGCTGACCGTTGGGACATATTTAGTCTTCGCTGGGATTCTGATCCTGGTTGCCGCACTGGTCGTCGAATCACGAAAGGATAGCGCGGGCTTGAAGGCAAAGGGAGGAGCGGTATTGCTCATCGGTCCCATTCCAATAATCTTTGGGAGCGACGCGAAGTGGGCGAGCGTCGCCATTGTCCTTGCGCTGGTGTTGCTAATTGTCACGATCATTATCGCGTCGTAATTGAGGTACAATCGAGTGCGGCTTGGGATCCTCTATTTCATCGGGTTCGCCGTTATCTTGGCAGGCTCGTTACTCATATTTGCGGGTTCGATAGAAGGAGGAAACGCATCCACCGGGGGAGTCATTCTTATCGGTCCGTTCCCGATAGTGTTTGGAAGCGGCGCGAATGGGCCCCTCCTTTCTGGCCTCTCACTTTTCCTAGGGGTCTTGATGCTCGAAGTATTCCTACTCAGTTGGCTCTATTTCAGGGCCGGGGAGCCGTCTCATGAGATGCAAGAATGACAAGGCATATATAGACTCTGGAGGTTTTGTCAAAATATGCAGAAGCTTCAACCGCTGGTCACAATAACGCCCGCAGCAGCGACAAAGCTCAGTGAAGTTCTAAAGCAGGAGGGGGCCTCGGACTCTTACCTGCGGGTCGAGGTCTACGAGACGGGAGGGTGCGCGTGCAGTGGCGGATTCAAGTATGCTCTAAGCCTCGAGAAGGAGCCACGCTCTACAGACGTTGTAGAGGAAGTCGGCGGACTCAGAGTGATGATCGAGCAGAAGAACGAGAATATGGTGCGCGGCTCCAAGATAGACTACTACGAGACACTACAGCGCACGGGATTCAAGATAGAGAACCCGAACGTGCACGTAGAAGCCTGCGGATGCGGCGGGCACTAGACGCTCATAGACGAGTACACAAACAATTTCCACCGAACTCTGCGCCTAAGGCTTAAGAGAAGTCCTCCCCAGCGTTACGACGACCGATGAAATATGTAGAAGGGTCGAAGAAAGTGTTTCTCAAAACCGGCACTAGGTTCCCTCGGCGACTCATCTGGGCGGTCGCGCTTGTCAAGGAGGCAGCAGCGAAGACCAACGTAACGCTCGGTCTGCTCGATGCATCGACAAGTGCCGCAATAATCAAAGCGTCGAAGGAGGTCGAGACTGGGAAACACGACGACGAAGTGTCGGTCGACGTCTTCCAAACCGGGTCTGGGACCGGAATCAACATGAACATCAATGAGCTGGTTGCTGAACTCGCTTCGCGGCTGCTAAGGAAGAAAGTCCATCCGAAAGACCAGGTCAACTTGGGACAATCTTCCAACGACGTCGGTCCCACCGCGATCCGGATTTCGAGCTGCTACCTCGTTGTCAGGAACCTTATCCCAAGCCTGCAGGCGACGATTGATAGCCTTGATGAATTGGCCAAGAGGACCTCGCGCGTCTACAAAACCGGTAGAACTCATCTAAGGGATGCGCTACCAGTCACGATGGGACAGGAGTTCGGTGCATACGCGAGCGCTTTCGAACATGACCTCATCATTCTGAGCGAAGCCATTGTCTACGTAAGAGAACTTCCCATAGGGGGAGCCGCTGTCGGAACTGGCCTCAACACTCACCCTCGGTTCGGCCAGCTCATGTGCCGCGAGATCTCTCGCAAGACCGGAATCCGGTTCGTCGCCGCCAGAAACAAATTCAGACCGACCAAGTTTCTTACTGATCTCGTCTCGCTGAGCGGCGGCTTGAGGGTAATCGCCCTTGATCTTTACCGTCTCTGCCAGGATTTGAGGTTGATGTATTCAGGCCCCAAGACTGGGTTGTCTGAGATTGACATCCCGAGCCAGGAAGAAGTTGCGGGGAGCAGCATAATGCCCGGGAAGACCAATCCTGTTACGGTCGAAAGCGTCCTTCTGGCATGCGCGCAGGTCCTCGGGATGGATCACGCCAACCAGGTAGCCTCAATGTTGGGCGAGTTCGAATTGTCAATGGGCATACCTCTTGTGGGTTACAACCTTGCGATGCAGATTGAATTGCTATCTGAATCATTGCGAAAGATCTCGAGCGTCGTGCTTGACCGGCTCGTCCCCGACAAGGAACTGAATAGACGCTACGCGGAGAACAGCCAGGCGCTGGTTACGGTTATCTCCCCTAAGGTAGGGTACGACAGGGCGGCCGCGATCGGGAAGAAGATCGGGAAGGGCCTTAGTACTAGAGAAGCCCTACGTCAGATGGGCTACTCAGAGAAACAAATCAATCAGATACTTGACCTGAGAAGGCTCGTCAGGCCTGGATTCCCCGCAAAAGAAGTTAAGGACTAAGACTCGGCGTGACGTGATATCATAAGCGCGTCTTAACCCCGATCTTTTCCATGAGCTTGCCGAGCTCTGAGTCGTCAACCGCGTCGATCCTGAGGTATTTCAGAATTTGTTCTTCGTTCATCCCCATTCTCCGCGCCTCCTCGATCGTGTATCTGTAAGCTTCAAGTTCGGTCGGCCTGTCGACATATTCGAACGTCTGGTCGTAGAGCTCCTTCCCCTCGAGGAATTGCTTGACGTGGACCAAAACGTGGATTACGTCGAGATACAGGAAACCTACCAGCGCGGTCTGCAGATATCTGCGACCGACGCAAACCGTACCAGTGTCTCTGTCGAGCCACAGACCCCAGTCTGAGTCTTCCACTTTCAGTT
This sequence comes from Nitrososphaerota archaeon, assembly GCA_027887045.1. Lineage (GTDB taxonomy): Archaea > Thermoproteota > Nitrososphaeria > Nitrososphaerales > Gagatemarchaeaceae > JAPCJH01. The sequence continues at coordinate 205,087 of JAPCJH010000002.1, forward strand.
TCAGATGCTGTGCTATCTTCAGCATGTTTGTCTTGGAACCGAAAACCCGGAGGAGGGTGGGCGAATTGTCAAGCCCCGAGAATACTCCGATGAATTTTTGTTCCCCTGTTCGAACATCCCTTCTTACCTTAAACCCGCTCAGCCGCAAAACAAATCAGAATCGCTTACGGGAAGTCAAAAGGCTGAAGCTCAAAAATGATTGAGCTTCCGAACAGATTACTGAATTTTAGAGAAAATTTGTCTGATTGGGCCAAGCTTTCTTAGGCTGAAAGGGCTTCGCAGTTCTCTCCATGTTGATGGCAATCTTCATAGCGGCAATCGCCGTGCAGTTCATCCTGACCGGCGTTCAGTTCTTCTATCCTTCAAAGTGAAGCAAACAGACAAGCATGCCTGATTCGTGCAGAGACTTACTGTACGCTGACCTTTCTTCCTCCATTAACTGCCGGGTATCTTATCACGACTAAGCGGCCCCGGAACGTAGCCTTTGCGTTGCTCGGATTCACGAAATTCCGAACAATGGGCCCTGATTTGGTGCTTTGCCCGGAGAGTTCGCTGACAAACCATGTCGGCTGTCTGTCTCCAATCGAGATAAGAATGAGGCGCGGTCGACCCTCTGGGTGGAGTATCTCCATCCTTCTTTCGCCCACGTGAATTCCCTCGTAGTAAATCTTTACGAGCAGCTGGTACGCTCGGAATGGAAACAAGACCTCGACCTGTACGTGAGGAGGGGCGGCCATTTTGTAATCAGGATGCTGCAGGATTGTTATGCAACGAACGGAATCACGGTTCCCGCCCTCGGAGTCGACTCCTCGAGGTACACAGGGTTGGGTGAAACGTCGACGGAAATCCGCGTGTCCCTGCCAGCTGAATTAGTGTCCAAGGGGAAGAGAATCCTAGTGGTAGACGATGTCGCTGACGATGGTTCGACGCTCGGAGAAGTGAAGGCGAAGTTGACAGAAAAGAGTGGAGGAGATGTCGAGATAAGATTCCTGACCCTTTACAAGAAACCCTGGTCGAAGATGGTTCCGGACTATTGGGCCGAAGAAACGGACAGGTGGATAGTTTTTCCATGGGAACCTTACGAGGTGCTGGGGCAGATAGTGAAAAGGCAACTCCCGATGGACGACCTGGTTCTGGAGATTAGAAAAGCGGGTTTTGGAAGTAACGACATTGCTCAGTACCTGAGAGTGATTCAACTTCTCCCGGGCAAGAATGCTCAGTTGAGGAGCAAGACGGAGGCGATACAAGCATATTTTTCCCCCCCTGGTTAGCGGCCAGCCGCGTGGCTTGAGTCTCACTCAAAGGCTCTCGCGAAGCTCAGCTACTCAAACCGAAAATGAGAGTCCGGTGTACTGACGTTTGAATAACGACAAAGTTGGAATCGCTGTGCTGGACTTCGGAGGGCAATATTCTCATCTCATCTGTCGCAGGGTGAGGGGGTTAGGGGTGCGCGCGAGGCTCTTCCCATACGACACCTCCCTCGAACACTTGAAGGCCTCGGACGTGAAGGGGGTGATACTTTCAGGCGGTCCGGCAAGCGTGTATGATACCGACGCTCCGAGACCCGACCCTGGAATTCTTCAAGGCGAGCTTCCGGTACTAGGCATCTGCTACGGGTACCAGCTCTTGGTCCAGGATCGTGGAGGCCAGGTGACAAGATCCAAGAGGAGGGAGTACGGAAAGGCGAGCCTCAATATTCTCAGCCACGCGGGGTTGTTCGCAGGGATAACAGAGAAAAGAGTCACGTGCTGGATGAGTCACGGGGACTCTGCGAGGCGTATTCCAACTGACTTTCGCGTACTCGCTTCGAGCGCGAATTCCCGATACGCTGCGTTAGCGTCGATGGATGGGAAATGCTACGGCGTTCAATTTCACCCCGAGGTTGCTCAGACGGAGCACGGGGCCCAAATGCTCTCGAATTTCGTCTTCGGCGCCTGCCGCGCCAAAAGAAACTGGCGAATGGATGATTTCGTCCGACGCACCGTTGATGAGCTTTCAACAACTCTCTCGGGCAGAGTTCTTTGCGCCGTCTCAGGCGGAGTCGACTCTTCGACCACGGCGCTCCTCCTCCATCGCGCGGTGGGAGAAAGACTCCAGTGCGTGTTCATCGACCACGGCCTTCTGCGCGAAGGCGAGACGGCGGAGGTCCGGAGAGCATTCAGGGATGCGATGGGCATCGACCTCGTCATGATAGACGCCGCAGACAGGTTTCTCATCGCACTAAAGGGGATTCACGACCCCGAGCAGAAAAGGAAGATTGTCGGCCGTGTCTTTGCGGATGTCTTCGAGGAATATGCGCGGAAAAGCGGCTCATTCAAGTTTCTAGCGCAAGGTACCGTCTACCCCGACATTGTAGAGAGCGGCAGGACGTCGAAGCTCTCAGCGAAGATAAAGACGCATCATAATGTGGGCGGGCTCCCAAAGGACCTCTCTCTTGATGTCGTTGAGCCACTCAAGGAGTTGTACAAAGATGAGGTGAGGAAAGTCGCGGAAATACTTGGCTTGCCAGCCAGCATACGGAAAAGACATCCCTTCCCTGGGCCAGGGCTCGCGGTCAGGATTATAGGGGAGGTCACCCCGGATAAGCTCCGGGTCTGCCGCATGGCGAACAAAGTTGTGGAAGAGGTCGTTGTCAAACATGGTCTCTATGACAAAGTGTGGCAAGCGCTCGCGTACCTGGGGGACGATCAGTTGACCGGTGTCCTTGGGGACGAAAGGAAGTCCGGGCATCAGGTCACAGTGAAAGTCGTCGAATCCGTGGACGCGATGACCGCCGACTGGGCCAGATTACCCTATGACGCCCTGGAGGAAATGTCAAGAAGAATAACCAACGAAATAGAAGGCGTCGTGAGCGTGTCTTACGCCGTCTCGTCCAAACCTCCTTCGACGATAGAGCCCCAATAGCTCCCGGATTCTGGCCACCATAGGTAATCTCTTTTCCATCGATGCCCCGCCCGCTAGGCGGCACAAATCCTTAACCCACACTGCCCTCTCCACAACTGAGGACGGGGGAGCATAATGATTGCGTCAATCAGCGGGATACGGGGGAAGCTGAACGAAGACATTAGCCTCTCCGATTTCTCACGGTTTTCAGGGAATTTTGCTTCGGGAGCCGAATCGAAGGATTTTCTACTAGGAACGGATACCAGGGGGACCGGGGATGTAATCAAGCGGGCGGTCGTCGGGGCACTTTTGGCCCAGGGTGTGCGCGTCTTTGACCTAGGCATCCTTTCGACACCGGCCCTGTTCAGGGAGAGCCTCGTTACGGGAAGCCCCGCGGTGATGGTGACCGCGTCGCACAACCCCCCCGATTGGAACGGTCTAAAATTCATCGTCCAGGGCAGAGGGATAAGGCAGGACGAACTTTCAAGCATTGTTTCCGACAAACCTCTCAAAGGCAAGAAATTCGATGGATCGTTCGTCTTCAAGAAAAGGGCGGAGAGCTATGAAAGGGAACTTCTGCATCGGTTCGGCAAGGGCAGGTTTGATGGGATAAGAGTCGCGTTAGATCTCGGCGGAGGTGCTGGAGCAATGCACGCCCCGAAAGTTCTCAGAACGACCGGGTGCGAAGTAATCACGATCAACGACACGCCCGGCGTTTTCGACAGAACGATAGACCCGGTCGCGGACCCACTTACCCTGCTGCAGAGAGTCGTTAGGTCTGACGATTGCGATGTTGGCTTCGCTTTTGACTGCGACGGCGACAGGCTCGTCCTGGTGGATGACCAGGGCAAGAAGAGGAGTGGAGACTTCATGCTGACGCTCGCGCTCTCGGAGCTGTTGAAAGGGTCTGCCGACAGACGAGTGGTGGTGTCGGTAGACACGACGGTCGCAGTGGAAGAGCTGGTAAAGAGCCTTGATGGCGAGGTGACACGGTCTAAGGTCGGCGAGGCCAACGTGATTCAGACCATGTTGGGGAAAGGTGCCACGATCGGGGGCGAGGGGAGCAGCGGGGGCCTCATCGATTCGACTTTCAACAATTGCAGAGATTCGATGGTTGCGGCTATGACGATTCTACAAGCGATAAAGAGAGACGGCAGGACCGCTTTCGACGTCGTGAAGAGCTACCACCAGACCCGGGTCGCCCTGAGGTTGCCCCCGAAGAGAGCATTGAAGGGATTGTCTAGATTGAAAAGAACATACCAAGACTCAGACTATCTCGATGGCGTGAAAATCAAGTTTTCCGCAAGATCATGGGTGTTGATCAGGCCGTCGGGGACGGAAGACATCGTGAGAGTTTCTGCTGAAGCGCCCACCCAGAAAGAATCCGAGAAGATCGCGTCCTCGTTCTCGAAGAAGCTGGTGGAGTTGAGTCGATAGGACGCCGAACGAACTTGAAATCATAAAGATCATCACCGGGCTTGCGGGAAATCTTCCCCGAAGTTATTGGGCGATTGGCGACGACGTAGCGACCGTTCCCACTAAGGGCAGAAAACTCGTAATCAAGTGCGACATGCTCGTGGACAGGACGGACGTACCTCCGGGCATGTCCTACAGGCAGGCGGCGAGGAAAGCGGTCGCGATGTGCGTAAGTGACTTCTCTGCCAAAGGGGTCAAGCCTGATTCGTTTCTCATCTCCCTCGGTCTCAGGAGCGGGGTACGCAGAGAGGACGTTGTAGAACTGGCGGAAGGGTTCAGAGATGCATCTCGCGAATGGGGCGTGAAATTCGTTGGTGGCGACACGAACGAGTCGGCCGATCTGATAGTGGATTGCAGCATGGTAGGGTTCGCCGGACGGGTAGTCGCGCGCAGCGGTGCGAAACCTGACCAATTAGTGGTCACCTCAGGCTACTTTGGGTATTCATCTTCGGGGCTGAAGATTCTAATCAAGGGTGCAAAGGCCCGAAGGGGCTTCAGGGCAGCAGCCGTGGCGAGCGTCTTGAATCCACATCCTCGACTCAAACTCGGCATCGCTCTCGCGAAGTACTTCAGCTCAGCCATGGACTCCAGTGACGGGTTGGCGATCACCCTGCATACCCTTGCGGAGAGAAGTGGGGTTGGAATCCGAGTGGACAAACTGCCCTGCGATGACGAAGTCAGAATGTTTGCGAAGAGAAATGGGTTCTCCGAGGAGGAGCTCGCCCTCTATGGAGGCGAGGAGTACGAAATCGTGGCGACAATCGAAAGGCGCCACCTCCCCAAAGCAAGAGATGTCGCCGCGAGGTTGGACGTGGATCTCTTAGTTATTGGAAGAACTACGAAAGAATCAGGTGTGGTATCTCTCAAGAAGGACCAGCGAGAGGAGCGAATCCTCCGTAAAGGCTGGGTTCACCTAAGCTGAGGCGGCCCTGACGGCCTTAACGTATTTCTTCAGTGTTGCCTCCGCTTTCTCTCTAGTGTCCGACTCTGCGAAAATCCTGACTATGGGTTCGGTGCCACTTGCTCGGACGAGCACCCAGGTATGGTCGTCAACCCACACCTTCAAACCGTCGACCTTCTCGACTTCCTTCCCCGCCTGTCGTTCGACCTTTCTCATGATCGATTCAATTTTCTTGCGGTCAATCTCGACTTTGGTCTTGGCGAGATAGTATCTGGGGACCCAATAGGACATTGCCTTCGAGAAAGCCATCCCCCTAGCCGCCAGGCATTCAAGAACTAACGCCGTGGTCATACCCCCGTCTCTGACGGCGATGTGGGCTGGATAGATGCAGCCGCCGTTCTCCTCGAATCCAAAGAGGGCCTTTCTCTCAAGCACCGTTCGTGATACATCGACGCTCCCGACACGTGTCCTGAGGACCTTTGCGTTCCTCTTCTTCGCGACCGCCTCGACCGCCTGTGACGAGCTGACGGGGGTGACTATCGTTCCTCCCGGGGACTTCTCGAGTAGATAATCCGCGATCAGGGGGCCGGTCTGGTCCCCCCAATATATTCCCCCGACTTCGTCGCAAAAGATCGCTCTGTCGCCATCTCCGTCATACGCCACGCCCAGGTCGGCGCCGACCGATCGTACCGCGAGGGAGAGGTCTTTCAGGGTCTCGGGAGTTGGTTCGGGTCCCCTGCCGGGAAAAGCACCGTCCAGAACAGAGTTCAACGTGGTGAGCTTGCAACCCAGACTTTCCACTAGATACGGAGCGGCGACGCATTGGGCGCCGTTTCCAAGGTCCATCACGACGGAAAACCTACGTTGGGCGATCAGCTTGGTGTTCACCCTCCCTGTTACGCCGCTTATGTAATTCCTGACGACGGTTCCTTCGCTCCTCGCCGTCCCGACGCTCTTCCAGTCGGCTCTCGTCTCAGCGTCGTCGTTGAAGATTTTTTCGATCCTCTGCTCGTCGAGCCTCGGGATCTCCACTCCATCGGAACCGACGACCTTCAGGCCGTTGTACTGGGGCGGGTTGTGTGAAGCCGTCACCATGACTCCTCCCTTGAAGCCGAAGGTCTTGACAGCGAATTGTAACGCTGGAGTTGGGACGAGCCCGGCTTCGGCGACGTCCCGTCCCGCGCTCATGAGCCCGGCCGCTGTTGAATGTGCTATCGCGGGGCTGGAGTTTCTTCCGTCCTGACCGAGCAAGATCTCCCCCTCCCCAAAGTATGTGCCGATCGACTCCGCCAATTTGATCACAAAGTCGAGGTCGTGAGAGACGCCTGGGATGAATCTCACGCCATTGGTCCCGAAAAGTCTTTCTTGAGAGGAGGCCAATGTGTTGTGGACTTAGTCAAAACCGATTAAAACCCTTCGAATTTTTGCATTTTTTGTTTTGGCTTTCCAAAATTGAAACTATCGGCACTCTAGCATCGCTAAGGACAAACAAATTTAGCCGACTGAATGGAACCTCGGCTTGGGCCCGTAGCTCAGAGTGATTTCACGAGCAGTATGGATAGAGTGCCAGCCTTCTATGTCGTATGACGATGTAAGCTGGAAGTCGCGGGTTCAAATCCTGCCGGGCCCGCCTTATTTCGGTGTGTAGGGGTTCCCCATACTCGACCGCTTAGGGGGAGGGGTTAAGAGGCAAGAACTAGGTGGTTCGGACTCTTGCGACCCTCGACGGAGAGAAGTCCCGAATGACGAACCGAAAGGTCGTGTATTATATTCAGGATATTCAGGATATTCAGGAATTCGGACTCGGGATTCTAGACCCCAGAACAAGCGTAACACGGGGCTCGCTTCTATGAGACTTGCCGCTAACCTCCGTGATTCTATTGATGTGTCCTACAGCGAGTTCATAATTCCTAGCCTACTCCTGGTTCGTCATTGTACTTCCCCGCCGGTTTCTTCAATATTTTCGAAGCCAGAGGTAACTTCCCACCTCTACTGAGCCTTGATGCTCTAGTGGGTTCGAGAACAAACCCTAGTATCATCTTGACCGATTTCGGACACTCGTTGCTTGACTTTACTTTCCTTCATAATAATTGCAGCAGTCCGTCTCTCTGACATGCGGATGACCGTGTATCTTCTTACACCGACCGCTCACGAGGTATTCACAGTTCGCACAACTAGTTCCACGACCTGTTCTGATGAAACCAGAGTAGGCCAGAGCTACAGTCCCATCCGCGTATCTTGGGATGAGTGTTTTCCAGGCTGAGTTCTTCCTTCCGTCCGGGTCATTGAGGGTTCCCACTGGTGTCTTGGTTCTCTGAGGAGCGAGCGGTCTTGACATGTGTTCACGTCCAGGTCCCTCATGCTTTTTGGCGCGGCGTAACAATTGTCTGAAGTTGTCAGCCGGAACTATTTATTCCTGGTGACGCCTCTATGAAGCGAATCGAAGAGGCTTCCCAGTTTCATAGGGGAGGCAGCATCAGATTCTTGCTTGCCTGTAGAGTAATCCCCCATTGCCACCTCTGCGGCGATCATTTAGATCATCTCGAGCGGCGCGCCAAAGCAAGACGAGAAACTTTCCATAATATCGTCGTCACGTTCTTAGAGCGTGCGGTCCCTTGCGCCCATGAACCGACTTGCCGCCATCGAACCGGGTTCGATATCTTCCGCGAATGTGACGACCTCCGAGCCTCACGTCCCGGCGGCGTGTAGAGTCATCACGTTTCAGTATCCGTCAATCCCTTTCCGAATTTTCTGGTGAACCAGCCCAGGAGAGCGTACAAGGCGACGCTCAGAGCTATGATCAGCAACCCGGTCACGCCGTCCACGAAGAGTAGCGTGAACAAACCCAGAATAAAGAGCATCGCCACTGCGAAAAGGGAAAGCCTACTCCTCGGAATCCTAACTTCAGACATCGGCTTGATGTGTGAATGCAAATTGTTCCGCTTTTGAGCTTAACGGAGTCAGGGTGAAATAGACCTAGCTTCAAAGTGAGACGGGGGTAACGCAGGCAGGTGCCATTTTGCTCGGAATGCGGTCGCGAAATAACATCCGAAGCGATGTTTTGCCCATATTGCGGCAACCCGACTCGCCATTCTTCCCATGGCCCACAACAGTGGAGTGCCCCGGCCGAATTGGACCGTGTCCTGAAGGACCCTAAACTTCAGGAACTGTGGATCAGACGGGTGATTGCGTTCGTAATCGACGCAATAATCATCGGCCTAGCTGTCGGTATCCTTTATGCACTACTCTTCTTCTCCACAGCTTTCGCGTTCAATTCCTTCGGATTCCTCGAATTTGGTTTCCTGTTCCCAGGTTTGACTTCGGTGCTCTTGTTCTTCTACTTCACCCTATTGGACTTTGTGAACGGCAGGACGTTCGGCAAGATGGTGTTGGAACTCAGGGTCATTACCACCGATGGAACCAAGCTCGACTTGGCCAGGTCCTTCCTCAGGAACGTCAGCAAGTTGTACTGGTTGCTGCTTGTTCTCGACATAATCGGGGGCTTCGTAACACAAGTGGAGCCCGGTCAGAAGTACTCCGACCACCTCGCCAGGACGAATGTCACGACCGCGCGAAGCTAGATTACAGGGCATTCTCAAAATGGACCTAATCATCAGGAGTGCGATGTTGCGAGGAAATACCTCCACGAACGATGTCGGGATCGATGACGGAAGAATCGTCGCCATTGAGGGGAAAATACGCGAGGAAGGGACACACGAGCTGGACGCCGCGGGCAGGTTGCTCACCCCGGCATACGTGAACATCCACTGCCATCTGGACAAGTGCCTGACCGGAACCTGGGCCGAAGTCGGGACGGGATCGAACGCTGGGAGCCCAGACGTTATCCCGGCAGCGACCAACGTCAAGAAGAATTTCACAGAGGCGGACATCGTTAGGAGAGCGGGGGAGGCGGTCAAGTCATCGATTCTGGCTGGGACCACCGCCATCAGAGCATTCGCCGATGTAGACACGGTAGGAGGACTTCTGGCGCTCAAGAGTCTGCTGAAGGTCAAGGATCAATATCGTAGTGCCGTCGACCTCCAGGTCGTGGCGTTCCCGCAGGAGGGGATAATCCGAGACCCCGGCACCGAAGAGTTGCTTCAAAAGAGCATGGAGCTGGGAGCGGACATCGTGGGCGGAATCCCCTGGTACGAGGGAGAGGCCGAGGCGTCAAAGCGCCACACCGACATAGTCTTTCACCTCGCGCGAGAGCACGGCAAGGACATTCACATGCTGGTCGACGACACTTCAGATCCTAAGGCGAAGAACATCGAATATCTCCTATCGAAGACCATCAAGGAGGGATTCAAGGGGAGGGTGGCGGCTTCGCACTGCAGGGGAGCGCTCGATTCGCCTGACGAAGCATACGCACGACGAATCGCCAGCTCGGTGAAAGAGGCCGGACTCACCGTCGTCGAGAACTCGCACGTCAGCCTGTTCATGTACGGGAGGAAGGATAATCACCCGATCACAAGGGGGTTGACGCGTGTGAAGGAATTCCTAGCAGAAGGGGTCAACATAGCGGTGGGCCAGGACGACATAGACGACCCATACTACCCCTTCGGGAGGGGAGACATGGTCGAGCTTGCGTTCATGATGGCGCACGCGGCTCAGCTCAGTACCCCCAGCGAGCTGGAGAGTGGTTACGACATGGTAACCGTCAATCCCGCGAGGGCGATGAGACTCAGGGGATATGGGATCGGCGTTGGCGACGCTGCAGACTTGGTCCTGTTGGATGCGCCGAGCGTGATTGAAACTCTCAGGCTACAGCCCGACCGACTCGCCGTCATTAAGAAAGGGAAAATCGTAGCGGAGACTAAAACCGAAAGTAAGCTGAACTTGTGAAGCCCGTCAGGTGAGAAGTTCCCCGTTGAGATAGAGGTTGGTCGTCATTTTCAGCCCGGCCTTCCTCAGGGTGTTGTGTGCGTAGCACATCTCCTCAGCTTCCCGTGAGAGAGCTTTTATCGACTCGCTCGTTGCTTTGCTCGCAATCCTCACATCATAAATCATCTCCTCAAACGATCCTCCGAGCTTTCTGTTGAAATGGCCCCGTGCCGTCATCTGTAGGTCATCCAAGGGCACCCCTTTGGCGATCGCGTCTACGGCGTACTGGTTCATCAAACACGAAGCTGCCCCCGCGATGAAATATGCGAGCGGGTTGGGTCCCTGGTCCGTGCCCCCCCTCTCAGGGGGTTCGTCCACGACGAATACAAAGTCGCGCTTGCGGACCTCGAACTTCAGGTGATTGAGTCGCTTCAGGTCGACCCTCTCAGCACCGAAGAGGAAAGTTGCGTCTGAGGCTTCATGCCTCTTCCTAACGTGTTCCTTTATCGTCTCTATGAGTTTCTCTTCGGCCATGATTTCGGCAAGAGGTTTTCCGTTTCTATTTATCCATTGGGTAGAGATTTCTCCTTCCGCTCTCGCCACACGCCAGTAGAGAGGATCAGGAGCCCCAGAAGGAACACAGCCAGAGCTTCGATGTACTCTCCGAACGCCAAGAACAGGAACGAAAGACTTAGGGCAATTACCCCGAGAAGGACCAGCCGCTCACGGGTGGGCACCGACAGCACGTCTCTCTCCAGTTGTCTGCGGTACTTCGTTAGGAGTGTGACGAGCAAGATGAAAGCGATAGCCGCAACGAAGAAATCATAGGTTAGGCCAGAGTTGTAATCACCGAAGGTCAAGAGGAGGCCGATCTCGTCCCCGATGAAACCCGCGCCCACTCCGTACGCGATTGCGTAGATTCTGTCGAGCCTCTCTCCTCTTGCGGTTAGGCCCAGCCACCCGGCCGTTGCAATCAGCGCCAGCCCGTACCAGAAGTGATGAAAGTGAACGCCCTGCGACACGATTACGATCTTTGGGTTTAGCAAGGCGAACGTTCGTGCAGCGAAGAAGCTGATGAGGAACGCTCCGACTGCTAAAAAGGAAAGCCCGTGCTTGTGGGAGTTCGGCCTAACATCGGTTGGCAAGTTTTCTCACCGACCGATTCCGACTAGATGGTTATCCCAAGGGAGACCCTGATCACGTAACCCAGAAGGTAAAGAACTACTGTGGTGCCGAACATGATCGAGAGAATTTCAATGAAATCTCTGCGGAACGGCTTACCAGAGATCACAGCACCGTAGTAGGTCGCCCACGAGACGATTATTACCGCGAGTACCAACGACGCGAACAGGGCTAGCGTCATCGTCTTCGTGAGGAAGTAAGGCGTTGCCAGTATCACGGCGGTGACGAAATATGAAACCCCCGTGTAGACCGCCGAACGACGGGCCGACCCCTTGAAGCCTTGCTTCGCCTGGGCGAATGCGGCTGACGACATTGCCAGGGAGGCGGCCGCCCCTGCAATTATTCCCGCCAGGCCTGCGATTTCGGTGGAATTGTAGATCCCCAGCGACCCGGCGTGGATTCCCGTAATCTCGACGAGCGCGTCCGCCAGCCCGAGGACGATGAATGAAATGTACTGAATCGAAGCGCTTTCGACCTTCTGGCTGAATTCCTTCTCGTGCCCTTCCTCGTCGCTGATCATCTGGTTGAAGAACTGCTGGTCTTCGGGGGGAATCAGATGAGCTACCGATTTGTACTTCTTGATCACCGCGCCTTCATGCCTGTAGAGATATCTGACAGCGAAAGTTATGCCGAAGAGCGTCTTGAGGAAGAGCACCCAATATATCTTCGAAGTGCTTGGTTTCACCTGCAAGTCTGGAACGAACTTCTTCCAAAATTCGAAGTGTGTGCGTTCCGTCTCCGCCAGTTCTCTTAGTATGGTCGCAAATGTCTCGTTCTTGACGACACCGGGCTGGCTCAATCGTTCGTAGAGGGTGTAGTCGTTGAACTCGTCGGCGCACCCTATTCGCGCAACCTGAACTAGCTCCTTGGGTGGGGGATCGGACACTTGAGATGCCGTTGGCTTGCCTCACCTAGATGTTATATTAATTCCGAATCTAGTGAAATTAGATGGTATCACTTGATAGAAAATTTTGCCTTACGCTTTTATACATAAGCGGTTTCCCCTATCATGGAGACAATCAACATGACAATGGCATACTGCGTCAAGTGCAAGGCGTCGCGGGAAGTGAAGAACCCACAGAACATAGTTATGAAGAACGGCCGAAAGGCTGTTTCAGGGACCTGCCCTGTCTGTGGAACGAAGCTCTTCAGAATCGGAGGCTAGCAGAGCCCGCCGATCACATCGCGTGTTCACCCTTTCATCTTAGCCAACTCTCTATGCTGACTTGTGCTCCTTTGGTAGCTCGGAGCCCCGAGACATGCACGCCAAGTAACCGGACTTTCTTTTCACTGCTCCGAAAGTCATTGAGCAAAGCGAGCGCCTCCTTCTGGATTATGGAGTAATTCTGGGTCGGGGCGGGGAGACTCTTCTCTCGGGTGTGGGTCTCGAACCCCCTAAAGCGTATCTTGATCCCCACTTTCCGAAATTCAATCCTCATCTGTTCCGCCCTCTCGGAGAGTTCCCTGGAAAGACCCTCGATGACGTCTTCGATCAGCTTCCAATCGGATGTGTCCTCTTCCAAGGTCCGTTCAGTTCCGAGCGAGCGAATCGGTCTCTCTCGAACTCGGTCGGCGTCCAATCCGTTTGCGGCGGACCAGAGCCACGACCCGGTCCTTCCCAAGAGGGTCTTGAGGACCTTCGGGTCGGTTTGCTGGATGTCTCCGATTGACTCGAACCCCTTCGCGCGCAAGAGTGATTCCGTCTTGTGACCGACACCAGGAATTCTGCTCATCGGGAGAGTAGCCAGAAAGCGAGCGGCACCACCCCGAGGCACGACCGTCACTTTGTTGGGCTTATTGAGGTCAGACGCAATCTTCGCCGCTGTTTTCGACTCAGCTATTCCGACTGAACTGGTTAGGCCAGTCTTCCTTTTGATCTCCTCCCTCATCTCTGAAACCAAGTTGAGGGCCTCTCTCACGTTGTGCACGCTGTCAGATAAGTCGAGAAAAGCCTCGTCGATACTGACCTGCTCAAACTTTTTTCCGTGCTCCTTGATGATGTCCATTACCTCGCCGGACAGCCTTTCGTAATACGCGAAATCGGGTTTGAGATATAGCGCGTCTCTGCAGAGTCTCCAAGCCTGTGAGATTGGCATGCCTGACCTTATTCCGAATGCCCTTGCGGGGTAATTGCACGCCACAACTACTCCTCTTCCCATCCCGTTTCGGGGGTCGGCCCCAACCACGACTGGCTTGTCCTTGAGGGACGGATCCCTCCCAACTTCTGCGGAAGCGTAATAGGAATCCATGTCAATGTGTACGATGAATTTCTCCTTGGAGGGTTCCTCGAAGAGCTCTGGCATGCGGTGGAGAGCAAGTCGGGTGCCTGATGTATAACGATTTCAGCGAGCTAGAAGTCGATTCTTGGGGACAGAGGGAATCTCAGGGGCTGATTATTCCAGGAAGAAGGCGGGTTTCAATGGGAGCGCGTCCTTCGCCCTGCCCTTCGGATCATACATGCCCTCGGTCGACGCCTTCATGACCTTGACCTCTCTTCCCAGCTCCGAAGCCAAGAAGTCGGCGGCTCCAATCAGGAGTTTGTGTTCGTCGAAGTCGGGTTGGGATAGGAATTTCCCGACGATTTCTTCTCCGAGGTCGTACTGTAGCTTGATTACTCGGTCGGGGGAAATTCCAATATCCGGGAATTCTTTCAACACAATACCAACGTTCTCTTTCTTCAGCCTCGAACGCGTCACCGCGGCGAAGAAGCGAACTGCTTGGGGGGACGGCGTGTAGATGTACAGTCGACGTGTTTCTCCCTTCACTATCCTCAGGAGATTCCTCGCGTCCTCCAGAACCCTAGCGACCACGAGCTCGGATAACTCGGCCCTCTCGTCGAGAGGGTAGTCTCTCGGCGATGGCCAATCAGCCTGCGAGGCCAGCCCCTTTCCACCGAGCGTGCGGTTGAGTTCCTCCGAGGCGAACGGGATGAAAGGAGAAAGCAGTCGCGTGAGAGCTAAGAATACGCTGAGGAGCGTGTCGCGTCGCGTCTCGACGCATCTGCGGTTGTACCACCGGAGGTCGTTCCAAATGTCCAGGAACGCAATCGAGAACGCTCTTCGAATCTTCATCTCTTCCAACGCCGTCGTTACACTCGCGATGCGCCGGTTCGTCGTCGAAATGAGCCAGGCGTCGAGCTCGTTTGGTTCTCGGTCTACCGAATCCTCCAGGACTTTGGCAAGGGAGGGAAGGAGAGACTCCACCTTTGAGCGCATGTCTTCTGCGTTCTTCCCTGTCCAGTCAGCGTCGTCCATTCCGTCCGCAGCGAGAGCGAGGGTCGCTCGTAGGGGGTCGGCGCCGTACTTCTCCAGGGCCGCGCCCCAGGTCACGAAGTTCCCCTTGGTCTTGCTCATCTTGGTTCCATCTATCTGTATCATTCCGTTGACGCTGAAGGCCCTCGGCCAGCGAGCCTCTTCGAAGAGCGCGGCGTGGTGGAAGGCGAAGAAGGTTAGGTGGTTGGGTATTAGCTCCTTCGCGGAATTTCTCAGGTCGACCGGATACCAATACAGGAAATCCTCTCTCATCGACTTCACTATATTTTCACTTGCGTGGGCCGCCTTCGCCACGTTCCCTACTCGCCCGCGCCCTAGGAGCACGTAATCGAAAAGCTCGAGCGTCAAGTTTGCCGGCTTGATCTTCTCCGTGCTCACGAATTTGTTGATCATGTAGAAGGCCATGTATATCGTGGAGTCGCTCAGCGTCTCGACGATCCATTCCTTGTCCCACGGAAGTTTGGTCCCCATCCCGGACCTCCGAGCGCAGGGCCAATCCCGAAGCCAATCGATGGTCGCGTAATACAACTGTCTCGATTCTGGTGGGAACACCGCTGCCTTCTCGATCAATCCCTTTGTTCGCGCTTTCCACTTTTCGTTCGAGTAGTTCAGGAACCACTGATTTTCAAGGATCTTCACATAACAACGCGTCCCGCATCTGCACACCACCTTTTCGGAGAGCTCGAGCATCTTGGATAGCGTCCCCTCCTTCAGCATCGCCTCGGCGGCCTTCTCTCTCGCTTCGCCGACCTTCATCCCCGCGAGAGGACCCGTGTTCGGCTTCATGACACCCCTATGAAACTCGACCTTGTAGACCTCCGCGGTCGCGTCCAGCAACTTGGAGTCGGTTGAGTCCTTGATCCCGAATTTCTTGATGGCGTCCGCCGCGGGAAATTCGGAGTAGCCCGGGACTGCAATGATCGAGATCGGTCTTATCTTCTCGGCGACTTCCTTCACCTGTCGCGACACGGGGATCTTCCCAGATCTGATCTCCTCCAGGGCCTGCAAGTCGTAGGGAGCGTCTGCTGGTTCCCCGGGGACGATCCCCGTCGCCAGCTCGGGGTCGACGAAGGCTGAGGGAAGGACAGGCAGCATTCGGCCCGTGATAGGCGACTTTACTTCCCTGCCAACGAGATCTGTCCCCTTGAAGGAGCGCAGCGGCGTGACGGCGCGTTTTTGTTCACTAAGCCTCTTGACCGCGGATGAGCTGATTATCCACAGTTCCCCGTCCACGTTTGCCTCGGAATACTCAGCGTCGGGATTCACCCAGACGTTGACGGTGCCGTAGATGGTCTCGGTCCTCAGGGTGCCGCCGACGAGGGCAAAATCGCCCATCCCGAACTTCACCAGGTAGAACTCCTCGGGAGACGCGCCCTCGCCCTCCATCCTGTCGTGGTCCCCCGTCGGGCTTTGGTCGAGGGAGCACCATACGACGGGGTGAGTCCCCTGGACAACGTATCCGAGCTCCCTCAGCCTGGTGTATTGCCACTCCACAAACCTCTTGAACGCGGGGTCGACGGTGGTGAACTCTCGTCTCCAGTCGATGGAGAGCCCGGTGTCCTTGACCACCTTTCGGCTAACCTTGGTGTAGTAGGACGCGAGGTATTCCGGGTCCTTGAATTTGTCGACCTCGCTTTCGGGGACTCCGTCCGCCTCGACGAGCGCTCTCCTCGCCCCTTCGTCTCCTTGCGCAAGCCTGTAGCTCATCCCCACGATTGACTCCCCGGTCCAGTGCCACGCCCAGGGAAAGAGGACGTTGTACCCCTGCATCCTCTTGAAGCGGGCGTAGATGTCGACCCGAGTCGCGGTGAAGCAGTGGCCTACGTGGACGGGCCCGTTCATGTACGGGTAAGGGAAGGTGACGAAGATCTTCTTCTTGCCCTTGACCGGGTCGGACTCGTGGACCTTTCTTTCGTTCCAGACTTTGAGCCAGTATCGTTCGCGTTCCTCCAATCGGGATCAGTTCCTCAGGATCGTTGAAATCGCGGACTCAATCGAGCCCGCAGCTTCGTTGATCTTCTCAGCCATGGGCCCGCCCCCCTGGGCGAAGGTGGGCGTCCCGCCGCCCGAACCTCCAAGGATCGCAGAAACTCTCTTTACGATCTCGGTCGCAGATGCGCCAGCGAACCGCGCCTTGGATCCGACGAAGCAGATAATCTTTGCCGAGTTGCCTTTGGTTGACAGACTGGCGTAAATCAGGGTTGGGTCGGATTGGACGCACTTCTGACCTTGAGCAATAATCAGGTCCTCTGCGAGTGGGGGGTTCACGCCGACATAAAGCCTTACGCTCCCGACGGGCTTCGCGCTTGAGAGGATCTGCGCCGTGGACATTTCGGCGAGTTGTTCTCCGAGAGCTCGTTCCCGGGCTCGGGAAGCTTCAAGCTCTTCCCGTAAGGAATTCACAACCTTAGCCACGTTTTCGCGCTGCGTCCCGAGGGCGGCGGCGAGGGCTTCAAGGGTCGAGTCCATTTCGTGCAAATAGGCCATCGCAGGTTCTCCTGCTACGAACTCGATTCTCTCCACTCCGTCCTGAATCCTTTCGACTTTGGTTATCTTGATGAACCCCACCTCCCCCGTTCTTCTCGTGTGAGTGCCCCCGCACGCCTCGATGTCCCAGCCGCCTATGTTTACGACCCGGATCATTTTTGCGGGGACAACCCCTCCCTGATAGAGCCTGAAGCCGTACCGCTTCTCGGCCTCGGTTCTTTGCATGAAGGAGATGTCCACCTGCATATCCTTCCTCACTACCTCGTTCGCGAGATCCTCGATTTTCTGTACCTGCTCGTGAGTCAGATGCGCGTAATGCGTTATGTCCAGCCGGCCGTAGTTCTCCTCCTTGAAGGCGGAATGTTGCCAGACCCACGGCCCGAGGATTTGTCTTGAGGACCCGTTCAAAATGTGTGTCGCAGTGTGAATCTTAGTGATCTTCGTCCTGCGGGAACCGTCCACCCTACACTTGACGAGCGCGGAGGCCTTCGGGAGTTTGCCCTCCACCTTGTGGATGACGATGTCACCATACTTCTCGACGTTGGTGACCGTTGCTCCCGCGATAGTCCCATGATCCGGCTCCTGCCCGCCTCCTCTAGGATAGAACGCCGTCTGGTTGAGGACGACATGCTTTCCGTCGAAGACTCGTAGGACTTTCGCCTTGAATTCCAACTTGTCGGGATCCTGATAATACAGGAGTTTAGTCGCCGGAAGACGGTCGATGTCGAAGGCCGGTTTCGCCTCCTCGACTTTCCTGGTGCTGTGCCTGGCGAGGACCCTTTCGTAAAAGTCTTCCGGGACGGATACTTTTGCACTCGCCTGGTGTAGCTGTTCCGGGGTCACGCCGTCTGAATCGTATAGCTTCACAAGCTCCTCCGTTGAGAGGCTCTTCCCTCCCGAAGCGACCGAAACCACTATCTTGGCGACCCGCTCTGTAGTGGAAGTGTACCTGCTCGACTCGACGTCCAGTATCTCGGCGACGTCGTTTCTGTGTTCTTCAAGCTCGGGATACATCTTGGAGAGGTAATCGATGTGCCAGTTCACGACGTCCTGAAGTTTCAGAGGGAAATGGTACTGATTGATGAAGTTCATAGCCCGCCTATAGAGGATCCTCAGGTTGTATCCGCCCCCGGAGTTGCTCGGGAGCATGCCGTCAGCAAGGGCGAACAGCAAGGTCTGGGCGTGGTCTGCGATCGCGTATACCGCCTCCAAGGAGCCGAATTCCTCGGTGAGCGCGGCAGGTCCGACTCCGAGTTGCTTTGCGAGAAGCCGTCTAGCTTCCGTGAGCGACTTGAACTCGTCAATGTTCAATACCCCTGCGAGCTTTGAGTAACGGAGGAAAAGGTCGCGGTCGTACTCTAATCTGCAGACTTTCTTCATCTCCCTTAGGACGTACGGGAAATTCGAGTCGTAGGAGGTGGGGGTCCCTTGCGTCATCCATGTGAGCCTCTGAAGTCCCGCCCCCATGTCGACTACCTTCTCCTTCATCTCTACATATTTGTCCGGGGTCCCTTCGTACGCGGTGAAGACGGCGTTCCCCAGTTCAAGGCCCCTCACGAAGAATTCGAGCGAATAACCGAACGCGCCGTATCCGAGCCAGACGTCTTCATTGAAGGTTATCTCCCGTGCAGGTATCCCAAGTTCCTTGGTGATCAGCGCGAAATCAAGGTCGATGCATCGGTCCTTCCAGTAACCCTGCCGATCGGCGATGCTCGTTTGCCCGACCATACAGAAGGACGTGTTGTGTTTGCCGCTTACTCCCACGCTGGGTATGTCATTGAAACGAAGGCACATCTGTGGCACGACGAGCGGATTCGCCGGAAGCTCGAACACGACCTTCCCCCCTTCAATTCTTTGGAAATCGATAATCGAGGCCACCGTGAAGTAGAGATCGGGTCGCCATCGGGCGACGACCGGGTAGCGCTTTACGCTAGTGTGCCCGTCCCTCTTGAAGAAGCGTTCCACGATTCTCCAAGTCTCGACGTAATCCAGCTTCTTCTTGGCAGGCGGGTCCCCGATGAATGAATACGGGGAGCAGGGCTGGTCATCGCATCGGGTCCTCTTCTCGTCCAGCGTCCAGAAGTGTCTTCCGCAATTTTCACATTTTTTTCTTACGAAACCTTCGCGCCTGAAGAGGTCGACGAAATAGTACTTTTTGAAGTCGGCCGAGAACTTGCGTCTTAATGCATCCTTCTGCTCGTTCAAGCGATTGATACTCTACTGAAACGTGCATCTAGGCCCACACTAATTAAACTTGGAATCAGAGATCCATCGTTGAAATCGCTTAGGGCGTTTGCCAGTCGAAATCTTAAATATCTACTCCTGAGCGCCTCGGAACGAATCACGTTGGAATACGTCTACGCGGCGCTCTTGCTTCACAAGCTCGGAAAACCAGTGACTGAAGAGAACCTGACCAGCGTCGTAAAGGCTGCGGGGGTCACTCCGGACACGGTCAAGGTCAAGGCACTTGCGTCTGCACTAAGCGAGGTCAATATCGATGAAGCGCTGAAGAATGCCGCAACGATGGCTGTAGCCGCTGCTCCGGCCCCGCAAGCGGGTGCTCCAGCGGCGAAAGCGGAAGAGAAACCCAAAGAGGATGAGAAGAAGGACGAGGAAGCCCTCGCGGGACTCGCGTCACTCTTCGGATAGATACCAGGTCCACAGACTGTCTACGTTCGTCCTCCCTCGCCATGCGTTGGCGTTGGGATTGTTAGGAAAGCTTCGACGCCGCTCTCTACTGGAAGCCCTTTTCCTTGGCTTTCGCTAGGAGTGCCAAAGCCTCGGCTTCAGCCCTCCCAAGGATTCTGGGCGCGCTTTCCGGAGTCAAGAAACCGGCTTCCGTGGCTAGGCCTAGTGCCTCCCGGTAAGCTCTCGCTAGGATCTCGGGCGCTGTCTCCTTCGTTAGATAGCCGATTGTAATTGCAAGGGCGCGCGAGGAGGCGAACGCGGCGAGGAGTGACTCGCGATATTTCTCGAGATCGATTGCTACGACATCTCCAGGGTAAATCAACCCCTCCTCGTAACCCAAGGCGATTGAGAGCCCTGCCCGGATCGGCTTTATCCCGAGCTTCGCCAGCAGACTCGCCAGCTTCGGAGAAATTACTGTTCCCTTCTTTGCGGCAACTGAATCCTTGTTCACCCAAATGCTCCCCGACTCGATCTTGGTCTGGATGCCAGCTTCCCTGAATTCGCTGAGGATGGGTCCAGCGGGCAGGTTTGTGTTCCCTGCGGGGACCATGATGTTTTCCGGTGCGACGTCGCCTGCGCGCGCCGGCAGATTCACCTTGTTCTTGTCCAGGAGAAGGTAGAGCTTGAACGGATCGAATTTGGAGAAGATCAGCGCGTTCTGTCCCGTGAGATGGGCGATGAGCTCGTCGGCGTTCTTGATCCCGGCTCTCTTCAGGGCCATGACCGCCAGCTTGTTCTTCACGACGAAGACCTCTGCGTTCCCGCGAAGCGCCTTCCGGACTGCCATCAGCTGCGTCGCCCTAACCTTGGAGAGCCCGGTCAGGACTATGACGGGATAATTCTTCGCAAGCTCGGAAGCCCGTTCGACAACGGCTTTCTTCTTGGGGTTGGGCTCGCGCACCTGGACGGTCTGGCTCAAGTTTGCGCTACCGCCTGTTTGACCGGCTTCCCCATCGTGGTCTTGACAATTACGGATTTGATGTTCCTCTCGCCGGCGGGGAGCTTCTTCTGGACGGCCTGCACGACCGCGAGGACGTTCTCTGCGAGGTCCGCGTCGGATAGATTCCTGTCGCCGACTCTAGCGGCGACCCCGAGAGAGCCCCTGCTTCGGACCCTTATGGCGGTCCTGGTTCTGTTGATCAATGCTTCAACGGGGGCGTTCGGCGGGACGGGAGTCGGGATCTTCCCCTTCGGGCCGAGTGACTGCCCGAGGACCTTTCCTATCCTGGGCATCAACGCAGTGTCAGCGAGGAAGAAATCGTAGGAGCGCGCGAGTTTCTTCGCGTCCTTCTTTGTCCCCGCGTAGCTCTCAAGCTGGGACGGGTCTATCACCACGTCGACCTTTGCATTCTTCGCCCTGAGCGCGAGGTCTCCTCCTCCGATGAAAGCAATCTTTGCCTGCTTTGACGTAGGGTGCGGAAGGTAGACTGTTTCGTTGATGTTGAGGTCCGTCTTCTTGACGTCCACTTCTTTCAGGGTCAGAATGACCTCTACCGATTCTGCGAATTTCCTCTCTGGGGCGTTTTCCTTCCCTTTCCTGATAAGCTCAGCAAGCTGGGTTGTAGTAAGCATCGTCTCTCACGGAGTCCTTGTCGAGCCCACGAATTGTCATTAAAAGACTTGCGGTAGGCTACAATATTCTACGCTATCTTCGCGTCCCATTTGCCTTCTTGGATCTGCTTCATGAGTTCGCGCGGGTCGGTCCCCTCAACCTTCACTCCCATGCTGACGCAGCTTCCGACGACCTCTTTCACCGCGGACTTCAGGGATTTGGCGTAGGACCCAGCCAACTTATTCTTCGCGATGGCGACGACCTTATCGAACGCGATGTCTCCCACAAAGTCGACGTTTGGCTTGGCCGAACCCTTCTCGACTCCGGCTTCCTTGGCTATGAGGGCTGACGAGGTCGGTAGGCCCACCGTGACGTCGAACTGCTTGGTCTCGGGGTCAACTTCGACCTTCACTGGAACCCTCATTCCCTTGAAACCGGCGGTCGTTTCGTTGATCTTGTTGACTATGGCGAGAACATTCACCCCTAAGGGGCCCAGGGCGGGGCCAAGCGGAGGACCTGCGGATGCCTCGCCCCCAGTCACTAGGATCGAAATAATCTTCTTGTCAGCCATATAGAATCACTCCTTGGCTTCTGTCTTGGCTTTCTCGACTATCTTGAGATAAGCGCCGTCGACCGTGACCGGGAGCTGATAGGGGGTGTCCAGGAGCACGACGGTGACCTCGTTCTTGGTGTGCTCGACACGGGTTATCTTCGCCCTCATGGTCTTGAACGGGCCCGCAACGATTTCAACGATGTCGTTTTCGTTGAGCTCGGCGACCATCGATTTGGTCACCAAGAACTTCTCAATGTCCTGATACTGCATCATGCCGGGTATCTTGCTCCTCACGTGCTTGAAACCCTGGATACTCTCGTCTACGACCTGGGAATTCGGAGCTTCGAAAAGAACGTAACCCTTCCACGTGTCCAGAGCCAGAATCGAGTAGATTGGCTTCTTCTTCTGGATCGCCCGATTCGCGACGAATGTGGCGACCGTCCGCTCCTGACCTCCGGTGGTCTTAACGGGGAAGATGGAGCTGCTCCTTTCCTGGGTCGTGCTCGTCGTGCTCGTGTCTGACATGTCTCTAAATTGGCCCTAGCGATTTGGTTCTTATAGCTTTGGCGTCGCTTTCGCTAACCGAAAACCGACGGAAGCGCCGCAGAAATGAATTTTATGATGAATCCTATGAAACCTATCACGGCGACACCCAGCGCCACGAGCTTCAGATAGAGCATGAACTCGGTCCTGTCGCTCTTCTTAGAGAGCCTGAATACCGCCATCATCGCACGAAGCATATCACGAACGCCCATCGAAAGAACTTCTCTGTGACGAATGAGAGATGCCTTCTTTATATGGATTCGCAATCTCAGAGGTCAAAAGGTTCGATATTCCATCGAAATGATGCCCCAAGGCTCTCCAACCAAAGTGCTCGTCTCATCGCTCAAAGACCCAGCATCCAGAAACATAGCGAGGGCGCTGATCGAGAAGCATGGATTCAATTCCACAGGGGTGTCGCTCAAGGGGAATCCTGTCTATCAGAAAGATTCGTTCCTTCTGGCGAGCTTCGAGGAAGAGATTGTCCGTCCTCCTGATCTCGATGCGTACTTCAATCCCCTGGCCTACATGTTCCTTTCAAGGCACGTAGCAGACTCTGGGATCCCTTCTCTCACCGCCCACACGACAGGGAACTTCTCGAAGGAAGCGAAGTTCGGCGGGAACCCGAGAGAGATAGGAAGGGTCAATCCAGACCTGCTGAAGAACTACATGATCTCGCTTGCGAAGAGGCGAGAAATTGTGGGAGGATATCAGGTGACAATTGAAGCCACGCACCACGGTCCGACGTCCCTTTTGAGGCCTCTACTCTTCGTTGAGATTGGTTCTTCTGAGAAGAATTGGGACGACCCCGTGGCCGGAGAAGTCGTCGCCGATGCCGTCATGGATAGTCTGACAACGGCGAGGTCTTGGGACAAAGTGGGAATCGGGTTCGGAGGTACACATTACTCAGAAAAGTTCAACGACCTTCTGATAGAAGGGGATGTGGCGCTGGCGGCTGTTGTTCCCAGATACGCGCTGGAACTCTTCGACCCTGAAATGCTCGGTCAGGTAATTCAAAAGTCCACGAAACCAGTGAGGTATGCGGTGCTCGATTGGAAGGGCCTGAGCAACCACAAGGATAAGGTCAATAAGCTCTGCGAGCAGTTCGGTCTGGAGATGATCCGGGTTTGACTCGTCGAAATCTGTCCCAAGAAGTATATGATCTGATTTCGAAGGTCCCATCGGGGAAGGTGACGACCTACGGCGCCGTGGCCAGGGAGTTGAACGTCCCAAGGGCCCCGAGAGCTGTCGGGGCGATTCTCAGAGCGAACCCCCATCCGATCAAAGTGCCTTGTCACAGAGTAATCATGTCCAATGGAGAATTGGGAGGGTACGGGGGGAAGAATGGGACCGAACGAAAGGCCGAGTTATTGAAGAAGGAGGGTGTTCGGGTGAAAGACGGGAGGGTCAACCTCTCGCTTTACTTATTCGACGGCTTCTGAGACCGAATCGGGAAAAGTAAGTCCCTCCCAACATGTAACCATCAACAGAAAAGCGATGCAACGAAAGCTTTGGGGTCGAAGGGTTGCATGTCGTCATACTCCTGCCCCACCCCGAGGAACAGGACGGGCTTTCCCGTCGTGAAAACTATGGACAGAGCAGCCCCACCCTTGGCGTCTGCATCCGCCTTTGTCAAGATGACACCGTCGAATCCGGTGTACTTGCTGAAGAGCTGCGCTTGGGATACGGCGTCGTTCCCGGTGAGCGAGTCAGCGATGAATATCTTGAAGTCGGGATTCACCACCCTGACGATCTTAGCCATCTCCTCCATCAAGTTCTGATTCGTTTGCATTCTCCCGGCAGTGTCTATGAGCAGGACGTCCATGTGATGGGCTTTCGCGTATAGGAGCCCATCCCTCCCCACGGCTGCGGGGTCCGCACCGTATCGCTGGGAAATGACCTTCATAGCTACCCGATTGCCGTGCTCGGAGAGCTGTTCAATCGCACCAGGGCGATGGGTGTCCCCTGCAGCGCTGACTACTGAGACACCAGATTTCTTGAGCATGTTTGCGAATTTAGCTATGGTCGTCGTCTTCCCGCTCCCGTTGATTCCCAAGAAGAGAATTGTGAACGGCTCGCCCGATTTGTTTTTCTCCTTGATCTTGGATAGGATGTCGACGGTTCCAGCTCTGTCGAAGATTTCTTGGAGAGCGTCTTGAAGCTTCTCGGTGACGAGGGCAGAGACGTCTTTGGACCGCTCGACGGAACTCCCGACGAGCGCGGTTTTCACCTGCTCGACCAGCTTTTCCGTGACCTCTTGAGCGACGTCACTCTCGAGCAGCGAAAGCTGCAATTCGTACAAGAGCTCATCGAGCTCCTTTGGCGATAGCTTCCTTTCGCTCGCTACTTTCGAGATAGACGAAAAGGCCTCCTTCAGCTTTTCGAACAAACTAATTCTTCTGTGGCGGGCGGGTGATCATAGACTGAAGGGCTTGCCTGTCCAAATCGAGTCTCTCCGCAATCTGGTTCCTCTGAGACAGTATCGCGACAATCGATTTTTCTATCTCTTTGACCCTTTCCTCGAGGAACGCTGTCGCCTCCTCCCTCGTCTTCTCTATCACAAGGTTCGCGCCGACGTTTACGAGAACGCGGCTTACGTCTGGCGGAGGAGACCTGACGAGGGCACCCCCTCCAACGGGGATAAGGACCTCTTCTGGTTTCGAATCTGACAGGGTCTTAATCGCCTCAAGCGCGGATCTTCCTTCGATAAGTGCTCTTTCGAGAAGGTTTTGCCTGACCGAGAGCTCGTTGTAAGTCCCTTCGAGCATCCTTATCTCAACGACGACTGAGTTTACCCTCTCTTCCTCTGATTGTTGCGAGCTCAATTTGTTTTGTCTACCTCTCTCCGGCAATCGATAACCTCAGACTTTCAGGGCCCGAGTAATAAATACGAGTTCGGGACCCGTCGTTTGGTTTCCAGCTATAGCGTTCCTCGAATTTGCAACTAAGCCCGAAGACACGTATGGAATCCCCCCGTTCACGGAAGTAGGGTAGGCCTCAACCCCCAGAAATGCCCCGATCTTCGAGGATTCTTCCTCGTCAAGCTTTGGATACACCGCGGCCCCAGCGTTCGTCGCCACGATGAGGGACCCGACCTGATAATATTCCTGGATTGCCATCATCTCGACCTCCGCACCTAGGACGTCCCGCACTTGTACTGTGGATTTGGAATCCAGAATGGGGGAGACGATGGCGCGCTTGTCGTTTGTCGCGATAAGGTTCCCGAGAGCCGTGAACTTGGAGTCAAGGCGGTCGATGCGCAAACCAGTCCCCTGCGCAATCTCTCTCATCTCCTCAGGCTCTGCGAGGTGTGACACCAGTATGCCGTTGTTGTTCATCACTGCGAGCGGTCCCAGGAGCCGAGAGCCAGCGATGGAAGCTTGGACGACAACTACCTGGAGGTCCTCCTCGAGCTTTTCGCACTTGCTCGGCGCGAGCCCCTTCGGGACGAGCAGGTTCTTGTCGTTCCCCCTCATGAAAATACCAATGTTAGGACTCCTATAGATGTCCAGCAGGTGAAGACTCATTTGAGCGGACACTATTTGCTAGGTTTCGGGGGGAAGTCTTATCGACACGATGCCGTCTTCGTCGCGTTCCATCTCCAGCTTTATCCTCCGCGGAGGGTTTTTGATTCCCCTCTTCCATATCGTCTCGTTGAGTGATTCGTCGATCTTTACTTCCTTGGCCTTCATATGCCTCTCGGCGAATTCCTTCATTATCCTGACCGCGACCTTCGCCCTCCTGTACGGCGGCGCTTCGAATGCCGACCTGAGAGGGACGGTATACGTTCGCGTCAAGGGCTCCACCTTTTCAGACAACTACATCACTTGAGCCCTAGCTTCCTTCGTCTCCAGTTCCTCTGTTTGGGGTTGGACCTGACCTGCCTGTTTGTCTTGACGATCACCCACGTAGGGACGGACTTGGCGCGTCGTGTCGCCTTCAAGAGCCTGTTCTTCTTGGAAGTGTATTTCGCGCTTCCCTGCGACGTCCCCCTTCTATAATTGCCCAAACTAGATGCGCCTTATCGTGAAGTCCCGCTTCTTTTCCTGTACTGAAGAAAGCATCTGCTTGAGCTGATCATCGTCGATTATCTTCTTGAGCCTCCCTGCCGACGCGATCTGGATAATATACTCCTCGATTGCGTTGGCGATTTCTGGCTTGACCATGCGGACGTTCGCGAGTCTCTGCCTTGCTTCGGAAGTCAAGGTCATCCGCAGGACGCTTTCGCGGGCTGCCCTTTGTTCCGCTTGATCTTTCTCGGAAGCCTTTCCCTGATTGCCCGTCGATGCAGACAGTTTTCCTTCACCCGTACCTGGCGAGACCAGGATTCTGCTGGGTCAGGTTCTTGAAGATGTCCCTGCTCAGACCGTCCAGCAGAGCAGTCCCTTTGGGCGTGAGTACCCGCCCCTTCGGCGTCTTTGCGACGAGCTCGGCCTGCTCGAGCTGCTTCAAGATTTTCCTGATTGCTGAGCTTCCTGAGTCCCGGTGGTGCTTGTAGGAGTAACCCGTCGTCTTGGCGCCTCCGTAGGAGATCTGGAATTCGCTCAGTCCGAGCGGCCCGTGCAGGTAGAGCTTTCTCAGGATTGAAGCGGCGCGCGCGTACCACCAGCTGGCCTCGTGGGGCGGACGCTCCGCGTGCGACCCTGTCTTCACGATGCTTGCCCAGCCCGGCACCTCCATGGTGGGGAGCGTCTTCACCTTCTCGGTGAGCGCGCTCAATAGTTCTCTTGCGGGGACATCGTATGCGTTAACCATGATCAGTTGCCTTTTCTTTGATTTTTCAGACCATCAGCTCTGGATATTTAAGCTGACGGTTGTTTTTTCTGGGCTGTGTTACCTCTGCGTCGGACGAAGCCTCTGAGTGAAGTTGTTGCCCTCAGTCGGATGAGGAGGTTAGAGTAAGACCAATCCGAGCCGTCGCGCTTGGTTAGACCACGGCTCCTCTTACTCGGCTTCCAACCGTGGAAGCTGTTGCGCGGCCTCCTGGCCCTCCGCCTTGGTCTTTCTCGGGACGTCGACCGTTGGCGCGTCATTCTCGTAGAAAGCCTTGACGATGTGTTGCGGGTCGAAACTTAGTACGCGTAGTATGTGCTTAAGGTAACCTAATCTTCCGCGCGACGAGTCTTGGACGAATTCCGCGCACAACCCTGTAGACTCGGTGATACCTAGTTGCTACAGAAATACTACTAAGTATATAACATTGACTGGCCTTCCTAATGGCCGTAATAGAAGATGCGGTCTGAAAAGCAAGCGGGAAAAGATGTTAGATGTCAGGACTTTTAGGGGTCCTTAACCCGTATAGTCCAGAGCTCCTCCTCATACTGAGGCTCGGCGTCGGGGCGGGCCTGGCACTCCATGGATACCCGAAGGCAAAGGGAGGACGAGTTCAGGCTGGCCAGTGGATGAAGAGCATGGGAATTCCACCAATCACAGCTGACCTAGTCACGATCCTCGAGTTCATTGGAGGCATCTTCCTCATCCTCGGCTTGCTGACGCCTGTCGTCGGTCTCTTCTTCGTCCTGCAGTTTGGCTCAATTATCTGGATGAAAAAGTCGAAGATGCAGGCGAGCTTCATCAGCATGGAGCAGGGCAAGCCGACGTACGAAATTGACGCGGTCTATCTTTTGCTGGCGCTGGTATTCCTGGTGCTCGGAGCCGGACCCTACTCGTTGGACAAGCTTCTGGGACTCTAGCCCAGGGGCGGGGCATGCAGCGTCTGACTTGTTTTTCTGCCGAGCACCTGCTCTGAGCCCGCCAATTCATTGGCTCTTTGAGACAGAGAACCTCTTCGCGCAATCGCCACATCCGAACTGTATCCTGGCATCGCCGTTTGAGCGATGCCAAGAGCTGACGTAACTCACTTTGCCAGAGCAGCAGAAGGCACAGACCGCGTGGGTTGAGTGCGTTCTACCGCAACTGCTATCTTTCCCAACACAGATGAAGGATACTTCCGTCAACTCGTATTTGCCACGGGGTGCGGTTCACATAAAGGTTGCAGGAAAACGACTCCAAGTTACAAGAACCGTTTTCTGGTCATCCGAGGACCCGACGATTCACGTATCCGCATCTAAGACAGGTCAGACGTAGAGTCTTGTCCTTGCCACTGCCGATCCTGACCCTCGCGTTGACCCCGGGGACGATTAGCTTCTTGCAGCCATGGCAGTAGAACCGCCTGAGGTCCCAGCCGAACCTGACGTTGAACCGGAGCATGACCTTCCTCGCCAGCTCGGCCTGTTCTTCGGCCTGGCGTAGATTCTTCCCGGCTCGAGAAGTGGCAAGCGCAAGAATCCTTCGAGAAACTTCAGCGGCCTCTGCCTTCGGTTTGCGCTTCCTACGCACGCGAGGCAAGCTGACGCGAAAGGAAATAACCGTACCTGAGTGAAGAGGCTTCGTTGATGCTCAACCTTGTGCTCGCCGAGTCGGCACTGGAACTTATCCCAGGAGAAATCAGATCCCATCCCGCAATCGTGAATGACTCGAAGCGTAGAGGGAAGAGTCCTTCTGAGATCCTATTGGATCGGAGCCTCCATCACGCGGCTATGTTGAAACTAAAGGACGGTCACAAGCGCGGGCGTCCGGACTTGGTGCACTCTGCCCTCCTTAGCATAACGTGCAGCCCAGTGTTTCTCGATGGGGAAGTGAAGCTTTACGTCCATACTTTCGGAGACGTGGTTCTTGATCTGAAAGAAGGGACCCGGCTCCCGAAAAGTTACGATAGATTCAGAAACCTGATGGAGAAGAGCCTGGCCGAGAGGGCTTCGGGTGATCTGATTCGCGTCTACGGCAAGTCGGTCGTAGACCTATTCAAGTCTGTGATAAGGCCAAGTAACGTCGTTGCGCTTTCGATCGAGGGCAAGTTCATAGACCCAAGGGATCTTGCCAGAGAACTGGTGAATTCTCGCAATCCGGCTCTCGTCATCGGAGGCTTTCCGCACGGGCACTTCGACCAGTCTACAATAAAACCAGCTGACGAAATCGTGAGAATCCACGAAAGGTCGCTCGATGCCCACGTCGTCGCGTCCAGAATGATTTATGAAGTAGAAAGAGCGACGCAGACTTAGAACGGATAATTAGTCGGTTCAAGTCGGATTGCTAGTGCGGTCGTCGTCCAGTCTGGTCTAGTGACAGACACGCCAAGAGGACATCAGCCCTCCACGCATGAGCGAGGTAAGCTGGCAACCCGGGTTCAAATCCCGGCGACCGCACCTTCCTCACCTCTCTCTCTCTCTCTCTTTTTAGTAGGCAAGGAGGTCTAACTACTGCAGAATTTTCTTTGGAAAAAAGCAGCAGTTAACATGGATTCTGTTAACTTCGTTGCACGGAAAAGAAGGCACTCTAAACATTTCCCGAAAGTAACAGATAGTTGGCCAAGACTAGAAGAATAACAAGAATTGCTACAGCAGTCCCTAATATGATAAGCGCTAGGCGTAGGTCACTCATCCCTTCAACCTCTTCTTGATTTCCTGTTCCCATTCCTCTTGCGTGATTACTCCCTTCTTTTCCAGCAAGTCAACTAGGGAAGTGAGCATGGTATCCAGAATGTCAATTTCTTCGTCTTTACTTTTCTTTGGCGTGTTTTCCACCCTTTGCCATGTATCCGTTTTCTGAAACTCAAGCGATTTGGTCTCCTCTGCCCATCATTCCCTTTGAATTAAGGGCCTCGCCTAGCAGTTTTGGTGGTGTTGGACGTCAACTTTGGTTAGCGCGAGAAGACCAAGAGCCGAACGAGGAGAGCGACTACTAGTGCTACTATGATGGGGAGTGCCTGAATCCACCTCAAACTCGGTCGTAGCATCACCCAGACCTATCTTCTCCTTCTGACTTATCTCTTGAGGCGTTCTGGAGTTTAGGAGTCCTTTAGCGCAATGACCCAGAATAATGCCGCGATAATCGCAGATACTACTCCTATTGTGAAAGCAAGATTCGCAGTCGACCGTGTTTGCATACAAGCGAACAGGTTATTCAATGGGCCAGTTGTGGGATTGCATAGCGCGTTTGCAACGCCTGAATCAACAAAGCCAACTGTGAACCCAGCAATCGCGAAGACTGTCGCCGCCAGTGCCGCTCCGAGAACCCCGTTTCTCATGTCTCTCCAAGATTGTCAGGTTGGATTTACGTCTACTTCCTTCCAAGAACGGCCCAAGCAGTATTGGTGGTGTTGGACTACGGCGCTGACCACTTGATTAAGAGACGCTCAAACGAAGTAGTTCTTCTACATACACACAGTCACGCTCTCGTAAGCTGGGACTGCCTGCCTCATGCTAACTGCTGTTATTTTTCCTGAAAATTTCTGCAGCAGTTAATCTCTCAGCCTACAGAAGAGAGAAAGAGAGAGAGCGCACCTTCCTCACATGAAACGGACGTCGACGGCCAAAGTTTAGTTCGTTATGGACAAAAGACGTTCGATCGCGCCGAACCTCTATTCACTGATGAGACAGTTTCGTCAGCCTGTTTTTTGAAGCGTCGGCGAGAATAGGTTGCGGAGGCTTTTGCAGAACTCAATCGAGAAACAAACGTGTGAGCCTAAAACCTTATGAGGTTTCAAGGCGCTGACTTTGATAAGTTTGAAGAAAGATAGTTTGCCTGTCTTCGTTCTTGGTATCGTGCTGACTCTGGCCATAGTTGCACCAGCCCTCTACTTGCTGTCGGTGCCCTTGATGGATATAGTGATAGTTTCTGGACTCGCTACATTCGTTTGGCTCAACGCCTTACGCACGTCCAGACACAAGGATAGCCCCACCACACGAAACTAGCCAGTCGTTTCCGCCACCCCAAATGGCTATCCCGATTATTGACAGTGCATGCCGTTCGATTGAACGCCTAACAGGATACCTCACCCCAACAAATGCTGTCTAGCAGCTTCACCTCGCCCAAGGCTTCCTCTCGTCTGTCATCCCCGGGTTGACGATGTTTTCGTTTATTTGATGGCCCGAACGACACGCAGTTAGTCAATATGAACCGGCTGGGCCCAGAAGACTACCAGAGCAATAGGCATATCCGGAAAATACTCCAGCTCGCTCGGACCTCCAGAGGAGACATCTTCTACGACCTGGGATGCGGGAGAGGCCAGCTCTGCGTTGTTGCTGTTGCCGAGTTTGGTGTGAAAAGGGCGGTCGGAATCGAGATGCATAGGGGTCGGGCGGCCAAAGCTGCGCAGCGTATCCAAGAACTCGGGTTGGCAGATCGGATAGAGATCAGGAATGAAGACTTCATTGAGTCCGACCTGCACGACGCGACAGTCGTATACTCCGGCCTTGGCGAAATCGATGAGGACGTCATGTTTTTCGAGAGACAAGTGAGGTCTGGCTGTAGAATTGTCAGCCTCTTCCTCCCTTTCGTCGGCGTACTGCCGGCGGCAGCAGACTACCCCTTCTACCTCATGAAGGTGCCTTTCAGGAAGACGAGAGACTTCTCTCTCTGGAGCTCGAAAGTCCTATTCAAGGAGGCCTCGGTCGACGAACTGTACCAAGAGCTGGATACCGATAGAGAATATCGATATGACAAGCGGACCTTCAAGCGTTTGATGAAAGAGAGGTTCCCCAAAATGTGACGAGAGTGTAGGGGTTTGGTCGGAATTTTGACTTGTCCCAATCGAATCAATTCTGCGTGATGACCCTGCCCTACCCTCTGCGCCCGTTGGTTCCACTTACATGTAGGGGTGCGTACACAGACCGTCGAACCCCGGCCGGGCCGCCACGCACCCAGATTGGAAGCGATATGAACCTAAAGTCCAAGGCCCGGCGCCCGCACTTCATGTTGACTAAAGGAGTTCAGTTCGGGGTTTTCGATTTCAGCGGGTTGTTTCAGCGTTCTAGTAATTCTTTTTGGCCAAGTTGATTCTTGCGGAAAGCGAGCCTGAGGGATGTCTCATCGCTTGCTTTGATGACGGTGCTTTTTCGGTGAATTCAGGGCAACTACGTCGAATAACAAGCGTCTGTAGTTTATCGTCAGCGTTCTCGCAAAGAACTGACCTCCGATATTCATTTCGTTCAGGTCGTGCGCGTACTTTTCGTGTAGGTCGAACTTTTCAAACGACAAGCAGTCTTCGAGATAGGGCCTGAGCTTGAAAACATCAGGGTCTACCAAGACCTCCCTGGGTATGGGCTCCTTCTTCGAAGAAAGAAGCATGTCATTCAATGCTTCTCTAGCAGCCTCATAGTTTTTCCATGCTTCCTCAACAAATGCGGTGAAGATTCCGTTTCCAACCAATCTTGACGTGAATGAGCCCTCCTTATCCTCGGAAAACCCTTTGAGAAGATGCGCTTTGATATTGAGCTCGTTCGATTTGTCGTAGGCATACAATAATTGGCGACCGACGCCTTCCATATCCGACTTGTAAGCGTGGTTCAGCGAATCTCCGAATGCCCCGCTGGCTAGGAGAAATCTGGCCATGTCATAATCACCAGAGATTAGGGCGCTGGTGATCATATGTGAAAAGTCGGGCTCGTAGGGGATTTCGCTCATCAAAAGTCCCTTCCACGTGATTTCATGGGTGCGACGGTCGATTGCTCCAATCTCACCGAGCCAGTCCTCTGCAAAGGCAACTTCGCGATGATCTACCTTTGACATGAACTCCAACTCTGAAAGCCTGAGGCCGTACTTTGACATGAGGAGCACCAAATCAAACGGAGTCTCGGTTTCAAGAGCCTTGCGCACCGGCGTGGGATTGATTTTCTTTGGGATCGGTGCATCAGAAATTATCACGGCCCGACCGGGTTTGAAGCGACCGATTCGACCAATCATTTGCAAGAGAGAGTTGTTGTCTATCCTCTTGTAGTGGAGCGTCTTTTGGCCTAGCTTGTCCTTGCTGTCAATCACTTCGTTGAATATCAACACGTTGTCGACGTAGATATTCACGGATGAGGCGATGACATTAGTCGCAAAGATCCTCAGATTCTTATCGAGCTCGGCTCTTTGCTGGATTTTGTTGACTTCTGAACCGTCAAGGCCGCCGTGAATGTAAATGCCGCTGTAGCTGCTGGAATACCTCTCGACCAAGCGCCTCGTGGGGAGAAAGACGAGCCAAGATTCATTGCGAGGCTGTGAGTAAAGATAGCGCGATAGGGTCTCGAACATCTCATCGAGGTCCTTTACCTGCTCAACCTCGAGCGCTACCGGGAATCTGCGACCGCTCAGCAAATAGAGCTTCGAGATTCCCAAGAATGAGAGGAACTCCTTTGGATCGATCGTGGCGCTCATGATTCGAAACAGATTTCTTGTTTTCGCTTCCTCCTTCTTGGCGAGGGACAAACACAGTTCCAGCTGGGAAGACATCTGGTGGCTTTCGTCAAAATAGATCGAAGAATCGAAAATCGAGCTCTCAGCCAGCATCCTTAGCAGGACGCCGTCTGTGACAATCTTGATCTTACCACCGACGTTGATCTTGGTGTCCTTTGTGATGACTGCTAGATCATCAATCAATTCCGGGTGTAGCGCCCGAAGTGAATAAAGTAGAGCGTTGCACGCGGCTCTTGAAGGCTCACGAATGACGATTTGCCTGTTCCTGTTGCCTAACTCAAATTCGTGAATCGGGGTTACAGTACTCTTTCCCGTCCCGACATCGCCGATAATTACGAAATGGCCCGAAAAATCCACTGAATCAAGGATTGAGAAGATCGGGAGCCTTGGCTTTGCTCCTTTGCCAGCCGCTTCTTCGGTACTTCGCTCCTCTTCTTCCAAGGCGGCGGGCTCTAGAGAATGTCGGATTTCAGATTCGTTGCTGACCAAAAGAAGCCCTCAAGCCCTCTAAAATGACTCAATCGGAAGGAGAGAATTAAACCAGCCTATCTCGGAGTATGTCCTGAAGTTCCTTTATCTCGTCTTCCGGCCCGGCCAATGCTTCAACGCCTTTTCACCCTGGGAAGCCATGAACTCCTTCCATCTCTTCTGGTCCTTCTTTAGCTCGTCCAACTCCTTGACGACATCTTCGTAGTCGTCTTTCTTCGACTTCATCTTGTCTGGAATTGACTAGCCCTGCCTTAAACACTCTCCAATATGTCCAACCCTAACCCAGAGGGTGCGGTGAAAGTCTAGCGGGAGCTTAGAGAATCTCCGAGTCTACCCTGTCCTTTGCCTTTGGTTGGGTCAATCACATGCAAAGAAAGTTTTTCCGTGCGGTGGCAAACGTAGAGCGAGTGGAAGTGTGACCAAGGCCTACGTAGGAGTCTCCGGCTTCAGCTATCCCAGCTGGAAGGGAAAATTCTATCGGACCGACGCGAAGAGCGATGAATTTCTCACCCATTACTCTCAACGTCTAGAGAGTGTGGAGATTAACAGTTCATTCTACGCACAACCCAGTGCCACGATGGTGAAGAGTTGGTCTGAGAGGACCGGCGAGGGGTTCAGGTTCTCCTTCAAAGCGCCCCGGCTGATCACTCACGTTCTGAAGCTTGGAAAGGGCTCGTCCGAAGCAGCTGAAAGACTCTCGAAGACGCTAGACTTCTTGGGTCCGAGGCGGGGTCCGGTCTTGTTTCAGTTGCCTCCATACGCGAAACAAGACCATAATGTGCTAGGCGAATTCCTGTCCAAGACTTCGGGGATCAAAAATCGAGTCTTTGAATTCAGGCATGACTCGTGGCTCCAGGAATCCACGTATCGGCTGCTGGAAGGACATGGAGCGGGGTTCTGCATCGCAGAGACGGAGGAGATGGGACCAACATTCCGGGTCACGGGAGGGATTGCCTACTTCAGACTGAGAAGAGAGTCCTACGACACGAGGACCATCGATCAATGGGCTGAGAAGATCCGTGAAACGGCGAAGGGCTTGCGGGAAAGCTATGCTTACCTTCGCCACGATGAAACAGGGGAAAATGCTATCCTAGCTCAAAGACTTTCCGAAAAATTGGAGAGTGCGAAAGAATAGGAGGGCTGTCAAATCATGGTCGTGGTTCGGTAGTCCGGCGACCGCACCTGAATATGAAGATCTTCGTGATCCACAATTATCTCCAATCATCAATGACGTAGGAAGTCGGTTGATTGTAGCCTGGTTCGTCTGGCTTGTGCATTGCTACTCCTTGGAGATAGGTCCTGAAGCCCTTCGCAAGCATCTTACGATACGCTTCGCTACGGCCAATATTGGTGCCAGCATCAAGGCGTGAAATGCCTCTGCTGTTTGCGAAAGCTTCGCAAGCATCCAGTAAGTAGCCAAACCTTTGTCCCGCGTCTGGTCCCGGCTGTACCGCACCAAACTTGACATAGCAGACACCGCTGCCCGCTTCAGAACCAGGGCCGAGGTGACAGACCGCCAAGCCTCCAAGTGTGCCATCGTTTTTCCAGAGCAGGACGGTTTCCCCCAACCTTTGCTTGGCAACGGATTCGATCTCCCACTCCAAATCCAAGCCTGGGTAAACGCTATCGGTCAGCCTTCGACACATACTCAGGCATTCCTTGTGATCCGCTGCTTCGGAGTACCCTGACCATTTCAGCCGCGGGATTGTCGGGTCAACGCCCTTGGACATAATTGCCGTTAGAAATCTTGGCCAGAAACCAAACTTCTGATAAAGACCTATGTGCTTTGGGCTTTGCCCAAAAGTAAAGAGGCAGGCATGCCTGGTCCCCACTTCTCAAAAAGGGACATGGTCGGTTCTAGAAGAAGTCTGGCTATTCCTTTGTCCCACATGTCGGGACGCACTGTGAGTGGCCCGAAGAAACCCACGCTTCCCCAATTCGCTGCAAAGTTGGAGCCGACAAGGTTCCCATCCACTTCTGCAGCAAGAGCTGCATCGGGATGAGCGAACCAACGTGTTCGGACATAACTCGCATCACCCATGAATGTCGCAGGATTTGGAAGTCCGAGGAATGTACCGAAAGCAGTTCTGCAGATGCGTTCAGCGGAATCCAGATCATCTTCTCTCAAAGGACGAATGACGACGTCCATTCGTAATTCCTGAAACTGTCAAATAACAACCTCAGAATATAAGTTCTGCCCAAGAAGTCAACGTGGTGTGCTTTCCAGCTAGCATGGTGGCTTGTGGTCCTTGCAACCGCACGCTTTTGATCTCAAGGCGGTGCATGAGGCTGCCCTTGGCCAGTTCGCCGTGACGACAACGATGATTCCCCCAGCAATTCCTCCCAACACAAACAAGTTGTACGAGAAGTTGGCTTGGACAATTTCCGGAGAATCGAACGAAACGATGACCTGATTTGCTGCGCCTCCATTTGCGCCTCCTCAGCCATCGAATGTGAAGATGAATGAGGAAGGACTGGCCACCAACTTGATCGTCGAACCAGCCGGCACATAGATTGTTGAAGATGTACCAGCCTGAACTTTCCCTGACGCAGATCCTTGCGAGGAAGCATATGCGACAGAGCCACTGCCAGCTACGCTGATTGTGAGGCCTGGGTAAAATAAGGCATTCTCCGTAATTGGTCCATTCACTAGCCTAATGCACCGACATGCTCTCAGAACGGAAATTCTTCGAATAAATACACCCTAAATAACCGCACTCCGTCCCGCCGAAGAAATGGACTCCGACGCTGGAGAGCGACGTGCCAGGTTCTACAAGTGGCCGGCCCGGTTCATCCTTGCCCTCATCGCGGTAGCCGTCGTCCTCGCAGTCGCCTGGGTGATACTCCAGTGGTCGATCGCCGAGTCAGTCTACTCTGCCAAGGCCGGCCTCGATTGGTTCGGCATCACTTTCTACCACGAATACACCTTCGCAGCGGCCGGCCTCTTCGCGCTACTGGTCGTGTACCCCAAACCCGGGGGGAGCGACCTCTGGAGACTGGGAACCGTGCTATCCAAGCTCGTGAGGCCCTACGAGGCTGCGCAGGAAGGGTTTCGGATCAGCGAGAAGATGAACGTCTGGCTCTGGGCCCTGTGGCAGACGCTCAAGTGGGCGATAGCCTTCTACGCCTTCTCAGTATCGGGTGGCTTCCCCTTCCTCGGCCCGATAATGAACCCCATCATGATGACGACGATGGGCCTGGGGAACTGGGCAGAGGTACCGCGGGTCTTCGCACTCCCGGTGGCCCCAGCCTCCGGAGCCGGGTTCGTGGGCCTGATGCCTTCGATGTCTATCCAGTACGCCGTTCTTTCATATGCGCTCTCGGCCTTTCTCTTGGTCCTTGCGGTTCGAACGATCCTCCGCCTCGTGGCCAACCTTGCCATTCGGAGGAGCGGCGTCTGGATCAGGAACTTCCTCACCCTGATTGCTGCCATCCTCCTTGCGGTCATACTGGGCGCCCCCTACTGGCTGATGAATGTAGCCACGCCCTACGTCTACGGGATAGTCTGGAGCGGCCTCCTTCTCACCGCGGTGGGGATCGTCTCCCTCTCAAGGAGGAACGCGCAGGCGCCGAGGCAGAAGCTCTTTAAGGCGGTCGCCGTCGTGATCGGAGTGCTGTTGCTCGTCCAGGTGAGCATCGGCGCCTTCTACTACTTCAACTGGAACAACAACTACCTCGCGTACTCGTGGTTTCCTCAGACCCAGAAGCAGATCACAGTGACAAGATGGTCCGCTGGTTTGGACGGCATTCAAGTCAGTAACATCAACAGCCTCCCGACGAGCAACCCGACGACAACCCTCAACCTGGTCCGGCAGTGGGATCAGCAAGCCGCGGCAGTCACCAACACGAAGGAGATTGGCGCGTACAACTGGATGGGCCTGGCCAGCTCCGAGATCGTCTTCTACAACGGCACGGAATACTGGGTCTCCCCGACGACCCCCACCTTCCCATCGACCGACTGGATCAGCGAGCACCTCATCTACACACACGCTGCGAAGGTCTTGGTAATCAACACCCACAACGGGTCTGTGATACCCACTACCAGCGGCTTCAGGATCGGCTCCGAACCCCCCATCTACTATGGCGAGGGGGACGGCTTCAACCAGAACGTGTACGTCCACATCCCGGGATATGATGAGATCCAGAACGTTTCGTACGCCGGGGCGTCGGACTACGTGTTGAGCGGCTGGCAGAAGTCGATGTGGTTCACCTTCGCCGAGGCGCAGCTCGGTTTCGCCTTCTCGGGCCAACCCATAGACATGCTCTGGAACAGGAACATCTTCTCCAGGGTTGGAGACGTGCTAATCTCCGGTCTCACCATGGACCCCTCGGCGTACTTGGTGTCCGACGGGAAGAACCTCTACTACGCGGTGCAGATTTACATCAACTACCCCTTGCAGTCGGGCTTTTCCGCGAGCCCCTACCTGAGGTTTTTCGGCGTGGCCCTGGTCAACATCCAGGACGGCGCGATGCAGGGCTATACGGTCTCCAACCTGCTGGGGACCAACTCCTCCGACTTCATCACGAAGTTCTACCAGAACTACTACAACACCTGGTCCGCCCCTCCCTCCTGGCTGGTCCCTCAGCTCAGGTATCCGGAGCAGCTGCTCGGTTCGCCCGCCGTCCCCGGCCAGTTGGACTACGACTTCACCTACCACGTGAGCGACCCGTTCGTCTTCAGGTCGGGCACCCAGTTCTACGAGCGGGCCGGGGACAGCAACGTGCAGTACATCCCCTTCGCCGTCGGGAACCGGACTTACTTCGTCGGCCTGCAGCTAGCCCAATACCAGGGCGTCGTCAGCAAGAACCTCGGGGCTCTCTACATTGCCTACGGTGGGGACAGACTGGGCCAGATCTACCTGTACCAGAACCCCTCGCAGTCGGCGCTGATTATCGGCCCTACGGCCGCAGAGAACGCCCTCACGACCAACCAGCAGGTGAGGACGCAACTCACTCTACTCCCCAACTACAGGTTCGGCTCGTACCTGCTCTACTCCGTCGGAGGACAGCTCACCTATTTTGTAGCCGTGTACACCAATCCCGGCACCTCCGGTGTAGTCACTCAGCTGCCTTTCATGACAGCGGTCAACCCATCCTCCGGTGTAGTCGGAGTGGGCTCCAACGCCGTGGCGGCCTTTGAGAACCTCGGAGCAGGCAATTCCACGACCGGCGTGACGCCAAGTAGGGACGCCCTAGTCCATCGTATCGACGCCATAGTTACTTCAAGGGGCTACAGCCTGGTCAACGCGACGTCCGTCAATCCCACGGTCTACGTGAACGTGGGCAGCGTTTCTCTCAGCTCAGCGGGGGCGAACGCGACGATAGCTCAGGTGGTCAGCCTGCTCCAGACCTATGGACCCGGGAGCGTCGATCATACGGTCTACGCCTGGACTGACGGCTCCGGGAACCTCAACTTCGGCGTGCTCAGCGTCCCTGCCCAAGGAGTTACGTATCTGTACTACGTCACCATCAAGTCGTAGCGAGTCGAAGATTAGCGCCTGACGAGGAGGAGGACGACCACGACGACGGCCGCTATCAGCCCGATGACAATCAGACGGAGCGCCCCGTTCCGCTCCCAAATCATGAAGGTTGCGTTCATCTGCGCAATCGGGTTCCTCGAGTTGAGCAGCTTCACCAGCTCCAAGGCCTCCTCGTAGACGAACTTCCCCCGGTCGACCGCGATGACGTTGTCGTCTTTCAGCACGAAAGTGTGTCCCTTGACCGCCAGGGGCAGGTGCGACCTCCTGTTGACCCACTCACGGAACTGCTCTTGGCTCAAGGCTCCACCACCATCCGCCCTGTAGGAGCTTTTCTCCTTTTCCTTCATTTGTAGTGCACGCTCGAAGCCCTCGGGTGACAAATTCGACGTGTAAGACCCTTACATCCCGACGCAAGGATGATCATTCCCCGCGACAATATTCCATTACGGAATGTGCCGAAGTTCTACGCTCTTGCAATCAAATGCGCGGCGAACGCCCGCTCATGGATTGAAAGCCCAGCTTATAGCGGCCATTCCTCTGGCTCCATTGGGCGGACAACCACGGATCCGGTTTCTACTGCCAACAATTTATGGGTCGTGGTGAGCGCGCTCTTGGTCTTCGTCATGACCATAGCAGTCGGGCTCCTTGAAGTCGGCGAGCTCGGCGAAGCCTATTCAAGAAGTCTCCTGAAGACAGTCATGATAACCTGCTCAGCGTTATTCTTCATGGCCCTGGTAGGGTTCAACACGGCGTTTGCCCCCACGATCGGCGGAGTAATCGGGAACCCATTGTATAACGGGATATTCCTTGGAGGGTTCTCGACCAACACACCAGGACTGCTCACCGGGACGTGGTGGTCCATGACAGCCGCATACTTCAACACAGGACTTACGGTCGGGCCCTACTTTCTCTTCGAAGCGGCGTTCGCTTCAGTAACCCTTGCTCTCGTGGGATTGGTCGTTTTGGACAAGGTCAAACTAAGCGGTTTCCTCCTCTATTCGATTCCGTATTTCATCCTGATTTGGAACCTTCCAGCGGCCTGGATTTGGAACCCTACGGGCTGGCTTTACCTATTGGGCATGAGGGATTTCGCCGGAGGTCTCGTGGTTCACGCTGCCGCGGGGGCCGCGGGCCTTGGAATCTTGTTCCAGGTGTGGGCCGAGGAGAAAGCCAGAGGGTTCGTGGCAAGTCCGGCGAGGGCATTGAACCCGTCGACGGGGTGGCTCACGATAGCGATACTTCTGCTCTGGGTCGGATGGTTCGGGTTCAATCCTGGAAGCGTGCTCGCCTTCAACGAGTCCGCGCTTGTCGTGGTCCTGACCACCTTCCTTGCCGCCTCTTCTGCATGTTTGTCCCTAATGTTCTTCCAGTATCTGACGATAAGGAAGGACCCCGGCCTCATGTACGCGGTTAATGGGATCCTGATGGGCCTGATTGTAATTACGCCTCTAGCGGGGTTCGTGAGTCCTGGAAGTGCGGTGGTCTTGGGTCTGATATCCGGCCCACTCTATCTCCAAGCGGAGACGTGGTTTTCCACTAAAAGGTGGTTCAGCGACCCCATCGGCTTGATGCCCGGCCACCTGATTGGCGGAGTGTTCGGGGTTCTAATGATCGCATTTTTCACGCAGCACGCGTTTGCGGCTGCCTCCGGAACAAGCCTTCCAGATGGGCTCCTCTTCGGAGGAGGGATCCAGGCTTTCGGCCAGCTTGGCATTGAGACCTTCGGTCTGTTGTTGACCCTCGTCGTGGTCTTCGTGCTTTCGTACGTCTTTACTCGCATTATTGCCAACGTACTTCATGGCCTGACCACCGACTACAAGGCCTGAGCTAGCTCACGGGGTCTTTGAGAAACCCCCCAAATGGTCGTTTTTGGCCGCTGTGATGGACGCAATCGCTCTCGATTAGGAGACCGGGGCCGTGACCCCGTTGGTCGACCGTGATTGCAAGACGTGTCGTACCCGAGATCCAAGCCCGGAACCTCTTGATGCAGAGCCAGATTTCCTAGAATCGGCTCAATCAGCATCGTCTCAAGCCAGTATGAGTAAGGTACTTGGAGACCCTAGTTTTTCGATCTATTACTTTCTCGCTGAACGGACTTGCGGAGTCGGTTTAGTTCGGCAATCTTCTCCTTGTACTCCTTTTTCTTTTTCTTATTTCCTTGTGCCCGGGCTTGATCGTATAGCTTCCTCAGTTTCTCTTCTTCTGACGCGTAATCGGACAACTTCGGGGATGAAGTTGTAGTGCCATAATTAGGCCTTTCAGTCACAGGTCGCAAGACGACCTGCTGGAGTAGTCCTCCTTGTTTTTACGGCTTACCTGCCACACTTTGGATATCTTTCGGAAACGCTGTCCATCATCGCGATTCTGAAGCGAGCTCGGGTCAGAGAATTGGTGGAATCTGCTATATTTCCAGATGGACCTGAACCACGCGGTCGATCTGCTTTCCCGCCTTTGTCATCTTGAACTCTATCAAGAAAATGGCTTTGCGCACCTGAACGGAGTGACGAGAGGTCATGCGTACTTGGCGTTCGGTCTCACCTCGATATGTCACCTTGACCCCCGACTTGGATTCGGTCTTCGACTTTATGGCTGCTAGACAGAGGTCGTAGATGGTTCCTTTCGAAAGACCTAGTCTTTGATCAATATATTCGAGGTAACCCTTTGAAGTTAGGTGTCCCCCTATTGCACCGGGACGGTAACTCATCCTCTCCACATCTGATTTCGAAGATAATCAGTTCAGCCCTCCTTTTCTCGCTTTCCTTCTGCAATTCGAGAGACTGCACGTGTATTGTCGAACCGGTTGCCAATCTAAGCCACCTTGATTTTCAAATGTTCTCCCTCTTTGGCTCTCGCGAGGAAGGATGGCGAAACGCAATTTCCCTCTATTGTGGTTATTGCGGGCATTACGAGCCCCGTAAGATACTATATATCCTGTCGAACTTTCACGCCCCTTCAGTGCCCCAAACGAAGGCAATCGTAAGAATCGAGAACGTTGTCGCTTCCGCTTCAATAAATCAGAGGGTCGACCTCAACCTCATAACCAAGAACTTTGTCGACGTCGAGTATCATCCCGACCAATTCCCTGGACTGGTCTTCAGACTGAAGAGCCCGAAGACGGCAACCCTGGTATTCAGCTCGGGGAAGATGGTCTGTACTGGTGCAAAATCGGAGGAGCAGTCAAGAAAGGTCGTGCAAGAGGTTGTCAGGAGGTTGAGGAAGGGGGGCATCCCCATCAAGAACGAGGCAGAAATAGTAATACAGAACATTGTGGCATCGGCGAACCTTGGTGGGAAGATCGATCTGGAACAAGCGGCTAGGCAGTTGCCAAAATCGATGTACGAGCCCGAGCAGTTCCCCGGATTGATCCACAGGATGCCGGACCCCAAGACCGTGTTACTTCTCTTCTCATCTGGGAAGCTCGTTTGCACTGGAGCGAAGAAGGAGGCCGACGTCTACAGGGCCGTGAATAACGTGCACGTGATGCTCGAAGAAAAGGGGCTCATGATTTACTGACCCGTTCGCTCCCTACGGAAATCAAAGTCTACCCTTAAGGCGATTTCTAAGGCTGTATTGGAGAACCAGACGGTTGGCTTGTCCTACACGCTGTTTATCGAAGTGAGCCACGCGCGGCCGCCATCTGAGTGGAAGGAACTCTCGAAGCTTGCTTCTCGGATGTAGTTTATCTTCCAGCCTTCATGAAATGTCTCCCTAATCTCGTCCTCAGAGACCCTCCTGGGGCCGCCCCAGCCGGCCGGTTCTTTGTCGCTGAAGCAGAGCATGAAGTAGGTCCCGTCCGGCTCGAGAGCCGACCGAAGGCTCCTCTCGAACACTCTGCGCGCCTCGTCTGAGAAAACGTGGAATAGGCCGCAATCCGTGATTGTGTTGAATCGTCGTTTGAGTTTCTCGAGATGGAGGGCGTCGGCCACTAAGAAGTTGACTCTTGCGCCGGACTCCTTCGCCTTGCGAGTGGCCTTCTCGATTGCCAGGGGAGCGGCATCTACGCCCCAGACTTCATGACCGTGCTTTGCAAAGAAGATGGCGTTCTCGCCGGTCCCACAGCCAACGTCAAGAACTGTTCCGCGAATCTCGCTATGCATTGCCAACCTCGCGAACTCCCGTTGTGGTCGACCGATGTCCCAAGGAGGAGTGCCGAGGTACGATTCGTTGAAGAACGCCATCTGGGAGCCGGGGAGTGTTTTCTACCCTTAATCTGTTGTGGTGATAGGTTGGCTCTGATTCTTGGGGTCAGTGGTCAAGGTTAGCTTGATTCGAGCGTAATGTGGCATTATTCTTCGAATGTCGCCTCTTTTATAGCAGGTGATTTCATGCAAGGTCAGTGTCATCCAGCACTAGGAGATGAAAGAACGAGTTACGGACGCGGAGGAGGCGGTTACGGGCGCTCTGGTTATGGTGGAGGTTTTAGGTCGGAAGGACCCAAGCCAGTGGAAGTTGGCAAGGAGTACGACGTCACCATTACCGAATCGAGCAGACGGGGCGATGGAGTGGCAAAAATCGACGGCTTCGTCATCTTTGTCACCGGAGGAAAGCAGGGCGAGAAGACGAGAATCAAAATCACCCAAGTAGGCCCAAGATTCGCCAGCGCCACCATAGTAGGTACAGCTTCACAGGACACGACTTAGAACTCGTTCCTGGTAAGGGACGGAGGATCACTCCGTCTACCTTTTTCATTTTGGGACTTTCCTTGCGCCTCTTTTTATAGTATTTCGCCATCTGACGAAAGATAGCATGGCAAGCGAGAAAGAAGAACAGGATACCAGGTCTAAATTCTATAACAGTCCATCGGTAGCCAAATACATCAAGACCGATGGTGTACCAAAGACTAGACGTGCGTTCAGGGACATGGTTGCTTCAGGCAGTTCCGAAGACTTAGACAGCGATAAGGGCCGAGAGTTGATAGCTAGTTTGGGTAAAGTAGTCTTCATGAAGCACCCCCAACAAATCAATATCATGGACAAGTCAAACGGTAAGATAATAGTGTCAATCGATTAGAAAATCCGAATGTTTGGGCGCGCAGTCGAACCGCGTCTCGGTTTCGGGGGGTAACCCCGCATCATGAAAGCCGCTTATCTTTGTTCTCTATCACAAAGTGATCTCTTTCGGGTGCTTACGACGGATTCGATTCTTGAATTCCGAAATAATCGACTTGGCCCCCTTCTTGGTTCAATAGAAACGAAGAATGCGCAAGTTCTTCATTGTCCCAATCCCATCTTCTTCAGCAGAGCGGCGTACCTCGGATCAGAGTGTAGCGCGTCGTAAA
This sequence comes from Nitrososphaerota archaeon, assembly GCA_027887045.1. Lineage (GTDB taxonomy): Archaea > Thermoproteota > Nitrososphaeria > Nitrososphaerales > Gagatemarchaeaceae > JAPCJH01. Next base: position 249,930 of record JAPCJH010000002.1, read on the forward strand.
ACCAAACCTGATTGAGATATATCAGTAGACTGTCTCGCACGTCGTAGGCCTTCTCCAGCCACTCGAAGGCCTTCTCTTTGTCAATGCCGACGTAGGCCGACCCGATTATGAACGGCGATACGTACTCGGCTCTCGAGCGCCCGACCAACTCGTCAACCACTTTTACTGCGTCCTCTCTCCTGCCGCTCATCGCAAGAGAGTAGGCCAGAAAGTTACTGAAAAAAGCGGCCGACGACAGTGCCCTAGCCTTCTGAATCTCAGCTATCGCTTCTTCGAACATCGACTTGGATGCGTAGGTCATACCCAGGAAATAATGTGCAAGAAGGAAATCCGGGTCGGTGTCAATAATCTGCTTGAATTGCTTTATGGCTTCGTCATACCGCCGCTCGTACAGGTACGTTGACCCTATGTTGAACGCCATGATTGGGGAGAGGGGGTCAAGCTCGTGCGCTTTCCTTACCTCCGCCATCGCCTCGTCAAATCGCCCCACCACGCGGAGGTAAACACAATACCATTGGTGAGCTGATGCATAGCTCGGGTTCAGATCTATCGCACGCCTTAGCTCCCGCTCCGAACCTGCCCAGTCCCATTCTCCAGTCATAACAAGCCCTAACGTGGCGTGAGCCTCGGCGAAGTTCTCGTCTAGATCGAGCGCTCTTGTTGCCAGCGCCTTCGCCTTCGGGAGGGCTTCGCTCGGCGGTAGGATTCCCTGGTCTGCAAGGACAACATAGGAATCGGCGAGCCCGACACGAGCCATCGCATATACAGGATCGATTTCGATGGCTTTTTCGAAGTATCCGACAGCTTTCTTCAAACTTTCCATCGTTCTCTCGTTCCAGTAATAGCGACCCTTGAGATATAGAGAGTGGGCCTCGGTACTCTTTGTCGGCCTTTTCTCGAGCTGTCGAGTTTCATTTGGTAGCATGCGCACTCTGAGCGCGTCGGCCACCTGCTTCGCGACATCGCTCTGGACGGCAAAGACGTCGTCGAACTCTCTGTCGTAGCTCTGAGCCCACAGGTGCCCCTGACTCTGCACGTCTATGAGCTGGACGGTTATCCGGAGCCTATTCCCTGCCTTGCGGATGCTACCCTCCAGAACTGTTCCCACTCTCAGCTCTTTCCCGATCTCTTCGACCTTCCTGGTTGTTCCCTTGTAACCCATCACGGAGGTGCGAGCGATTAAAGTCAGACCAGTGATCGACGACGTGGTTGAGATGAGCTCCTCAGTCATCCCGTCGGCGAAGTACTCATCGTTCGGGTCCGCGCTCATGTTTGTGAGGGGTAGAATAGCGAGCCTGCGTGGGTCGAGGGAGGCCAGCTCGACAGCCGCTTGCTTTTCCCATGGCAGGGCCAGCCTGTATACTTCTATCGGGAGCTCCAGGTTCTTCAGCTCTTGTCTTCCGAGCCCAACCATCGGGAGTTCGAGATTGTCTCGAACCTTGTGGTAGACCCTTTCGGAAAGGCAGATGCCGCCCAGATTGGCTAGCGGCGCTATTCTGGAAGCCACTGCCACAGCCTCTCCGGACACCTCGCCATCCCTTTCTGTAACGTCCCCGACGTGGATGCCTATCCTTACGTAGACATCCAAGTTGCTCGGGGCGTCACGATTGTACTCCATCAGCATCTTTTGAATCTCGACTGCACATCGAGTAGCGTCGAGCACGTTCTCGAAAAGGACAAGAGACTCATTCGGCTGTAATCTCATTTCTTGAGACTTCACACCCGATCCTGAGAGCCAGCCCTTGAGACCTGTCCCCTCATCGGCCACCAGCTCTTCTCCGAAGTACCTCCCTTGATGCGTGGTTGAACTCCGCCGAATGACCGACCTCTGCTTGTCGAGTAGGTTATTCGCAAGAGATTCATCATGCCTGAGTCCGTCTTGATAGCCTACCATTTCCGTGAACATTACCGTCGCAATGCGACTCTCTACTCTAGGCAACTGTCTCCTCTGATTTGGAACCTTTGAAGCCGATAAAATTGTTTTGGGAGCCTATACCAACGTATCAAGCGGTGCACGGGCCCGGTGGCGCCAGCCCCCAAACAGGTTCTGAAAGAGGATTCCAACCTCTAACGACGCCGGATGGTCGATGTAGGTGCCCTGGCCGGGCCCTATCGTTCCAGGTATGCTCCTAGACTCTGCTGTGCTTCAACGCCTCAGACAGATGCCTCTCGCGCTCTCTCTCAGCTTGGTTGTAGGCCTGAATCCTCCTATGCTCCTTCTGTTTTTCGATTGGAATGAGCTCTTTGAGCGCATCGACTAGCTTCTTCGCTTCTGAGGGCTTGAGTCGAATCGAGATGTCTTTTCTTCCTGGGATGTCCAATTTCACGGTCCCTTTCTTGTCCGCCTCAACTGAGGTTATCAGGTACAGGGGAACGTCTAGCGGAATCATCCACTGAAACATTGCCCCCAAGCTGTCTCGAATGAATGGTCTCGCCTCCAAGACGTCTTCCATCTCCTTCCTGAAACCCTTCTTCAGGTCGACCTCCAAGAGGTCTTTGTGCAGTTTCACGACGAAATGGGGTTTCTCAATCCGTAGAACAATCTCGTCGGGCAAGCGCTTTCAGACTGGTGTTTTCTTATTTAATGATTCGCCTGAAAGACAGGCCTGTCAGTGGAGTTATCCCGTAACGGATATCGTGATCGCTGTTGCCACGAACAGCCACAACAGTCCGACTAGGAAAGTGATCGCTGAGACCGACCACAATCTTCTCCTGGTAGGGTAAAGCGTGTAGAAGAAAATACTTGTCGCAGTGATGAGAAACATGATCCCGCCAAGAGAGAGTGCCAGCCTTGTCAGGATTGGCGGTGAACCCAGATAAGTTACTTGGAGGCCAAAAAGCGCCAAACCTGCCAGGGTCGCAGGATAGGAGGCATTCACGATAGGCCTGATTAGCCGGCGCTCAAAGTCCTCTGTCACAGTTGTGGAACAGCGCCCCGAGTATTTAGATTTGATGTGACTTTAGACTGCCTACTTGAGACGGCGGTTAACAGGTCGGTCGTAACAACAATAACGAAAAGCGCTTGGGAGGCAGCGAGGATGAGCGACTCGACTGCATCGAACGCGGGCGTGGATTCCGTGGGAATGCCCCTATTCCTTCTACTGAAGAATCCATGGCTTGGGGCTGTTCCGCGGCCCCTCGATTCGACTTCGGCCTCGACGAGTTCCCTAATCCTCTTCAATTCTCTGCTAAGTTTCGTGAATTCCTCTTCGAGAGTTTCCACTCTCTTCATAACCGAGTCCAGATTCTCTAGGTTGATTTTCATAATTGAGTCTAGGAATCCCACGTCGAAATCCTCCGTCATCGGACCCTGGATCTCCTTAATTTCTTCAAGAGATTTGACTGATTCCTCGTGCCCCACCTTAAGCTCCCCGACGGCCTTCGTTACGACGGGCTCGAGGGACGCGAAAGTTCGGAGGTTCTCCTTCAGGAGAAGAAGTTCCTTGTCGTGAAGTTTGGAGATGCTCAACTTGCTTAGAGAATAAATCGGGGCCCGTCTGACCACGAGGAGCCCCAAGACGGCTTCTTTCAGGGCGTCATCGAAATATCCGCTCCACACCTGGGCAAGAAAGAGCCGACCGAACTTGTCTTGGGCCTTTCGTAACTCTTCCGTTCTCCCCACGAGTACTAGCCTGCTTCTGATCGGTTCGACGAAAGCTGTTGCTTGATACTTTCCGAGCTTCTTGTGGACTTCCCCGACCTCCTGATCAAGCTGCGCGGCCAGGGTCGCAATCGTGTCCAAGCCCAGGATGGTACGTTTCTTGAAGTCCTCGACGTCGCCGTAGAGGTCCGTTCTGCTGAGGTCCTCCGCAAGAAGCGCCGGGAAGATGGTCGTCTGCATCCTCTTGTAGTCTTCAGGGGAAAGCTCGAGCACCCAGACGCTTGACATGGCGGAATGCATCAGGTACAGGATATTCTTCTGCTGGCGAATCAAGAACTCATGTATGGCCGTCTTTGCCTCCGACCCAGAATAACCCGAAATCTGCTCCGAAAGTCGCTTCAACAGGTTCGTGCTTTCGAGTTTGCCCGAAGCATAGATTCCCGCGCTCTCCTGAAATCCCCTTTGGTTTTTCGCCAGGAAGTCCGTGAACATTCGTCTGAATCCTCGCTCTACTTCCTGCATATTTGCCTTCAACGCTTCAAGACTCTGCTGGGCCCTCCCCATGCTAAGGTTCGCGACGCAGAAGGGGGGATCCCAGGAAACGGAGTTTTGGCGAGAGAACTTGTTCGCCATACCCTTAGCTCTGCTGAGCAACTGATTTCTCAATCCGAGCGAGAGGGAGGAAGGCAGGGGCATGAAGATGGAGACGCTCCTGTCGTGTATCGTCTGGAGCCTGACGCGCTTGCTCCTGAGTCTCTTTACCAGTGACCTGCCCAGAATCCCGTACCCGCTCATCAGGAGCCCAAAATACGCGATTGAAGCGACGCCCGCGCCGATCACTACTGGGTCGAACGCTCGAAGAAGAAACTGGTGTCCTATTCCTATGGCAGCCCCTGCTGCATCCTGGGCAAGATATACGGTTATTGTCGCGGTTGAATAGACGAATAGTGCTAGCCACCCCCCCGCGAACAGAGAGAAGAGGAGGTAGACCCTTCTTTGCTTCTTGGTCGTTCGCGACTCCGTCTGGCTCCGCCTTCCCAGGAGACGATATGCCAACCTCTTCAGATACGCGAAGGAGTCTTCTCTCAGGTTGGGTAGGTGGAGCAGGTCTGCCAGAGCATAGTAGCCATCGTTCTCGATAACGGGAGAGAGGTTGAAGTAAGTACCGTAGAAGCAGAAGAACGCAGAGATTTGGAGAACCGTTTTCAGATACCCGCTTGCATAGAAAAGGCTGAGCAGGGCGAGAACCGCTCCGACTATCACTGTGGAAAGGGGGCCCGCCATTGAGATCATTATTCGGGGCCAGGTGCCCAAACGCCATGAGTCCGTCGTGTCACAGTAGAACATGGGGGATAGGTAGAACAGCCCCGTTCCTATCTCCCCAGGCTTTCCGCCGTAATGCATGCAGGCCAGCGCGTGTGAGATCTCGTGGAGTCCGTAGACAGGGAGAAGGATCAGGAGGTTGTAGAACAGGAAGCCGAGGAGCGTCGAACCCAGTACCTGGAAGTTGGACTTGTCGGCCAAGATTCCGAAGAAGCTGTTCGCGAAGATGACGAACCCCGCGAGAGCAAAGACGAAACTTCCGACGAGGACCGGCCTCCTGAAAAAAGGTCGGAACGCGTCGTACACGGGTAACAGGTTTCTCGAACTGTCAGCCATGACTCTGACGTCGACCTGGAATGCGGATTTCACCTGCACCCTCGGCCTATCGAACCTTTCGGGCTCGGTTGACATCAGTGCACTCTCCTGCGCCAGGGAAAACACGACTTCGCGCACGTCTCGCAGGGTCAGATCAGTGAAGCTTTTCGAAACCTCCTGATGGATTTCGGTCAGGGACTTGCTCCCGTCCATCAGATTCCAAATCGCTGCAGTTACGTCGTCGATTTCATAATAATCACCCGTGACGGTGTTATTCAGAATGAATGAGGTGGTGGGACCGCTCTCTACAGTCCTGACGCTACATCGAGGACTTCTCTGCGGGAAGAAACTTGGATTGTACAACAACTTGTACAGAGCGCTGACGCTCGCGCCGTAAGACGCCAATCCTACTCAGTTCCTTGGTCTGACTCTATATAACAATACGAACACGAGAAAAAGGGGAAGGGCTGTCTTTGCAGCCCACCCGCCCCCGCGAGGCTACGTCACTGACCTTGCGGAACTCTTGCTCTCGCGTGACTTCAGTTTCTTGACTCGCTTTCGGACCATACCATAACATAGTTACGAGATGCGTTATACACGTTGTTACTACTCTGCAAACCTGCAGTGGTAACAAATTGACTCTACCTTTTTTGGGAGCCGAGCTTTCCTTTCTTGATTGAAGCCAGAACCTCGATCGGATTCTGTCCCGCAATCAATCTGAACGTGCTGATCCGGTGTACGAGACCCGCCCGGGTCAATCTTTCGATTGCCTCCTGCGCCTCCTGAGCGACGATCCTTTTTCCCTTTACCTCCTCCAGAAGGACATTGAGAGTGTTTGCCCCTGTCTTCAAGAGGGTGGTGTACAAAGCAACCTCAGTCTTCTTGAACCCAATCTCCCTCAGCTTGCTGCTTGCCTCCTCGGCCTGTTCCAGTATCGGGGGCAGAATGTCCGCCAGGGGTTTGGCCCTTTCCCACATCGCCTCGAAGTGCTCCCTGAAGATTGACGTGACAACCTTGGAATGCATCAGAAGCGCCTGCGACCCAAAGGCCTGTGACAGAGGTTCTCGCAGATTGAGCAGAACACTATGGCCGTCAACCATCACGAATTTCTCTGGGATGTCTTCGTCACGTTCCAGGTATCTTCTTTCGGGTTCGTCACCGACTTCCAGACCGATTATCGAAGGGATTTCGCGCGCAAGGCTCAACCAACGCATCTTCACGTGTCTCTTCAGCGCATCGTCGACGATTTTCATGTTCTCCATTCCAATTATGTAGAAGGGGTCAAAAAAGGGCTTGTTCGCGAAGTCAAGCGGCCTTGTTATCCGCACATGCTCAAGCTTCGCCTGCTGAATCAGAGAAATCATAGCATTCTCGATCTGTTCCTGTCCTTCAACTACCCAGATGGACTCGGGGACGTTGAGATCCTGGGAGGTCATGCCGGGCAACTCCTGCATCAGGCTTGTGTAAGCCTCTTGAATGTCGGAAAGCCTTCTTTCTGCGCTCTGCTGTACTTTGATAACCATGGATTGCGCTTCCTCCTTCCTCGCTTCGTAGCTTGAATGCAGTACGGTCTGCGGTGGAACGGGGGCATATGCCTTGGGGGAGGTAGGAATAGTTAGGGCGTAACCTTTCTTCGTCAGACTCTCCAGGACGTCGTAGGTTCTGCTCTGCGGAATTCTCGCGATTTGGCCCACGTCCTTCGCGGAAGCCTGCTTCTTGGTCAGAAGCGCCAGATACGCTTTGGACTCGTATAAGTTGAGTCCAAGCTTCTGGAGGCTGGAGACCATCTCCTCGTTGCTTAGCATCCGTGAGCCTCCTAGAGGTTGAACACCAGCCCCCGTGACTGACAATCCCCCCTCGTCGAAGCCCAGCGCGATATTAAGCGCTTGGTGCTCCGCCTGTTCAACAGAGGGCCGGTGCTCTCCAGAGGATAACCCAGGTTCCCAGGTTTTCTCCAAACGGGTTCCCGTATCTCCTTCACGCGCGCTTCAGTCGGAGGTACTGCTCCGCTTTCCACGAATCCATTCGTACTCTCGTCTGCTCTGCCTGTCGGATCGCCTCCAAGTTTATCTTCTTGGAGTCTGCGCCAGACTGCGTAGCTCCGGTCTGGGTTGGAAGAGCCCCCCCGATCTTCCCGAGGAGGCCAGCCAGTACGTTTAATTGACCTGCGGACTTCTTTCGCGAACCAAACATCTTTCTTTTCTCACCTCATCAACCTGTTAGACAAGATTCGAAGATATCCGTTGCTACCACTTCAGATTTCTTTGGTGGTAACGGTGCCGTCCGGCGTTCAGCGGGAAACGATCGACAGGTCAACTCCCGCTGATAACGCTTGAACTGGGTTCTTCAGTCTCCAACCTCGCTTATGAAAGAACAGATGGGCAGCTAGCCAACTGGCATGGAAAGTCACTAATGCTCTTGCCCGGCGTGTGACCCCAGCCACTCTGGCTTTCGCTGAACTCACCAACCTCATCGCCATTGAATAGAAGTCTCACCTCGCGAAGAAGTCGTTTTGCCGCCTTCTGCCCGTGCAGGAAGATTTCGACTCGCAGGTTCTCTTCGACGTTCATTCCAACTTCACCACTTCCCCGTACCCTACTCCTCAGGTCGCCAGACAGATTAAAAAGGGGGGTGTACCCCCCTTTCCAATCGGGCCCGGTGGGGTCCGCCCCCAAATGGGTTCGGAGAGTGGATTCTAGCCAGTGAATCGCCTTTCAATCACGCAACCGGGGAGGCAATCAAAAGCTGTTGTGAATAAGACAAAAGTGAGCTTTACGTGAACCCCATTTTCGTCCGCAAAGAAATGTATCTAACATCTGTTCTGACGCCGTCCAACTCTGGGTCAAGCTGCAAGTCCAGTAGATTGTCGTATGAGTCGAAGCCCCTATTGAGCCACTCGAACCCCTTGTCGTTTTCCCCGAGGGCGAAGTAAGTGAGGGCGATGTAGTACGAGGCGACATACTCTTTTCCAAGCCCATTTATCACTTCGGAAAGCAGCCTGCGCGATTCCTCTTTCCTTTGCGCGTGCGCGTAGACAAACGCGTGGGCCAGCTTGGTCGATCCCTCCCCGGCTATCTTTGAGTACTCGTCGACTGTCTGAAGAGCCTCATCATACTTCGAATTCCTGGCGTATGCGAACATCATTTCCCAGAGGGCTGGCTGAAAGCCTGGGGATATCATAAGTGCCTTCTTGTATTGCTCTACGGCCCTATCGTACTCCCTCGTGATTTTTCTGAAGTAGTCACCATAGTTCACATTCACTATTGGTGAAAACGGGTCTAGCTCCAGCGCTCTCTTCAACTCTGCATAGGATTCCGAACCCCTCCCCCACCAGCCAAGATGGTTGCCATACCACTGATGGGCGGTCGCGTAGCTGGGATTCAGCTCCAAGGCTCTCATGAACTCTTCCTCCGATTTGTTCTGATCGTATTCAAAATCGAAAGAGATTAGTCCTTGGCTTGCGTGTGCCTCTGCGAGATTGTGGTCTAATCTCAACGCAATCCCGATGTACTCCTTCAACTTCGTCATGTTGGGGCCTGGTTCTTCGAGGCCGTTGCTGGCAATCACGCCATGGCATTGGGCAAGCCCGGCATAAGCAGCTGCGTAATTCGGATCATTCTGAATCGCTTTTTTGAAGTACTCCATTGCTCTTCTCAGTCCGGACAGACTCCTCTCGTTCCAGTACTGCCTACCCTTCAGGTACAGAACGTAGGCCTCACTGTTCTTAGTAGGCACCCTCTCTATCTCCTTTTTCGCGGATGGCAACAGCCGCACTTTGAGAGCTTCCGCTACCTGCTTCGCGATATCGCTCTGGACTGCGAATACGTCGTCGAACTCCCTGTCGTAGCTCTGAGCCCACAGGTGCCCTTGACTTTGCACGTCTATGAGCTGCACTGTAATGCGTAACCTATTCCCCGCCTTGCGGACGCTGCCTTCGAGGACCGTTCCGACGCTCAGTTCTCTCCCGATTTCTCCGACTTTCTTACTTGTTCCCTTATAGCCCATCACCGACGTGCGAGCGATCAGACTCAGCCCTCCTATTGACGAGGTGGTTGAGATAAGCTCCTCAGTCATGCCGTCGGCAAAATACTCGTCGTTTGGGTCTGCGCTTATGCTCGCGAGAGGTAGTATGGCGAGCCTGTGCGGGTCAAAGACAGGTGCTTCGGGTGACGCCTGTTCTTCCCACGGTAGCGCTATCTTGTACAACTCTATCGGGACATCCACGTTCTTCAGTTCTTGCCTTCCGAGCCTGATCATTCGGGATTCGGACTTGTCTCGCACATTGCGATAGACCTTTTCGGAAACACAAATCCCGCCGGGCTCTGCTACCGGCGTTATCCTCGAAGCGACAGCCACGGCCTCTCCGGAAGCCTGATCATCCCTTTCTGTGATGTCGCCGAGATCTATGCCTATCCTGACGTAGATGTCCTTGTTACTGGGGGCCTCGCGATTGTATTCTCTTAGTGCCCTTTGAATCTCGATCGCGCATAGAGTCGCGTCCAGCGCGCTTTCGAAAAGGACGATAGACTCAGATGGCTGGAGCTTCATTTCTCGAATCTTAACAGTGCCTCCTGTAAGCCAGCCCTTGAGGCCCGTCCCTTCTGCAGCAACCAATTCCTCTCCGAAGTATCTTCCTCCGTGACCCGATGAAACCTGTCGAATGACTGACCTCTCCTTCTCAAGAAGATACCTGCCAAGAGATTCATCGTGCCGGAGTGCCTCCTCGTAACCTACCATGTCTGTGAACATTACCGCGACAAGTCGACGCTCAGCTTCGGGCAAATGTCTCCTCAGATTTGGAACGTTTGAAGCAGATAAAATCGTTTTGGAGCCTCCACATGTATCCAGCGGTGAACGGGCCCGGTAAGGTCCGCCCCTAAATTGGTTCGAAGAGCGGATTGTTGAAAATGTTTACAGCGACATCGCCTAACGCTCGCAATCACCGAAGTCCTAGACGTCTTTCAAAATGTGCCCACCTCGGGTCCTTTCGAGCCGCTTCGAACCACGGGAACACTCTCAAGTCCAAGAGCAACCCGCCGTGATTTGCAGTGGCCGACTTTTCTTCGTATGCTCCATCCAAGGAGGCAAACGCCTCGTCCATTCTAGCCAATACCAAGAGAATCTTGGCCACATGGATCTTGGGAAGATAGTTTGTCTTCGAGAACTCTACAAGTTCTCCGAGCAACTTGCTGGCTTCGGCGCGTTGGCCGGCGAAGGCGAGCACGCACGCAAGATCTGACTTGCTGCCAGGGTCTCCTCCTGAAAGCGTGACTGCCTTCCTCAATTCTGCGATCCCTTCATCAGTTCTTGAGTCAAGGGAATATGCTAAACCCAGACAATAGGGGACCGTCGCCCACTCTGGATATTCGTTTTCTAGCCTCTTGTATTTTTCCGCTGCATCCCTCGGCTTGCCCATGTAAACCAACGTGTTTGCCAGGTTGGCTTCCACCAACCTTGACAAAGGGTCGAGCTCGCCGGCCTTCTCGATTTGCTCGTAGGCTTCCTGGAATCTTTTCAGAGACATAAGAAGAAGACCATACCACATATGTGCTATCGCGTAGCTCGGTTTGAGTTCAATAGCTCGCTTGAATTCTTCCTCCGACTCCTTCCACTTTGCTTCGTAGCTGTTGTAGACAACGCCTAGGGACGCGTGCGGTTCAGCGAGTCCTGGGTCTATTTCAAGCGCCCTCGATATGTATTCTTTAGCCTTGGGGAATGCTTTCCGCGGCTCAATCCATCCATAGTCTCCAGAGATTATGTAACAATCAGCCAATCCTACGTAGGCAGGCGCGTAAGTTGGGTCAATGCTGATTGCCTTCTCGAAGTACTTTGCGGCCATAGCGTTGTTGTCTCTCGTCCTCTCATTCCAGTAGTATCTTCCTTTGAGGTAGAGCGTGTGGGCTTCCGTGCTCTTAGTCGGCTCTTTCTCGATTTGTCTGGTTTCATTCGGTAGGATTCGCACCTTCAACGCATCGGCCACCTGCTTCGCGATATCGCTTTGGATTGCGAATACGTCGTCGAACTCCCTGTCGTAGCTCTGGGCCCATAAGTGCTTGTCGTCGACCGCGTCGATGAGCTGCACGGTAATCCGAATCCTGTTTTCTGACTTCCTCACGCTTCCCTCTAGGATGGTGCCCGCTCTCAGTTCGCGGCCTATTTCGGCCACCGTCCTGCCGCCTCCCTTGAACTTCATTGCTGAAGTCCGAGAAATGACGCTGAGCTCACCAATGTTCGATATCGTCGAGATCAACTCTTCTGTCATGCCATCTGCAAAGTATTCGTCTTCAGAGCCAGAGATCATGTTGACCAGAGGCAGTACCGCGATGCGACGTCGGTCCAAGGAAGGTTCCAGCGATTCTTCCCTCCCCTCCCAGGGAAGGACGATCTTGTAGACCTCCATCGGCAGCTGGACGTTCTTGAGCTCCCGCGACCCGAGACTGACGAAACGAAGTTCGGGCGTGGCGCGCACCATATTGTAGACCCGCTCTGAGATGGAGATTCCTTCAGGCTCGGCCAGCAGCGCTATTCTCGAAGCGACCGCGAGTGTTTCGCCTGATATCTCGCCATCTCTTTCTGTGAATTCCCCAAGGTGTATTCCTATCCTTACGTAGATGTCTCTGTCGTTCGGTGCTGAACTATTGTACTCCCTTAAGAGACGCTGGACCTCGACTGCGCATCGGGCGGCGTTGAGGGCGCTGTCGAATAAGACTAGAGATTCATGCGATTTCAGCCTAGTCTCTCGAGTCTTCACGCCGCCTCCTGTGAGCCAGCCCTTGAGTCCCGTTTCTTCGGAAGGGGCGAGATTCCCTCCCAAGTCAAGCCCACCGTGACTGGAAGAGGTCTGCCGTATGACAGACCTTTGCTTTTCAAGCAAAGACTTCGCAAGTGGTTCGTCCTGCCGGATAATGTCTGGGTAGGATACCATCTCAGTGAACATTATCGCTCCGGGTCGATTTGCGACCTCTGCCAACACACTACCTTCGTTCACGTGCTCCCTAGGAGATAAAACCATTTGGCAGCCGGTCAACGTGGCTTGAAAGGCGAGCGGGCTCGGTGGGGTTCGCCCCTAAATGGGTTCGAAAAGCGGATTCCTTTTTGCATCTGAAAGTGGCCTCGTATTCTGGTGATGCACCAGACGATTTCAGAAGATGAAACCCCGGACTAGATATCCCACGAGCAACAGGAGTCCAGTCCAAATGGTTGCCAGGACCATGGAAGCCATTCCGGGTATCAATTCCGTTGTCTTGTCGTAATTCCGACCGAGAATGCTTGCCGCAGCCCCAGCCTTTGGAAGCGCGACTAGGGACAGCAGTGCGAGAGGGGTGACTATGCCAACAATGACGCCCGTAATGATGACCAAATATGCGCTCGCTACCAGAACCTTGAATCGGGTCGCGGCCTTAGCTTTCCCCCATCTCACGATCAGGTGACGACGACCTACACCCTCGTCTGCCACGGCGTCGGGAAATTCATTGATGTAGAGGATAGCCGAAACTAGGATGCCGAGTGATATGCCGACGAGAACCGGCTCAAGGTCGATCCTCCCCCTCTGCAGATAGTATGTGCCGATGATGAGGAGGGGGCCGAAGTTCAACCCCGCCATGAGCTCTCCGATCCCAACCCGCGAGAGGACCGCCGAGTAGGCCACGATAGAGACAGCCGCGATAACCACGATTCCGACAAGTATTGGATCGAAAGCGAATCTAAAGACAAAGTAAGATCCAATCGCTAGCCCGATCCCAAGAAATAGAATGCCAGCGTACAGAACGCTCTCCGGCCTCAACTCCTTCGTAGGAAGCACCCTACTTCCACCGCTGAACGGAGTTGGAATCGTCGCCAGGTCCAACCCGCTTCGAAAGTCGAAGTAGTCGTTCAATACGTTAACGCTAACGTGCAGACAGAGTACACCAACTAGGGTCATGAGGGCTACCAGCGGGTCGAAAGCGCCATGATTCCAAGCAATGGCAACTCCCACCGGGACGAAGATCGTTGGCAATAGTAGAAAGGGTGCCCTGAGTTCCTTGACCCAAACGCTTGGCAATGTCTGGTTATTGCTTCCTCTAGAGGTTTCTAAGTGGTTTGGTTAAACCCATGTATCCAGTTATTTCGTTACCACGCTTAAGGGGGCGCACCGTCAAAACCGCTCTGAATTTCGATCCATCCTTCCTTACAAGAGTTACTTCCTCCTCGAACTTCCCCTCGTCGGCAGCAGTCTTCAGAAGCCTCGGGACCAAAGATTGCACGGCTTCTGGCTCGTGGAATAGCGTTACTCTTTGCTTTCTGACGACTTCCTCGGGCTTCCATCCGAAGAGCTTGCCTGCGCCGATTCCGTACGAGGTGATAAGACCGGAAGTGTCACAGGCAATCCCAGAATAGGAGTCCGTGCTTTCCTCAGCCATTGCCCTTCGGTTACGGTAGTCGAATTCGAGTTAAAGAGGCTTCTTGAGTATTCTCGCACGTAAATAGATAGACTTGGCATAAAGGGCCCAAATTCTGCAAAAGCCTTATGTATGAAATTTCGATGTGCAATTTTCTAATGGACAAAGAGAGGGTGACTGTCGATTCCGTCCCGGAGGCCGGGAAACGCGACAGCGCAGGGAACTTCACTCCCGCACCAGTGTCGAACGCGATAAAATTCGGAAATCTTGTCTTCACGACCGCGAAGCCCGGCCGGGACTCTTCTGGGAAACTTGTCGACGGGATAGAGGGGCAGACGAAGCAAGCCCTCGACAACATCGCTGCTTTGTTGAGAGCTGCTGGAACAGACATGGAACACGTTCTGAAGGCCTGGGTCTACGTGACGGACATAAAGTACTTCGAACCCATGAACAAGGTCTACTCCCAGTGTTTCCGGGTACCGCCAGCTCGCACATTTCTTGTGGCCCACGGCTGGTTCGAGGAGGATCAGCTGGTGGAGATAGAAGTCATCGCCGGAATTCCCTAGAAATCGCAGTTAACCATGAAAATAGATTTCGGGGTTAGAGTTCCCGTTTCGGGGCCGCTAGCCAGCCGAGAGAATGTCATCTCCAGCGCTGAAGCGGCTGAAAACCTAGGATTCCGAACGGTCTGGGTCCACGACCAGATCACCTGGAGCCGCGAACAGAATTCACACCATGTTTCCTCGGGTTCGGTCGAGGCGGTCGTCGAAGGGAAGAGTCCCGACTTCTTCGAATCCATCACTACCCTGAGCTATCTTGCCGGTGTCACTAGCTCGGTCAGGCTCGGGATAGCGGTGGTCGTCCTCCCTCTCCGCAACCCCGTCATCTTGGCCAAGCAGCTCATGAATGTGGACGTAATGTCAAAGGGGAGACTGGTAATTGGCGTCGGGGCTGGGGCTCCGCTGGTCGGAAAGACCTTCGAGGTCGTCGGCGTTCCGTTCGAGAAAAGGGGGGAGATAACCGACGACTACCTGAAGGCGATGCTTGCCGTGTTTGAAAGAAGGCGATATTCGAGTTATGTTGGAAAGTTTTCGAGCTTCAAGGACGCCGAGATTTTTCCGAAGCCGGTGCAGGTTCCGCACCCGCCAATAGTCATCGGGGGGCTGGGGAGGGCACTGAGGAGAGCGGCTCTTTATGGGGACGGGTGGATACCGGCCAACATAACGCCAGAGAACGTCAAGAAGGGGATTTCGAAGATAAGATCAGTGGCGAAGAAGAATGGCAGACATCTCCCTGAGCTCCTCATCGGTAACGAAATATTCGCGAGCATCCATAGCGATTCAAACGTGGCGAGGAAAAATGCCTCTGCGACGATCGCCTCGTACGCGAAGTCAATCGGCCGTGGGAGCGAGGACGTCACCCTTCTAGGCTCGCCTTCCGAGATAACGAGGAAGGTCGAGGCATACGTTCAGTCGGGAGTGAATGTGTTCGAATTGAAGTTCATCTATAGGGACATGGACAGCTTCAATTCTCAGCTTAGACTCTTCGCTTCGGAAATTCTCCCCTCGTTCAGCTGAGCTCGAAGATTCCAGTTCACGTGAAATTCAGCTAGGGTAACCCACAACTTTGTGATTCGGAATGTTTTAAATCCGATTCCCTCGAAAAACGCGCCAAGAGCTTTTGCCATCTTACGACCTTGTCCTCAAGGACGCTCGTCTCTTCGTTGATGGCGGCCTCGTCGAAGCCGATCTTGCCATAAGTGACGAGAAGATTGCGGCGGTGGGGAGGAATCTACCCCAGGGTTCGAAGACGATCAACATTTCGGGAAAGATAGTCCTCCCGGGACTCGTAGACCTGCACTCTCACATCAGAGATCCGGGATACACCTACAAGGAAGATTTCAGGACCGCCTCAAAGGCAGCGGCTGCTGGGGGCGTGACGACCTTCGTGGACATGCCAAACGTCGAGCCTCCGACGGCCTCGTTGAAGACTTTCTTGGCGAAGAAGAATATCGCTAGCAGGAAATCGATCGTCGACTTCAACCATTTCGTCTTCCCAACAATCTCCGAGGTTCCTAAGTTGGCAAGGGCGGGCGTTGCGGGATTCAAGATTTTCATGGTCAGGGGGGCCTATCCCCACGACCCGAGAATCTGCGTCGAGGACCACGGGCTCCTCTTCCGCATGTTTGCCGAGATTCAGAAGACGGGGCTCCCGTGCCTGGTGCACCCGTCGAACATGTCGTTGTTCGAGATGTACTATGAAGCGTACAGGAAGTCGCAGCCGAGGGACGCGAAGTACATCAGCTTCGGGAAGGCGTACGTCGAGGAGCTGATCTACGGAACTTCTGTTTCGGTGCTGGTAGCGCTCGCGAAGAAGACCCGCGTTCGCCTTCACTTAGTCCACACCCATTCGGAGATGGCGATTCAGATTCTTCGCGAGGCGAAACATGAGGGTTACGACATCACAGCGCAGGTCGACCCCAAGTACTTCGTGACCTCGCCAGAAGAACTTCGCCGCCTCGGTCCGCTCGTCCTACCGGGAGGGTTGCTTTCGAAGCAGCGGGTTGCGGCCATCTGGGAGGCGCTGGGAACGGGCGTGATCGACGTCCTTGCCACCGACCACGCGCCCCACACCAAGAAAGAAGTGGAAGAGATGATGGCTAAGAACCCGTGGGAGGCGCCGTTTGGCTGCCCCCAGCTCGAGCACTATCTCTCCGTCTTTCTGAACGAAGTCAACAAAGGAACAATCTCGATCGCCGAATTCGTCCGCATGGCTTCATCGACCCCCGCGAAGATAATTGATGTCTATCCCAAGAAGGGGGTGATTGGAATCGGTTCTGATGCCGACCTGGTCGTCGTCGACATGAAGAAGGAGCACGTCCTCTCGAGCGAGAAGGTCTACTCGAAGGTCGGGTGGACTCCTTACGAGGGCAGGAGAGTGAGGGGGGCGCCCCTGATGACAATCAGGAGGGGAGAAGTCATCATGGAGGACGGGATGGTGCTGGGGAAGGCAGGGTCTGGGCGATTCGTAAAGCCTCTCCACAGGCGCGTCAGGGGACGGCGACACTAGACACCCCGACCCGCTCGAGCAGGCGACAGCATTTCGCGATGACTCCCTGTCGGATGTGCGCGACGGTGTCGTCGGTCGTCGTGGCGGTGGGCGTGGGGTAGGACCGCAACCAGCACGACTCAAAACCTTCCTGCAAGAAGACGTCACAATCTGAACCACGAGGGGTCGAAAGCTTCGGAAGCGTAAGACTCAGTCCCTTCGCCACTGAAGAGATTCTCGCGTTCAGTTTCGCTGACAGACTCCCGGCCCTCGAGCGCCCCACCAAATGCAATTGACCTGAGCCGATCGAGTCGAGGTTGAAGACGCTAGTCCCGGAATTCATTCTGCTTCCGGTGGACACGAAGTGATGCGCGCCGAGGAGACCGTATTCTTCCGCATCTGTGGACAGGAGAGAGAAACGTGGTTGATTGATTGTGCTTGCGAGGAACAGAAGGAACGCAGTACCAGAAGCGTTGTCGATCGCCCCTGGAGAGTACGGACGACTGTCGCGATGTGCTACGAAAAGTGACGTCGCTCTCCCGTTTCGCGGGGTGGCGTACAGATTTCTACCGAACCCCTTCTTCGTTCTTGCACGAATGGTCAGTGCGACATGGACCTCTTTCTTTGAAGAATCCTTCCACAATTTCCGCCCCAAGGGCCGCCGGACCATCAGGGAAGGTATGGAAGAGCTTGGGTATCTTACCCTCCCGACAAGCATCCCTCCTGAATTTGGATAGATCAGTACCCCGGCGGCTCCCCTTCCAGCCAACTCTTCGACTGCGATGGATTCGTGGATCCGAGATATGGGCAACAAGACGATTTTGCCTCGCGCATCCTCATCGATATCCCTGCAGACAAGCCCTGCCAACCCTCCGCGGTGAGTACTCGCTGAGCAAAGCGCGGGAATGCATTCAGTCTCTAACCCGTCGACGATCAGGCTGGAATCCTCCAGGACATATTGTTGAAACTGGAACGATTGGCTCTCGAGGTCGAATCTTTCGGAGGATTCCAACTTGGATCTCAGAAACTCGAACGACCTCGAATTACTTGCTGACCCTGCCGGACGTGGCGTTCGCGACAACTTCCTAATTGTATCAATTATGGTGTTGGGGTCCAAGATACTGTTGATTCCCGACCAGTTGAAAACCTTGGTAGAAGGTTTATATCTTAACAGAGGGCTTTTGACGATATTGGGTTTTCGCGGAAGGCGAGCCCTCACTAGGGTTGCATCGGTCATTGTCGCAGTCATAATCGTAGTCGCGGTTGCTGCGGGCGGATATTACGTGGTAAGCCTTGGCACAAAAACCACGCCGCCAGTCACCACCACAACCGGACCACAATCACTGACCAACGTGACGTTCGGTTTCGCGGGACCTCCGGACATAACTGATACTCCGGGTTTCATGTTCTGGCAGACTTTCGCCCATCAAGAAGGCATAAACCTGAACGTCCAGTATTTCGATGGTGACGCGTCCGTCGCAGAGGCATTGGTCGCTGGCTCAATCCAGGTCGCCGAAGGGGGATTCCAGTCCACGCTCCTCGCGGACGAATCCTCAGGAAACTCGAGCGGGTCGTATCCGTTCCTGATCTTCAGCAACTACGAGGCTATCAACGATTACGCGTTGATCGTATCCAATTCAATTACCTCGTTCAGTCAACTCGCGGGACAGCCCATTGCCACGTCCGGCCCCGGCTCCTCGTCGAATCTGTTTTGTAAGCTCCTGCTCGCCGCTCATGGTATCACGGGTAGTCAGGCGAATTGCGCCCCGATAGGCGGGGGAGGCGCGAGATATCGCGCACTGATTGCCGGGCAGGTTGTCGGAGACATCGCCGAGCCCTTCCAGATAGTCAGCGGGGTGGCCACTGGAAAATACCACATAATCGCGACGGTGCCGCAGCTTTTCCCGACGATAATGTTCTCGGTTCTTTATACCAGCAGGACCTACGCACAGGCCAACCCGACCGTCATCACCAAGATAACCGCGGCGATTCTGCTGGCGGATAGATGGGCCCAGAACGAAACTCAATGGATCGCAAAGGAACAGGTGGAGTTTCCAGGGACGAACGTCACGATCGCCTCTACAGCTTGGAAGATTTGGGCCGCGATGGGGCTGTGGCAACCAAACGGAGGGTTATCGGAAACGAGCGTCTCGACATCGGAGCAATTCCTGCTCAACTCGAGCCAGATCAAGTCCTTTCTCGCAGTCAAGTACTTCGTTGACCTAACGCATCTGCATGATGCTCTCACGACCCTCGGGAATTACACCGCGGGAGTCATCACGAACCCGAACATACCCACGATCCCGGTTACCATCCCCGGCTTCGGCGGAGGCGGTGGAGGGGGGGTCGGCGCAGCGGCGGCTACTTGGGTTCTTTTGACTCGGAGGTCGAGGGGTGGATCATGAAGAGTTCGGTTGTAATGGCCGGCGTGGTCGTCCTTATCGTGGGTTTCGCTATCGCGGGGTATGGCTTGGCGACCCCAGGCAAGCAGACCAACACTAGCACGACGACGGCGACTGTTGCGGCAGTCCGAAACACGAACCGGGTTGTAGCCGCCAACGGTTTCTGGGCCATGGGGGCCGCGAACCTGTCACAGGGTCAAACTGTCACCGGGACCGTCAGCGTGTCAAACTTCAGCGCTGCCAAGGGGCACGTCTTCCTCTATGTGCTGAATGAATCTTCGTTCATCGGCTGGGGAGCGTGCGTCCCGTGCAGCGCGACGAATTACCTAAACAAGTCACTGCCTACAGCAGGAACCTACTCGTTTACTTGGACGACGCCCGCGAGCGGGAGCTACTACTTCGTGTTGGATGATAATTACTACAGCGCCGCGGCGCCGGCCACATTCGTGGCTAACGCAGCCGGTGCCACAACGTTCACCACGACCCAGACCAATCCCAACTCCACTTTGGACTACGGCGGCGTGGCAGTCGCAGTCCTGGGGGCTGTGATCCTTGGGGTCGGGCTTGTCGCAGGGTCACCCGACAAGAAACAGCCACCGACCTGAAGCCACGGAAGCTCCCATCTTGCTTTCCGAGCTGAGATTCGGAGATAGCTCCCATTGGTAAATTACAAGTGGACCGTGAGACTTGCCTCAGTCGCGGCCGTCTTGATATCGTGGCAGCTGGTGGGGCAGTCGGTCGACCCCGTTCTTCTTTCTTCGCCAACGATGGTGCTCGGCGCGTTCGTCAGCCTGAGCGAGTCAACTCCTTTCCTTTCCGACCTCCTCAGCACAATAGGCGACTTTCTGCTGGGGTTCGCAATCGCCGCAGTCGTCGGCATACTGATAGGAATGGCCATGGCCAGATGGAAGACCGTCGAAACCGCGCTTGACCCCTACGTCAGCGCCCTTTACAGCACTCCGTACGTCGCCCTCGCGCCTCTTTTCGTCATCTGGCTCGGGTTAGGGTTCTACTCCCAGCTTGCCGTCGTAATTCTCTCGGCGGTGTTCGTGATTCTGCTGAACGTATTCGCTGGGGTCAAGAACCTGAACAAGACATTTGTCGAAACGGGGAGGGCTTTCGGGTTCAAAGGCTTCGGCCTTTACAGAAGGGTCGTGCTTCCCGGGGCGCTGCCGTACATAATCACCGGGCTTCGTCTGGGCATCGGGAGAGGTTTCGTGGGGATAATCGTCGCGGAACTCCTGGTCAGGCTGGACAGGCTCGGGTTCCTGATGGTATATTATGCGGAGCTGCTCCAGGTGTCACCAGGACTAGCCATCGCGGTGACGCTTGGAATAATCGGTCTGCTGATGACCGAGGTCCTCAAAAGGGTAGAAACGCGGATTTCTTCATGGCGAATTACTGCCACGGGTGGATAGCGTGACCTCGAAAGTAGTGGTCGAGCACGTCAAGAAGAGCTATTCCAGCGCGGACGGCAAGAGGAACGTCGAGGTGCTCGGAGACATCTCGTTCACCGTCGATGACGGGGAAATCGTGTCGGTCATCGGTCCTACGGGCTGCGGCAAATCCACGCTCCTGCGGATAATCGCGGGGATTCTTCCTCCGGATTCCGGTCGGGTCGCCGTAGGGGGAAAGGAGGTGGTGTCGAGCGCAAATCCCGCGAGTGCGATCGTGTTCCAGAGTTTCAACCTCTTCCCCTGGAGAAACGTGATCAAGAACATCGAGTTCGGTCTTGAGGCAAAGGAAACGACAGCCGAAGAGAGGGGGAGCATAGCACAGAAGTACGTCGAACTTGTCGGTTTGAAGGGTTTCGAGAAATATCACCCTCACGAGCTCTCGGGAGGCATGCAGCAGCGCGTCGGACTGGCGAGGGCTCTCGCAATCGACCCCGAAGTGATTCTTCTCGACGAGCCGTTCAGCTCGGTCGACCTGCTCACCCGGGAGTCACTCCAGCAGGAGGTCCTGAAGATCCTGCTAGAAACGAGGAAGACGGCCATCTTCGTCACGCACAACATCGACGAGGCTCTCGTCCTCTCAAACCGGATCATCAGTATAGGGGACCGCCCCGGGAGGGTCAAGGGGATCTTCCCCGTCGAGCTCCCGTACCCTCGGACCGATGAAGTGCTCTTGTCTGAAAAAGCTCTATCGTTGAAGCTTACCTTGAAGCGCGACCTGATTAAGTCCCCAGAAGTCCCCGAGGGATCCGGAAAGGAGCGTTTCGAAACCCGGTGAGCAGCCCGTGCTGAGGTTCCTCAAAAACAAATGGGCGATTCGTGGATACACCCTTGGAGCAATCCTCGTTTTCTGGCAGATTCTTGGTCAGTCGGTCAATCCCATAATCTTCTCCCCTCCGACGCGGGTGTGGGGGACTTTCCTGGGACTAGTGAGCGACGGCACGCTCACTGCCGACACAGTCGTCACCATCGAAACGGCGTTCTTGGGTTTTCTCGCATCCGCGGGGGTGGGCATCCCTCTCGGCCTCGTCATGGGTCGCGTTAGGCTGGCGGAATACGCGCTCGACCCCTACGTAAATTTCATCTACGCGACCCCCCTGGTGGCGATAATTCCCCTGGCGCTAATCTGGTTCGGGCCGAGCGTCTTCGCGACGTACTTCATTGTGGGGTTGCACACGACTCCCCCGATTCTGATTAACACGATGTCCGGGGTGAAGAACACGGACAGGAGCCTGCTGGAAACGGGAAGAGCGTTCGGATTTCGCGGGCGAAAGCTCTGGCAGAAGGTCGCGCTCCCCGCCGCCGTTCCGTACATAACCGCCGGTTTGCGCATCGGCATAGGGGCGGCCCTTATCGGGACCATGGTCGCGGAGATCTTTCTCTACAACGCAGGGCTTGGTTTCCTCCTCGTGGACAGGACTGCCGCGTTCGACAGCGCGGGCGTGGTTTCCGGGGTGTTGGTGATCATGGTCCTGGGGATCACTTTGGCTGAATCGACGAAGTGGCTCGACCGGAACTTCCTGGCATGGGCCAGAGGAGCTTCCGGGGTCTCCTAGTTCGTTGATCTTATGAAAATGGGCCGCGGGTTGCGGGAGGCTCTTACACGCCACTATGAGCAGCACGGCTCTGCTCGGGCTCCATCTATGCCTTCCAACGGCCGACTCGGCGTGAATCGACGACCTAGGAGAATTGGTGTTCTTTTGTTGGAATTATAGCATCGCCTATAGGTGTGGTTACTTGTCAATTCCGCTTTCCAACACCATTACAGTCTTTACATGTCAACCTCAACTGTTTCACTTCTTCGATTGGCTCTACGGCACCAGGAATGGACCGTGGAGATACTGTCACTGTCGCATCGAAGTATCCTCTGCCACCACAAGAGCCACAAACTATGCTCATCTTCTTTCAGCCAGAACCTTGTATACGCCCCAGAGCCGTCTGAAATCCCGATAGGAGCAGGGCGGCAAGGAACAGCGTTCTTTGTCTTGTTTGATGACCCGCCTCAACTTCGGGGCTCCCCATAGTTCACATCACGTACAAGAATATCGAATGAGGCTTCTCCCAGCCCGCAGGCATGACCTCTATTTCACGCGCGGTCGTCCAATCTGGAATCTGATAATCAAAATTTACGATTCTGACGCCAGGTCTCAGTTCTTTCATGAACTTCGGCGCCAGTAAGTTAAGAGTGTAGCTCGAAAGATACATGGCAAGAACGTCGGCCTTCCGCAAGCTTACCTTCTTGAAGTTGCGACACGATATCGTAATCTGATGAGAAAGCCCCATCATCCTCACCTTTCTGCGGCACTCTCTCACGAGGCGCCTCCGAATCTCCACCCCCACCACTCTGGCGTGAAAGTCTTTGGCCGCTGTAATCACCATTCTACCGTCGCCCGAGCCGAGGTCGAACACCATCTCGTTTGGCATTACAGAAGCCAAGGTGAGCATTTTCGGTATGATGTCTTCGGGAGTCGAGATGTATGGTTCGGTGTAATTCATCATACGGAACAGTTTCTCGCCTTAGATAAGCATCAAGAGTGGCCTGGTTTCCGCCGAGTATTATCGCGGCAACCCCAGTCCCAACTATTGGTTTGGCAGGATACAGTAACGTGTGGTGCGGAGGATGGGGTTCGCTCCGTAATTTACCGCTAAATCTTATGATGGAGCCATTTGATTAAGACCGACCCTGCAACGCCCCTTACTTCGAACTCAGCCTTTTCTTTATTCTGTCCTCCCATTCCTTATGGCCAACGATTCGGTTCTCTTCGAGAACATCTACCAACGATGACAGCATGATCTCGAGCATTTCGAGCTCTTCCCTCAACTGGTCAGTCGCTCTGTTTTGTTTCTTTCCTTCCTTTTTAACGCTCAGATTCATCCCCCCTTAGGTACCCTTTCTCGCCTAGGGGTGCAATGACGATTGCCCGGACCGTGTATGACCTTCCCTCGCCTAACTGTCCTTTCAGTTTGTCGATTCTTCCCATAATTTTCTCCGCTTTTTTTCTACCTTTACCGCTAAGAACCAACTCTACCACATCCCTATTACGGCCTTACCTGTAGAAAGGCACCGCGACCCGCTCCATCGGGTTATTCTCCTTGGAGGACCTAACTTTCTTCGCCGCCTCCTGGAAATGCTCATCGGTCACGATCGCTTCATCCAGGTGCTTCTTCGCGTCCTCGGGCCTCGGATACTTGGCGATGTAGGCTTGAAGAACTATGGAAACTGCCGTGTTCACAAGTGCGGCCAAGTCTGCTCCATTGAATCCCTCGGTCATCTCAACGAGACGTCCGACCTCTACCTCCTTTGAGATTGGCTTCCCTTTCATGTGTATCTGGAGGGTCTCTTCCCTCGCGTCCTTATCGGGGAGAGGCGTGCTGATTATCTTATCGAAACGCCCTGCTCTCAAGAGAGATGTGTCGATCATGTCGATCCTATTGGTCGCAGCTAGCACGACGACCCCCTGGAGCGCCTGTATTCCGTCGAGCTCTGTCAGAAGCTGACTGACGACTCGCTCCGTTACCATGCTGCTTCCTCCCATGCCTCTCGTCGGCGCGATCGAATCGATCTCGTCGAAGAAGATTATGCATGGGGCGGCTTGTCTTGCCCGTCTAAAGACCTCTCGCACTCCCCTTTCCGATTCACCCACCCACTTACTGAGCAACTCTGGGCCCCTAACGCTGATGAAGTTCGCTTCGCTCTCCGTAGCAACCGCCTTGGCTAGCAGTGTCTTCCCCGTACCGGAGGGACCGTAAAGCAGGATGCCCTTCGGCATAGAGTAACCTATCGTCTTGTAAAGGTCCGGGTACTTCAGCGGCCATTCGACCGCCTCCCGAAGCTCTCTCTTTACGCCATCAAGGCCGCCAATCTCAGACCACTTCACATCTGGTGTTTCAAGATACACTTCTCTCATTGCTGACGGCGTGATATCTTTCAGCGCCTTCTGGAAGTCGTCCCCCGTAACAATCAGTTTGTCGAGTATCTCTGGGCTCAGTCTCTCTTCCTCGAGCTTCAGTTCTGGTAGAATCCTTCTGAGAGTCTTCATGGCAGCCTCTTTGCAAAGATACTCGAGGTCAGCCCCGACGAACCCGTGCGATACCGAGGCGAGCTTCTCAAGGTCAACGTCCTCCTGTAGTGGCATGTGACGAGTGTGGATCTGCAATATCTCGTATCTTCCCTTCTTGTCCGGGACCTTGATCTCGATCTCTATGTCAAACCTGCCTGGTCTTCGGAGAGCGGGGTCTAGCGCGTTGTGTCGGTTGGTAGCTGCTATCACTATGACTTTGCCCCTTGCTTCGAGACCATCCATCAAGGAGAGCAACTGGCTGACAACTCTCCTCTCTACTTCTCCGGTTACCTCCTCGCGCTTTGGAGCTATCGAGTCAATTTCGTCGATGAATATTATTGTTGGAGCCTTCTCCTTGGCTTCCTTGAATATCTCTCTCAGCCTCGCCTCTGATTCACCATAGTACTTGCTCATGATCTCCGGACCGCTTATCGGAATGAAGTGAGCGTTGGTCTCATTGACTACAGCCTTCGCCAGGAGGGTCTTGCCGGTTCCCGGAGGACCGTACAGGAGAACCCCTTTCGGTGCTTCAACACCCAACTTCTCGAAAATCTCCGGATGTCTCAGGGGGAGCTCGATCATCTCCCTTACCTTCCGGACTTCGTCCTTTATGCCGCCGATATCTTCGTAGGTTACCTGTGGTACACCCCTTAGAGCCGCGCCCTTGTCGGAAATGACGAAGACCGTTCTCTGAACTATAAGCGCTGCTTCTGCGACCGGACTTACTCCAACGACCTGGAAGTTGAGCCTTCCACCGAAGTAGGGTACCACCACGTTGTCGCCCTTCGTTACCGGGATGCCTTCGAGGGCATCAGCCAAATATCTCTCGTCGATAGGCGGCACCCCTTCGGATGGAGCGACCACAACCTTTTCTGCTGGTGGGGCCTTGACTTTCTTTATGATAACCACGTCACCGATGGCGACACCACCGTTGTTCCTGATGAGACCGTCGATCCTCATTATTCCTCTGCCCTCGTCTGAGGGGTAGAGAGGGAGGCACTTCGCCACTGTCCGTCTCTTTCCCTTAATCTCGATTACGTCTCCCGTCGACGCGCTAAATGCGTCCATCGCGTCATAGTCTATCCTTGCCACGCCCCGACCCACATCTCGAGTGTATGCCTCGAGAACCTTGAGCTGGACCTGATGCTGGCTTACGCCTTTATCACTGTTGGACAATCCTAATCCTCCTGTACCGCCAATGAGTCTTCTCCGACAGATAGGTGTTGCTATCATGCGCTTACGAATACGGACGGCATTGAGAGAGTGATAGAGGTCATTACAGTTAAGATACGCAAGCTGGAAAGGGTTAGGAGTACGCTTACAATGCTAAGCGTGATTTGGAAGCCGCGGAGCTGAAGAAACAACCACACGGCCCTGCTAAAGCGCGCAATATTCTCTTCGGGCGATATCCTGGGAGCCAGAAACTGGAACTGGATTAGAAAGTGGTATTACGGACTAGTCAGAAAGCAATTGGCTGCAGGGATGACGTGCTATTGTGGTTTTGCGTGTGAGGGCGTAGATGAGCTGAAGGCGCACATAGTCAGGGTTCACGGAGCCCGAAATGGTGACTGGAGAGCGTGGGTATCTGGGTAGACTGAGATAATGACTACCGCTCATCGTCCAGTAGGTTTCACTTCTTGGCGAGAATGTGGATCGAGGAGAAGTCCCTTGCTTCACGCTCCTTGTTGACTCGCACGAGCTTTGCAAACAACTTCTGAACACTTTTCTGCCACGCCCACTTCGGCTCAGGCTGCTCGGGAAATGCAGTTAAGGCTGCCAAGTTCTCCTCAAGAGCGTGAAAAATTACCATAGTTTTGATGATATCAATCTTGAAGATGAGTACTGGCATCAAGGTGATCCCATTCGATTTACGAATCCAGAAATTAGAAGGATGCTAACTCTAGCAAAAGCGGGTAAAGATGATGTATTCTGTGACTTTGGTTCCGGCTTCGCGCAAAACGTAATCCTGGCATTGAATGAGTTTGGAGTCAAAAAGGCCATCGGTATCGAATCCGACGATACTCGGCTTTGGAGGTCGCGGATGAGATTAGAGGAGCTAGGACTGCATAAGAAAGGGCGGATCATCTTTGGACCTTTCGAGGACTTGGAGGACGCCGTTCTGAGCAAAGTAACGATACTCTTCTACGGGCTTTCTGGATGGGACGAGCTTGTTTCGAGACTTCAGAGGGTTTGGAAGGATACCAAGACTCATCGTAGATTGATTTGGAACGATTGGCATCCTATTCCAGAAGCTTTCCCTGACGAGGTAGATTATCCGTTCTTCCTGACCTATTTCCCTCAGACCAGGAAAAAATATCCGGAGAGAGATTGGCTCATGAGAGTAGTCTTGCAACCTGAAACCATGATCAAAGATAGCACCAAGCGGACTCAAAAAGAGCTTTGGGAGGAATTTAGTCATAATATGGATGTCCTTCAATTTCGCGATGATCTCATGGAATATAGAAGAAGGCTCAGAAAAGTAGCTCATCCTTGAATTATTCTAAGAGAGCCACTATCGACATCCAACCCGTGATGTCTTTGGTTCTGCCTCGACGATAGACGAATCGGCAGGTGGATGCTCAATTTACAGTCCGGTCTTCAATAGGGCGTCTGCTTGTTCCGCAGAGAACCCCATCTCTGCCAGCCCGTCTCTCAATTCCTTGACTGTTTCTCCCTCTACCTCTAACTCACCGAAGTTAGTCCGGATTACGACTCTGAACTTGGCCAAGGGTTTGCATCGGGTCTTGGGTCAGTTTCTCACTTGTGGCACAATAAACCATGTACTAGGCACGAGACGATTAGCCTGTTCGCGCTTTTGCGCTCATCTGTGGGAGAATCCTACCAGTTCGCGCCCTGTAAGCTGGCACACCAATTCCAACAGCAATCATGGTGCTCTTGCCTTTAGCATGTGGTGAAAAGAACTCCGTAACAGCGTCGTCGTAGAAGGTCGAACCGGAAGCACCCATCCCGAGCGAATAAGAAGAAAGGTAGATCTTACCGGCCCTGATGCCCGCCTCAAACTGAGCAGCTCGATAGCCTCTCTCGCCGAGGGAGCTTACGACGCGTCGAAGATCCGTCATCAGGTAAAACACGACGCTCGCGTCGCTGAATAACGGTTGTTCGAGACAGAGATAACCTGATGTGTTCCGAAGATTGCCGTCTTTCAGCTGCACAAAGAATTTCGCTCTGCGGTCAAAAAAGTAGGAGCCTGAAGGTAGTCCACTTACCTCGTTTGCTATGAAATAGAAATCGATCGCCGTCTCTCGGTGAGGGAGAAAATCCAGAGGAATGACGGTTGCCGAAGCGTCAACGATTGTGGAAAGTTGCTCGAAAGAAATAGGCTGCCTTGCGAACTTTCGGGTCGAACCCCGACGCAGTATCACCTCTTCGAGTGACGGGACAGGAGAATCTCCTTCTTTCAACGGTCGTAATGGAAATGTGGCTCCATCGGCGCGATTTCCATTCGTGCGAGATTTGAAGCTCTGTCCCCACTCTTTTGCTTCCGCCGAACCACGAAGAGAAGACGCCTCATTGGCTTTCCATATTATTGGATACTCAACCTCTTCTTGGGAGAGCGGTTCAACCTCGAGATCAAGTCGTGATGAAGCCTTCGCCGTACGCTCGGCTTGCTGAGGAAGCCCAAGGCCAATCGGGGCGAGAGCCACCGTCGCCTCTTTCCCCTTAACCAAGCCGAGAAGTCGGTCAACTTCAGAATCAACGAAGCCCACGGTCAACTTGGCAATCAAGGCCTCCGAAGCTGACGTTGCGAGGAGATTGGCCGCGATAGCTCCCGAATCCCAGAACCAGTGACGGTAGGACCTTGCCCCGTATTTCCACGCATTCCTCCATGCGAGTGATGTTAGCGCTATGGTGACAGGGCAAGTCAGGTTCTCTTCATGGCCGGGGGCACCCAATTCTGCCCTGTAGTCGCCCTCGCGCAACCTTACCAGTGCAAAGTCCAGGGGATTGAAATGATATACCCCCGCGCGTAATCCCGGTATGTCGCCGCAGATCACGTACAGCTCAATCGGATACAGCGCACCAGTAGCGGGCGCCGCTCGCATGTAATACGGGCCGGTGCCCATTGAAACCCTTCTTGTCAGGCCCGCTGAGAAGAACAATATTTCCGCGAGAATTCCGACGTCGAGGCGCTTGGAAGCTATGATCGGATAGAAGCCCCTGATCGCTCTCAAGGATTCCTCTCTTGGATGGGGGAAATTTCGAGGGAGAGGAATGGAAGGCAGGTTCCTGTAGTGCTTGAAGGGCGATGGCTTGTTATTCCAGTCAAGATAGTGTGCGGACATCCTCACGCTAAGCTCGGAATGCTTGGTTTCCTCGTGATAGCTCAGCGCAGAATTGGAGTTATCGCTCATTGTGGCGCAATTCTCTCTTGTTTCAGGTAATTAGCGTTCTGGAAGGGGGCTGGATTTTTCAACGACCTGGGGGGTCCTTCCTTTCCAAAGGTGTTGGAAGGCGAACCCTGTATCGTCGCTTATTAGCAGGGAGTGTTCAAACAACTCTATGAGTGAACTTTCCCCGCCTACCCCGTGCACCTGCGGTGAGACACGGACAAGGAAGGAAGACATGTTCGTGCTCCTGTCAGTAGAAGGGAGGAACAAGCCGGTCTATTCGAATAGCAAGTTCGTCTGCATCGGTTGTGGCAAGGCCAGATTCGAGATGAGAGTTGAATCCAGAGGTGGAGCTGAGTGATGAGAAAGAGCCAACCAAAGGAGAGAAGTCGCAAGATCAGAGTAACACCCTCAAAGAATATCAGGGGCAAATTACCGCCAAGCACATTCGAGAAATGGCTTAGACTGCAGGTCGTGAAACCTGCTGGAACAAAGCCTGAGGTAAAGGCGCCGCCAGATTCTTTCGCGGAGTGGATAGGTAAACGAGTCAGAAAAGAGCTAGAATTCGAAGATTGAAGCGAACCGACTCTTAATGCACGCAATTTCCAATTAGGTCTCACTTCTGTACGTTCCGTGTATTTCCACGCCTCCACATGGACGGCCAGTCCATAATTGTTATAGCTTCCTGGCCGAAAATCGAAAGGAATGTCTAACGCACTGAAGTCAACAAGGACTCCGTTACTAGGTGCCATTCTGGTCTTGATAATTGTTGCAGGTGGATTTGGTTATTACTACAGCGTCTCGTCATCCGCCCTCGCGAGCAACACGAGCACAATGTCATCTCTAACGAGCCAGGTTTCATCGCTAAACGGGCAGATAGCAAGTCTTCAGTCTAACTTGACCAGAGGGCAGAACTTGGCCAGCGCAAGAAGCTCGATAAAAGTCGTTGAATGGCTCACTTCTGCTGACGGAGGCAACACCAATACTTACCAGGTGAAGATAACGAACAACAACGGTTTTGACGTAACTCTCGCCCAACTTACGATCAATGTGGTGGACGCGTCCGGAAACCAGGTCGCAAGCAATACCATAGCACCTCAAGTTGTAGTTCCGGGAGGCAGTTCAGTCACGACGGCGATATCCGTTCCGTCCACTCGTGCCGCTGCTGGCGTGAGTACAAACGCCATAATTCGCACGCCCTATGGACAGGTTATCGTAGGGAACATCTAGGACTTCACTCTACCCAGTCACGTGCGATTGGCCGAATGGGCAAGGAACTAGGCCGGGAAGGACCTGCAGTGTAACCCTCCCCTTGATGGGAACGCTGAATTCCCCGATTGTTATTACGAGCGGACCTCTGACCACCACGCTCGAGGTAACTCATGTATCATGGAAATCTGCAAGAAGGGCTTACATTACACCACTACAAAGATGGCACATCCATCTGGATATTTTCAGATCCTGTTCCTATGGCTAAAGTTGCAGAATTACGGCAAGTCATATCTAATAGTACATCGGAATAAGACGAACTAACAAATGAGACCGAAACAGGAAAACACTAGACGCCACCTGAGGGTTAGTCCTTGACAGACGTCTCGACACCCGCCGCAGAGTCAGATGACAGAGTGGACGAGCACCCGGCGCAGCCCAACGGACAAAAGACGAACCGGAATGTGGCAAAGCTGGGGGTTGCCAAGTGGAAGACTGCCCTCATAACTGGTGCGTCAAGCGGAATAGGTTATGAGCTGGCAAAATTATTCGCGAGCGAAGGCCACAGCGTTATGCTTGTGGCCAGAAGCAAAGAAACCCTGGAGAAGTTCGCGCGGCAGCTTCGAGAAACGCACTCAATCAATGCATGGAGCTTTCCGATCGACCTCTCTAATCCGACAGCTCCGAGTCAAATCTACGAATTCGCGCAGAGAGAGTCCTTGTTGGTCGATTCGTTGGTGAATGACGCGGGGTTCGGTGCTGCAGGACCTTTCTCAGAGACCGACGTGAAAACCCAGCTCGAGATGATGCAGGTAAACGTGATTTCCCTCGTACACCTTACTAGGCTCTTTTTGCCCGACATGTTGCAGAGGAAAGAGGGCCGGATCCTGAACCTGGCGTCGATGGCGGCTTTCGTGCCAGGTCCGTTTATGGCAGTCTACTACGCAACGAAGGTCTTCGTGCTCTCATTCTCCGAGGCGCTGGCCAACGAGTTGAAAGGCTCAGGAGTCACAGTGACTGCTCTGTGTCCGGGGCCGACAAGGACGGCTTTCGAGAAGAACCCCGGGGTGGGAAGAACGAGATTGTTCAGACAGCGGGGAGTGGGAGTAATGGGAGCTGAGGCCGTTGCCCTTGCAGGCTATCGGGGCCTGATGAACGGTGAGACTGTGGTAATTCCAGGACTGAAAAATAAGGTAACGCGGGTACTTGCGAAGCTGGCTCCTAGGAGCGTGGCAGTTAGGGCCGCAAGAAGGCTGAATGAAAGTGCCGTCTGAAATGTGTCCTTCAAAAAGGGCCGTGCGAACCCTAGGGCAATCGGCTTGCTCAGCGAAGCCGGACAACTCCGACCAGTCATGCATACCCCTTGCGATACAAGACGATGCCAACGACCGCCAGGATGATTAGCACGGAATCCAGAATAGCCGGAACCATGCCATAGCTAGCTGGCATTGTGCTCGCCTTGAGAGCTAGCCCGACCTCGCCGATAGGCTCTCCAGAGACCGTTATGTAGGTCTGGAAGAACGCCGTTGCGTCCACACTCAAGTTTGCTCTCCCACCGCTGAGAAAATATGACCTTAGAAGAGCACCGGTATTCGAATATGGGACGGACAGTTTTGTCGTGACATTGGAGTGCTGAGGAGGGATGTTCGCGTCAAGCAACGAGTTGCGAGCAGTACCATTCACAATGTCTATGCCGTTGGCGTAAGCACGGAATGTTGCACCAGTGAAAGATGCAAGCGATGGATCGTTAGTCACTGCCGTTGTTTCCTCGAGTCTAGCGGAGGAAGGACTTATTGATGTGAGACCTGTTACTGTGCTGATATTGAGGGGTAGGTTGGCCACGCCCAAGGGGGTGTAGAAAGTCGCTGTTCCGATGAACTTGTATTTTATCGACCCACCTCCAAGAAGATGAGAAGATAGAAGCGCACCGGCATCCGAATATGGGACAGAGAAGTCGATTGTGTCAATCGATTTAGAGCCCTGACTGGGGAAGAAGCTGTTAACAGTACCATTCAAGAGGTGCACGTTGTCGCCGTAGACACTGAAGGTTGCACCGGTAAAGACGATAGCCGCATTACCATTATCCACTGATGCTTTGATTCCTAGGGTGACCGAGGAGTAGCCCATCGATACGATGTAAATGCCCAAGCTAGAGAGTTGCGCAATTGCGACGGTGATCAAGAAAATAATCAGGAAGAGAACAATCAGCAGGTCTCGAAGTATTAGGGACGGTCTTCTCGTCCGTGAGCTTAGTTTCGGCGCAGACAAGGGTTGTTCTGGTGGATGCCGATCTTGGGTATTTACGTTCTCACATAGTCATGGGTCGACTACAGGTACATTATTGAGAACGCCGCTCCCGCGTCGCATTGCAGGCACTAACACTTTGCTGCCGCGCGCTTCCCCTACCGCCTAGACCTCGTGGCATTGGATGCGGAAGCAAAGAGGTCTTAGCTTGACAGAGCCGAATCATTTGGGTGCGTGTTTTTGTCTGCGGATTCCAACAAAGAGATAGCTGCAAAGAAGAATCGATAAGGATGCCGGGAAAAAAGGCCCACTATCAAATGATAGCGCGCCCGGTGGGACTCGGATCGCGGTACTCGAAGAGCGAGCATCGCGTGAGCCTGGGCCCGGGGGGTTCGATACATGGAAATTGGGAGAGTGCCGCCCAGGGCCCTAAAGGGTAGCGGACGCGGAGCGACTTCCTCATGGAGCGCAGCTATCAGCACACTATGTCTTAGGCTTCGATACAAATCTGGGTCTAGAATAGGACTCGATTAGTCTATTCGAAGCCCTCGCTCCCCGGGCGCCGCAGCACATCGCACCTACACCGATTTCCCCGACAACTTGTGTTTGACGAATTCGGAGGTTCTCCTGGCCATGGCTATGATCGAAATCATCGGGTTGACGGCGGGGGTGGTCGGGAAGACCGTTGCATCTGCTACGAAGAGGTTCTCGACTTCATGAAGCTCGCCCGTCGGCCCTGCCGGTCCCATCCGAGGGTCGGAGCTCATCCTGCAGGAGCCCATCAAATGGGCACTGAAGAGATTGATGCGATTGTAGTCGATCCCTTGTTGCCTTACTTCCGACTCGAACCTGTCTATGTCTGACTCGGTCACCCTTCCAGATCCAACGCTCACGGGCGTGTTATGGGTGCTCCAAACTTCTGTCGCCCCGGCAGCAGCGAGAATCCTAGCAGTGGCGACCATCCCCTTCATCATGTTTTCTTTGTCACGCTTGTCGAGGGCATAGCTGACCACTGGAGAGCCGTGCGAATCGACCTCGACCCTGCCGCTCCCCCATTCGCGCAACAAAATTATCGTCGCGGTGGTCCGAGCGTAATTTTGTCTAACGAAGTCTTTGTGTGACGCGCCGTCTACCCACGGGACTGTGAAAGCAAACAAGCCGGGGTGGGCCGGCGCAGCCTCCACCCAGAAGCCATGGTGGGTCCCGTCGAGGTTCCAGAACTTCCTCACAGCTACTGTCTGGGGTGGACCTGCCCAGGGGTTGACCGGCTTAGCGAAGATGCCGCCCATCGAGACTGTGGGGTCCAGCATCAAGTGTCTCCCAAGCCTACGGTGCCTCAGCCCGGAACGAAGGAGGAGGGCGGGAGTCTCCAACCCGCCGCAGGCCGCGACCACAATGCGGGCCCTCACGTGGACGTTGTGGGTTCCGCCTGCATAGTCGGCCTCGACGCCCGTCGCCCTTCCACTTTCGATCGTCACCCTCTCAGCCTTCGTATTGAAGAGGAATCTAGCGCCGCGACGGAAAGCGGCAGGAAGGTAGTTCATGACGGTGGACTGCTTGCAAGAGTAGATGCACCCGTATGTGCAGAAGTCGCAGCGCTCTTTGCACCCCACGACGTTCCTGTTGATCACCTCGAAGTCCAACCCTTCGGAGTAGCCGAGAGCCTTGCACCCGAGCCAGAGGGCCTCGTTGTTCCAATTCCTCTGGCTCTCCTGAGACCCGACCTTGAGAGCCTGCCAGACTTCCTCTAGGTATGCAGCGAAACCGGAGCCAGTGACCCCGTCGATGCCGAACCCCTGCTCCCACTCTTGGAGGACTTCGGGAGGAGGTTTCAGGCACGTGTTCCAATTCACCGCGGTCCCACCCCCGATCCCCCTTCCTGCAAATAGCGTGAACGCGAGGTCCTTCGTGGAGGCGTTCCCGCTCTGCTGGAAGAGCTTCTGCGTCATCGGCAGTTCGCTCTGCCTGTACGTCTCCGAGGTTTCGTAGGGGCCTGCTTCGAGGACCACGGTCTCGTAGCCCGCCTCACTCAGCTCCTTCGCGATGACGCTCCCCCCTGCCCCGGAACCGACGACGCACACGTCACAAGAAAGCTCCAGGTCGTCGGTCGGGACGATGGGCGTCAGCCGAGTCTCTTCTGGGGGTGGGACCGGAGAATCAGCGCTCGGTCCCGGGTAGCCGATGGCGGCCCAGCTGGGGTTATCCCCTCCGCCGGGTTCCAGGGAATAGAAGAGGAAGCAGGTCAGGCGCTTGAGCGCCTGAAAACCGGTCCTTTTTGCCGAGATCCTGCTGTCGCGCCAGGACTTGAGTCGCTCTGCCCTCTCGCCTTCTCCCAGCGAGGAGAATGGAGCAGTGTTGCGGTTCAGGATTAGGCCGTACGACCTGCTCTCGAGGATCTTGAGCAGCCTCCGGAACTCGGCGGCCGCGCCGGGCTCCAGCCTGCTCTCTATCGTTTCGGCGAAGGCCTCCGGAACCCCTACATCCGTGGCTGATCGGCGGTAGAAATCGGCTTCGGGCCCGTCTCTGATTACCGGGGGGACTATCGTGTCGCAAGCGAGCGCGAGTGTCCGCAGCTCTCGCGATGTGAGCTTCATAGAAGACGCGGCCCCCCCCCCCCGACCCGTTAATTACATTATTCGATTGGAGGTCCGGAGGGTCTGGAAATTTAATGACGGGAGGGTTCCACGCGTCGTGCGGTCGAGGTCAGCGTCGCTTTTGCATTACTCTTGATCTTCCCCAGAAACCCACGCGGGGAGGGCGATTGAGCTGGTTAGAATTGCCGTCGCCGTAGACCTCATGAAGTCTCTGGAGGACAGGCTCAAGTCCTCAGCTGGACCAACACCATGGGTCGCCATCATGAATCACCTTGATGGTGGGTCGTGCATTGGAGTCCATACGGCGGATCATGTGCATGGCTCGTGAGAGCCGGACGCAATTTAAGGCGAGCCACGGCGGGCGGCGGCAGGCTCTAGGATTCTGGCTTGCGAAGAGCGCTTCTACGGGCAAAGAGTAGGCGAGAACATTTGAAAGGCACGTCTGGCCCGATCAAACGACCCCGGCTCAGCGAACAGAATCAAGCGCTTTTCACCCCCTCGAAGACGGACCACGATTTGCGACGACCAGAAAGTTCGTCTTCGCATCTCGACCTCTAAGATTTGCTCTCGTTCCACCTGATAGATCCTCCTTCGTTCCAACTCTTGAATCGGCACTTGTGCGAAGTCTCTGTACCATGATGATGCCAATGCCACAAAGAGAAAAGCAAATCCTGTCCAGTACAAGTAGAGTTGGGGGCCCAACCAAGAATAGACGCTATTCCCTGTCGAGAGCAAACTGAGTAATAGACCGACACCGGAAGCCAAAAGGACAATGGCTATGCACCAAGGAAGGAGGAACATTGCTTGAACTCTTGGCGGCGCACGAACCAGGAATACCCTCTTGTTTGTGGCGTAAACTCCACAGCCACGCACATCGGCTCTCCTGTTCCTTATCGACGGGCTCGCGAGTCCGTAGAGGTACGTCTCCCCCTCTTCTTGCTCTTTCATGATTGCCACTCTGATTATTACTTACGGGATTTTCTCCTTCGCGTTTGTATTAAGTATTCAGCACTCTCTACCAGCGGTTCTTATGACGAAAAGTCGACGGGAAATAGGCCAGCCGCTTGAACGATGCTCCCCGGCGGAGACGCAATGAGCCTAATGGTGAGCAATCACTCTCTCTTGCTTTTGATCAAGCACGACTCGAAAGACATCAGTTTGAATTTGATTCAAGCTCATGCTTGGGTCGCAAATGTAGTTGCGAGAGAGCCACACGCAAACAGCCGCCCGCTTCAGATGTCCTTCAGGTGGAAGTACGCTGAGGACAACGCCGTGGAGACTCCTGAAATTGCGACGAATCCTGCGACGGTCTCCGATTCCCCCCAGCTCCATGCTCCCCTGACGATGCCCGGCAGCTCGCCCAGTACGCTCCCCGGGGACAGCGGGTCAAGGCCGACGACCGGGAAGAGGATCGTCATGGCGTACCACAGGACCAGAAGGGTCACGATCGCCATGACGGTGTTCGGCATCGCGATGCTGAGTCCTACTCCCAGCGTCGTCAGCGTGACCAGGGTCAGGGCGATGAGGAGTACCGCGGAAGTCAGCCCAAGGGCATCGTAGTCACCGACCTCTAACCTCAGCGTTAGCCCCACCAGCACGGCCGTGACCAGGGAAAAGCAGATGAGCGTGTATGCGATCCGTGAAGCGAACTTGGCCAGGACATAGTCGAGGCGAGTGACCGACTTGCTCATGATGGAATCGGCGAGCTCCCCGGCCTCGGACGAGACCGAACTCGCGGCGAGCCCTATGATCACCAGACTCCAGATGTAGACGAAGTCTGAGAGCCCGGAGGGGACCACGCTTGAAGTCGTCCCGGCCGAGCGCGAACCGAGCGTCCTCACCACCTGGATGAAGACAGCGGCCAGCAGCCATCCGTAGGTTATCCTGCTCCTGAAGAGGCCTCCCAGGTCCGCCTGCACGATCGCCCAGAAGGGCGCGAGCGCCTCCCCGCGGCTAGGTTGCCCTGAGGAACCCACGCGATTCTTCATCTCGAAGTAGCTCCATGAAGGCGTCCTCGATGCTGGATGTCGAAGAAGACACGGAAATCAGGTCCAACCCTTGGCGCGAAGCGAGGTCCGTAGCCTCTCTGACCGCGTCAGCCATGGGCAACTCAGAAGCGAAGGTGATGTCCACCCCGTAGTCGCCACGCGTTTCGAAGCCAACGACCCACTTCGCGGGTTTGAGCGCCTCGCAGAACTTCCTCACGTCCCCCTCCAGCTCCAGGCGGACGACGTGGCTGCGGGTCCTCTTCTTCATGTCCTTAATCGAGCCTGAGAAGATGCCCTTCCCTTCGCTTAACACACCGACATCCGTGCATATCCTGTCGATGTCGCTGAGGATGTGAGACGACACGAAGATCGTCTTCTCCTTGCCGAGCTCTGCGATCAGCTCCAGGGTCGACATCCTTCCGTTGGGGTCCAGCCCCGACGTGGGCTCGTCCAGGATCAGCAGCTCGGGGTCGTTCATCAGGGCCGCTGCCAGGCCGAGGCGGGTGACCATCCCCGTGGAGAATCCGGCGATCTCCCTGGACGAGTCGCCGAGCAGTCCGACCGAGCGGATCAGGGTAGAGAGCCGCTTCACCCTCTCCTCCCTCCCGAGGCGGAAGAGTATCCCCACGAAGTCCAGGTACTTGATCGGGGTCATTTTCGGGGGAAACCGCGGGTTCGTAGGAAGGTAGCCCATCCTCCTGCGCAGGCTGGATGATCCGGGAGTCATCTTCTCCCCGAAGACCTTGACCTCCCCCGCCGTCGGCCGTATCAGTCCCAAAAGTAGCCTGATGGCGGTGGTCTTGCCTGCGCCATTCGGGCCCAGGAAGCCGAAGATAGCGCCCTCCTCGACCGCGAAGTTCAGGTTGTTCACCGCTATGAGCTTCTCGCCAAAGATCTTCGTCAGGTTCTCCATCTCGATGACTCTCTGGCCCATCTGGTGACACGGGAATCACGAGCGGACGGCAATATTAAGATGCGTGATCATGAACCCGATGTTGGAATCTCGGTAGTCAAGGCGTGGACCTAGATCGTTGACGAAGCGTCAAACATTTGATAGCGAAGACGGTTTTCTGGCAGTCACAATCCTCCCGAAGAAAAGGAAGAGCGGTATCGGCTCGTGCAGCCGAACATTGGTCATTCCCTCGCGAGTCAACACCTTGGAGTACCTCCTCGCTCCCCAGTCGTATATGGCGAGCGTTCCTCCCGGCTTCAGCACTCGCACCGCCTCCCTGATCGCCCTATCTCTGGCTTCCTCACCTTTCAAGTTGTGAATCGCGAGTGACGACAGCACCACGTCGAATGTCGAATCCGGAAAGGCCAGTGAGCTCGCGTCTCCTTCCTTCAGAGTCACACGGTCTGCGACTCCTTCCAGCTTGGCGTTCTCCAATGCCGCGCCCGGTGCGTTCCCCGTAAGGTCTCCCCACTTCCAGATGTCTACCCCAACAGCACTTCCTGTCACCAGATGTCTCGCCGCGCCGATGAGCAGCAAACCCCTCCCACAGCCTATGTCGAGCACCTTCTCATCACCCTTCCATGGAATCATCCCAACAACCTTCTCCCTGAGCCTCAGCTTACCCACCTTGCTGCTGTATACGTATACGACTCCGACGAAGAGGAGGCCAATGCCTGTCAGGTCTAGCCCGACAGCGGTGACGAGTTCCGACCCAGGTAACCCTGACGAAAGGGTAACAGCCAATCCTGACGCAAGGGTGACGGCTCCGAGAAGAAACATGGTGAGATCGAACCGAGGCGCGTCAATCCCATAGTCCGGTTGTTTCATTTTGGTAGGCAACGGTTCTTTCGGTCTTTCATTCGCCAATTAGTCTTTTCGAGTGAACCCATCGCTTATTCATGAGAGATAGGATTGATTGCTCAATGCCGAGTGCTTTGCCCTCGAATATTAAGTTAACCTTGCCATGCGCCTTCCCTCAGGGCCAGGGGTTCGAATCTGGGCCGACCCGAACCCTTGGCGGGCCAAGCCTTTGGGCCTGAAATTTGGTCATGGAAACTTGACGAGCCCCTTCCGGCCTGGAACCCTTGGCCTCTAAGCGGATATTCGGATGGGAACCCAGATGCCAGCGAGAGGAAGTGAACCCGTAGGTTTAATGCCCCGGCCGGGACCTGAGCACCCCATATGGGTGCTCCGTTCCGGATATGCTTTCAAATGAATACTAAGCTCGACAGATAACGGCCGTCGTCATTTAGATGAACACTCAGAGGTTGCCGATGGCCTCTAGGATTAGCCTGTCACGTTCGATGATCTCCGATAGAAGCCTTCGGAACTCTCCTTCAGGGACGTATGAACGCTCGGATTCCATGACCTTTCAGCCACTCCATGACTTCTTGGGTTTGATAAAACCCTTCCCGAATGCCCGTCAGAACCCTGGGTTCTACGTCGATGTCCAATCTCTTACCGTTTGCCTCGAGAAAGACCTTTGTGGCTGCGTACGAGGTCCGTCGGTTTCCGCTGTCGAAGGCGTGAGCCTTTGTCAAGCCGATCAAAAGGGTGGCGGCTTTCCAGTAAACATCGCCCTCTTGGGCTTGGACCTCCGCAAGCGCATCCTCTTCACCTTAATCTCCTTTAGGACTCGCCTGTTGATTTCGACGATTTCTTCGACCGTCAGGTACCTTGTCCTGCTAGGCAAACGGGAGTGCGCTCGCCAATTGATAACGCTAGACTCTGATAAACACGAGCCATAGGGCTCGACCTCCGGCGTAGACTGGATCCAAGAATGGGAAACCTCGGAGCACCCATATGGGTGCCCTTTCGTTTCGGATAGAAGTTTGGAAAGACGACAACCCTAAGGCGACGATTTGATTGCGTGCAAATCTGGCTGTGGCTGTCGCCGCAGTCTGAACTTTAGATTCAAATCCCATCGCCGTTCGAGATTTCCGAAGCGCCCCACCAGGTGATTAGTGTCGGGGACGAGCACCTAAGTTTCCTTTGGTCGGAAAGGCGAATCCGCAACTAGTCCATCCTGAGTCTAAAGAGGGAGTAAGAGGCGGTCAGGAACCAGGCCACAAGCAGGAGATTTCCGGGGAGAGTAAAGGTGTCTGGGACTCCTAGTGGTATCGCTAAGGAGTTGAAGAATTGAGAGGCGGCGGCAACAATTCCCAGTCCTCCGATACCGCGGCTGAGACCACGCGTCTTGAGTATTACTAACGAGAAAAGGAGCAAGTATCCTCCCTCAAGCCAGTAAAGGAGAGAATTGTACAAGAGATCCCAGAATCTGAAAATGCCAACAGCTAGTGTTGCGAGAGTCGTCCGCGTGACCGCGTCCGCGGCCACAGCATGAGTACCCGCGACCCAAACGAGCGTACCTTGAAGGGCCCACTGGGCAAGTAGGAGTGGCATCTCAATCACTGCCATAGCTATTGATGCGAGGAGGATTACCGTCAACCCACTAGAGGCCGCCTTGCTCTTTAGCGCCAGATAGATTCCATAAATGAAGACAAGGGCGAACAGTACGCCTATTCCACTTGCCCAAAATGTCCACATCAGAGCGGGATGGTCATAATATGCCAGAACCGCAGATGCATCTGTAGTGCCCGAAACCCTGTTCCCCGCTATTGCAGATGGAATGATTATCGCGAACACAAGAATCCATGTCACAGTCAGGAATCCGGCCACTCCGCCAATCTTGATGCTGTTCACAGCAGTCGACTGGACGCGCATTGGATTTAGTCCTATGCGGAGCGTTGATGATGGAGTCCGACATCCTTTAATCACATCTGCGGGTTTCATTACGGCAAGTCCGCATATTGGACACTCTAGACGTCAGAATCATCCGCCAGATACTCCAAGATGCCTCGGGGTCGCCTTTCACTTCTGACCCGAAGTGGACCTATCGGAGGATTTCAAAAGCGCTAGGCGTCGATGAAGGAACCATCAGAACAAGGATGAAGAAACTGGAAGATTCCGGGTTTCTAAAAGGGTGGTACGTGATACCAAACCCGGGCCTTCTCGGAATGGAAATCACCCAAGTCTGGCTCGATTTCCTTGGAGCGTCAAGGAAAGACGACCTCATTCGCAAGCTCCAGTTGGTAGACGGAGTCGTTCTTGTAGTCAATTTCTCGGGGAACTCACTCTACTTTGTGATAATTTACGATAGCGATAACACACTCAAGAGGAGGCTGGAGTTGGTGCAAAGGTTCGCAAACCCTGAAGGAATACTCGGCGTCAAGTCGAGGTTTCCACGATGCGAGGTCAAACTATCGGCGTCAGACCACGGAGTCCTCCAACAGTTGCACAAGAACCCCAGGTCTTCCTACGCTGAGGTCGCGAAAACCCTGGGCCTTTCAACAAGAACCGTAAAACGCAGGTTGGCGTCAATGATTCGTGGAAGGGCTATATTCGTTGTGCCTAGGGTGGACCCGAAGTCGCTGAAAGGTGCGATAATAGCTGACCTACTCGTGCACTACGCGAGCCAGGACCAAAGAAGGCGACTGGACGCATTAATTGCTGAAGAGTTCGAGGACAAACTCATGAGGGTAGAACTCACCAGCGAAAACGTGAGCTTCTTCAACTTCGTGGTGACGAATCTTGCGCAGGCCCAGGAAATCTTAGACTGGGTCAAGAACACCCCGGGGGTGGCAACCGCGAGGATTGATCTAGTCCAAGACCGAATTGAAAACTACGACCGTCTCTGGGAAAAATTCGGATTCGGGTTGGCACGGGAAAGTGCAATCAAGGCCTGAAGATTCCGGTCTGGCCATTTGACAAGAATGTGTGGTCGCCGGGATTTGAACTCGGGTTCCAAGTTCGCTTGCCCGAGAAATCGCTCCTCTTGTTACGCCGAGTTCGGGGACTTGGTTTCCTCCTCCCTGCGTAAGTCTGCTTCTGGAACTCGTGCCACAGCTACCTAGGCTCTGGTCTTCAAGTATAAGTCATGGCCAAACTCTTGCTAAGGCTGTGTGGGCTGGGTATGCGTGAAGATCCTGAGCAGATAGAAATTAGAAAGATCGCAAAGCATGCCCCCTTCGAGCAAAGAGACATTCTCGAAGTCGGGTGTGGGAACGGAAGGTTGACGTTTCAGTACGCAGAATCGGCTAGGAGCGCAACCGCACTGGATCCCTCTGCCAAGGCGATAGCCGAGGCCAGGAAGGAGGCGCCTAAGAAGCTGGCCTCGAAGCTGAGGTTTCGTGTGGGAAGGGGCGAGGACCTGAATTACCCGGACGAGTCGTTCGATGCGGTCTTCTTCTCGTGGTCCCTGTGTTGCGCTGACGTCCCGGCCATGGGAACTGCACTTACCGAAGCGCACAGGGTTCTCAGACCCAAAGGGGTGCTGGTCAACATTCAGCCTTCCCTTCATCAGCCCTTCAACAAGGGAATGATTTCCTACCTGCTGCAAAGATATTCGGGCCCAAACGTCAGCGATGAAGGCGACAGGCAGGCCAGATTGGCCCTTAGGCATGCCTCGCTCGTGGAAGGGAAGTTCGACCTCGTGGCGGAGGAGGAGTTTCCAGTCTACAGCTACTACCGCAGCGTCCGGGAGGCACTGGACGACGTAACGTCCCAAAATGGGGTGGAATACAAGTCGCTGGACGGCGGAACTGCCCGGAGAATCCGCAAGATACTCGTGTCGATGAAGACTAAGGCGGGAATCAAGGTTCAAGAGAACGCGGTGTTGACGGTTCTAAGAAAGTCTCCATCTTAGCCAGCCAGAACCACCCTACCTCAAGGCCTGCGTTGATCATTACCAGCTGAATCTTCCGCTAACCCTCGGGCGGTCCGAGCCCCGAAAAGGAACGAATCCTGGATCAGCGAGGCCATTCAAAGAGGAGATGCCGACCTTCCGATAATCGATTGTTTGCAATAGAAGAAGCGAGGGTGGGGGCAGGTGATCGTGGTCGTTCTTCTGGCCCGCCCAAGCTCTATGAGTCCCGCGGAATCAAGCGAACTTCTTGCGGACATCGTTGCGTTTTTATGAACCCACGAGATAGCAAAATCGGAAAAAATTTGGTCTCCGAAAAAATACTTCGGTTTCAAAACAAGGGTAAGGATCCGGCACAAGTAGCCCAGCAAATCGAACAGCAGCTCAAGGCCGAGGGCTACAAGACACAATCCACTGTCGCACCGCTCGGCAACATCATACAGGCTCAGAAGGCGGGCATACTACGCGACCTCGTCGCCGCGGACAGGTGCTTCACAATAGTGGTGAGCGGCCAGTCTAACGACTTCACTGTCCACATAGGCATCGGGAAGTGGGTCCAGAACATCGCAGTTGCAGCCGTAGAAACGCTATTCTTGTCTGTCCTCTTCCTCGTGGTGGATGTGCCAGAGATGCTCTGGACGACGCACGTGGAAGGACAGCTCTCCAAACAGATCCAATCCATCGTGGGCTGAACGAGGCCCACAATCCTCCCTTTATTGTGTGGTTTTTTCCCTGCTCCGACTCGATACTCTCATCCTGAATCCGTCATGCGGTCGCCGCAAGCTGAACTTTAGGTTCAAATCCCATCCGAATCATTGCCTTTTCGCTCGTTGCATGAGAGGAAGGCGCGGTCCAGGTGGAGTACTGCCCAACAAGTCTTTAACCCGGAATTTAGGGCAATTCGTCGATGAAGAAGAACCGCGAAATCGAAGCTGCGGTATCTTCCATTATCAAGGCATTGGGGGAAAATGGCGAGAGAGAGGGCCTCAAGGATACTCCTAGGCGAGTCGCAGAAGCGCTTCGAGAACTCACAGAAGGATACTCGGTTGACCCGAAGAGCGTCCTTGACGTGGAATTCAACGAAACGAGCGGAA
This sequence comes from Nitrososphaerota archaeon, assembly GCA_027887045.1. Taxonomy (GTDB): domain Archaea; phylum Thermoproteota; class Nitrososphaeria; order Nitrososphaerales; family Gagatemarchaeaceae; genus JAPCJH01. Next base: position 293,644 of record JAPCJH010000002.1, read on the forward strand.
TGGTAGTTAGCAAGGACATTGAGTTCTTCAGTCTTTGCGAACATCACATGCTACCCTTCTTCGGCAAAGTGCATATCGGCTACGTTCCGCGAAACAAAGTGGTGGGCATATCGAAGCTTGCGAGGCTCGTGGAAGTCTTCTCAAAACGGCTGCAGCTGCAGGAGAGGATGACGAAACAAGTCGCGGACTCCATTGACAAACAGCTCTCGCCTCTTGGAGTCATAGTCGTCGTGGAAGCGGAGCATCTGTGCATGAAGATGCGGGGGGCCAAAACCGACAGTAAAATCTTGACGTCAGAACTAAGGGGCCTGTTTGAGGACTTCAAGGCAAGGGAGGAGTTCTTCGAGCTCCTGCGGCTCCGCTCCGGGGAGTGAGCCTGACCACGTATACAGTCTCGTCCGACCGGTCGTATTCTCTGCAAATACTCCATTTTAGATGAGACCGGGAGGCTATTCGCTCGAAGATCGTGACTGGGCCGCGGGAAGACAGAACCAAGTATCCGACACCTGACCCATTCAGATGTTTCGACAGTCTGGATAGGAATCGTGACACTATTCCGATCCTCGAAGCTCCTGTACGGTCGTGCATCCTTCTGTCTTCCAAATTTCTGACCGTCAGCCTCGTGAAGGGAGCGTTGAAGGCGACCATGTCGAAGCGTCCCTTAACATCCGAGAACAAGTCACCCTTGCGTACCCTCAGCTCGACGGAATTCTTGCCGGAATTGAGCCTTGTCTGGTCCACCGCCTCACTTGAGATGTCGACCGCGAGTACTCGAGCGCCCCGCTTCGCTGCATATATCCCGATCACCCCCGTTCCGCTTCCCATGTCCAGGAGAGTCGCGCCTGGCCGAAGCTCGAGTGATTCCATTAGAAGCTCGGAGGAGAAGTCGGGTCTGAAACAGTAACTTGTTCTCTTGTACTTGATCCCGCAGATTTCAGGCATACTTGCTGCATCCCAAAATGAGGGACCTAGCGGGTGGCAGCTTGTGCCAATCTACCAGGTCTTCTTCTCGTACTTCCTCCAAGCTCTCCACTCGCGCTCCACTCCCTTCGCGAATTTCACATCCTTCTCCGTCACCTTTCCGAATTCATTTGTCTTTATGAAAAGCCTGACCGTGCTGAATTCACTGAGCAATATGTCCGGATGGTGCTGCAGGTCGTTGGCTACCTTGGCCACGCTGTTGATGAAACCAATCGCGTAGTTGAAGGTATCGAGGTAGAACCCTTTTGTTAGTTCTCTGCCGACGATATCCCAGTCTGGAAGACTCCTGAGCTCCTTCGCTATTGTGTCCTCAATCCGGAACCCTTGCTTGTTTGTGGACGCCATCGATGCTAAGGTGCGTTTCCGATTGATATATCCGTTGTCAGCACCGACAGATCGTATCCAGTGCATCGATTGGGGGTTTTTGGAGGGTGGACCAGACGAGCTGTCCACGCTGCAAAGTAGAAATCGACGTGGACCTGTCTCTTGTATTCACTCGGCGATTCTAGATGATACCTTATCGGCTACCGGACCTTGAGCGGGCGCTGACCCTCCGCAGGCTTGTTGGGACGTGGTTGGTCGCAATCAACCAAGGAGACGAATTGGCCGCAGGCGCAGTTCGACAGGGCTCCCAAGGCGCTGGGTGACGGGTCTCAGGTCCTGCCTGGAATGCCCAAGCTGGCCTGCGATTGGGTTAGTCGGTTTGTTCCTAATTCTTTAGCTGGGCCTCTTCAAACCATTCTGATTCTTTCGCCACCCCTATTCTGGCCTCCTTTGTTAACAGTACTCCCGAGGGGCAACAGAACATCGAGCGTCGAACGGTGTGCGGTCGCCGGGATCTGAACCCGTATTGACTCTCATCTTCAACGTCTTATCGGTTTCCAATCAAATCTGAGCATATTCCGCTGGTCAGGCACCCTTATGCTTCGTTAGAAATGCACGCGAGGCGGGCGATTGTAGCTGGTCAGGATTGCCGTCGACGTAGGCGGGACTTTCACGGACGCAATCGCCCTGGATGAGGAGACTGGGGCCGTGCGATTGGTGAAGCTTCCGAGTACGCCCAAACACCCTCAGACGGCCTTCTCCAAGTCTCTGGCGGGAATCTGGGAACAGGGAGTATCTCCTGAGAACGTTACCAGTCTCGTTCACGTCACGACGATAGGGAGCAACCAACTCCTCGGGCAGGAGGGACTGGAACTCCCCAGATGCGCTTTCGTGGTCACAAAGGGGTTCAGGGACATCCTGGAGATCGGAAGGCAGAACAGACCGGAGGTCTACAATCTCTTTTTCGAGAGGCCGAGACAACTCGTCCCGCGTCGCTGGCGGTTCGAAGTTCGCGAAAGAGTCGATGCCGAGGGTAGGATTCTTGAAAAGGCAACTGAGGCCGAGCTCAGAGCTCTTGCGAGGAAAATGCTTCGGGAGCAGATAGAGTGCGTTGCGGTTTGCTTCCTCAATAGTTTCGTGAACGCAAGGAACGAAATCAGGACGAAGAGCGTCCTTGGTAGAGAGGGGCTGGACGTCCAAATCTCCTCAGAGGTCGACCCCGAATTCCGAGAATACGAACGGGCGAGCACGACGGTCGTGAATGTGCTGCTTGCGCCCTTGTTTTCGAGATATCTTTCGGAGATGGAGAAGAGCATTCGGAAAGCGGGGATTACGGCCCCCCTCGAGATTTTGACGTCGGCTGGCGGCCTCGTAGAGGCATCGCGGGTTGCTCGAAGACCGATCATCGCTATTGAGTCGGGCCCGGCGGCGGGAGTCGTCGGGACGGCCGAGGTCGCGAGAATCTTGGGACTGAAGAAGGCGATCAGCTTCGACATGGGGGGCACAACAGCGAAAGCGGGAACCGTCGTCAACGGAGAAGTGGGCATGGTCTCGGAAATCGAGGTGGGAGGAAGGTCCAACCGGGGAAGGACGGTCAAGGGATCGGGCTATCCCGTGAGGTGTCCCAGCGTGGACCTGGCCGAGGTGAGCGCTGGCGGTGGGACGATCATAGGAGCCGACCCGGCGGAAGGAGTCGTAGTCGGTCCGATGAGCGCTGGCGCAGATCCCGGGCCGGCGTGCTACGGGAGAGGAGGACTTTCGCCCACGCTGACCGACGCGAACCTCCTGCTGGGGAGGCTCGGGGATTCCCTTCTCGGAGGGTCTTTCAGACTCGACCGAGAAGCGGCGGAAATAGCTCTGAAGGAAGTCGGAAGCAAGACCGGGCTGAGTCCCCTCGAGCTGGCGGCGACGGCCCTTCGAATAATCAACGTTCAGATGGCGAAGGCGATCGACCTTGTGACAGTAGAACGGGGACTCGATCCCCGCGACTTCGCCCTTGTGGCCTTCGGGGGAGCCGGACCCATGCACGCCGCAGAAGTCGCGGAGGAGGTCCACGTCGACAACATCGTCGTCCCGCCGGTGCCGGGTCTTTTCAGTGCCCTCGGGATGCTAATGACCGGACACAGGTACGACGAGGTCGTTCCCAAGGTCGGGCTGATTGAGGAGATGTCGGATGAAATCGAGAGCTCTTTTTTGGCCATGGAGGAGGCTCTCATCGAGAGAATCCATTTGGCGAGAGGCGAAAAGGCGAGGGTCGAGAGAAGCCTGGACCTCCGTTATTATGGCCAAGGCTACGAGATCAATGTGAAGAGTCCCAAGCCGTTCAAGACTGAAACAGTTCTTTCATTGTTCCGACGCATGCATATGCGCACGTTTGGGTTCTTGCACAAAGGCAAAAAGGTCGAGGTTGTCGCTCTGAGACTTACGGTCAGGACGCCCAATCCTAACCTTGACATCGGTAAGATTTCGTCTCCCTCTGGGGTCGGTCATTCTCGAGAGAGGAGTTGTTGGTTTGAAGGGGGACCACGCAATACACCCGTGCATCAGAGAGCCGCGCTTGGGAAGACCCCCGACTTGGACGGACCGGCGATAGTGGAAGAGTACGACTCCACCACGGTGATCCCTCCAAACTGGCAACTCCATTGGGTGAGGTCCGGCTGCCTCATCCTCAGGAGGAGTCGTCGGTGAGCGAGGACAGGATCCAGGTCGAAGTGACGAAACATTCCCTGGTGTACATCTCTGAAGAGATGGCCGTGCTGCTGAGGAAGTCGGCATTTTCACCCAACATCAGAGAGCGGGCAGACCACAGCTGCGCGCTTCTCGACGCTCAGGGAAGGACGATAGGGCAGGCGGAGCAAATCCCGGTTCACATAGGTTCTCTCCCGCTCGGGTTGAAGAACACCCTTCGATACCTCGAAGAGCACGGCGTTCCGCAGAAAAAGGGAGACACGTACGTGGTGAACGACCCGTACATATCCGGGACTCATCTGAACGACGTGACCCTGATCGGACCCGTCTTCCGTGATTCGCAAATAGTGGGCTACGTGGCGAACAAGGCCCATCACGTGGACGTGGGGGGGATGGTGCCGGGGAGCATCTCCCCTGACGCTACCGAGCTGTATCAGGAAGGACTGATCATCGCGCCCGTCAAGCTGATCGACGGAGGGAAATTGAACAAGGAGGTTCTGGCGCTCATGAAGAGCGATTCCCGTCAACCAGACTTCATAGAGGGAGACCTGAGGGCGCAGATAGCGGCGAACCGACTAGGGGAAAGGAGGTTTTTGGAGCTTGTCACGAAGGTGGGGGCGTCTCGCTTCCCCTCGGTCGCGGAATCAATAATGGACCACACGGAGGAGCTGACGAGACATGAATTCGGCAAGATGCCGCGGGGAACCTGGTCCGGCGAAGATTTCCTCGAACTCGGGGGCGGCCTACTTTCGATTAAGGCCAGCGTCAGTTTCACGAGGAACGGGGTAAGAGTGAATTTCGATGGAACAGCTCGTCAGGTGGAAGCGCCCCTGAACGCTGTCCTCGGGGTGACGATTGCCGCGGTGTCGTTCGCCGTCAAATCCCTAATTTCCTCCAACGTGCAGCTGAACGACGGCTTCAATCGCATGATCAATGTCGTGGCGCGACCCGGGCTCCTTGTGAACCCGGAGAGGCCGATGCCGGTAGCGGCGGGGAACCTGGAAACAAGCCAGAGAATCGTGGACGTCATTTTCAGGGCGTTGGCGAGCGCTCTCCCTGACCGCGTCCCCGCCGCTTCCCACGGCAGCATGAACAACCTGATGATGGGAGGGATTCTTCCAAATACCGGAGAATCATGGGCCTTTTACGAGACAATCGGGGGCGGCTCGGGTGCTAGACCTAACTCCGACGGTGTGGACGGGGTTCAGGTGAATATGACGAACACAATGAACACTCCGATTGAAGTGATGGAACATTACTATCCCTTAATCTTCAGTGAATATTCACTCCGCGACGGGACAGGAGGGCAGGGTAGATGGAGGGGAGGCTTGGGAATCAGGCGTTCGTTTACGACCAAGGCAAGGGTCAGGGTCACCATTCTCGGGGAACGAGCCCGGATAAGACCCTGGGGGCTTAACGGGGGAAAAGAAGGAGAAAATTCGAGCTATCGCTTGAAGCGCGCGGACGGCAAGACATTGCGGCTTCCATCGAAGTGCACGACTGCTCTTGAGGCCGGAGATTCGATTTTGATCGAGACGGCAGGAGGAGGAGGATTTGGCTTGCGGGGCCTAAGGAATGAAAATGCTAGGAAAAGAGACGGAGACTATGGTTACAAATGATCGCCCAAAACCAAGGGCGTCCGGCGGGGAACGCCGATCTTTCGAAAGCCTGGGATTCCGCCTGGCCTTCTGAGCGTAATTCCGCGTTGAGCAGGTATTTCGCACTCGCAGAAGAAGACCTAGCCTAAATACCGACCACTGAATTCACAAACCCTTGGATACTTACAATCGTATCTTAACAAAATTGGACTATCGACAGTTTGCAGAACGCGATGTGCCGCAGGACGTCAGGAATAAGGTGCTGGAGGCCGGAAGGAGCACAGGAAGCGTCAAGAACTATCAACATTGGCGCTTCATACTCGTCAAGGATCGGCAAAGCCTCAAGAGACTCGCTGAGAACAGCACGTCAGGAAAATGGGTGGAGAATGCAAATTTCGCGGTAATAGTTCTTACTGATCCGAAATTCAGCTTGTATTCCTTCCATTTGCTCGATGCGGGGAGAGTGGTTCAGAACATGCAGCTCGCCGCATGGAACTATGGCGTTACTTCGTGTTTCTACACGCTATTGGACAAGACTGAGCTGGTTAAGGAGCTTGGTATTCCAACCGAGCTGGATCCAACAGCAGTCATTGGATTTGGATACCCGCCGAGAAGGCTGCTTGGCAAGAAGAATAGAAAGCCGCTTGCCGAGTTGGCCTTTCTCGAAAGATATGGGAATAGGCTCAGAACTCAGTAAGTTCCCGATATTCTGCAGCTTGAGGCGCCAGGAAATGCGCTTTTATCAGAATCGTTCCTGAACCGCTGGATTTCTAACCCGAACCTTGACGATGAGTAACTTGGGACGAAGAGCCAATGGCCTCCTTGATTCTCTTAATACCCTCGACTATGGTATCCTCATCCTTGCAAAAAACCAGTCGAAAGTTGGACTTTCCTTGCGGGCCAAAATAGTTCCCTGGCTTCACTAACACGCTCGCTCGTTCAGCTAGGAACCCTGCAAAATCCATTGAATTTTTGAAATTACTCGGAATCTTGGGAAATGTTTCAAATCCTCCTTCGGGAATGTGACATTCAAGACCCGCTTCCCTCAGAAGTTGAACAGCTAGTCTCCGCCTGCGGTCATATCCGCGGACTATCCTATCAATTATTGTCTTTGGGGTTCTGAGAGCTGCTATGCCGGCATACTGCACAGCGGTGTTCACACTTCCTCGGATTTCGAAAGCCAATTTTTCGAATTGTTCGGTAAGCTCGCTTCTCGCGATTATGTACCCTAACCTCCACCCAGTCATTGCATAAGCCTTCGAGAGGCCATTCACGACGATGGTTCTCTCCATTGCCTTTCGCAGCGAAGCTATAGACACGTGCTCTTTTCCGTCGTAGGTCACTTGACTATAGCTCTCATCTGATATGAGAAGCAAATTGTTGCCCCTTGCAATTTCAAGAACCTCCTCCAATTCACTTCTATCATAGACTGCGCCCGTAGGATTGTTCGGGGTGCAGATTACGATCGCTTTGGTCCTGCGAGTGACGCCTTTCCTGATGGCTTCAGGATCGAGATGAAAATCAGTCCGAACGGGAACAAATCTTGGTTTTCCCCCTTGTAGTTCCAGAATCGATGCATAGTTTGGAAATGTTGGATTTGGCAATATGAATTCGTCTCCTGGTGCTGTAATTGACGCGAAGACAATGTAAAGCGCTTCGCCAGCCCCATTGGTTACAACGATTTGGCTCATGGGGTCCACTCGAACATCGAACCTCCTGTAGAACTCGGAGACGGCGGTTACGAATTCTGGAAGGCCACGAATTCGCGCATAGTGAGAAGCGTCTGGACGGCGAAGCGCCTCGATCATTGCCTTCTTGATATGTGGAGGGGTGTCGATGACGGGGTCAGCCGTCGCGAAATTTAGTGGCTCACTCTTGATTTTCGCCTGCAGAGTCCTTATTGTTGCAATTTCGTAGTCATGGTCCCTTAGTCGTGGTAGGATGAAATCTTGGACCCTAGGCGAGACCACGCGGCATGTCTTCAGTTCGCACTCTTAAAAGTGAACAAGAAAAATCCTTTCAGAACCTTGGTGGGAAGGCGGATCACCTACTGAGAGCCAGGACTTCCAAACGGGCTCCAGATTCTCTTGCTCTTCTGTCTGTCGCCCAACCCTTTAAGTTCCAAAAGATAAGGGGCGGACGGGAATCGTCATTCAAAATGATGAACGGAGTTCAGTTTACGGCATGTTCACTCTAACGTTATCGGAACAGGATATTCATGCTCATTAATCTAATTCCTCCACACTGTTACCTATCCCTCACCTCACACCGGGAACTTGTCCTGGGCAACGCGTCGAGGTCTGAAGATCTTCGTTCAAGAGGTCATTGATGTTGAAAAGAAATCGTGACGGGTTCAGATTCAGAATTGGCGTTGATACTGGAGGAACCTTCGTTGACGCTGTGGAAATTGACGAGAAAACACGTCGATTTCGAATAGCGAAATCCCCGACTACTCCGTCGGACCCGGCTGTCGGGTTCATGAACGTGATAGAGAAACTTGGGACTCCCCTTGACCAGACGTCCGTGATCCTCCATGGAACAACATTGGGTGTTAACGCGATAATTCAAGAAAAAGGTGCAAACACAGGGATCATTACGAACGAGGGATTTAACGACATTTTCGAGATCGGCAGAGGCAACGTCCCGGATAAGAACATGTACGACTTCAATTATTACAAGCCACCAAGGCTAATCAAGAGAAGGAACGTGGTCGGCATTCCCGCAAGAATAAGTGTGACCGGTGGGGTTCTCGAAGGCCTAGACGAAGACGCACTCAAGGACGCCGCCAAATTTCTAGTAGAAGAGCAGAAGGTGAATTCAATAGCCGTCTCCTTTTTGCATTCCTACAAGAATCCAGAGCACGAAAGAAGAGTCGCTGCCCGGCTGTCGAAATTATATCCCGACGTCTCGACTTCGATTTCATCGCAAATCGCCAACGAGTATCGCGAATATGAAAGAACGTCCACTACTGTTATTGACGCATACATCAAACCGATTGTGTCAAGATATCTCGAGAAGGTACAGCGCATCCTCGTCGAAAAGGGTTTTCGAGGTATCTATCTGATCATGCGTTCGGATGGAGGAACTCTGTCCGCCGCTTCCACAGCGGAATTGCCGGTCTCAACTATTCAATCGGGTCCGGCCGGCGGAGTTGTAGGAAGCATTTACCTGTCTAAGCTGTGCAATCGCAAAAAGCTCATTTCGCTGGATATCGGGGGCACGAGTCTCGATGTCTGCGTGATTGAGGACAGCACTGCGAATATCGTCCACCAGACATACGTAAGCGATTATCCACTCCTTCTAACCATGTATGACGTTCGTTCAATCGGCGCGGGCGGGGGTTCAATCGCCTCCGTCAAGAACGGACTGCTGCAGGTCGGTCCAGAGAGCGCGGGGGCGGATCCAGGTCCAATGTGTTATGGAAGGGGCGGAGCAAGACCAACAGTCACAGATGCACTTGTCATTCTAGGATACATCGACCCTGCCATTTTTCTTTCTGGCGAAATGCCCCTCAAGCCCGAGTTGTCGCGCAAGGGGATCGAAGAACAGGTATGCCGCCTACTGGACGTAGACCTCACCGACGCCGCAGCTGGCATAGCGAGGGTGACGGTGACAAACAGTATGGGAGCACTCAGACAGATAACTGTCGAGGAAGGAAGAGACCCCGCCGAATTCTCATTGCTTGCGTTTGGAGGAGCTGGGCCGCCATTCGCAGCAATTCTCGCCTGGGAGTTGGGGATCCCGGAAGTCATTGTCCCTAACGTCCCGGCGGCTTTCTCTGCACTTGGAATGTTGATGTCGAACGTGACTTTCGAAGTCTCTCAAACACACATAACCACATTCGAACAGCTTTCAGAAGAAAAATTGAAAGAGCTTCTGGCTCCGCTCGAAACGAAAGTCGAGTCAGTCCTCAGAGACCAGAGCACGTCCTACAAGGACATCCAGATTGAGAGGAGCCTGGAGCTCAGATACTCGGGCCAGGAACACTCACTGGAACTAGTGGTGAAGGAAGGCTCGACAATCCGGGACATAAGGAGGAACTTTGACGAACTGCACCTGAAACGATATGGACACATGATGAAATACGACGTCGAGCTGGTAAACCTCAGAGCGAAGGGCGTTGGCGAGCTTGAGAAACCTATGCTACCAATATTACCAAAACGAGAACGTGGTGGCAAGGCCGCATCCGCGTCGAAGACGAGAGCGTATTGTCTGACGACTAACCGGATGACCGACTTCCTCAATTACTCTCGAATGGACCTCCTCCAAGGAGACACGGTCCAAGGACCGGCAATTATTGATGAGGGAGTTACGAGGACAATAATTCACACCGGCCAGGCGCTGAGGGTAGACGAGTTCGGAAACTTGGTCATAAGTAGTGGAACAAATCAGATATGACCGAAGCAAATTTGGTAGAAGGCATCGGAATAACAGCCGAGATTATCAGAAGTCATCTCGACTCGGCGGCCGAGGAGATGCGAAGAGCCCTAATCAAAACCGCGTTCAATCCCGTAGTCTATGACGTGCACGATTTCGGCATATCTATCTACAACAACGCCCTCGATTTGATCTCCGCCGCTCCGGGGATACCCTCCTTCCTTGGCGCTAATGATTACGCTATACAGAAGGCAGTAAGCTATGTCGGTGCCGAGAATCTTGAGGCTGGAGACATTCTCATGATGAATTATCCTTATTGGAATTCGGCACATACGTACGACGCGACATTGTTCGCGCCAATATTCGACCCGAAAACGACTGAATTATGGGCTTACGAGGTCATCAGGTGTCACTGGCTCGATCTGGGTGCGAAAAATGTCGGGTCGGTAATGGACTCGACCGAAATGCACCAAGAGGGAATCGTTCTGCCTGGGACCAAGGTCTACAAGAAAGGGCAACCAAACACCGACGTTCTCGAGATCCTGAAGTTCAATTCTAGGATGCCAGAAGCCATCTTTGGGGATCTGAACGCCCAGGTCTCAGCGATTCGGACCGGCGAGAGAAGATTACATCAAATCCTTCAGAAATTCGGAAAACCGATGATGCGTTCAGCAATAGATTACATTCTTGCTGCGGGAGAAAAAGCCTCGCTCGAAGCGTTGGAGAAATTGCCACATGGTTCTTGGAAAGCGACTGATTATCTCGACGACGATGGATTCACGGATGACCTCATTCCGATGAATGTCGCCGTCACGGTCTCCAGTAACGAATTCAAGGTTGACTTCACGGGATCAGCGAACGCGGTCAAAGGGCCAGTAAACCTACCCTTCGGGGCAACACAGTCCATCTGCAAAATTGCGTTTAAAGGGTTGACGACCCCGAACGCTTCTCCGAACGCCGGGCACTATCGGCCGTTGAAAGTGGAGGCGCCCGAGGGATCTCTGTTTCACGCAGTCTATCCTGCCCCAACTTTTCTCCTCCGAGCGGGCACCGTGGCTCTTGAATTGATCTACAAGGCTTTGGCAGAGGGCTTCAAGGGGCTGATATCGGCCTCTTCGGGAGGAGATAATCCGGGATTTTCCATGATAGGTCGTAGAAGGGACAACGGCAAACTATATTGGATTAGCAACAATGAACCAGTCGGGTGGGGTGCGTTCGCGACGCACGACGGAGGGAATGGTGTGCAGCATCATACGGTTGCCGTCGGAAGGAACACCCCGATAGAAGTGATGGAGCTTAGGACCGGCATGTTCATCGAGCAGATGCAGCTCACTGCCGACTCGGGGGGTGCTGGCAAATACCGAGGAGGTCTCGGTGTTCAGAGGGGTATTCGATTTGTCGAGGAAGGAATGTTCACGTGCATGATCAAGAAGAGCAAGACACGTCCTTGGGGGATCGACGGTGGTGGGTCCCCCGAAGCAAACAGGATGTACATCTACGCCGGCAAGGACGATGGGAAGAAAGTGGGGACGTACAGATTTCAAGCACAGGTGGGCGACAGGTGCATCCTCTTCACCTCTGGGGGCGGCGGCTACGGCAACCCGCGCGAGCGCGACCCGGAACTTGTCCTTTCGGACGTCCTCGATGGGTACGTCTCTCCAGGAGCAGCAAGATCCATTTACGCGGTCGCAGTCGTTGACGGCAAAATAGAGTATCAAGAGACTAAGAAGCTCCGTGCGTGAGCGCGACTTCCGACAGCGATGGGAAGGTTCCTTAGATGGTCCGAGGGGTGTGACTTGCCAGATTTTCCCGTGAATTTCGGTCCCCATCAAGGTTCAGGCGGTCAATTACGTCGAATTGGTGTCGGCTTATGATGGGGCGGCTAATGCCCCGATTGCGAGCCGCGTACGCCCGAGACGCCTTCACGGCTCAGGCGCGCACAGGTCGCACAAGTCAATTCGATGTCAGCTCGCTCTCCGAGGTCGGTCACCGTTCTCAGATCGAGCCCGCACAGAGTCGTGTGCGTCTGGCCGAGCGCGTAGGCGTGTAGGGTCTGATCCCTGAATTCGTTCTCTCTAGCCGAGCATGTGCCGATTCTCAAAGGGGAGCTTCCTGCACGGTCCTCTTCGTTTGTGGCAGAGAACTCCAGCGGACCTTCGTTCTTCAGCCACGCGTCCGGGAAAAAGTACTCAATCGCTGACGCCTTCTTGAGGTGCTTCAAGCATTCCATTCTGCAGAGTCCGCAGTGCCAACATTCTTCCGGATATCTGATGATTGGCAGACTGCTGACTTTGTCGAAGTAGATTATGTCGCCTGGACAGCTTCGCACGCATAGTGTGCATCCGTCACACGTATTCGGATCGATTACTGGAGGCATGTGGATCCTCTTTCTTCAGCGGACGTCCCGGTATTCGATCCTTATCATGTTTGGCTCGCCAGGCGTTTTTTGCAGAATCACATGCTGGGCCGGTTCCCTGGGCTCTGGATAGTCATTTCGCCAATGGAAAATTCTCGATTCCCTCCTGTGTATCGCCCCGACGGTAAGCAGCTTAACGGTCGTCAGTAGATGAAGCGCTTCGTGCAGCTTCATGAGATCATGAGTATCCTTGGCGAACATGCTCGCCGATCGTGATTCGAGCTCCTCCAGATCAGCGAGCGCCCGTTTGAGTCCCTCTTCCGTGCGCACACCAGCCAAGTCCCTAGCTACAATCTGCCGTATCTTGTCCTCGAACTGCATAGGTGTCATGCTCCTCTCTCGTTTTCTAGAGAGAGGCCCCAAGGCCTCATTTTTCTCTCTCTCAACCTCCCGAGGAGGAATCCGAAGTCTGTTGGTATTCTTTGCATGCAGAGCAGCCTCTCTGCCCGCCGAGATTCCGGATGCCATAGCGACAGAGAGCCCGCCCCAGTTCATGATAGACGAGCTTGCGCCGGCAGCATACAATCCTGGCACAGAGCACTCGGATCGTTCGTTTACCAAGAGCCCCTTCCATGTGTTCAACTCTCCCGCCTCAATCTCGAGGAGGCCGGAAGAGAGGTCAACCTCCTTGGCCTTGAGATAGTCACGATAGGTCAGCTTGTCGACCGAGAGGAGTTCGTCGATCAGCATCGACCGATCATCTGCGGGGAGGTGACGCATGTCGACGAAACAGGGCCCTCGACCCTCCGCAATCTCACGGACAGTCGCGCGCACCATGTCAAACCTCGGGGCCTTCTCGCCTAAAGGGTGATAGCGGAACATATACCTCTCTCCGTTGCTGTTTGTCAGGTAGGCGTCCATCCCTGCGATGGCGTTCATTCCAGGTGACGAGAATCCCTTTGGAATGAGAGTCGCCTTTCCGAGTTCAAGGTCGGCGATTTCCGCCCCCGCATCGAAAGCGAGGGCCTGTGCGCTCCCGGTACCGTAGGGGCTGATGAAGGAGTTGTATGGATTGCCGGTCGAATTAGCCGCAAGTCTTACTACGTCACCAGTTGCGAGAATGGTGCACTTTGAGTTAAACGCGTAGTATGCCCCCGTCCTAATATTGAAACCCCCTGCGCCGATAACTTCGCCGCCCGGAGAGGTGAAAAGGTTCGTGATCATGATCCAGTTCAAGACCGAGACTCTTGATTTGCGAAGTACATTCGCCATCTTTGGCTTCAGCGAGTCCGCATTCCTGATCATCAACCACCAGGGCGCAGGCTGGCCCAGCGACTGAGTCCTGAGAAAGTCGCCTGTTTTTCTGTTCTTGAAGAAGACGACTCCAAATGCCTGCAACCTCACTATTACCTCGGGGATATTCTTCGTCACCACCTTGTCAAAGACAGAGACATCACAGAGTGTGTCTTCCCTCGCCCATTTGTTGACGGCTTCGTCGTTGTCGTTTGGACCCTGATTGAGGTGCGCCATTATGTGGTCGTTTCCTGCGCCAGCTTGTCCGCTGCGGTCCACCCACGCCTTCTCCACCAGAGCGACATCGACTCCAGCCTCTGACGCAGTGAGCGCAGCCATGCACCCCCCGACACCCGCCCCTATGACGAGAACGTCCGTTTCCACTTTCTCCGTGGAAGGAGCCTCGCTGGCAAGCGTTCTGGCGTCAGGCGGTTCTGTGGCCGTTACCGCCGTCTTCGCGTAGTTTCTCCGTTGCATCCGTTCAGAAGAGAAGGTGCCGCAGGCGATTTAAGTCTGTTTCAAGTCAGCCCGTCGGGCCGCAACATCAGGCTCCGAATCCTCCCTCGGGATTCCCGCGACATTCCGCTTCGCGCCGAGGATGGCGTTTCTTATCTTCTCTGGCGTCAGCGGCATCGAGTCTATCTTGACACCGAAGGGGGAGAGCGCATCTTCAACTGCGCTGGCGATTGTGGCCAGCACTGGGATGGCCGGGCCGTCTCCAACCGATTTCGTGCCCAAGATTGTGAACGGCGAGGGGGTCGGTATGAATTCTGATTGTATGTCGAACATCTCCTTGACGGTCGGCTTGAGGTAGTCAACGAAGGTTGAGCTGAGCAGCTGTCCACCGTCATCATACACCATCTCTTCCAGAATCGCCGCCGAAGCCTCCGCCGCGACGTTTCCGTGTATCTGCCCCTCCACGATCATCGGGTTGATGATGTTGCCCGAATCATCGACCACGAAATACTTGACCACGGTGACTTTGCCGGTTTCGGCGTCAACCTCCACGAGCGCAGCGTGCGCCGAGCTGGCGAAGGTCAGGAAGGACCTGACCTTTCCCTTTCCACTTGAAATGTCTGCCTCGGGAAAACTGTAGTAGTGAACCGCCTCCAGGCCGGGCTCGAGACCATGCGGCAGAAATAGGAGGTTGTTGTAAGCGATGTCCGCGACGTCCCCGATTGTCATTTTCGCGTCCGGAGCGGACGGAGCAAAAAAGTTCCCGTCTTCGATTACGATGTTCTCCGATTTTGTGCGCAATTTCGATGCGGCAATCAGGAGCATCTTCTCTTTCACTTTCCTCGTCGCCATGATGACCGCCCCGATATCAAGCGCAGAGAACTTGTTGCCATAGACACCAGACGACACGGTCCATGGGCTCGTGAAGGTATCGAATTCCCCTATCACCGTGACATCAGACATGTCGACTTGAAGTTCGTCGGAGACCACTTGGGCGATGGCTGTCTCGTGTCCCTGTCCGTTGGATACGGAGCCGACCATCACAGTCACCTTACCTGTGCTCTCTACTTTCACCCTAGCCCCCTCTGCGGCTCCCGAGCGAAGCGGCATAGCATCTCCTGTCGAATGGTAAGAGAAGTTCACGGTGCCAGGCTCGATCCCGAGCGTCACGCCCATCCCCAGGTACCTCCCTTCCTTGCCCGCCTTCCGCAGGGCACTCTCCCTGAAACTCGCGAAATCGGAAATTTCGAGGACCCGGTCAAGCAATCGTTCGTAGTCGCTGTTATCATAAACCTGTCCGCTCGGAGTCTCGTAAGGGAAGCTGCTCTTCGAAATCAAGTTCCGTCTTCGTATCTCAACTCGACTGAGAGAGAGCTCGTCTGCCAGCCGATCCATCGTTCTCTCAATTATGAAGTTCATCCCTTTCTTCCCGATCCCCCGATTTGGAACGGCCGGAGCCTTGTTCGTGGCTACGGCGTAACCATCATAGACGATGTTCTTTACTCTGTAGTTTCCATTTATCCCTGCCAACTTCCCAACGTTGTGAATAGAAGCCCATGTAAGGTATCCCCCCTCCTCCTCTACGTCCTTGATCTTTAGCCCGATGAGCTCTCCCTCCCTTGTGGCTGCTGCCTCGATGTAGAAGACCCCGGCGGCCGAATGACCTTGGGCGGTCAGGTGTTCGCTTCGTGTTTCAACCCAAGTCACTGGCCGCCCCGTCTTCATGGAGAGCAGACTGGTAATAGTGATGTACGGCAGACCCCCGCACTTGAGACCGAACCCTCCGCCCACGTCGGCAGGCACGCGCATCCGGACGCGATGCCCAGGTAGCCTCAAGGCCCGGCATAGGTACTTGAACATGATCCCTGCCTGCTGCGTGTTCGACCAAACGTCCAGTATCCTCGTGCCAGTGTTGAACCATGAAGTGGAGACGAACGTTTCCAAGGGCGTTGACGTGTATCTGTGGAGCTTCAGCTCGTGTGAAAACTTAATGTCAGCGCGTTCGAACGCGTCATCCACATTTCCGAACTCAAATCTCTTGTGCCAAACTACATTAGTTCCAAGCTCTTCGAACAATTTCGGGCTGGTTTCTTCCATCGCTTCCAGAGGATTCAGGACGGTCGGTAGCGGCTCGTATTCAACGTCTATCAACTCCAGCGCGTCGACTGCAGAATATCTGTCCGTCGCGGCCACGGCGGCGACTGGCTCGCCAACAAATCTGACCTTATCGACCCCCAAGCAGTAGTGGAGCACGGGCGCTCCCAGATATGGAGAGACCGGCTCACTCAACCTCCTGACATCCTCCCCCGTGATTACAGCGAGCACATTCGGGTGCGCCAATGCAGCCGTAGCATCGACCTTCAGGATTCTCGCGTGTGCATACGGGCTTCTTAGGATCGCACAGTACGTTGTTCCCTGGCGTTTGACATCGTCTACAAAGCTTCCCCGTCCGGTCGTTAGTCTCCGATCCTCGATCCTGACGACGCTCTTGCCGACGTTGCGTTTCTTGCTCTTTAGAATCGTGGCCATCGTTTCAACGATTCTCCAGACTCTGACCATCTGGCTCTCGAGAGGCGGCGACCGACTTGATGGCCTTCACTATGTTGACATACCCCGTGCACATACACAGATTTCCTTCGATGGCGTTCCTGATGTCCGAATCAGAAGGGTTGCTGTTCCTCATGAGGAGGAAGTGTGTCGACAACACCATCCCCGGGGTACAATAGCCACACTGAACAGCGTGATTCTCTGCGAACGCTCTTTGAATAGGATGCAATTCCCCATCCCTTTCTGAGAACCCTTCTATCGTCATGATCTCAGCTTTGTTGGCCTGAACGGCCAATACCATGCAGGACTTGACGGTCTTCCCATCCATCAGGACCGTGCACGCACCGCAGTGTCCAGTGTCGCAGCCGATGTGCGTGCCCGTCAGGTTGAAGTTATCCCTGAGCAGGTGAACAAGGAGCAATCTGGGTTCAACTTCGGTTTCGTAATTCTCTCCATTGATCCTGCACTTCACTTTCATCCGGCGTTCTCAACCGACCAATAACTTCAAACGGATATAAATGCACAGAGGGATAAGAGCCAATTTGCGTATTGACGTCCAATGTCATCTCTTTCCACGTTCCTTCATCAAGGGGCTCTCTTCAACTGGGAGTCAGTTGAGAATTTCTCCCCCCGATGAAAGAGGTCGCAGGGTGGTTGTGGATTCGAAGACTGGGGGCGAAGTAACCTTCTTTGTTGATGATTCTCCCTTCGTAGACCCCAAGATGCACATCAGAGACATGTCCGACTACGGAATTGACAGGCAAATACTCAGTCTACCCCCTCCCGGGGTCGATATGATTCTCGACCCGCAAGAAGCTCTGCGGCTAAGCATGTTGATCAACGATGAACTGGCGAGGGTGGTGGAAACGTATCCCGACAAGTTCGGCGCTCTTGCGACGATTCCAATGAATAACGCCACTGTCGCGCTCCAGGAGATCGAGCGCGCAATAAATGAACTCGGATTCAAAGGCATCATAGTAAGCTCGAACACAAATGCAAAGTTCTACGACGGGGACGAATATGATGAGGTCTTCCGGACACTCGAGAGACACAACACGCCAATGTTCATACATCCTACAGAGCCAGTTACAGCAAAGCAGATAGGTCAGGATTACAAACTGGTTCTGATTTTCGGTTGGCCCTTTGATACTACTCTGTCCATTGCCCGGCTGGCATTTTCGGGAAAACTGGAAATGCATCCCAATCTCAAGATAATAGCTGCGCACGGCGGCGGGATGGTTCCGTTCTTTAGCGGTCGAATTGGCATGTTAGCGAAGGTCGCCGCCGGCGGCGGGAAAGCAATATCGATTGACGAACCTCTCAAACCCCTTAGGAACGTGTATTATGACGCAGCTTTGTTTGATGCAAATGCCCTTGAACTACTCATTCAGTTTGCAGGGGTTGACCACGTCGTTTACGCTTCTGATTACCCGTTTGGCAGGAATCAGGGGAGAAGCTGCTATGACGAATCTCTGGCAATGATGGAACGACTCAGGGCAGACAATAATGCAAAGGAGAAGATCTTCGCAGGTAACATATCGCGATTGCTCGGTAGGACCTGACTCGGTCAAAAGATTGGTGTTGATGGATAGAAGAGCCAGATTCGACCAGACCGACTCGCTCGAGTCTGGCGTCGGCGAAGATGAACCTCACGAGCCGAGTAGTAAGTCCGGCCTCGACTGGAGGGATTATCTGGCTATCTTTTTGGCTGCTCTGCAAACGGTCCTATTGCCGATTGTCGTGTTCATTCTAATTGTCTTCGTTTTGGTGATCTTTCTGAAGATTGTTTAGGAACTACTGACACGGCCTCGAAGCGAGGCCAGGTGTCAACGTATCGATTCACCTGAGTGGATGGTGCAGCTCTTCACTCCAAACTTGATGCAATGCTTAAAGTCAACCAAACTGACTTGCGAAACGTGGATCCACCGGGTTCCCTTCTGAACCGCGGCCGCATGGATGAATACCTCGAAAGACAAGGGCTTGGCGGCTTTATCTCTTCCACGCATACAAATACAACGTATCTGACGAACTTTCCCGCTCGAGATTTCCTCGGCGACAGGTTATACAACGTCATTCCAGGTTCTGGAGAGGATTTAGTTCAGAGCTATGGGGTGTACGCAAAAGGTGGGACCAGAGCGCTTGTCCTTCCCTTGTCACACTTTCTGATGGCTAGATTTGAAGAGGGCGTGGCGTCTGAGATCTACACTTATGGGAAACCACCTAGTTTGCGCGACCCGCACCCGAGGTTCGATACCCCTGAGGAACTCGAATTCGAAAAAAGGCTTGATGACCCGAGTCGAAATTTCGACAGTCCCGAGCTTGCATTGCGCTCTGCCGTAAAGGACCTAATTGTGTCTTCAGCTGTTGGCGTGGATTTCGCCGAGATGTCGGACTCATCCAGGAAAGAACTGAGGCGTCTGGCAAGCTCCTTCGAGTTCAAGAATGGCGTCGAGTTCATCAGGATGGTCAGAATGGCAAAATCCAAGGAGGAAATTAGGAGATTCAAGAAGGCGTCTGAAATAAACGAGAGAGCAATCCCGAAAGTCTTCGATGCCATGGAAGAGGGCGTGAGCGAAAAAGAATTGAGGGTGGTCTACGCGAGGGAAGTCGTCTCAGAAGGTGCCTTGTTCGAGACGGGTCACCTAATGGTTCCCACCGGAACCAAGTCCGGAGCCCGTGTCGTCGCAACCGATAGCAAGCTCGCTTCCGGAACAGCCGGCATGTTGGATGCTACTTGCTCCTATATGGGATACTATTCAGACGTCGGCGATTCGTTTGTCCTCGGAAAGCCTTCCGAGAAGCTCAAGAAGTATTACGATACGCTAGAAAGAGTAAATGAGACCTGCGAAGAGATAATCGCACCATTTGTCAAACCGAGCGAACTGAACAAAGAAGCGGCAAAGATATGGGAAAAACGAAACCTGCCGGTTCCACCGACTGGGATGGGGCATGGTCTGGGTCTAGAAGTGCACGAATATCCGAGGATCACTGCAGCGAAGGGAGATGTCCTCTCCCACGATGACGCCGTGAGAGACGACGTGGTCAAGTGTTCCGTGGACATTCCGTTTGAGGAAGGAATGATCCTCGCAATCGAGCAGCCCTGCAAGGTGTGGGGGTGGGGCGGGGTTCATTTCGAGAGAAACTTTCTGGTAGGGAAGAATGGTTGCAGGCGGTTGACCGTTCAGGAAAGGTTTCTACGAATTCTAGGGTGATTTCGATCCGAATACACGATACATCGACCCAAATCCTTTAACTCACGACTGAACTTCCCGCAAGCTCCAGTGAGTCACATATTTGACCTTCTCAATCATTGCGCGCGGCAAGAAAACGGGTGACTTCGGGGCCGCCGTCGCGAGCAGGATGATAAGAGTCGGAGCATTGGTTGTGCACGCCAGAGCCAACCTGGGTGCCCTGGCTACTCAGAACGCAAGGACGGAGCCTTTCCGATTCAGGTATGGCCAGGAAGGCCTGAGGATGCTCGAAGAAGGCCTCGGGCCGAAAGATGTCGTCAAGCGACTACTGGCGGTTGACGGCAAGAGTGACCAGATGCAGCTCTCAGTACTCGATAAGACCGGGCAGGTCGAGAGTTACACGGGAAAGAGCATGCCCGAATGGGCCGGGCACATTGCGGGGGACAATTTCAGCGTGCAAGGAAACCTGCTCGCTGGAGAAGGTGTGGTGCGCGGCATGTACGAGGCCTATACAAGATCCGAGGGGCACGGTCTCGCCGAAAGGTTGCTTCGGGCGCTAGAAGGTGGGGACGCTGCAGGGGGGGACCGAAGGGGAAAACAGGCAGCAGGATTGATCGTGGTTCGCGAGTTCGGTGGCCCGAACTCCCTGAGCGACAAACTTGTCGACCTAAGGGTGGATGATAATGTTGAGCCCTTCAAGGAGCTCCGCAGGCTTCTCTCACTGCACGATCAAACCAACGCCAGCAGAGGCTGGGCTACTAGTTGACTCGACATCCCTTTCATCGAGTTATAGATGAATTTGTGCGAGTAAGAACACTCAGGCGACTGCTACAACAAAATCTACCTGATCGTGAAACGGACGTGAGATGAGCGCGAGGGATATAGGCTTATTATTGTCTCAGTGTCCGGGCCAACCAATCTTTGCTGGTCAACAAAGAAAGGGTCGATCGGTTCCTTGACGAATTGCAGCTGGACGGACTGATTGCGACATCAAGGGAAAACACGACCTACCTCACCGACTTCCTCGCCGTGAACTACATTCTAGACCAAATGAAATTCGATCATTTCTCTAGCTCAGGCGACAACTTTCTCCAGACCTATGGTATTTACACCAAGGGGTCAAGACCAGCCCTTGTGATCCCGGTTTCAATGTTCATGTCGGTCCCAACGGATGGTGGCGTTTTGCCAGAGGTTTTCACGTATGGTCGGCCCTTCTTCATGCAGACTTCCAAACCGGATTTTGATACCCTTGAGGAGAAAGCATTCTTTGAACACTTGGATGAGCCCTCCCGCAATTTTGCCTCGGCTGCTGATGCTCTTTCCGGAGCTGTGAAAGAGTTCATGACGGGCGAGGAGGTGGGTGTCGACTTTTCAGACTTGCACCCTTCATCCAAAGCAGCGCTAGAGAAGAAGAATAGGCTGAGATTGAAAAATGCTAAAGGCCTATTCAAGGTTCTGCGGCTCGTCAAGTCCGGCGAAGAAGTTGCTCGTCTGAAGGCTTCGGCGGAGATGAACGAGCGAGCGCTAAATCGAACCTTCGAAGCTGCAAAGACGGGCGTCTCCGAACTCGAACTCAGGAGAGTCTATGCACGCAGCATCGTGTCCGAGGACGGCGATTTTGACACCGGCCATTTCATTGTAGGGAGCGGAACCAAGAGCGGAGCCCCTCTCGGGAGAGCGAACAACCGAAAGTTAGCTAAGGGCTCCATCCTCAAGCTTGATGTGACCAGCAAGCTTCGGGGGTACTATGCGGATACGGGTGATACTGGGATCGTCGGAAGGCCTACCAAGAAGCAAGAAAGGGTTTACGAAGCCCTGGGGGAAGCGGTTCGGCGTTCAGAAGAACTGGCTGTCCCTGGTACGAGACCGAGCGAGCTCCACCGCGAAGTACTCAAAGTTTGGGACAAGTACGCGGTGGAAAGACCCCCTACGGGCATGGGACACGGCATAGGGCTGGAGGTCCACGAATATCCGGTCGTGTCTGACCCGAACAGCGTCTTTGTTCCAAAGGGGGCAACGATCAAGGACGACCTAATTGATGTCCCGGCCGATGCTCCTCTCGAGGAGGGCATGGTTCTCAATTTGGAAGCTCCATATTTGATGTGGGGCATTGGGGGAATTCACTTGGAACATACTGTCCTACTGGGCAAGAGAAAGTCCCGACCTCTCACTAAACAAGAGAGACATCTCCGACTTCTGTCATGACTCCATGATGAAGGTAGTTCTTCTAGGAACAGGTCCGCCGTTTCCCGATCCTGATAGAGGCAACATGAGTGAAGTCGTTATGGTCGATGATCAACCGCTGCTATTCGATTGCGGTGAGCGGACAACAACCAACTTGATGAGGGCGGGTATCAACCCCGTCAGAGTCAACCAGCTCTTCATAACACACCACCATTGGGACCATATGTCAGATTATGGTTACTTCTGCATCTGCACTTGGAACTATGGAAGAAAGGAAACTCTCCACGTCTATGGCCCTCAGGGTACGATAGAGATGTCTGACCATATTCTGCTTGGTGGTCACAAGTTGGACGTCGAGTTCCTTAGGAAATTCGGGAGGAACCTGCCCCCCCACATCAAGAAGAAACCGACCTCTGAAATTCCCATAGAAGTCCAGGATTTGAAGGACACCCAGTCAGTAAGCGGTGCCGGGTGGAAAGTCACGGCCGGCTTGGTCGAACACCTTAGCGATTTTCCCTGCCTGGGATACAGGGTGGACTCGCCGCAGGGGTCTGTTGCAATATCCGGCGATACTCAGCCGTGCGAAGCAATGATCAAACTAGCAGCTGATGTGGACGTCCTTGTCCACGAGTGCTCCTTTCTGGACGAGATAATCAGTGAAAGGCAGATGAAAGGTCACTCCGGTCCAACAGGAGCAGGAAGAGTCGCTCAGGAGTCGGGAGCGAAAAAATTGGTCATAACTCACCTGAGGCCTTACGTCGGGCCGCCTCCAGTCATGGAGATGGCAACAATGTACTGGGGAAACGACTGGATCGGTGAGCATATCATAGCAAAAATTGTGACAGACATTAGAAAACAATACGATGGGGAAATAATAATTGGAAGAGATTGCATGGAGATCCAAATCTGAGGCCGCGCGAAGAGCAAGTCGCAACATTGCAGTGGACCTTGACTAACCGGGTCTTCGGCAGATGCAATTCAGCAAACATCCTGATCTGCCGTGGGCTAAAGCCGTCTTGGCGTATTTCCCCTTCAGTCCGATGGTCGTAAGTCGTCTCGAATTATTTGACCGTCGTACATGACAAACGCTATCTTTCGTAGGTTTTTTATGTCCTCCAGCGGGTTGGAGGGCATAGCGACTAGGTCGGCTTGGTATCGAGGTTCGACGAGTCCTAGCCTGTCCTCCATCATGATGAGCTCTGCGGCATTGAGTGTAGCCGAGCGTACAGCCTCCAACGGCGACATGCCTGCTTCTACAAGAAATTCCGTCTCTTTGACTGTCACATTCACGTCTTCGGAAGTGTTTCCTGGTGGTGTGTCGGTCCCGACCACTACTTTCACCCCGGCGCGGACGGCGGCACGCACACTTTCAAGATGCTTGGGGCGAGCGGCCGACATCTTATCGATCGTCGATTCGGAAAAGCCTCGTTTGCGCCGATATTCTGGTGGCAAGGAAGTGACGGACAACGTGGGTACTAGAAACCCGTTGACGCTTCGAATCGCGTCAACGGCATCCTTGTTTAGCTCGTAGCAGTGCTCGAAGGAGCGAACACCGGCCTCGGCGGCCATCTCCACAATCTCGGAGCCCGTGGCGTGCGCGCACACATACGTTCCCTTACTCGAGGCGACTGAGACCGCGGCTTCCATTTCCTGTAAGGTTGCTTGAGGCTCAGTAAGACTCTCACGGCTATCATGTATGTTCGCGATTCCTCCGCTGACGAAGAGCTTGATGTGGTCTGCGCCGGCCGCAAAGTCTTCCCGAGCCGCTCGCCGGAAACCGTCTGGCCCGTCAGCCTCCGTTGCCAGTCCGGCTCCGTGTCCTCCTGTGGGAGTTACGCCTCTGCCTGCGGAGACGATTCTTGGCCCCTGAACCCAACCCTTGGTGATCATCGAACGGAGCGCGATGTCGACGCGGTTCAACTCTCCTACCGTTCTTACAGTCGTGACACCCGCCTTGAGCGCGTCCGAAGCATGACTGTAGCACCTGAGTGCGGTCTCAGCTGGATTCTCGTGAGGATTTATGGCCTGAATTGGGGAGAGGACATAAAGGTGGACGTGTGCATTGATCAATCCGGGAAGAACATAGGCACCACTAAGGTCTTTCGTTAGTTCCCCGCTAGTAGGAGATCCAGGAGTAATGCTCTGGATGATTTTGCCCTCGACTCGAATTGAAACATTAGGGCGGATTGTCCCTTCGCGGACGTCAACGACATTGCAGTTGCGGAGAATCAATTTGTTTCGGGCGAGCCGCCGAACGTTAATAAATTTGTGATTGCTTCTCGTAGAAGGATAACCAAAGTCTTTTTCAACCAACATTCATTTTGATGAGACGAACCTTTTTTTGAAAAGACCGCCCGTTAAGAAACCAGAATACGCCTTTCTGAGCTTGAATTCCGCGCCAGAGATGACCCCCGAAGGATATTTGGACACGTCCTGCAGGGAGATGATTTCGCCCGATCTGGGCGCTGCTTTCACTCAAAAATGCGTTACAATGAACCCGGGCGGCAGGTCTGCCCAGCCCATCAGGAAGGCTTTCGAAATTTTCATTTACATCCTATCAGGAACCGGAAGGCTCACGGTTCAGGGGCAGGTAATTCTGCTCGAGCCGACGTCCTACGCATACATCCCTCCTCTAAATGAAATCGAAATTGCTCAAGATGGCGGTCGGCCACTGGTCTTCATGCTCATGGAGAAGCCGAACAGCCCCGGGCGCACCGACTTCAGGATGATTCATGGTGTTGAGAAAAATGTGCCAGCGGAACGCCTTCGATCATCTGTCGAAATCAAGACGTTATTCGAGGAAAAACAGTGCGCATTTAGCGTCCTGGTTGTCGTCGCGGAGTTCAAAGCTGGGTCGAGCAATCCGGAATGCCATATCGAGGAGCACTGCATCTACACTCTCGAAGGACGTGGGACGTACTATCTCAATCAAGAAAGATACCTTCTGGGACCGGGTGATTATCTATGGTTACGCTCTAACACGCTGCATCAACTGACGGGTACGTCGCAAGAACCGTGGAAGCTCCTGGTCTACAAGGGCGTCCCTTCCGAGAACCCATATCAATACGCGTGAAAGGAATCTAACCCTAAACCGGTTCCAAAACGCCACGACTTGCCACTTTCCTTCCGGCCTTCATTACGATTTCCAACTTGGACTTGTCTCTGAGAACGCTGATGTTGCTTAGAGGGTCGCCGTTCACGACCAGTAGGTCCGCGGCTTTTCCTCGTTGCAAAATTCCAGTCTCTCTGAGGTCTAACGCCTCGGCCGAGTTCTTCGTCGCAGCGGCAATCGCTTGCATGGGAGTCATTCCGTATCGGACCATGAGTTCGAGTTCGAAGGCGTTGTCTCCGTGCTGCCGTGAAGGAGGACTGAACCCAGTGATGTCGGTTCCGAGCGCAATCTTCACTCCTTCCTTCACCGCCCTTTGAAAGCTCTTGACCGTGTCCTCGGCCGCGGCGAATATCTTTCCTGCCATGAAGGCGCCGACCATCTCCGCCCAGCCTGGCGGTTTGTCGCAAAAGACCTGTAGCGTGGGTACGAGTGTGAGGCCCTTCTTTTTCATCAACGCGATGCACTCGTCGTCGAGGGGAGACCCGTGCTCAATCGTGTCCACACCGGAATCGATGGCTTTCTTTATGGAGGGAGCGGTATAGACGTGGGCGGCTACCCTCTTACCCAATGCGTGCGCCTCGTCGCAAATCGCCGCCATCTCTTCATGCGTGAAGTTTCTCCAGTCCGGCTTCTCCAGCCTTCCCGCCATGCCGCCGGATCCTGCTATCTTGATCAGGTCGACACCTGACCTAATCAGCTCTCGGGTCCGTCTCCTTACCGCCCAGGGTCCATCCACCGTCTGCTCTGGGCTTATCAGCCAAGGCGGGGTGCTCAGGTCGAAATGTCCGGCGGTCATATTGATGTCACCTGCGACGACGATTCTCGGCCCTTGAATAACGCCCCGCTCGATAGCTTTTTTCAGGGATTGTATCACCCTGTTTGACCCCCAGTCCTCTGGTAGGAAAGAACCCAAGTCTCTGACGGTGGTGAATCCAGCCCGTAGCATTTCCAGCCCATGCCTTGCCGCGTACAAAGCGACGAGTTCGGGAGTTGCTTCAGAGACTCCCTGCAGCTTGGTGATGTTATCTGGCCAGTACGCTCCTACGAGGTGGCTATGAGCGTCCATCATCCCGGGCATTACTGTCTTTCCGTTTGCGTCAATCAGGTCGGCATCTTTTGGTATCTGAATGTCTCCTCGCGCGCCTATCGCTTCTATTTTGCCATCGCGAACGACGATCGTGGAGTCCCTTAGGGGCTCGCCTCCCGTTCCGTCAATCAGAATTCCTCCCGTTATCGCTGTTGGCGTCACGCTAATTCCACTTCGTCTCAGTTGTTACATTTTAACGGTTTTGATGGGTCTGGTGGAGCGAATATCGGAGATGGAAAGACCACGATTCATTCTCACCTCAGGCCCGATAGATAACCTGATCCGACACGCCGCGTAAACGGCCAGGAGGCGATTGATATCGTCTCTAGGAGAGGAGGGAGGAAGATCCACGACGTAGAGGCGAGAAATGCGGCGGTTTCTTCGCTTTTTTGAGTCTATGTGAAATGAGTTCAAGGATTTACCCGGTTTCCCTCACATGACCTTCATCATACAGGAAACACGCGACAAGACGCTTATTGTTAACTTCCATTAGCTCCGGCACAACGCTCGGGCATTTCTCAAAAGCGTACGCGCAGCGAGGATGAAACCTACAACCGCTCGGCGGATTCGCGGGACTGGGCGGCTCCCCCTTGACGACCACGCCCTCTCTCCTGACCGTCGGATCGGGCTCCGGAACCGCAGAAAGCAATGCTTGCGTGTATGGATGCAGAGGCTCCAAAAACAGGTCTTTCTTGTCGGACAGCTCGACGAGCTTCGCGAGATACATCACACCCACTCTGTCACACAGATGCCTCACTACGGCCATGTTGTGTGAGATGAAAAGGTAGGTCAGATCTAGTTTCTTTTGCAGATCTTTCAGAAGCTTCAAGAGCTGAGCTTGAACGGAGACATCGAGAGATGAGGTGGGCTCGTCCAGAACCACGAACTCTGGGTCCGTAGAAAGGGCGCGGGCTATGCACACTCTTTGCCTCTGTCCTCCGCTGAATTCATGGGGATAACGGAACAGATGACTCTCGTTCAGCCCGACCAGCTCGAGGAGGTCGATTGCCTTCTCAAGGGCTCTCTGGCCCTCCGCAATGCCGTTTACATGCATCACCTCGGTCAGGATGCTAGCGACGGTCTGTCGGGGATCCATTGAAGAGAATGGGTCCTGAAATACTATCTGGACCGCTCTTCGATATTTTCGAAGCCCTCTCCCGCTGACTTTAGTGACATCCGTGTCATCGTAGATAATGCGACCCGCGGTTGGGTCCATGAGTCTCAGGATGGTCTTGCCGAGCGTGGTCTTCCCGCAACCGCTTTCGCCCACAAGCCCGAATGACTCGCCCCGGCGGATTTCGAACGACACTCCGTCGACCGCCCGAACATAACCGAGGGTTCGTCCAAGGACCCCGCTCCGTATCGGGTAGTGCTTCTTCAGGTCAACAATCTTGACAAGGTCACTTTTCATAGGCCTGGCGCCCCGCCTGAAGTTTCCCATAAAGATGGCATCTGACCAGATGCGAGGTCTCGCCGAGCATCTCCGGGGCCTCCTGCTCGCAGAGTTTTTGAGCGAAGGGACACCTCGGATGGAAAGTACAACCGGAGGGCAAATTGATCATGTCGGGGACGGAACCGGGAATCCATTCTAAGTCGGCTTCCGGTCCTGACATCCGAGGCACGGAGGAGAGCAAGCCCTGAGTGTAGGGATGCTTTGGATTGGAAAATAGCTCGCGGGTCTGCGTAAACTCCACGATCTTACCGGCGTACATTACCGCAACTCGCTCGCACGTCTGTGCTACTATCCCGAGGTCATGAGTTATGATCAGGATTGCTGAATTTATTCGCGACCGAAGCTCCTTCAATAGTTGAAGTATCTGCGCTTGAGTCGTGACATCTAGGGCGGTCGTTGCCTCGTCTGCGATCAACAGGTCCGGCTCTAGGGCCAATGCCATGGCGATCATTATTCGCTGTCTCATGCCACCGCTAAGCTCGTGTGGATAGAACTTCGCGACCCTTTCAGGGTCAGAAATCTCCAACAGCCGCATCATCTCCGTTGAGAAATACCAAGCGGCCTTTCGGGCTTCCTTCGAGCTCGCTTTTGCCGGTGCTTCCTTAGCCCTCTCAAGGGTGTTGATCTCTTCGATTAACTGATCTCTCTGGCCGTCGTTCGTAGATTCGGCTAAGCTCTCCTTGGCCTTCGCGATTCTGTACTCCACTACTTTTCTGTCCATCTCGGCGTGGAAGAGGAACACTTCAGACAACTGGTCACCGATCGTGAATACAGGATTCAGGAATGTGAGCGGATCTTGAAAGACCATCGCGATGCCCGAACCTCGGATCTTCCTCATCTCGTCGGGATCGAGCTTGGTCAGGTCTCTTCCCCTGAAGACCACGCTACCCTCCACCACCTTACCCGGATACTTTACGAGCCCCATTATCGACAATGCGAGAACGGACTTGCCGCATCCGGTCTCGCCCACCACCCCCATTATCTCCCCCTTCCTTATGGTCAGATTCACGCCGTCGAGCGCGTTGACGACTCCGTGGCGAGTGAAGAACTTCGTCTTGAGGTCCTGGACTGACAAGACGTATTCTTCCATGGGGACTATCTCCGGAGCCTCGGATCCAGCACGTCCCTCAGGCCGTCACCCAACAGATTGAAGGACAATGAAGCTATCAAGAGCGCCAGCCCGGAGAAAATAACCACGTTCGGAGCCTCGAAGAAGTAGGCATACCCGTTGCTAATTAGCTGGCCCCAGTCGGGTGTGAAGGGACCGGGCCCGAAACCGAGGAAGTTCAGTCCCGCGAGGGTGATAATCACCCAGGGGGCCTTGAAGGTTAGTTGTATCATGACCGGCTGTATTGTGTTGGGCAAAATGTGTTTGTAGAGTATTCTGTAACGGCTCATCCCCGATGCGCGGAGTGATTCAATGTAGGGCTTCGATTTCTCTGCGATTACTTGCCCGCGGACCAATCTGCTAATGTCGGGCCAGTAAACCAGTGCAATTGCTATTGTGAGATTAATTATGGCGTGACCCAATATTGCTGCGAAGGTCATCGCCAATATTAGCGACGGAAACGCAAGAAAGACATCGGTTACCCGCATGATGGCTTCGTCAAACTTGCCTCCAAGATAGCCAGCAGTCGCTCCAACGAGGATGCCGATTGAAAGCGCTATTCCCAGCACAACGACCAGAGCCGTGAAGTCAGTACTCGTTCCCCAAAGAATAACGCTTAGCAGGTCGCGACCCAGGTCGTCGGTCCCCAGCGGGTGGCTCAGACTGGAAGGGAGCCACTTGTCCGTGAAGTGCACGGTGCTGTTTACGCTATAAGGGATAGCGAACGGCGTTATGACTGCCACGAGGAGCGCAGCAACCACAATCAAAAAACCCGAAAAGACGAGCTTGTTTTCTCGCAAGAGTCTGAGAGTCGATATAATCGATTTCGTTCTGCTCCTGGTTCTTAGAACCGTGCGCTGGTTGGTCATTGGAGCTTCATTACTCCTGTTTTCACTTCAGTAAGAGATGCGCGGGTCGAGAATCGCATAAACGATGTCCACGACAAGATTGACGCAAACGAATATCGTTGCCGTAACCAATGTAAACCCGATGATGCCCACGGTGTCGTTTGCTAAAGCCGCGTTAGCGGCCCAGGATCCCATCCCATTCCATGCGAAGATCTTTTCCGTCAGAACGGCCCCGCTCAGGAGAGAGGCGAATGACAGTCCTACCACGGTCGTAGTCGGGAGCATCGCATTCTTGAACGCGTGTTTGTAGATAACGACTCTTTCGGGGAGACCTTTCCCTCGAGCCATGGTGATGTAATCCTGGCCCAGAACTTCCAGCATGCTCGACCGCATGATCCGTGCCGTCAGTCCCATGCTTACCAGCGCAAGAGTCGTGGCGGGAAGGACTAGGTGGCTTAGAGAGTCGACGAGGTAGGGGAGATTTCCATTTAGAACGCTGTCGAGGACGTTGAGCCCCGTATAGTGCGTAATTGATTGACTTACGAGCACGTCGGGAGAGATCCTCCCAGCCGGTGGAAGGGACGGCAGTCCGTTAACTCTGAGTAAGTAAAAGAACACAAACTGTAACATCAAGCCGAGCCAAAAAACTGCCATCGAGGAACTCGTCATGACAAATAGTCTTGTGGCGTGGTCCTGCCACTTGTTACTTTTCAACGCGGAGAGAATTCCGAGGGGAATCGCGACTGAGAGGCTAATTATCGTTGCAGCGATTGTCAGTTCTGCGGTGGCGGGAAAGAAGATTGCGGCAGCCATTGACACAGGCATTCCGGCGGAGGGAGAATACCCTAAATCCCCGTGCAGAACGTCCCAGAACCAGTACCAGATCTGCACGTACAATGGATCGTTGAGATGGTGTTGCTCCCTGATGACGGGATAAGCGCTCGATGGAGTGTTTGGTGTCACATAAGCGAAGATAGGATCTATGCCGGGCGCCGCCCTGGTGAGAAGAAAAACCAGGACGGCGACGCCGAACAGAACGAAGACAAGGAGAATTAGGCGTCTTAATATGAAGCTTGAAAGCTTCATTTCCTGCCGACTGGGTACAAGTAAACGATCCCAGCCGTAAAGTTGGACCACACGATGTTAGTCGGGATGTTGACCGACCAGCCCTGAACGTTGTTCTTAATCGTGAAGTAGCCGGAAGGCTGGTCGAGAAAAATGTAAGCATAGTCGTTGTTTATCGCTTTGACGATTTGAGAGATGATATTCGCCCTCTTAGTCGAATCAGTTTCGGCCGCTTGCTGGTCGATCAGACTTATGACGTTAGGGTTGTTGTAACCGGCCCTGATCGCGATGCCCGTCCCGGCCCCTCTCCTGAAATCGCCGAACGGTCCTACGTGCTCGCTCGCGTCCGTAAAGTTGCCCGGCCAACCTAGTACCCATGCTTCGAGTTGACCGTTTCCATTGGCCGTGAAGAAGGCACCCGCCGGCATCGAGTTCGGAGTCAGCACGAAGCCGGTGTTGAGCGCGTTCACGGCAGACGCGAGGATTGTGGTTGCGTTCTTTCCGTTAGCGCTGCCGACGAAGTACCATACCGTGACATTCAGCGGGTTCGACTGGCTGAAACCCATATCCTGCCCGGCAGATAACAGCAGCTGCTTGGCCATGTCAAGGTTCTGGACGGGCGCCGGAATCGATGCGTCGTACCCAAATTCTCCCTTGGCGACGCAACCGTTCGGCTGTAAGGCGAAGTTATTGTATGTAGCTTTCAGGTAACCAGCGTAGTCAAAGGCGTAGGCCATCGCCTGTCGAACCTTGATATTCTTGAAGGGCTGAACAGGCTTGGGGTTCCCGCTGGCATCGAGGACATTCTGGTTAAGGGCAAAGTACCTGACGGAAAGAGTCGGATACGTCCCGTTTACCTGAACTCCGGAAGCGATGGACTTGAGCTGTCCCTGGTTGAGCCAGGTGTCCTTGTCAACCAGCTGGAAGATGGAATCGGGCGGGATGTACGTAAGGTCGGAGGCGCCCGATTTGATATTCAGGAGTCGCGTGTTCGTGTCGGGCAACTCCCTTATCACGACCTTCCCCAGTGTCGGGGGGCCAGTGTTGTAGGGACTTCCCCAATAGTTCGGGTTCCTTGCGAGCACAGCTGTCTGCCCCTGAGCGTCCCAGCTGTCGAAGATGAACGGACCGGTTCCCGCTTTGTGAGCCTGCTGTGCCATCACGGTGTTCGGCTTCCCCGGCGTGACGCCTCCGTTTTTCTGCACCCAATCGGGGGAGACGATGAAGCAGTCGGTCACCGTGAGGTAATCCAAGAACACCGGGTTAACCGCGGCCAAATGAATCGCGACAGTGTTTGCATCTACCACCTCGACCGAGTTGTTTGAAAGGTATGCCTGCGCGTCCGCGTCAGTCATCTTGGTGGTGGAATATGCATTGGCACCCTTCAGGCTGTTGTTCAGGTAAGAGACGGCGCTCTGTGGGTCGTTGATTAGCACGGTCCTATCGAGGCTGGACTTTACCGCCTGTGCGTTGAGATCAGTTCCGTCATGGAACTTGATTCCCTTTCTCAATGTGAAAGTGTAGGTCAAACTGTCCGAACTCGCCTTCCAACTCTCTGCTAGCCAGGGAATCAGTGTGAACTTGTCTTTGTCGAACCACACTAGGGGCTCGTAAGTCTGGTTGAGGATGATCGGAGCGTTGTTGTTGTTGTCGGACGGCGGGTCAACCTGCCTTATGCTCGTCCACGCATCTATAACGAATGGAGTAGTGTCGACCGGCTTTGTTGTGGCCCCCAGTAGACCATTTTGCCAGGCTTCGTAGAGTCCGACTCCCGCTACGCCAACTATTATCGCCCCGCCGGCCGCGTACTTGATAAATTTCCGTCTCGATACTTTTGTATCGGACAAGCGAACATTGTACGAATGGCGACTATTTTACCTTTTTTCTCGATTGCATTCGATTCGCATGATCGTGTAACCAGAGGTGCAGGTAGAAATATGGCGTCAATCAGGCTGGACCTCGCAACCAAGCTAAATATACTGGACGCGGCGGTAAAGAGATTAAGAGATAGCTGTTCGGGGTGAACGTATCAATTATCGGCTGCGGGAAGATAGGTATGCTCATCTCGGATGGAATCAAAAGGGGAGAAGCCGGGGAAACGACCCTCATCTCGGCTTTCGACCGCCACGCCGACAGAGCCGCGCTCGTGGCAGCCAGAACTAGAGCACAAGTTGCGACCTCCATCCAAGACATCCTTCGTAACCCGAGAGTCGAACTGGTCGTGGAGGCGGCGTCGATCACAGCCGTACGCGAATTAGGACCACGCATTCTTCACGCCGGAAAAGACCTGTTGATCCTCAGCTCTGGAGCGTTGCTCCTAAGGCCTCTCCTCAAGAATCTATTATCGGTAGCACGGCAACGAGGGGTCAAGATCTATGTTCCGTCGGGAGCTGCGGCGGGAATGGACGCGATCAAGGCGGGAAGGGTATCGGGACTGACAAGCGTGTCGGTGGAGCTCAGGAAAACACCGGGATCCTGGAAGGAATTCATGAAGGACTTTGGGGGAAAGAAAATCGACCGAGGGAGGAGACAACCGATAACTTTGGTCGAATCGAAGGTAGACGAACTCGTGTCTTCTTCACCGGGCATGTTCAATTCTGTCGCAGCGATAAGCCTAGCAGGCGCGGGACCCATCAAGACAGCCGTGAGGGTTGTGCGCGACCCGTCACTTGCAAGAAACGTTACCCGGATTCACGCAGTTACGAAATCATGGGAGGTTCTGGTTGAGTCGAGAAACGATTGGAGTGCCAAGATTCTCGAGGGCACCCTCACGGTTTCATCAGTTCTGAGCAAGCTGAGGGACCTGAGTGGGCCCCTCGAAGTGGGATCATGAAACCCGTTAGCTGGTCCGATCTCGAAAGTATGGCATGATCTTCCTTCCGATGAGTTCTATCGCCTTCTCTGGGTCTGGCCCCAAAGGAGCGCCCAAGGCCACGTGCGTGACGCCTTTGCCTCCCAGTTTCTCTATTTTGCCGATGCACTCATCGGGCGTTCCGTGTATGGCCAGCCCCATCATCTTATCGGTGACAAGCTTTTTCCCCGCTTCGACGCCAGACGCCTTTACTGCTTCACCAATGGGCTCCATGTCTTTCCTAGTGAGGCCGATAGAATTTAGTCTGAATTCCTGTATGCCTGGTCCGTAATAGGCTATCAGCGCCCTCAGGGCGTCTTCAGCTACGCCTCCCTCTTCGGAGACGGAAAACCAAACACATCCGGCAATGTCCAAGTCAGCAAGATTTCGACCAGCCTTTGTGGCCCCGACACGTATCTGCTTCATTGTGTGGTCAATGTACTCGGGAGGGAATAGAATTGGGAGAACTCCGTCTCCGGCTTCCCCAGCATATTGCAGGAACTTGTCGCCCGAGCCGCCGATGTAGATCGGGATCTCGTTTCTGAAGGGTTTGTACCTTAAGTAGGCTTGATCTGTCCAATGAAATTCCTGCCCATCGTACTTAACCCGCTCACCCCTGAATAGTTTTCTCAGGATCTCCACAGTCTCCTTGGTTCTTGTCAGTGGCTTCTTCGCATCGATCCCTACCCACTGGAGAAATCGGGGATGCCCAGCGCTTAGGCCGACCACGACCCTTCCGTTAGATAACTCGTCCAGGGTGGTGATGTACGTCGAAAGTTCCGAAGGGTCGCAGGAATAAGGATTCAGAATGGTGTTCCCGAGCTTGACCCGCTTGGTGGCGCATGCCACGGCTGTCAGCGCTACCCACGAGCTTATCTTGAAGAGATCGTGGCTCACCCAAACAAAATCGAGTCCGTTTTGCTCTGCTAGCGCACCGTATCTTTGAATTGTATTTGCGGTTCCGAAGTCTCCGACGAGCCTGATCCCAAAGAGCAAATAGTCGAAACTTCTAGAATTGCGCCGAACTCGACATTATAAGTATTGTCGGATTTGGATGAACTCATTCCGAGAAAAGCAGGCGGAGTCGAGGAATGCTTTCCAGCCCATTTCGCACGGCGATTAGATGCCGCTAGACTCTCCGTTCTATTTTTCCTATGATCATGAACCGATCGCCCGAATGGACTATGGGACGAAAACACCTGCCGAGCACAATACCGGACATCGGCGTACGGATGGTCTGGACGACTTTGCCAAAAGTGTTCAGGATTGTTGCGACCTTCTCTCCCTTGGATACATTCTGACCCAGCTTGACGGTCATTATCGGAAAGCCTCCTCGGTCAGCACGAAGGTTCGCTCTTTCTCCCAAGACACTTTGCGAGATAGGGAGTTCCGGCTCGCCCTCGAGCATCCCCAGATGTTTCAGAACATTGAATACCCCTCTGACTCCCTTCCTCGAAATCTCCTCTTCTTCACTGTCGTATCGGCTGTCGCCGAGCTCGGCGATTATCGCTGGCTTTCCGAAACTGGTAAGAACGTTTGTCATGGACTTGGGAAAGCTGTGCCCGGGAGCAGGACCCTGAATGAAATCCAGACCGAAAATCCGGCCGAGTTCAAACGCTCTCCTGGAAGAATCCTGCGAGCTTACCGAAGGAACTATCGTGTAGCCAATGCATCTGTATTCAGGGTCCGAGGTATGCAACGCCACCACGAACTCGGCTTTCAGCAATAATTGATTGTGCAAGACGTTCGCCATCCTATCGGTCAGATCGCCAGATGCTTTTCCCGGGAACGCATCGCTGAGGTTATTGTCACGATCATCCAACGGAGTAAACCTGTTTCGGGCGTTAAACGCGAGCGGATTTTCCACAGTGACGCATATGAGAGTTCCTGAAATCGTGTCCGGCTGAATTTCATTGAGGATCTGGGCCGCAGCCTTTGCGGCGTAAGCCTCGTCCCCGTGCGCAGACGCGCCGACATAAAGTGTCCTCCCAGGTTTCTTGCCTCGGATAATGGTCACGGGAAAGGAGACAGTAGAACCGTCCGCAAGCTCGAAAGCATCGAGTCGCAGTTGCAGCTTCTCTCCTCTCTTGGCCTTCGAAAGATCGAAACCTCGGGTCATTCTTAGAAATCGAGGTCCGTCTGCGTTATTTAGATATTGGGTGTTCGCGCAAAGATTTGAAGAATCCTAACCAAGCCCTGAATCCTCTCATGCTTTCTGTGTGACGAGTTTGCCCTGACCCATACCCACGTGGTTGCAATTGATTCCGGGTATCGGAGCCTAAATCCTCCATCGCATGTGAATACCCAGCTTGTCGATTGTATCAGCTACTGGGACGGAGAGTTGCTCTCAGTTAAGGGAAGACCGCCCAATCGATTATTCCCACGAATTGAGATATTGTTAGAAACTTGGTAAATTCAGCGATGTAGCTAGCCACAATACTAGAAGCGATTGGAATCCCCATGCAACCCCGCCGACCACGATGAATTTCCAGCCTGTCACGCTGATGACGGCTCTCTTCACGCGAAAACAAATCCCGATGATAGCAGTAGTCAAGAGAACACTTGCTATGCTCAGATTGAGGGACTGACCACTTCCGCTTGCGACCGGGCCCAGCAACCAAGCAGGTAGTGGTGAGACGGTATTGTAAAGGATGACTGAGAAGAATGCCAGGATGAAAAGGGGGAAGGAATTCAGCACTTCTCGATAACGCGAACCCCGTGGCTGTTGCCGAGGAAGAAGGTCTGAGGCCTTGGAAGATCTAGTGGCTCTGGCGACTAAGATCAAGATTACAGGCACTAACAAGCCGATCCTAATTGACTTCACCCACAAAGCAGGAGAAAGAGAATTCGTCCCACCTCCCTGCAGCGCGGCAGCGACCAGTTGCGGTAAATCGAGAGTCGTGGCGCCTGTCCAAACTCCGTATGCAACGCTGCTCATTCCCAACAGCCCGTCAATTACGGGATAGGCGAAGAGAACGAAAGTTCCAAAGAGCAGAATCGTTGCGATAGACATCCCCGCGTCCTTCTCATCAGATCTGACCGCTTGTTGTGTTGCAACAATGGCGGAGATGCCGCAAATCCCGGTTCCGACCGCGACCAGGAGGCTGGAGTCTTCTTTCAAATGCAGAGCCTTGCCGACGAAATATCCAGAGGCGAAGGGGATGATCACGGCAACCAGTCCAATCAGAAGAATCCATTCTGAACCACTCTTGAACCAAAGTGCGTACGAGAAGTTGAAACCGTAGAAAACTATCCCTATGCGAAGCAGCCATCGAGTCGTGAACTGGAGTCCCGGTTCGTATCTTTGCGGCAACTCGATGAGGTTCGTGACAACTATGCTGATTATCGCAGCGATCATCAATGCGATGACTGGTGGGGGGATGTGAAGGACCGTCTGCACGTAACTAAGCTCGAAAAAATAGATTGCTTCGGACACAATGGTGATCGGAAGGATGACGGCAGCGAGACCTGGCAAGGCTCTTCCGAGTTCTGCCCTGGACGGCAGTATCTGCATGGGGCACTCATTTTTTCTAACCCCGCTTTAAGCGAATGTAATTGATCCTCTCGAAGTTCTTCGATTAATCTAGGGGTCGATGTACTAGGAGCACAATCACCCAAGAATATGCGTGGGTGCGAGACGGTATGTCGAAGTGAAAGCTTTAGCCGAGGAAATCGAAGAGAAGAGATTCTTTACCTATTGTGCCGTATTCGAAATTATCTCATTTTTGAGGACTTCAATCTCGGGGACTTGGATGAGCTCTGGATACTTGAGACCTGTTCCCGTATTGTAAAGCAGTACATTCTCGTCCTTGTCTATCCATCGGTTCGCGAACAGCTCGTCTAACGCCGCAACCGTAGCAGCCCCCTCGGGGCAGGCGAATACACCTTCTCTGCCCAGTCGAGTCATAGAAACGAGTATAGATTCATCGCTCACAGCAACAGCCGTCCCTCGGCTCTCCCTGATGACCCTAAGAATCTGTTCGCTCGCGTAGGGGGCAGGAACCCTCAACCCAGCCGCTATGGTCGCAGCACCCTCGAACTTTTCTGTCGATTCCCGGCCCTGCTGGAATGCCCTCACCACGGGAGCGCAGCCCCTCGACTGCACCGAAACCATCCGCGGCTTCTTCCCACTGATCCAAGTCATCTCTTCCATCTCCTTGAACGCTTTCCACATTCCAATCAGGCCTGTCCCCCCGCCGGTCGGATAGATTATCACGTCGGGCAGCTTCCATTCGCTTTGCTCGGCGATTTCGTACCCCATCGTCTTTTTACCTTCTACCCTGTAAGGCTCCTTGAGCGTTGACATGTTGAACCACCCGTTCCGGGCCGCGAGCGCCGTGACAATGGCACCGGCATCGTCGATGAGTCCGTCAACCAACTTCAAGTGAGCGTTCATGCTCAGGCATTCCTTCTTGGTGATTTCTGGCGCATCTTTGGGCAGGAAAACGTGCGCTTCTACTCCCCCGCGGGCGCAATACGCAGCCATCGCTCCCGCCGCATTCCCGGCGGAGGCAAGAACGACTCTTTCTATCCCTAGCTCTTTGGCTTTCGAGATGGCCACCGACTGACCTCGAGCCTTGAAGGTTCCCGTGGGTATGAGCCCGTCATCTTTGAGGACTATAGACTTGGCCTTGAAAACAGAGGTCAAGTGTCGAAGTGGAAGAATTGGGGTATACCCCTCGCCGAGAGTTACGATGTTTGTGTCGTTGTATACGGGCAACAGCTCTCTGTATCTCCACATGTTTGGAGTCCGATTGCGCAGCAGCGCCCGAACGCCATCGCTTTTGGCGCGCTCCAAGTCGTAAGTTGAGAAGAGAGTCCCTCCGCAGGATTTACACACAGTATGAACTAGGTGTGGGTCAAACTTTCTCTGGCACCGGCTGCAAACCAGCTCGACGAGCAGAGAGTTGTTCATAGTGCTCCTCGTCGCACCCTCGCTAGACGCTTCAGGGAATCAAATGGCAGGGGCTGACTCAAATCGGTGAGTACTCCCGACCCCGCCTATGGCCTAAGTCTTAGGCATTGACACTTTCTTAGACGACCGCCTGCGCACTGCGTACGCGGCTGCCAGCACCACCACTACTGCAACCCCCGCAATGGCAGCAATCGTGCTGAGGTCCAGGCCTGACTGGGGCGAAGTTGTGCTGCTACTCGAAGTCGAAGTACTAGTCGCCTGCTGGGATGATGACTGAGCCGAGGTCGTTGAAGTGGTAACTGGAAGGTTCCCGTTGACTGACCAAACATATTCAAAACCAGCCCTCGAGAGAGCATCGGTCTGCAAGCCTACCCAGCTTGTTTGCACAGCGGAAGGGAGACCAACCTCACCCCACGTTATTACTGGTAAGTCTTGAACAAGAATCTGCTGAACTTGGTCATAAAGCTGGGCCCGCTTGCTCTGGACTGGCTCCACTCCAGCCTGAGCTAGGAGTTGGTCCACTTGACTGTTGTTGTATCCCATCGCGTTTGTGAACGCGACGTGTACTATGGACTGAGAATCATATCTCTGGAACAAGGTAGGTCCAGGGTCAGGTCCCGTTGCCCAACCTGTAACCGCGAGGTCGAAATCCCAATTTACATAAACGGTTTGGTCCATGGCCGCCTCTGCCAAAGGCTTGAAATTCACGTTAACCCCCAACTTGGCAAGGTCCGCAACTAGTATCTGCCCCGCGGCTATCATGTCGGGAGACAAGTGCGAATACATTTGAAGCGTAAACCTTGTTCCATTCGCCTGCTTAGGGTACCCCGCTTGGTCTAAGAGCTGGTTCGCCTTGGTAAGGTTCATACTGAATTGTGGCAGGTTATTGGCGTGCGCCCAAGAGACTACGCTGGATTGTGGCGAAGTAGCAGGACTATCAATCCCGAGCGAGGCAAGCTGAGCCATCTGGGTGATGTTTATTGCGTCTGCGATCGCCTGTCTCACTGCAAGTTTAGAGAGGATTGGTTTGCGCAGGTTGAACGCAAATACCCTAACGGGTGCCACACCTGAAACTTCGATGAATGCTTTCACCCCCGCCACGTTTGCGAGAG
Source organism: Nitrososphaerota archaeon (assembly GCA_027887045.1). GTDB lineage: Archaea > Thermoproteota > Nitrososphaeria > Nitrososphaerales > Gagatemarchaeaceae > JAPCJH01. The sequence goes on from JAPCJH010000002.1 coordinate 333,190, forward strand.
TGGTTTGGAAGTCCGAAGGCGGAACTTCCTGGTACGCGTAGTTAATTTCGCCAGTCTGAATGGACGGCGCGAAGAGGGACCCTTGAGATAGGATTTTGAACGTCAAGGTATCGATGTAGGGCACGCCTTTGATGTAGTAGTTGGGATTTTTCACTAGTGTCAGATGATCACCTTTCGCCCATTCTTTGAAGAGGAAAGGACCTAGGGTCACGGTTGGATTGGTGTCGGCGGGATTCTTAAGCGGGTCCGTCCCGTTGAATATGTGCGCAGGGAGGATTCCTCCCGAATAAATGCCAAGATACGACATGAACGAGGGGGAGGGTTTGCTGAAAACGAACACGGCTGTGTAGCCGTCCGGAGTGTTCACGCTGACCAGATTGGCGAGCACGTTTTTCATTAGCGCGTGGTCAACTTTCAACACACTTTCGAATGAGTACTTGACGTCAGCAGAGGTGAATTTGACACCGTCGGACCAGGAAGCATTATTGACCAGATGGAACGTGTAAGATAGGCCGTCCGAGGAGGCGCTCCAACTGAGGGCGAGTTGGGGATGAGGATTCAGTTGAAGGTCGTACCAGAGCAACGACTGATACATATTACCAGCGACGACCTGAGCATAGAAAGACGTCGTGATGGAAGGATTCAGGGTGGGCGGATCGGAGAGGATGCCTATCACGAACGTTCCCCCATATCTCGGTCCCTGGACACCCGTAGGAGGCGGGTATTTCATTTCTGCAACCGCACCGCCGAGCGATGATAGAACCAAGAGAAACATGAGGGCGACCGAAGCAGCAGCCCTAGATCTCAATCGGCAAAAAAATGAGCAGATTATATTTAAGCGTTCTACGAGACCGTGATGCAATTGACATAAACCTGTCAATAATGAGCCCATCAGTCAAATTGTTCTGACTGCGTTACTCGGGCTAATCCCAGGGGTTCGTTGCTCAGGCGGCTGGGGGCGGGGACTTACCAGAATCACATGAGACCAGTATGAGGACCCATCAAACCCAAACGGTCGACAACTGTTTCGCCCCCCTTCATTACGAGGGCGATGTTCTCTTTCTTTTGAAGAATCTTGACATCGTCGAGGGGATTTCCGTCAACGATGGTGAAGTCCGCCTCTTTGCCAACCTCCACAGTGCCAATCTTGTTGTCCATTCGTATTATCTTCGCGTTTATCCTCGTTGCTGCCTCGATCGCCTGCATCGGAGTTGCGCCGTACTTCACGAACATTTCCATCTCGTAGGCGTTCATGCCGTTAGGAGTAAAAGGCGAGCCGACGTCCGTCCCATAACCAATCACTATCCCCTTCTGCATAGCCTTTTCGAAGCTCTTTCGATGAGGTTCGACCATTTGCACCGCGCGCTCCATGACATATTTCGGCAACCCCGATTTTCTTCCCTTCCGTTCTTCATCCTTGATCTTTTCTAGTTTCCAAAAACCATTCATCAAGGTGGGAACCCAACCAACTCTCTGTTCTGCCATTATTCTAATCAGATCGTCGTCTTCATAGAGCCACTGACCGTGCTCTACACACTGAACTCCTGCTAGAACCGCGTTCTTGATCCCTTCTGAGCCGCAAGCGTGGGTGGTCGACATTTTTCCCAATTTGTGAGTCTCTTCGATTGCCCCCCTCATTTCTTCGACCGACAATATCAGAACCTTTGGACCGTACTTACCGAAACTTGCCCCTGTGGCGTTTACTTGGATGACTTCAGCCCCGCATGCAATCTTCATGCGGGCAGCTTTCCGCGCTTCCGCCGGACCAGTGACTTGGCCTCCCTTGAGTCCGTGGATATCGCGGTCTCCCGGCACCATCGTCATGTCAATAGTCGCCGCTGGAATTATGCGAGGCCCCTTCAAGATGCCGTCATTAACAGCACGACTCAGGTCGATGTTGACATCGTTCGGAGCGCCCATGTCCCTAACAGTTGTGAAGCCTGCTTCGATAGTCCGGTGTGCGTTCTCGGCGAGAATTGTCGCCTGGTAAGCGTCGGTCTCACTGAGCAGGCTTACCATCGTTAAGGGGTCAGATTGTCCGTGAAGGTGGACGTGAACGTCGATCAGACCCGGCATGACCGTCATTCCATTCAGTTCGATTTCTCGATTCTTGCCGGGCGGAATTTTTGTCTCCGCCGCAGAACCAGCTTGAGCAATCTTGGAGTCATCGATGACGACGATTGCGTCTCTTATGAATCTCCCCTTCCCGTCAATTAAGTTACCCCCTTCGAGAATAGTCAGAGCTCGCACAGAACTTGTTCTAGTGTTGCGTCAGTATTAAAGCGCCCGCTGCAAAATCAGGACGTGGCCTTTTTCGAGCCTCAGACCGCCTCCCGCTACCAACCTGAGTGAGGTCGCGACTGAAAGCCCCAGCTCATTTGAATCTAGGTACTCTCACTTCGGCAACCTGAACAAGGCTGCTCTTGAAGAGCTGACCTGAAGTTGAATGCAACAGTATCTTCGGCATAGCGCATCTGATTACATAAGACCGCTGTGGGAACCCATTATGCCGAGGCGGTCGACAAGTGTTTCGCCCCCTTTCATTACGAGTGCGATGTTATGCTTTTCCTGGAGCACCCGGATGTCTCTCAATGGGTTCTTTTTTACGACAATTAGGTCTGCCTCCTTCCCACGTTCAATAGTGCCGAACTTGTCCTCCATCCGGAGTATCTGTGAGTTGACTCTGGTGGCTGCTTCGATAGCTTGCATTGGTGTGGCACCGTACTTGACGAACATCTCCATCTCGTAGGCGTTCATTCCGTTCGGAGTATAGGGAGCTCCTACATCGGTGCCCATCCCCACGAGGACCCCGGCCTTCATGGCCTTTTCGAAGCTCTTGCGATGAGGTTCGACCATATATTGGACACGTTCTTCGACGTATCGAGGTAGTCCCGATTTCTCGCCTTTCTTCGTCGCCTCGTTCATTATCTTCAACTTGATGTAGTTGTTCATCAAGGTTGGGACCCATCCTACCCTCTTCTCCACAACCATTTCTATCAGCTCATCGTCTTCGTACAACCACTGTCCATGCTCTATGCACTGAACACCTGAAATCACCGCGTTCTTTATTCCCTCAGACCCGCACGCATGAGCGGTCGTCCTCTTCCCTAGCTTGTGAGTCTCCTCAACCGCCGCCTTCATCTCCTCTACTGAGAGTATCAAGACCTTGGGGCCGAACTTTCCGTATCCCGCCCCAGTTGCTTTGACTTGGACCACCTCAGCACCCATCGCGATTTTCATTCGAGCCGCTCTCCGCGTTTCAATCGGGCCGCTCGCTTCTCCCCCTCTAGTCCCGTGAACGTCGTATCCCCCTGGTGCCCCGGTCATGTCGACGGTCGCGACTGGAATTATGCGAGGTCCTTTCAGGACACCATCATTGACTGCGCGACTCAGATCGATGTTGACGTCGTTGGGCGCACCCATGTCTTTGATCGTCGTGAACCCGGCTTCGATCGTCCTGTGCGCGTTTTCCGCAAGAAGTACGGCCTGGTAGGCATCAGTCTCATTAATCAGAGAGTCCTGCGTGGTTGGATCGGCTTGCCCGTGCAGGTGAGCGTGCAGGTCTATCAGCCCAGGTAGAATCATCATCTCGCTCAAGTCGACCGTCAAATGCTTGCCAGCCGGGACCTTCACTTCTCCAGAAGGTCCAGCACCCGCGATTTTGGAGCCATCAACGAGAACTCTGGCGTCCTTCACCAACTTTCCAGTTCCGTCGATCAGATCGGCCCCTTCCAAAACAATGAGCGAAACCATCTTGAAGTTCGTTTGCGCCGAGATTCTCTATAAAAATGCTCGGTGAGTTCGAAGAGTCGTGACTAATTCCGATCTACATCGGAGAGACAAGAATGTTGCCGGAAGCATCTATCTCGCCTTGCTGATCTGGATAGACCACCGTGGTAGATCCACTCTCTTCCACGATGCACGGTCCCTCGAGCTGGTTCTTAGCCTTCAAGCGGCTCCGTTCATAGACCTTGCAGTCAGTGTAATCGGCACCGAGGTAGATTCTCCTACCCTTCTTTTCCGCGCCCGCCGGGTCGGAAGAACCGCTCGCAATCTTCCTGAACGTTGGTGTCGCTGACTTGCCTATCGCAGTCAGACGCAAGGCAACAATTTCCAGGGGCGTCTTCTCGATATTGAAGGTGTATCGGGATTTATGGAGTTCGTTGAACGACTCTTCCAACGAATTTCGAGCAACCGAGTCCAAATCGGGAGGTTCCACGGTGACGTTCAGGACGTGCTCTTGCCCTACATAGCGGAGGTCCATTGATCTGATGATGAGGATGTCATGCTCCTTGACTCCTTCGCTCCGCAACTTGTTACTCCCTTCGCCTTCCATCTTCTGATAAGTGGCGCTCACCTTGTCCAAATCCACCGAGTTCAGCGGAGCGAGAAAGGTCTGCACGTAGTCGTGCCTTAAGTCACTGAACAGCATCCCGAGGGCGGAGAAGTTCCCTGGTGCCACGGGGATGACTACGAGTGGCATCTCCAATTCGATAGCGAGCCTTGTGGCATGGGTAGGTCCCGCTCCCCCGAACGCAACTAGGGAGAAATCTCTTGGGTCAAAACCCTTCTCAACAGTCACCATGCGAATTGCGCCCGTCATCGCTTCATCGGTTATCGTGTTTACCGCATTTGCGCTCTCCACCACATTCATTCCGTAGAATTTTGCAATCTTTTCGAACGCCTTCTCCGCAGAGCTCATTTGCAACTTAATCGCCCCTCCCAAGAAGTATTCTGGGTTGAGTTTGCCTAACACTAGATCGGCATCAGTAACGGTAGGCTCGGTCCCCCCCTTTCCGTAGCAGGCGGGACCTGGATCGGAGCCGCTACTCTCTGGCCCTACGTGCAGTCCCCCGACCGCATCCACGCGCGCGATGCTCCCACCGCCCTTCCCAATCTCCCGAATGTCGATGGCGGGAGTCCTGAGTACGTGCCCGAGAAGTGTGTACTCCTGGATGAAAAAAGGAGCGCCATCTATCGCCGAGGCTTTTGCTGTCGTCCCTCCCATATCGAAAGACACCAGTTTTTCACGACCGAGGAGTTCGCAGAGCTTGCTAGCAGCTATGATCCCTCCGACTGGTCCCGATTCCAAAACGTGGACCGGTGTCCTCGCAGCTTCCTTTGCCGACGTCAAACCGCCGTTGGACTGCATGATTTGCAGACCGCACTTCAGTCCGAGGCTTGAGAGGATTCCTTCCAAGCTCTGCAGGTACTTAGAGACAATGGGTTGGACGTATGCGTTCATTACAGTCGTGCTGGTGCGCTCATACTCTCTCCATTCGTTGGCAACGTCGTGGGACAAGGAAATGGCGACCGTGGGAGAGTGCCTGGTTGCTAGCTCTGCGATCTTCTTCTCGTGGGTTGGATTAGCGTAGGCGTTCATCAACGAGACAGCAATGGCCTTTACTCTCTCAGAATCCATTTCATCGAGGACTCGATTAACGCTGTCCTCGTCCAACTTTGCGATTGTGGACCCATCCCAAGACATCCGTTCTGCCACCTCCTTTCGAAGGTACCGTGGAACCAAAGGCACAGGTTTCCGATACCTCGGGTTGTAAATTTCCATTTTTCGCAGCCTGCCAATTTCATAAACATCTCGGAACCCGAGGGTTGTTATCAGGCCAGTCTTCGCTCCCTTACCCTCAATGACCGCGTTAATCGCTACAGTCGAACCGTGAACAAAGTTACTGACTGAGGCGAGCGGGACCTTGCTGTCGACCAGTGAGTTGCGCACGCCTTCAGCTTCGTTGGCAGTGACTGTCGGGACTTTGTCCAGCAAAATCTCGTTGGTCTCTTCGTTAAGGACGACAAGGTCGGTAAAAGTACCGCCAATGTCGACTGCCACTCTTAACAATATGACCACTTCACGTTCTAACTAGTATCTCTTTTCTTGTGCTCTCGTTTAACTTGAATCCATAATCCTTCTCTGCGGATTCGCGAGACACGTAACCATTAACGACGTCCCACTTGACCATTTCGTGGTCTCTTTCCTTCGGATTCCCGAAGCCGCCTCCTCCTCCTGTCATCAATCGGACGACATCGCCCCGCTCCAACGGGAGCGCCGTAACTTTGGGGCATTCCACCTGGTTAGGACCACCAAAGTTGACGTAAACGTCGTTCATGCCTCCGCTAGAGCCTCCCCTGATGCCCCATGGACGATTCTTGTGTCTCTCAAAAACGGCGTGCAACTTGGCGTTTTGACCTAGGATGCGGTAGTCCCTGATGACGCCCAACCCTCCCCTCCACTTCCCGGGCCCGCCAGAGTCCTGAACGAGCTCGTATCTCTCGACCATCACGTTGTACTTCTTCTCAACGAATTCACAGGGTGGATTCGTAACGTCGCCGTACTTCATCGCGCTCTCTCCATCCTTCCCCATCATCCCACCCCATCCACCACCCTGGGTGTCGGATAGTACCCAGTATTTCCTCTCCATTTCATCGTAGCCGTGAATATGACAGATGGATGCGCATCCGTAGGTCGCCGCGGCGACGCGATCAGGAATGGCCTGGGACAGGGAAGTGTGGATCAAGTCGATGAGGTATTCGACTGGCATCCAAGAAAACATGGTCCCGCTCGGCCATTTAGCGTTGAATATCGAACTCTCTGGCACCTTGAACCTCAATGGTTTGAAAAAGCCCTCGTTGGCAAAGTAGGTAGGAGCAACGAGGCTCATTAGAGCCGTGCGAGCACCAGTCCTTGCCTGCTCAAGTCCGCAGTTACAATTGCCACCGACTGGCCCGCTCGAGCCGTCGACGTCGACGAGGAGTCCTTCGTCGTCGACCGTTACTGCGACCTTGATTTTGATTGATTTCTCGAGGTCAATTGCGTCGTTGTCCATGTAAGCAGTTCCCTCGTAGGTGCCCTTCGGAATCTTCTTTGCCTCTTCTCTTGCTGTGCGCTCGCCGTGCTCGAAAATCGCCTGAACCGCTTCCCGAAACGTCGTCAGCCCGTACTTTCCTATGATTTTGTTGTATCTCTCCCCTCCTATCTTACACGCAGCAGCCTGCGCACGCAGGTCCCCAAGGATAGCCCAAGGCAACCTGCTGTTTCCACCGATAATCCGTAAGATGCTCTCGTTTGGTTTTCCTCTCTCGTACACCCTTACGGACTTGTAGAAGGTACCCTCAGGGAAAACCTCGCTGAAGAGGCCACCGACTGTTTTCGCGCTTCCGATGTCTATCCAGTGAGCGCGCGTGACAGCGAACCCGACGAGCGTCTGTTGGAAGAAGATCGGAGAGAATGCCGTAACGTCCGCGAGGTGTAGGGTAGTGCGATACGGATCGTTCGTGATGTAGACGTCACCTTCCTCGAAGCGATCGAAGCCGCCGATGTCCTCCGCTGTCGTTCTCACCGACGTGCCTAGGTTCCCCAAAAAATGCGGGAGGCCGGCCGATTGTCCCAGCAGGTCAGCGTTCTCGTTCATTAATGCGACGCTAAAATCCTGCATTTCGTAGGTCAATGGGCTCGGTGAGGTTCTTCGTATGATGAGTTTCATCTCGTCGCATGCTCGGAGGAGAGCGTGCCTCACAACCTCGACGGTGGCCGGATTCATCTAGATCAAAACTCCGAAATTAGAGGTAATAATTCTTCTTTAGTGATATTCTCAGCTCTCTCCACTATCGAGTTGCACGCCCCTTCGGCTTGGTTGGCAGTGATTGTTGGGACTTTGTCCTGCAGAATCTCATTCGCACCCCCATCGAGGACGACGAGGTCAGTGACAGTCCCACCGATGTCGACGGCTACTCTTAACAATCTAACCACATCATGCTTTTACGAGAATTTCTGTTTTGACACGCTCGTCCATCTTGACGCCATAATCCATTTCAGCAGATTCGCGCGACACATAGCCGTTCAGGACATCCCACTTGACCATCTCGGCGTTCCTCTCTTTCGGATTCCCGAAGCCGCCTCCTCCTCCTGTCATCAAGCGGACGACGTCACCTTGTTTCAGCGGGAGCGCTGTGACCTTGGGGCACTCCACTTGGCTGGGGGTGCCAAAGTTGACGTATGCGTCGTTCATGCCCCCGCTGGAGCCTCCCCGTATCCCCCATGGCCGATTCTTGTGTCTTTCATACACAACGAACAAGTTGGCGTTTGGAGCGAGGATACGGTAATCCCTGATGACCCCCAGTCCTCCCCTCCACTTCCCGGGCCCGCCGGAATCCTGAACGAGTTCGTATCTCTCGACCATCACCTGGTACTTCTTCTCCAAGAACTCGCTAGGTGGATTCGTGACGTCGCCGTACTTCATCGCGCTTTCTCCATCCTTGTCCATCATCCCACCCCATCCACCCCCTTCCGTATCTGACATGACCCAGTACTTTCTCTCCACTTCATCGTAACTGTGAATGTGGCAGATGGATGCGCATCCGTAGGTCGCTGCGGCCACGTGATCGGGGATAACTTGGGACAAGGAGGTATGAATCAGGTCGATAAAATATTCGACGGGCATCCAAGAAAACATGGTCCCGCTCGGCCATTTAGCGTTGAATATCGAACTCTCTGGCACCTTGAACCTCAATGGTTTGAAAAAGCCCTCGTTGGCAAAGTATGAAGGAGCAACGATGTTCATGAAGGCAGTGCGAGCACCGGTCCTCGCCTGTTCCAAGCCGCAGTTGCAGTTACCCGGTACAGGTCCACTTGAGCCATCGACATCGACGAGGAGTCCTTCATTGTCGACGGTTACGGCGACTTTAATCTTGATAGGTTTGTCGAGGTCGATTCCGTCATTGTCCATGTACGCTGTCGCTTCGTAGGTACCCTTTTGGATCTTCTTCACAGCCTCTCTCGCAGTGCGCTCGCCGTGGTCAAAAATCGCGCGGACCGCTTCCCGGAACGTCATAAGGCCGTACTTGCCGATGATTTTGATGTATCTTTCCTCTCCTATTCTACACGCAGCAGCCTGCGCACGCAGGTCCCCAAGGATTGACCAGGGCAATCTGCTGTTTGCCCCTATGATCCGTAAGATGCTTTCGTTTGGTTTTCCCTTTTCGTACACTCTCACTGACTTATAGAAAGTGCCTTCCGGGAAAACCTCGCTGAACAAGCCGCCAACCGTCTTCGCACTTCCAATGTCGATCCAGTGTACGCGCGTAACAGCGAACCCGACTAGCGTCTGTTGGAAGAAGATTGGAGAGAACGCGGTAACATCTGGAAGGTGGGCTGTTGTCCGATACGGGTCGTTCGTGATATAGACGTCCCCCTCCTCGAAATAGTCGAAACCACCGATGTCCTCCGCGGTGGTCCTTACCGACGTGCCAAGATTCCCCAAGAAGTTCGGGATGCCCGTCGCCTGTCCGAGAAGATCGGCGTTCTCGTCCATGACGGCGACACTGAAGTCCTGCATTTCGTAGGTCAACGGGCTCGGTGATGTCCTTCGAATGATGAACTTCATCTCGTCGCATGCTCGGAGGAGAGCGTGCCTCACAACCTCGACGGTGGCTGGATTCATCCGGATTGCCGCTCCGAAATGACGAACAGAAATTCCTCTTCCATGAAGCTCCTCTCTCCTTCCACAGCTGCTACCCAGTCGTCGCTGACTCGGTTATGTTCAGGATTCCTTCGCTCGCCCGCAGTTCCGCCCTTACCCCAATCGGCATCACCGTCTTATGCCTCCCATGCCCGCAGACCAAGCCGTATTCAGCGGGCTTCCCAAGCTTGCTGAGTCGTTCGTTGATTACCTCTTCAACGGTGGAGGACAGGTGATGGTCCAGTATTGCACCGGGATAGCTGAGCCAGTATTCACCCACGGCCCGCTCGTATGGGTCAGACTGCACGCACTCTCCCGCCACGAAACCTACTGCTGCGGGAAGCTTACCTGCCTGCTCCAGGTGAACGAGGTGTCTGTCAATTTGCCATGCTCTTACCCCTGGTATTTCGAAGAAGAATATCCTCCCCTTCGTGTCTATCTCGTACGGAGTGCCTAAGGTCGCGACGACCAAGTTTAGGTTTCCCCCAGTGAGTTCGCCGACAGCCGTTCCTTCGACGACCGTCTGGACGAAAGGACCATCCGGTGGGTTCGTCACCTCACCTATGGGCTCGGTCGACATTAGAGCCTTCATGATTGCCTGATCAGTGTACGGTGTGAACTCGCCTGTAAGGGAACCCAACGAACCCGGGCCGTGGAATGTCACAAGGCCGGTCTTCGCGTGAATACCCAATAACAAGCTCGTGATGTCGCTCATACCCATGATTATCTTGGGATGCTCCCTGATCACATCGTAATCCAGATAAGGGAGAATACGAATTGAGCCGTACCCGCCTCTCGCGCATAGGAGGGCGTCAATCTTTTCGTCCTTGAACATTGTGTTAATTTCTTCAGCACGCACCTTGTCCGTTCCAGAAAGGAACCCTTGCCGGGTCGTTTGCCTGACTGTCTTCCCGAGGACAACATTGAAACCCATTCTCTTTAACCTCTGCACGCCCGGACCGATCATGAAATTAGGCGGCTTGCTGCTGGGGCCGGGCACCCCAATCGTCGCTCCCTTCTTGAGTACTGGAGGTTTGATTTTTTGCACTCTTACAACTCACTCATCAAGGTATTAAAGGCTAGAACTCTCTGGTTTTTGTTTCAAGGTTTTGATCCACTAGCGACTTCAAAAAGTCTACCAGGTAGAGCGAAGCTTTCCCCGTCCCGTCGCAAGTTGGGGTGGTCTCGATTGTTGCGCCGTCGCCACACCCCAAGTTAGCAATACCTTCCAGCACTCTCTTCTCCACTTCGCTGTCGTGCATGAGCGAGCCGCGCCCCAAAAGGAAGGCGACGCACGCTTCGATACCGTACGCCCCCCAGTTAGACGTGCTTGCGGGGATGAGTAGATCGGTCTTCACGACCGTGGCGATTCCCCCCTTGCAGGGACACTGACAGAGTTCGCCGAACATCTGAATCTTCTTCACATCATCGATGATATTACCGAACCCTATTTCGTTCCCGTTGTCGCCGATTCCTATCGTCAGAATCCCTCTGTTATTCGCTTCCTCGGTAACGTAATCCAGCTTCGCCTCGAACGCCCCGCGCGGCGTGCCGAGGACGGAGTGGTACTCCCCCTTTGTGTTCCTCCCCTTTCTTTCGATCGCGACGACTGCTGACGGATTCAGCTTGTCGAGTAGCTTCTTCACCTCCTTCTGAGTCGTTGCTACGTCGGTGACCGGGAAGCTCATCACGTCGGCACTCCGTGGCCTCGGCCCCATCTTCCTGTCCCATCGCCCACTCAAACCCATCGAAGCGCTTGCCTGCCGCATGATATCACTCGTCGCAGCCTCTGAAAGTATGACCGGTCGGAGGCCGAGCCCCAAGTTCAACGCCCTCGCGAGCCCCACGACCCCCGGGGGCCCATCAGTCTCACCTTTCGGAAAGAAGACTGGATGCAAGACTCCGGTCAGGAACAATACCGTAGAATCCTTCTCCAACTTCAGGAGCCTCTCCGCTGCGGCTAGACAGAGCGGTCGTCCCTGCGTCCTCATGGCGGCTTCATACAGCATGTGAATCCTTCCCGCTCTGAACCTCCTAGCATCAATCCCTCTGGGGAGGCCCTTGGCTGGGCGAATCGCGGGACTGGCGAAGGACGTAACCATCCGATCGACCGCAACTCCAAAGTCGTACTTCGCAGCCTCGACCTCGGAGAAAACTTCTGCCTTCTTCTTAGCAGCGGTCAGCTGCGAGCACCCTGACAGTTGTTTCTGTACAACCTGCAAGGATTGAGCGTTGGGAAAGACATAATCGCCACGATCTATTTCAACGCGTCCGTCAGGATTTCTCCATCTTTAACGAGTTGCTTACTGTCCAAAAACACACTCGGTCGCAGCATCAGCATGTCCCAGTGCGTGGGTGCGGTGTTGACTCTTGATTTCGTGTGCTTGCCCATGAATTTTGAAAGTACGCTGTTGTCTGCCCAGCCGCAATCAATTATCCCGCGCACCCTCTCCATCTCCTGATGCTTGCTAAGCCTGGCGTTGGAGTTTGTTCCAAGGTTTATGTGAACTGGTCCTCTGAAGACCGATGGATCCCTGAACCCGTTTAGGTGTGTTTTCAGCAGGGGCACTAACACTTTGTCCCCCGAAATATCGGTGACCTCTCCTTCTTCTACGTTGACTACAATTGGCTGATTTGGAACCTGCCAGCCCACTTCCGGGCTCTGAAATGCGACAAACCCGTCAAACACGAAGGTCCCGCTGAGCTGAATGTAATCCTGGGTGCCCGGCTGCGCTGGCGGCAGCGTGTCCCACAGCTCCCCTTCATCCAGGAAGCCGTTGACTGGGAAGGCCGGGTATCCGGATTTGTCGATGGTGACGTTCGTCCCTTCCTTCGAAGTGATCTTGACCTCCTTCGCGTCCGTCCAGAGCTCGGCTATCCTGTTGGCCTCGTCTCTAAGCTTGAAGATGTCTGGCTCGCCCACCGTCCGAACCAAGATTTCATCCATTTGGGGGCCCATCCCTGGCGAAATCATCCTGTGGCCGGCCGCAATAACGTCGCCAACACCCTCAGCGTATGTAACGCCTGCTCCGACTATGGCGTCCGCTGACCTGAGTGCCTCGAGCGTCGCTCTTGGGAGCGTCGCCCGTGGCCACGCCCCCTTCCCAGTGAGGGGGGGTTTGGGAAAAGTTACGGAGGTGGTCGGTGACCCCATGGCTATTCCCACCTGCCTGAAGACATCCATTATCTCGTGGGGGGTTCTCGAATCATACGCGACGACGAGTTCTTCTTCGGGTTTGAGATGAACGACATCCTTCAAGATCCTTTGCGCGGTCTTGTAGAATTCCGCTAGGACCAACTGAAATCGTCGACTGCCTGATATATTTATATCTTAACGAGTGGAGTTTGGTTTTCGTTAATGGGGGGAAAGGAACCAAGCGCCCTCGCCAATTATGTGGTTAGAAGGCTCCTTGAGGGAATCCCTGTCGTTTTTGCTGTCTTAGTCCTGAACTTCCTCCTGATCGCCCTGTACCCAGGGGATCCTGCCCAGATACTCGCGGGACAGGAGGCGACTCCCCAGTACCTTCAACAGATACGAATAATTTACGGCCTGGACAGGCCGATTTACGAGCGTTTCTTCGACTACCTGTGGGCCATTTTCCACGGCAACCTGGGTTACTCCTTTTTCTTCCAAGAGCCTGTCACTTCGCTGATTCTTCAGAAGCTTCCCGCAACGCTCATGCTCCTAGGCACAGCAATGGTGATCGCGTCTCTGATTGGGATTTTGATGGGGGTTGAAGCTGCAAGGAAACCGCATTCACTGAGGGACGGGGTAGTGAGCGCAGTCTCTCTGCTCGGCTACTCGACGCCAAACTTTTGGCTAGGACAGCTCGCCATCCTCCTGTTTTCGGTTAATCTGCGTTGGCTCCCCGTGGCAGGTATGACGACCTTGACTCAGCAACTAGGTGGTCTCGCTTACGTGGCGGATGTCTTACGTCACTTAGTGCTCCCCGCTTCGGTTCTGGGAGTGTATCAGGTCGCACTGATAGCGCATCTTCAGCGAGGGAGTATGCTCGAAGTGTTGCGTCAGAACTTCATTCTAGCGTTGCGTTCCAAGGGACTTTCCGAGCGTTCCATTGTGTACAAACATGCCCTGAGAAATGCGATTCTTCCAGTCCTCACCGTAATAGCATTTGACATAAGCGCCTTGTTAGGCGGTGCCGTCCTAGTCGAAACCGTGTTCGATTGGCCCGGGATAGGCAGAATGGTTTTCGACGCGATAATAGCGGGGGATTATCCGGTCATCACGGGTACATTCGTAGTCGTCTCCATTGGGGTCGTCATGGTCAATCTAGTCACAGATGTCATCTATGCTTTAGTCGACCCGCGGATACATTACAGGTGATCGAGTGCGAGCAACGAACTGGCCCGCAAGGATTCGACAGTTCTGGGTTAGATTCAGCAAGAATCATGCCGCGGTTGCAGGGCTCGTTATCGTGGCTGCTCTGGTGGCGGTGTCAGCCGGAGCAAACCTGATCAGGGCCAACGACATTTTCAACATCAACCCAGGGCAGACCTTCGAATCACCGAGCTGGAGCCATCCTTTCGGGACCGATAACCTCGGTCGCGACATGTTCTCTCTGTTCCTATATGCTGGCAGAGTGTCGTTTGAAGTTGGATTCACCGCGGCTGCTGTTTCTGTCCTTCTGGGGACTCTCCTAGGTTCGATAGCTGGATTCTATGGAGGGGTGGTTGACGATGTCATAATGCGGTTCACTGAGATGTTTCTGGCAATCCCAATTCTCCTACTGGGGCTAACAATACTGATAATCTACGGCCCCGGCCTCTCGCACGTTGTCTTCGTCATCGCGGTACTTAGCTGGCCCGTCACTGCAAGGCTCGTGAGGGCCGAATTCTTGACGCTGAAAGAGAGGGAGTTTGTCGAGGGGCTACGAGCAGTGGGTGCCCCCAATCATGTCATCATATTCAATGAAATCATGCCGAACGCACTGATACCGGTTATTATCAATGCCTCCCTACAAGTGGGCGCAGCCATTACGGTCGAAGCTGGTCTAAGTTTCTTGGGGCTGGGGGACCCGAGTAACCCGAGTTGGGGGTACCTTCTCCAGCAGGCGCAAACCTTCTTGACGCGCGCGTGGTGGATCGCGACATTTCCAGGGATTGGGCTGCTGCTGGCGATACTTAGCCTTAGCCTCATTGGAGACGGACTTAACGACGCGCTAAACCCGAGGCTGGCAGAAAAAGGGTAGTTGATTGTCAGACTCGCTCCTCGATGTTCGGAACCTCAGAATGTACTTCTACGGTTCCTCGCAGGTTGTAAGGGCTGTCGACGACGTTTCTCTGTCCGTCAGAGAAGGGGAGGTAGTTGGGATAGTGGGAGAATCCGGATCTGGGAAAACGGCCACAGCACTCTCTCTCATCAGGCTCCTTCCTCCGAATGCCAGGATAGTGTCTGGGGAAATCCTTCACAAGGGGAAGAACCTTGCCTCTCTCGAAGAGACTGAGCTGAGGAAAATTCGAGGAGCTGAAATCTCAATGGTCTTCCAAGACCCGATGACGTTCCTAGACCCGCTTATGAAAATCGGGGACCAAATCAGCGAGTCTATCAGCCTCCATCAGGGAAAAACGTCCGATCTGAAAGTGAAGGTAGTTGATTCCCTCCGCGCCGTAAGCATTCCCTCCCCTGAGAAAGTCTTGGACTATTATCCGCACCAACTGAGCGGCGGCATGAAGCAGCGGGTCCTTATTGCGATAGCCCTCTCGTGTGAGCCTTCGCTCATAATCGCGGACGAGCCAACAACCGCACTCGATGTCACCGTTCAGGGACAAATCCTGGAACTCCTGAAGACTCTAGTCAGGAAGAGGAGGGGGCTTTCGCTACTCCTGATTACACACGACCTAGGAGTCGTAGCCGAAATGTGCGACCGTGTTTACGTGATGTACGCAGGGAAGATCGTTGAGGAAGCGGACGTGAGCTCGCTCTTCAAGGAACCCAAGCATCCGTATACCCAAGCGCTCCTCACGGCGGCGAACAGCATCTACTTTGTAGGGAGGGAGATGGTCGGGATTGAAGGAGTGGTGCCTGACTTGACGAACCCGCCCAGCGGTTGTCGGTTCCACCCCAGGTGCCAATACGCGATGCCGATCTGCAGCGAGAAAGAGCCCATACTGATTGACATTGGAACGAGCCGGGCTGCCTGCTGGCTTTATCCGAAGAAGTGAGAATCCTGGCTCCTCTACTAGAGGTTCGCGCCGTCAAGAAATACTATCCTCTCGGTCGGGGTCTCCTTTCGATATCGAAGAGGGCTGTTCATGCTGTCGACGGCGTGAGTCTCCGACTTGAAACTGGCACCACGCTTGGGCTTGTCGGCGAAAGCGGTTCCGGGAAGACGACTCTGGGGAGAATCATTGTGGGGCTAATACACCCGACGGAAGGCTCAGTAATGTTCGAGGGGCAGGAGATTTTTAGTCTGAGGGGGAAGGAGCAGTTTTCGCTCCGCACAAAAATGCAGATAATCTTCCAGAATCCGGAGGCGTCACTAAACCCACGTAAAACTGTTCGACATGTGCTGACACAGCCCTTTCTGCTACACCGACTTGCTACCAGGAGTGAAGCAGATGAGAGGGCCTATCATTTGCTAGAACAAGTCAAGCTCACACCGCCCGAACTCTACCTGGACCGGTATCCTCACCAGCTAAGCGGTGGACAAAAGCAGCGCGTGGCGATCGCACGCGCCATAGCTCTCGGACCGAAGCTCGTGGTCGCCGACGAGCCCGTTTCTTCGCTGGACATGTCAGTCAAAGCGTCTGTGCTCAAGCTCATGAATGAGATCCAGTCAAACCTCGGGCTGTCGTACTTCCTGATTTCCCACGACCTTTACATGACCCGCTCGATTAGCAAGATAGTGGCCGTGATGTATGCGGGCAGGATCGTGGAACTCGCAGAAACCGACGAGCTCTTCAGACACCCTGCGCACCCTTACACACAAGCCCTCCTCGCTTCGACCCCCGTTCCCGACCCTGCGATTGCGCGAGGGGTGTCCAGGAATGTCATCGGTGAACCGTTTTCTCCGATTGACCCGCCTGATTATTGCAGATTCTCTTCCCGCTGTCCTTACAAACAGGACAAGTGTCTGCAAAGGTCCCCTCAACTCGAGGAGATCAGGAAGGATCACTGGGTTGAATGCTTTTTCCCCCTCTAAGGAATAGACTTTCTATCAGTCGGAATCAATCTAAGATTAGAGTTTGGGGCCTATTGCAGCTTCATCTTTCGGAGAACTTCGACGAACTTGCCCGCCAGTTTTCGTGGGCGCGGGATATCTCGATGGAACTGCTCCCATCGGGAATCGTGAACGACTTCGAATTCATCTTGGCGTCGGCGGGTAATGTCCTTGTGAAGGTGGGGAAATAAGAAGAGCGATTCCAATCGTCTTGCGCGTGCTATTTTAGTCGGGTTTGTACAATGTCTTCGGACACACGGGATTGTACTCGCAGGCTCTACATTTTCCAACGCTGGTGCTTGAAGTGGGTTCCCTTTCTCCCAGCCAGTACCCTCGTTTCGACGCTATCGCGGCCTCAGCGGCGGCCCCGTCGTGGGCGACGAGGTGCACCTTCATCGATCCGTCGTACTGAGATTCGAGCTGTTTCACTGCTCCAGCTTGTAGCGAAGCAGACACTTTCAAGATCAAGGCTCCCTTCTCTTCGTCGGAAAGGTCCCTAGCCCGGACCCGGACCAGGGCGAGCTTCAGACGAGAGCAGTCGAAGCCCATCGACTGCAGGAGCAGCCCGTAGATCCTGATCTGGGCGAGCTGGTCATCCCAGAGAGAGGTCGGGTCTCCGCCGGTTGTCTTGAGCTCGACGACCCAAAGCGGTTTACCCTCCGCCCATACGATGTGGTCGGGCATTCCCAGGATCCGAAGATTTCCAACTTTCCCCCACACCCGCAATACTGCGAAGCTTGGCTTCTTCCCCTGAACCAGCTTTGCGAACCGCTTCCTGCTGATCGCCACTTGCGGGATGAGCTCGTCGTGCAGGTCCGTCCCCTTCTCCTTGACCTCGGTCGGTATCTCTCCGAACGCGAACTCGTTCTCGACTTTGTACTCGCAGTAGAACTGTTCTGCGATGGTGGCAACCCCGACGAAGGCCGTATCGTGTCGGTACTCTGGCTTCCCTGATGACAGGAACTCTCCTTCTCGCTTCCAAAGGTCCTCCCAGAACCTTTGCATTCGGACCATAGAACTCTCTTTGGCTATCCTCGCGGAGGGTCTTGGGCTTGGTTTGATTTGAAAGCGCACGGGACTGCCGCGTTGTCGTTCGAGCACTGATTAATACGATGCGATGGCGGACGTCCAGTCATGGATTTTGGAGTGGTGGTCGCGAGCAGCTGGAGCGCCAAACAGATAGTCGAGTCCGCGGTTGCCGCCGAGAAGGCGGGGCTGGATTTCTTCCTGGTGACGGACCACTACCTCACCCCGGTCGCGAAGACCTCGGTCGACGCCTGGACTGCCCTCGCCGGGATTGCGACGAGGACCGAGAGGATCCGTATTGGCACCTGCGTGACGCCCATCCCCCTCAGACCTCCAGCCATCCTGGCGAAGGTCGTCGCCACTGTCGACCAGCTTTCCAACGGCCGCGCAATCCTGGGCGCGGGCGCGGGCTGGAACAAATCAGAGTTCGACGCTTACAGCCGTTGGGACGAGGACAGGGTGAGAGCGGCGAAGACTGCCGAGGGGATGAGGCTGGTTACAAAGCTCTGGACATCGGACGCGCCGCTGGATTTCCGTGGCGATTACTACAACGCTAGCCAGGCTGTGCTGGAGCCGAAGCCAATCCAGAAACCGTACCCGCCCATCTGGTTCGGCGCTCTGAAGCCGTACATGCTCAAACTAACAAACAGGTATGCGGAGGCTTGGGTCCCCCCGATTCCGGGGGTCGACGGTGCCTTCTATCGTGCGGTAATCTCGGCCCTGAAGGGACAGCACGCGCCCTCGGGCAAACCCGAGAAGTGGAGGGAGGTGAAGGTAAGTTTCAACGGGACTCTACCGGAGATCTCGGCCGGTGTCGAAGGGTTCGTGGAGATGGGCTGCAAAGTCGCGATACTGACGCGCACGCCGTTCGACGGGTTGGAATCGGCGATGCAGAGGCTCGCCAGCGACATAATGCTTTCCTATAGATGAGAGCCGGAGCAAGGTCCCGATGGTCCTTTGGCCCGCACGTCTCTGAGAAGACTGGGGCTTTCAACGCTTATATCAGAAGCCAGACAATCGGTGTGAGTTTGCAGGACTCGGAAGGGCCCAGAAAGAAATCGCCGGAAGAGCTAGCCGCAGAACAGAAGGCCACCAGCGAAATCTCAGGGCCCCTGACAGAATTTCTAAACAAGAAGGTTACAAGAAGGGAAGCAATCAGCACCGTCGGGAAGATAGCCGTAGGAGTCGTCGTGGTCGCAGCCGCGGGCGCGGGGGCGGCTTACTATCTGACGAGGCCGACCGGGCCTACGGTCGCGGAAGTGGTGATTGGATGTCCCTTCCCGCTCTCCGGAGGGTCTTCAGGTCTGGGGCAGGACTCGCAAGCGATGGCCCAGATATTCCAGGACCAATGGAACGCCAACGGAGGCTTCAAGGGGCTCGGCGGCGCGCCGCTGAGACTCATCTTCATCGACAACGAGACCGACCCGAACGTGGGCAGGACGGTGGCCGACACGCTGGTCAACACTGACAAGGTGTCCGCGGTCCAGAATGGGTTCCTCAGCGGCCTGGCGCTGACCGAGAGCGAGGAGACGGAAAAGGCCGGAGTCCCGATGGTCACGGGTTCTTCTTCCAACCCATCCCTCACCACGAGGGGATTCACCCACTTCTACAGGCTGTGGATCGGAGACGACAAGCTGGCCCTCAAACAGTTCCAGTACCTGAAAGATGAGTTACTAAAGAACAACCCGGGGACGACGGTGAAGAACATCGCGATCCTCAACGACGACACGCTCTTCGGCACCGGCGCAGGAAAGTTCTACGCGGCGTCGAACAACGACCCAACGTACGGCGGATACAACATCGTCTCCAACATCACGTTCCACGGGCCGGCGACCGACGTGACGAGCCAGGTCCTCCAGCTGAAGAGCGCCCAGCCCGATGTCCTGTTCACAGCGATGAGCTTCGTGGCTGACGCGGTGCTCTTCCAGAAGGCATTCAAGCAGTACAACCTTGACTTCGCCACCATGTTCTCGAGCGCCGGACACCTCAACCCGCCATACCAGCAGCTCGGCTCCGATGCGTATTTCCCCATCTCCAGACTCCCGTGGTCGCCTGATCTGCTCGTGACTAAACCGTGGGAGCAGAAGTGGCAGGGCCTGTTCAAGGCGAAGACCGGCAAGGACATGTACTCCTACCCTTGCGACACTTACTCATGCCTCAAC
This sequence comes from Nitrososphaerota archaeon, assembly GCA_027887045.1. GTDB lineage: Archaea > Thermoproteota > Nitrososphaeria > Nitrososphaerales > Gagatemarchaeaceae > JAPCJH01. The sequence goes on from JAPCJH010000002.1 coordinate 353,029, forward strand.
ACTATCTGCGACGCGGTCAACCGTGCCAAGAGTAACGACCCGGCGAAGATTAACACCGCCCTTCAGTCCACCAACCTCGGCCCCGACGACGTCATGGAAGGATATGATGGAGTTCAGTTCAGCAGCACGGGCGATAACACGAAGGCCAAGACGCTCTTCGTCCAGCTTTTGAGCGACAACGTATGGCACACGGTCGGTCCGTCCCCGGTTGCGGCCTACAAGGCCGTCTTCCCCCAGCCGACGTGGGCCGACAGGGCCGCGGGCAAGATTCCCAGCCCCGTGAAAGTATAGACGTAACGATGCTCGACTGGAGGCTCGTTGGGTGGCCATAGAACCTACCGCGCTCATCCAGTCGATACTTGCGGGCGTCTTCGTGGGCGCAATCTACTCGCTCGTCAGTGCGGGCCTGACGTTGATCTGGGGCACGATGCGCATAGTGAATTTCGCGCACGGGGCTTTGATGATGCTCGGGATGTACATGGCCTACTGGACCTGGTACTTCCTTGGGCTCGACCCCCTGCTGTCCGCCCTGGTGATATTCCCGACTTTCTTCGCCCTGGGGTACGCCATCGACAAGTTCCTTCTGCGCAGGATTATTCAAGCCTCGTCTGTGGCGCAGCTGTTAATCACATTCGGACTGACCCTCTTCATACAGAACGTAGTTCTCTACTTCTGGAGGTCCGACATCAGGCTCGTCACGACCTCGTACTCCTCCCTCTACTGGCACGCGGGCGGGCTGGTCTTCGACGCGCCCCACGTGATCGCCTTCTTCGCCGCGATCCTGTGCGGCATCGGGCTTCATCTATTCCTCACGCGCAGCTCGATCGGCCTCGCGATCAGAGCGACCGCCCAGGACAGGGAAGCCGCCCAGACGGTCGGGATAGAGACGAAAAGAATCTTCGGTATGACGTTCGGGCTGGGGACTGCGCTCGCGGCCGTGGCCGGCGCGATAATCACGAGCTACTATCCAGTCAACCCCGATTCGGGGAACCAGTTCCTCTTCCTCGCTTTCGTGGTGGTAGTTCTGGGCAGTCTCGGCAATTACCTCGGCGCGCTGGTCGGAGGACTGATCATTGGTGTCGTCCAATCTACGACGGGATATGTCTACCTGGCTCAGGCCGAACTCCCGCTTGCCTTCGTCGTCTTCCTTGCCATCTTGATCTTTATGCCCGAGGGCCTCTTCGGAAAGCGGTTGAGGCGTTGAATCGCTCTTGCTGACCAGGAGCGAACTCCTCCCCAAGAACGTCTACCTCCTCGCTGTCGGTCTCCTCGTGGCGACGGCCGTGGTTCCCGTCGTGGGGCTCTCGAACCTCATCATAGACGTGATGCTCGACCTCTTCCTGTTCGCGTTCGTCTCGCTGGGTTGGAACCTCCTCGCAGGCTTCACGGGGCAGATCAACCTGGGACCCGCCCTCTACTTCGGTATCGGCGCCTACTCGGCTGGCGTTCTGTTCCAGACCTACAGGATAACGCCGTGGGCGGCTTTCGTCGTAGGGCCGGCAATCGCGGCCGGGTTGGCCCTGATCACCGGTTACCCGACCTTCAAGCTGAAGGGAGATTATTACGCCCTGGCCACGCTCGTGATATCGCAGATCGTGCTTCTGAGCTTCCTAGCCTGGGACTATGTGGGGGCCGCGTATGGGCTCTCCTACGACATCATCCCATTTTCTTGGTACTGGTTTCAGTTCAACACAAACCATCTGGCGTACTACTACATCGGCCTCGTCATGGTGCTGGGGGCGCTGGGACTCACATGGAGGATAAGGAACTCGGAGTTCGGGCTGCGCCTGATGGCAATCAGGGACGACGAGGAAGGGGCGAAGTCCATCGGGATCAACACCCTGAGGTACAAGCTGGTGATATCGATGATCAGCGCCGGGGTAATCGCCATGGGAGGGATCCTGTACGCGCAGTACACGCTTTACCTGGACCCGAACTCGACGATGTCCCTCACAATCACCGCAGACATCGCGCTGCCCGCGCTGCTGGGAGGAGTGGGGACGATTCTCGGGCCGTTGCTGGGGGCGGCGATAATACAGCCACTCGAATGGTTACTCCGCTTCACCATCGGGAGCAATCTCCAGCTCGCCATCAGGGGCGCAATATTCATGATGATAGTCCTGTTCATCCCAAGGGGCATAATGCAGACGGTGGTGGACAAGTACATCCGGCCGAAGATGGTCAAGAAGTGAGTAGCTGAAGATGAGCTTCTCGGTCGAACACGTCACGAAGAGGTACGGAGGTGTCACCGCAGTCGACGACGTGTCCTTCCAGATTGGAAAGGGGGAGTTTGTAGGCCTCATCGGGCCCAACGGCTCGGGGAAGACCACCCTGCTTGACGGCCTGGGCGGTTACATCAGGAAAGACGCGGGGAGGGTCGCGCTGGGCGGCCATGATCTTAGCAAGGCGCCTCCATACGAGCTGGCCAAGAGGGGAGTGGGGAGGACATTCCAGGTGCCTAGGGTGTTCGACAACATGACTGTCGTGGAGAACCTATACTGCGTCCCCGCGGCGCGGAGTAGCGAGCCGAAGGAGAAGCGAGTCGAGGATACAATGGAGATGGTCAGGCTTGCGTCCGTGGCGCACGAAATCGCCAAGAACCTGTCCGGGGGGCAGAAGAAGCTCCTCGAGCTGGCCAGGGTCGTCATGCTCAACCCCACCATCGTCCTCATGGACGAGCCCTTCTCCGGCGTCGACCCCGCGATGCTCGAATCGTTGCTTGGCCTGATGAGGGAGATGAACAAGGAGGGGAGGACATTCCTCATCGTCGAGCACAACATCGCTGTCATAACGAAGAACTGTGGCAGAGTCATCTGTCTCGACGAGGGCAAGGTTATAGCCGATGGCTCGCCGGGGGACATTAGGAACGACCCCCGAGTGATTGAGGCATACCTCGGGACATAGGATGAGCCTTCAAGCGCGGGACGTCGTTTCAGGGTACGGCAAGATAGAGATCGTCCACGGAGTTTCATTAGAGGCGGAAAAGTCGAAGATTACAGGCATAATCGGCCCGAACGGCTCCGGCAAGTCCACCTTCCTGAAGACGTTGTACGGCTTCGTGAAGCCTTGGGGTGGGAGCGTAGCCTTCGACGGGAAGGACATGACCGGGGGCGACCCGTCAGGGATGCTCAGGTCTGGAATCGGATACCTGATGCAGCGGAGGAGCACATTCCCCTATCTGACGGTCCATCAGAACCTGAAGCTGGGCGGATGGCTCTTTGGGAGGGACGAGCAGAAGAAGCACAAGGCAGAGGAGGAGGTCTACGAGAACTTCCCCCAGCTCAGGGCGAGGAAGAACACGCTCGCTGGGTCGCTCAGCGGGGGCGAGCAGCGGATGATCGAGCTTGGACGTGTGCTGATGACTAAACCAAAACTCATCCTTGTCGACGAGTTCTCGACTGGGCTCTCTCCGAAGATATTCAAGATGCTCTATGCGAAGCTGACGCAGATGAGCAGCGAACAGAAGACGACGATCCTGGCCGTGGATCAGAACGTGGTCGAGGTGGCCAATGTCGCCGACTACATGTACGTCTTCAGGCTGGGCAAGATTCAGATGGAGGGACCCGCGTCGGACTTCCGCGGCAGGCTCGAGCAGGTGACCGCGAGCTGGCTCCACGTGTAGAAGGTGCGGGAGACTGGTCCTAGTCATCGATGCGGCCGCCCCCGGGAAGGTGCTGGACTACCCGTCGGCGATAGGCGCGCTGGCACCATAGCTGTTTAGAAGGAAGGCATCACTTCTTTGGCGAAGAGTTCCATCTGTCTAAGCACCTCGGCGTTCGTTGTACCCAAGAAATCGAACCACATCTGTGTGGCACCCGCCTTCTCGTATGGCCCGAGCTTCTTGATGACGTCTGCGGGGGTGCCGATGAAGTTCCTCCCGACTAGTTCTTCTTCCGTAAGAGGAATGTCCTTCAGCGTCGACTTCTTCAGCGAGAGGAAATGCTGGTAGACCAGGGATTCGAGGAACCTCTTCCTGGCCGCCTTTGCGTCTCTGTCGATGCCGCAGATCGCCTCGGGAGCGACTGCGATCTTTGACGGGTCTCTCTTGTGTTTCCGCGCGCTGGAAGCAATCACAGGAAGGGCCTTCTCCAGGTCGGCAGGAGACATCGAGGCCGGGATCCAGCCTTGGGCGTACCTGGCGACGCGCTGGAGAACCTGCGGCGAGTTGCCGCCGATGTAGAATGGGAAGGGTTTGGTGAACGGTCTCGGGAGCATCTCGACGTCTTTGAACCGGAAGTGCTTGCCTTCGTAGCTTGCGGGCGTCTTGTCGCCGAAGAGGAGGGCCAGCCCCTCCACCATCTCGTCCAGAATCTCTCCCCTCTTCCCGCGCCCCCCGAAGGCATCGAACTCCTCCCTGTAGGCGCCCAGCCCCAAGCCCAGTACGAACCTGCCCCTTCCCAGATGGTCGAGTGTGATCGCCTGCTTTGCGAGCGTGACCGGGTTCCTCATGGGTCCGACTACGACGGCGGTCCCGAACTTGACCTTCTTTGTGACCGCGGAGAGGTAGGAGAAGGTTATCATCGGCTCGTAGAAGTTCGGGTGCTCTCCCCTCGCCTGGATGTACCTCTGCGTAGTGATGTGATCGTTTCCCCAGACGCATTCGAACCCGAGCTCCTCGGCCTTGAGTGCGACTTCGACGAAACTCTTCCGACTCGCGAAGCCTTCAGGGTAGAAGAGCCCCTCGCGCGCCGTGGAGATGGCCACGCCAAAATCCAACGCGAGGTCTTCGAGGCCGCGACCGTATTTATTCGTTGGCGGAGGGAAGGCGTCTTGACAGAGAGATGACCAGTTCTGTGAAGATAATAACTGGTCGCCCTCGGGTGGCTCGCGATGCGGCTCCGGTTCGGGTACAGGCTCGACCTTCGCGACCCTGCCAAGGTGCTAGAATATGCGGTGGGAGCCGACATGACTGGGTTCGACTACGCTTGGGTCCCCGACCACGTCACGGCGGGTTCGCCGAAGCAAGTCTGTTTCGATGCCTGGCTCTTCCTCGCTTCAGCGGGGGCGAAGACCACGCGCATCAAGCTTGGGCCGTCGGTATCGGACATCGTCAGGAGGGACCCGGTCATGCTCGCCCAGTCGGCAGCGACCTTGGGACTGCTGACGGGAGGCAGGTGCGTCCTAGGGCTCGGCCTTGGAGAGGCGATGAACCTGCTTCCGTTCGGCCTTAAGCCCTCGAGGCAGACAGCGAGGATGAAGGAGGCCATCGAGGTGATCCGTCTTCTCTGGACGTCTTCATTCGACAACCGGGTCTCATACTCTGGAAGGTTCTATAATTTCGAGGGAGGATGGTTGCAGTTCCCGGGCGCGAAGGAAGCGCCGATATACATCGGCGCGCTGGGACCCAAGAATCAACGGTTGGCCGGGGAGGTCGCCGACGGATGGTTCCCGGCAATTCACACGAATGGAGTCTTCGCTCAGTCGGTCAAGAACCTCCGCGCCGGGCTCGAGAAAGCCAGACGAAAAGCCGATTCCCTCGACATTGTCGCTCGTTTCTACATCGCAATCACGGATGACATCGAGGAGGGCCTCCGGCGGGTCGGACCAGCCGCTAGAAACATGCTGCTGAGCGAGCAGAGGTCGCTCGATGAGAAAGGGGTCCTGACTGACGAGATGGGCGCCTTCTCAGCCCATTCGATGGTCCCCGGGTCGGGAGACTGGGGGAAGAAGCAGCAGGAGGCGTTGGGCAAGATCCCCGATGAAGTCGTGGAGGCTGTTACCCTAGTTGGGACGCCGAATATGATTGCGGAGAAGATATCGGAGTTCAGGAAGATGGGCGCCACGCAGGTCGTGATTCAAGACCCCACGGACGGCGTAATCCAGACACAGCGGGATTTCATGAGCAGGGTGGCTCCGCTGCTTTCTTAGCCAAATAATACAAATCCGTGCAACGAAATTAACAGAATCGGCCCTTTCTGCCGTCGGGCGCTCTTGTTCGAAACCCCGCGCCGTTTTATAGGGAGACCGAGCAAGGCCGAAACACGCCAAGGCAAAAGATGAATCTGGGGCTCGGGTTTCTTGGTGAGAGACTCTCGGTCGCGGAGAAGGTTAGTTACTCACGGATCGCCGAACGGAATGGATTCTCCTCCGCGTGGGCGGCTGAGCACTACTTCCACCGGGACGCCATAGTCACCTCGGCCGCGATACTGGCTGGTACGACGAGACTGAAGGTGGGAACGGGCGTGATCAATCCCTACACACGCCATCCGGCCCTGCTCGCGATGACCACGGCTACGCTGGAGGAGATGTCGGGAGGAAGGTTCGTGCTGGGGATAGGTACGAGCGTGAAGTACTGGATCGAAGACCAGATGGCAATCCCCCTGGGGGATCCGGCCGCCTCTCTTCTGGAATCGTTCAGGATAATCAGAGGGATGCTCGATGGAAACCTGACGACCTTCGCTGGGAAGCGCTTCTCCGCGAAGGACGTGACGATGGATTTCAACGCCAGGCGGAGCAAGGCACCGGTCTACCTCGCCGCGGTCGGGCCGTGGATGCTAAGGAAGTCTGCCGAGATGGCCGATGGAGTCGTGATGTCCACTGGGAGCACCCCGCACTACATACGATGGGCGACCCCTCACATCGAGGCAGGTCTGGCCAAGTCGGGAAGGAAAAAATTCGGTGTTGTCTGCTTGGTCAGTGTTGGTTTGAGGAGAGACGCGGCGAGAGCCATGAGAGACATGATGCCGTGGCTTCTTACCCCCCTCATGCGACTTGGACGCGGGAAGCTGGTCCTTCCCGAGGATTCCGTGATAGATGAGGCTCGTGCCGCATGGAACGCAGGAGACAGGGAGGGTGCATTCAGGAAGACCCCGAAAGAGGTCCTCGAATCGATCTGTATTTGTGGAGACGTGGAAACCTGTGCGAGAGGGATCGAGGACTACAGAGGACTAGGCGTGACCGATCTAGTCTTGACGCCGATCTCTTTTGATAAGGACCTGCTGCCTAAGCTGCTGAAGCGTCTTTCTAGATAGGAATCTCGTATAGGTCTCTGTCGAACTTGCTGAAGAACTCGACCCCGCTCTTCTTGACCAGGACGGTGTCCTCGACCATGTACCCGCCCGCTCCAATCTCGTAGTAGGGCGTCTCGATGTTGATGACCGCTCCCTCCGGAATCGCAGTCTCGGTCGATGCGGCGATTAGTGGCGGCTCGTATAGTTCCATCCCTATCCCGTGACCTGTGTGATGGCGCCTGAAGTTGGGCAGTCCTCCTTTTCGTCCCCCCTCGACTCCGGCGTTGAACACGTCAGAGGCCTTCACTCCTGCGCGTAATTTCTTGAGCGCGCTATCCTCGCCTTCGTAGACCACCTTGTAGTACTTCCTCTGAGTCGCGGACGGTTTGCCGAGGACGGCGTTCCTCCCCAGATCGGTGTAGTGGTACTTGTAGATGCAACCGACGTCGAACCTGATCAGGTCGCCCCTCTCCAATCGGTGAGTGGATGGGACGAACATGTTCTGGAGATAGCTGTCCTCACCGAGGGCGATGCTCGGAGCGACGCAGGTGGCTCCCAGCGACGTCACCTTGTCGATGAAAATCCTTTGTAGCTGCACCCCGGTCACGCCTGGACGAGTGCGCTCGAGAACCTCCTTGATCCCTTCTTCGGTGATCTGGTTGGCCTTCCTCATCACCTCCACCTGCTCCGGGGTTTTCACCATCCTGATCTCTCTGAAGATGTCGTAGGCCGGAACGAGGCTTGTACCGGCAAGTGCCTTCTGGAGCATCGGCCAGTCCGCCGGGCTGAAGTACTTCTCGTCCACGCCGACCTTGCCCTTGGCCAGGCCTTTCTCGCGAATGACTGTTGTCAGTGCCTGGAAGGCGTCTGGAGCGCTCCCTGCCGCGAGCACCTTGGCTACCCTAGATTCGAGCGGGCGGAGCTTCTTCCCTTTTGGCACCGTCACGAAGAAGCTGCCGAATGTGCGGACGTCTTTGATCCAGCTCATGTTCAGGGCGACCAGGTCTGCAGACTCCCCGGTCGAAAGTATAATCGCGGGCTCGAACTTCTTGTCTCTCGGGAGAACGACGAAGACGTACGACCCCAGTATTTCGTGGCCGAGGGCGCGAAAGTCGCTCAGGTAGGTGACGTTGGCCGGGGTTGTCGCGACAAGCGCGTCGAGGCCGTACTTGTCCATGATCGAGAAGGCACGGTCTTTGTTGAGAAACACAGGAGCAAATGTGGAGTGATTACCGTATAAATGGATTTGGCGGGACAGAACGGTTGTGTCCCATCAACGGGTGATTTCGCCCACTGTCCCGCTTCGGGTGATCGCTTCCGTTCGACGTGTGTTGCAAGCGGGTGATGACACAGAACTAGAGTTTCTGCTCTATTATCGCCCAACATATAAGTTAGAACCAAAAGTATGCAGAAGTGCGTAGTATGTCTGACTTACCCAGCGATACTCCAAGGTGGACGCTACCAAAACGTGCGCGAATGAGCAACGAAAATCTCCACATCTCCGATTTTATTTTGGTGAGGGAACATGGCGACAGCGATTCTGTTTTGTTCTTAGAGGCGGGCGAAAAATTTCCAGTTAGTTTCAAAAGGGGCAAATGGCTTCTCCCGGCAGCGATCCTCGATTACGGAGACTCACCGAAACAATTCGCAAAAAGGCTCCTCGTCGAGCAACTAAACAATGTTGACTACCTCGATCCGACTTTCCTTTCCATGCAATCTTATCTCGGGGCGCACTGGGACATCGTCTTCGTATTCGAGTGCCATCTAGGAGAGGGAAAACCGGCGCCGACCGCAAAAGAACCGTTCGTCGGTACTTCTTTTCACCAATTGAGCGCGCTTCCGAAGCATGAAATCGCCGAGGATCATTTTGAAGTCCTGGATGAACTGAAGAAAGAAGTCTAATCAAGAAAGGCTTCATAGATTCCATGTCTTTGCTTCGGCATGGGCAGCTATCTTTTCTCTTCTCTTTCTCGTATTCGGAATCTTGGCGGGTTCTCGTTCGAGGTTCTGCCTTCGGCGGATTCCTTCGCCTCGCTCGGTGAGCCTTCGCCTATCATTGAAGGTTAATCCGTCGTATGTATAGGATGGAGAAGTAACCACTGCGTTGCAAATACCGATTGTTGGAAAAGGAAGACCAGCCACTCATCGTGAATTGGACGCTAAGCTTCATCGCTTCCACTGAAAATGGTTTGAGCTACTCTATGGACGAGATTGCGGGGGTATCACCCGAAGCGCAACACCCTTCCAAATCACCCGAAGATGCAAGAGAACCGACAGAACCGCCGAATCGGTTCGAACGCTTAAATCGCGTTGGAGAAGGATAGATCGAGTTTGAATCTTTCGAAGTACCGCCAGGACTTCCCGATAACCAAACGGTTTGTCTTCCTCGACCACGCGAACATGTCGCCTTCCCCTGTCCAAGTTGTCCGCGCGGTGTCCAAGTTGATGAGAGAGAAGGCGGGCTTCGCGTACATGAAGTTCGAGGTCTGGGGTGCCCAGGTCGAGCAGGCAAGGCAGAACGTCGCAAAGATGCTCGGCGCGCGGAAGGAAGGAGTCTGGTTCGCCAACAACACCTCCGACGGAATCAACATAGTCGCCAACGGAGTTGCTTGGCGCAAGGGCGATAACGTGGTCATGCCCGACATCGAGTTCCCGTCAGTCGTCTACCCGTTCCTGAAGAGGCGCGGGATGGTCGACCTAAGGTACGCGAAGACCGACTACTCGCGGGAGGGCGTCCAGGTCCCGATCTCGGAGTTCGAGAGGCTCGTGGACGACAGGACGAAAGTGGTGTGCCTCAGCGCGGTTGACTACGGGTTCGGGTGCAGGTACGACTTGAGGGCCGTCTCAGAGATTGCCCACCGCCACGGCGCCATCGCACTGGTGGATGCAAGCCAGGCGGCCGGGGCGGTCCAGATGCACATAGACGCCGACGGAGTCGATGCGGTAGCCTTCGGCGGACAGAAGTGGACCTTCGCGCCGTCCGCGGGGGGCGTCTTCTACATGAATCCGTCAACTTTCGACATCTTCACACCGCCATTTGTCGGCTGGTACAGCGTCGCCGACCCGATGAACCAGATCCTTACGAACTACACGGAGCACTTCGAGATAGCCGCTGACGCGAGGAGGTTCGCAACGGGCCACCCCAACTTCCCGGGAATCGTGGGCCTTGCGGCGTCCAGCCAGTACCTTCGGGATGTAGGTTTCTCTAGGGTTGAGGCGCGCTGCCTTGAGGTGTCCGGCTACCTCATGAGGAGGCTGGCCGAGGAAGGCTTCACTATCCTCACCCCGCGGGAGAACGGGCGGAGGGCCTCCATCGTGTCTTTCGTTATCCCGGATGGAAAAGCGGTCATCGAGGGGCTCAAGAAGAAGCGGATAATCGTGTCAGGGTACTTGCAGACCCGGCAGAGGGGGATAAGGGTCTCCCCCGCTTTCTACAACACAAACCTAGAAGTCGACAGGCTTGTAGAGAACCTGCCGAAGGTCTCCCGCCAGAAGTCTAACCGAAGGAAGGCATCACTTCTTTCGCGAACATCTTCACCTGCTGCATCAGCTCGGCGTAGTTCTTCGCCATAGGAATCAGTGCGGGAAGGTAATTGACGCCCGCCTTCATCAGCCCGTCTATTCTTTCGATTATCTGGGCGGAGGAGCCTATCAGGTTCATGTTCTCGTATTCCTCCATAGCCTGTCCCTTGAACGTCGTCTTCTTGAGGGAGAGAAGGTGTTCGTAGGCCAGGCTCTTCTTGAACCTCCTCGAGGCTTCCGCGGAGCTCTTCGCGACGCTGAAGACGTACTGCGGACCAACGACGATCTTTGAAGCATCCCTCCCGGCCTTCTTTGCGTATTTCTTGACCGTCTTGAGTCCCTCGCGTACCCTCGCCGGTGTCAATACCGCGGGCAGCCAGCCCTCTCCCCAAGTCCCTGCGCGCCTTAGCACGGCTTGTGAATTCCCTCCCATCCACAGGGGCAGAGGCTTCTGCTTCGGCTTGGGATACATCTCGATGTCTCTGAATTTTATGAACTTCCCTTCGAAGCTCGCCTTCGGCTTTGAGAGAAGCAGCCTCAGGGACTGGACTGCCTCGTCCATCAATTGCCCTCTCTCCTCGTAATTCCATCCCGGGTTTATCCCTTCGAATTCTTCGCGATACGCGCCCGAGCCCAAGCCTATGATCGTCCTTCCTTCGGAGAGGTTGTCCAGAGTCGACAGCTGCTTTGCCAAGATCACGGGGTTCCTGTAAGGGAGCGCTATGATGCCCGTGCCGAGGCGTATCTTCTTCGTCGCCTCTGCTATGAACCCGTGAGTGATCAGCGGCTCGAAGTAGTTCGGCGGTTTGGCCATGAGACCCTTGATGTAGTGTTGGGTGGAGATGTGGTCGTTCCCCCAGGCGGAGTCGTACCCCAGTCGCTCTGCGTTCTGTGAAAGCTCGACCATCGTCTTGTGGCTGGCGAAGCCGGCTGGGTAGATCAGGCCCTCGCTGCACGTTGGAGTCTGGATTCCAAACTTCATGCCTTGCACCCTCGCCGCCCTTCTGCAGATAAAAGCCTTGGTTCGAGCGTGCATGTCGCGCTGCTAGGAATCAAAAGGCGCGCCTCACATGAGTGTTAGCTGATCTGTTGGATGGCGGGGGCCCCAGTCCCAGTGCCCTCGGCTTGGGCGGCCTTGGCAATGTCCTTCAAGCCAATCTTTTCGTCGGTCAGCTTCGAAGTATCCGAGAACGTCTTCTTCGAGATGATGAGCTGTTTCAGTTCGTTGATCTCGTCGAACTGACCGTTGACAGACAGGAATCCCGTGAGCCGGCCATCGTCGAAGTAAAGCTGGAAGAACCCCTTCCCCTGAGTGAGCTTACCTCTCTTCTCCGACACTGTCTTCCTGCTGAGGTCCCCGTAGGCCCTTATTTTGAGGTCGAACGCGTAGGAGTAGAAGAACGGCAGGTCAACGAACATAAGCCGCTTTCCTGTCATGTTGGCGCCGCCTATCATGCCGTGCTTCGCAGCCACGTCGAAGTGCTCGACCCTGAGGTGCCTGCCGAAGAGCGGGCTGTAGAAACGAGCCACGTCTCCGGCTGCGAAAACCCCGGCTGCCGTTGTCTCCAGATACTCATTCACCACGATCCCTTTGTCCACGCTGAGGCCGGCGCCTTCCGCGAGCTCGGAGTTGGGAACTACGCCGATGCCGACCACGACCATGTCTGCCATCAGCGTTTCGCCAGTGCTGAGCTGGACTCCTTCCACTGCACCGTCTCTACCGATGAAGGCGGAGGTCTGGGTGTCTGTCATCACATCAACACCCTTGGCCCTGAAGTAATCTGCAATCCAACCGCCTGCGACCCGGTCGACCGCCACGTTGAGGGGATGCGAGGCCGCCTCTATCATCGTGGTTGGTATCCCGGCCGTGGCGAAGATGGAAGCTACTTCACACCCGATGAAGCCACCCCCAACGACCACCGCACGCTTCGACCCGCGCATGCTGCTCCTGAGCCTCTCGCAGTCGTCGAGAGTCCGGAGGGTGTAAACGCCTCGGAGGCTCGCACCTGGTACGTTCAGCGTCCTTGCCCTAGCGCCGGTCGCGAGCATCAGGCGCCCAAACGGGATTCTCTTGCCGTCGTCGAGTTCGAAAGTGCGACCTTTGGGGTCGACCTTCACAACACGTTTTCCGGTCAGGACATCGATCTTTTGTTGGTCGTAGAACTCCTTCCCCCTGAGGAAGACCCGGTCGCGAATTCGCTTCCCGGACAAGTAGTCCTTAGACAGTGGAACCCTGTCGTAGGGCAGGTGCGGCTCGTCTCCGACGAGGAGTATCTTCTTCGAGGCGTCGTGTTTCCTGATTGCGACCGCGGCGTTGAGTCCCGCCAGTCCGCCTCCCACGATCGCATAATCAACTCCATCGTCTTTGTTCAACAGCTTTGAAGTCCGAACGCTTGCTCCACATTCGAATTTAAGGATGGTGCGTGTAACGTCGAGTTTTAACGCGTTCTTCGTTAACTAGACGACGAACACGTCGTTGGGATACTCACCCAGATACCTGTCCCTTCTGTCCACGATGACCGTGACTACGTTCTGGCCCTTCTTCAACGTCCGTGCCACCTTCAGGGCTACGGCGACGTTGGCGCCGGACGACATACCGCAGTAGATGCCCTCCTCTCTGCAGAGTCTATTCGCCATGTCGCGCGCCTCTTCGGCGCTTTGCATAAAGAACTCATCCGGGTAACCCATGTGAATCATCTCCTCGACAATAGACTTCTCCGTCAGCCATTTATTCAGGCCCATCAGCTCGACGAGCGTCTTCCTCATCTTGGAAGCCTCGAATTCGCCCTTTCGCGATTCCGGTTTCTTTAGAGTAATGTAGGATTCACTCCCGTGTGGCACGACGCCGAAGGTTATCGGCTTTGCTCCCTCATCCTTCAGCGCGAGCCCCGCGCCAAGCAGAGTCCCTCCCGAACCGACCGCGCACCCCCACGCGTCCACCTTGCCGTCAAGCTGCTCGTAGATTTCGTGACCGATACTTTTCTGTCCAAGGTAGTTGTATTTGTTATAGATCTGGTCAACCCACACCACCTCGGGATTGTCCCGCTCCAGCTCGTACATGTAGGTCTTACCTGCTATAACCCAGCTCAGGTCTTTCTCCTCGTGTGAAAGCTTGTCAAAGACGTCCTGGGAAAGATAATTAGTCGGCGGTGGGCACTCCGAGACCTCGGGCCCGTAGGCGCCTGTGATCTTTAGCCTCGTGCCCCCGCCGGTGAGAACGGGCTTGTAGATGCCCAGCTTCGCCTTGTAGCCCTTGACCGCGCACACGAAAGCGAGCGCCGGTGCCGTGTTTCCTGCCGAGGCGTCGCAGACGGTGCCGCCGGGAAGCAGCCTCTTGCCGTTCCAGGTGAGCCCCTTCTCCGCCGCTTCAACCATGGAGAGGGCCATCCTGTCCTTGTAACTCCCGCTGGGATTAAGCAACTCAAGTTTGACGAAGACGTTCGCCGGAACTCCAGCGGCCACCTTGTTCAGCTTCAGGAGTGGGGTCTTTCCAATCAGCGAAAGAATGTTATCGGTGCGCTTCATGCTCCCGGCCTCGATTTGGATTGAAAAAATCGCAGATAAAAGCTACTCCTAAGTTGAGACACAGTTATTCCCCGGGGCCAACTCGAAAGCCAAATCCTCGCCCCTTACATCAAGGTCCACAATCGACCTAACCTCGAAAAGCCGACGAGAAAGATCAACCCTTCGCAGCAATTCAGAACGACTAGTCCGAACTTCGTCTAGGATTCCTCTGCATGGGTCAGCCAACGAGGTAATACCTCCTCACGAGTTCGTTGTCGTGAATTTGCTGAGCATCCCCTGCGAATACAATCTTCCCGTGAACCATGATGTAACCCCAGTCAGCAATCTTCGCAGCCTGCGGTAGGTTCTGCTCTGTCATCAGAATCGTCAAGCCGTATTTGTCTCTGAGTTCCTTTATCGTGGACATGAGCTTGGTGATAACTATCGGTGCAAGACCCAGGGAGGGTTCGTCGATTAGAAGTAGCTTCGGGTTAGACATCAGGGCTCTGGCAATCGCCAACATTTGTTGTTCCCCTCCGCTTAGGGTGCCAGCAAGTTGACCCTTCCTCTCCCTGAGAACTGGAAAGAGTTCGCCCATGGACTTGAGGTTCTCCTTGTGTCTCTTTCGCGCGCTTTTCTTGAACGCTCCCATCAAGAGATTCTCCTCCACGGTTAGAAGGGGGAACAACCGTCTTCCGTCCGGAACAAGGGAAACTCCCGCCTCCACAATCTCGTATGGATGCATGCCCGCGAGTTCCACCCCAGCCCCGTCGTCGCTCAGCTTTGCACTACCGGCATCGGGCGTGACCAGACCGGCCAGACACTTCAGGAGCGTGCTTTTCCCGTTCCCGTTCGTCCCCAACAGGACCGTGACGCTCCTTTCTTTCACGGTCATCGAAACCCCGTGGAGCACCCTCACTCCGCCGTAGCCTGCTTGCAGGTTCTCTATGGAAAGAACCGACTGGTTACTCGCCAATGTATGCTTTCAGGACCTCCGGATCATTGGAGATTTCTTCAGGGTCCCCTTCGGCAATCTTCACGCCGAAGTCGAGAACAACTATCCTTTGAGAGAATCCCATGACCGCCCTCATTATGTGTTCCACCATAACAATGGCGATTCCCCTGCCGTTCAGACCCCTCAGGAGTTCGACCACGTCATCCGCCTCGCCGCTCGTGAGTCCAGCGAGAACCTCGTCAAGGAGTAGAAGCTCCGGTTTCCCGGCGAGTGCGCGGGCAAGTTCCATTTCTCGAAGCTCAAGCTGCGTAAGTTGCTTCGGTCTAAGGGAAGCTTTCGCTGAGAGTCCAACCTGTTGAAGTAGTTCAAGCGCAACGTCACTAGTCTCTCCATCTTTGTTGTGCAGGCCCCTGATGAATACCAGAGGGACGATGACATTGTCCAAGAGCGTCATGCTCGAAAGAGGTTTCGGAATCTGAAAGGTCCGCCCTATACCCAATTTGGCCCGCTTGTGCGGGGAGACCCTAGTAATGTCTCGGCCCTTATAGGCCAGACGTCCTTTGTCTGTCCTTATCGTCCCCGCAATGATGCTGAGGAGCGTGGTCTTCCCTGACCCATTGGGACCGATTAGCCCCAATCTCTCTCCTTTCTCGACCCGAAAGTCGACATCTGACAGAGCCCTGACGCCACCGAAATTCTTCGTCACACCTTTCGCGTCAAGCATCTCAATTCACCGTACCCGTACTTCTCTTTCCGAACAGTCTGGAGAAGATGCCCTTGAGCCCACCAGGGGAGAAGATTCCGAACACTAACATTGCTGCTGCCACTACCGCTAGGTTGTACTGCGAGGTGACCGTCACGGACGCAGCTTGCTGGATACTGCCAAGAACGAGAGCGCCGATGATCGGGCCCTGCCACGTTCCTATCCCACCAATGAACGTCATCACGAAAACGTTGAACGATATTCCCAGGTCGAAGATGCTGTACGGCTCAATATATCCTATGTACAGCGGATACAGAGACCCTACGACTCCCATTAGGAACCCGCTCAACACGTTCGCATACAGCTTGAGTCTGAACGTCGGCACTCCAAGAGTTTCTGCGGCCTGTTCGTCGTCCCTGAGAGCCATCAATCCTCTTCCGATCCAGGAATTCTCTATCCAGTACGAGAGACCTATTGAGACAACCGAAATCCCAAACATTGCCACGAAAAGAAGTTCAATGAGATTGCCGTAGATCGCCGGAGCCGCTGGGAATCTGATGTAGAGACCGACCGCGCTCCCTAGCGCTGGGGTATTCAGGACGATGGACTGCACTAAAGTCGTCGCGGCCAACGTGGCGATAGCAAAATAAACACCCCGGAGCCTGAGTGAAGAATATCCAATCAGCACCCCAAAAAGGGCGGAAACAGCTCCCGCGGCCAGAATCGCGATGACTTCGGGGATCCCGAGTGAATTGAACAGATACGCCGACACGTATGCGCCGACCCCGAAAAACGCGGATGTCCCGAAGTTCAGGTAGCCACCATATCCACCGAGTAAATTCCAAGCGACAGAGAGGGCGACATACTGAAGCACGATGTACGAGGCGAAATAGAAGTACGGCTGTTTGTAGAAAACGGGCAGAATGGCGCCAAAGGCCAGCGAGACGAGTAGATACATCGGTGCTAAGTTTCTTTTCATCTTCTGAGAATCCCCGAAGGCCTCAGTGCAAGAACTAGGAGGAGGATTACTGCGGATACGGCAAGACTCCACCCGGCACCCAAGTAAATTGTAGCAATGTTCTCTGAAATTCCGAGAACGATGCCGCCCAAGAGCGCACCGACGACGCTACCAGACCCCCCGAGCACGACGACTGCGAAGACTCGACCAATCAATAGCCTGTCCTGGTACGGGCTTATCGGTCCCACAGCCAGAACCAATCCGCCCGCGAGACCGGCCGTCGCAATCGATACGCCCATTGCGATGAGCCTTATGGTTTCTGGTTTTGCACCCATCAACGACACTGCTTGGGCATCCTGTGCAACCGCCCTAATGGCCCGACCCCGAAACGTCCTAGACAAGAACAGTTCAAGTGCTATTACAGCTGCGACGCCCGCCACGAACGAGTACACGAATCGCAAAGGGAGTAGAAGAGGACCAAAACTCACCGCGACCGAACCGTAAGCTGAATACAATGCTTTCAGACCCACCCCGAATTGTGTCGCCATCCCGACTTCCAGCAGGATCAGCAAACCGAAAAAGAGAACTAGACCAGCTAGGGATGATTCCCCTCTGCGCTCGAAAGTGTTGCTATAGAATAGGTAGAGCGCGTTCCCGATGACGTAGAAAGGGGCAACTAGCAATAGGCCCGCTATGATCGGGTCTATGCCGAACGTCTGGCTCAACGCCAACGCAAAGTAAGCCCCGAGAATGATGAAGGCCGGATGAGCGACGTTTGCAATGTCTATCAGGCCGAAAGATATTGTTAACCCCACGGAAAGAGCGGCGTAGAAACCTCCTATCAGGAGCCCTGTTGCAATTGACTCTAGCAGCAGGTCAAGTGCCAATGTTCCTTAAGCCGTTAGCTAGCCGGACCAGCCAGCGAACGGGTAAACTAGGTTTCCCGACTTGTAAGCAGCCGGCCACACTATCACTTGGTGTCCTGGTCCTGAGAACGCGCTCACGCTTGCCCCGGCTATGTTCTGATATTGGATCCACAGAACCCTTGAGTATGACCACTCTCCACTCGCTGCGAAAGTCATGTTTCCACCGATCGTGGTGAAGGTGTGTCCGTGTATGTAGGTCCCCAGCTGGTCGTTATTCCCGAAACAGTTGCAACCCTGAATAGCCTGGGTGAGCATCTGCATTGCCGCGTACGAGTAAGGTGGATACAGATAACCCAAGGGGTCGAACGCAGCTGCGCCAGAGGCGTTCGCGACCGCTTCATACCTCAGGATGAAGGAGTTCACACCGGGGAAATTCAAAGTGGGCTCAGGAACCCAATAAGCAAATGTGACTATCCCTTGCAAGGACTTGCCCAGAGCGGCCTCCAGCGCAGTGAACTGAGGGCCAATCATTCCTCCTCCCATCAGCTTGGGCGTGAAGTTGACTCCCTTCGAGGCTTGGACTATTCCCACCGAGTCAGACGGGTATGAGCAAATGAACGCGATGTCTGGATTGGTAGATTTTACTTTCTGCATCAGCGAGGTGAAGTCGGTCTGGGTGGGAGGGTACGTCTCGTTGTCTACTATCCTGAAGCCACCCACAGCCGCGGCTTTCGCGCCTCCTATGGAGCATTGCTGCCCAAAGTCGTTTTGAACTGCCACGAAAGCGACTGTTTGTGGCTTGGGATTGATTGAAGCAGCCAGCTCAAAGTAGCCTCTTACCTGATCGTAGTTGGGGTCTGGCCCGATAGGCGCCGCTTGGAAGAACTTGTTGTAGTTGATCCCTGCGTTTGCGTTTGTGCCAAAAAGCCCCAGAAGTATCTTCCCCGATTGGCTCGCGACGGGCATGGCAGCGGCCGTGTCGACGGTACCTAACGTTACCAAATAGTCAACATTATCAACGGAAATCAACTTTTGGATGAGCGCGGGGACCTTGGACGTGTCCGAGGCATCATCATAGGCTATGATCTGGACTTTGTGTCCTGATATGCCACCAGCGGCATTCGTGTCATTGGCCCATATGTTGATGGCAGTTAATCCAGGCACTCCCGCGAGCGCTAGAAAACCGCTCTCCTGGATTACGACGCCAATCTTGATTGGGGTCGTCGTAGCTGGTACATATGAGGTTGTGTAATAGTAATAGCCTCCGCCTGCGACCACCAAGATTACGATGACAGCGACGACAGCAACCGTCCTTGAGACGGCTCGACGCCGCGATACCTGCACGAACAACACCTTTGCTTCCTTTGTTATTTAAGCCTGAATTGCGTGGCTATTCAAGGAACGCGGCTTTCGGAACCGTAAAGGAGACGGTCCAATTGGGCCCGTCGACGACTTCACTGAGCTTCAGATCCCCCGCGACGCTCGAGACCACGTAGGCATCCCTCAGGGTGAGATTGTGTTCGCGCATCAACCAGTCAACCATCTCCTTGACCGCTTCTCGGGCAGCTTGGTTAGTGTTCCCCCCGATTCCCATAGTCAAATAGTAGCCTTTGCTGTCGAGAACAGAGTTCTGGGGCGGGATAATCGCCCTCGGCTTTGGAATGTTCCAGTTCTTGTGAACCCTGAAGCGACAGTGGAGCTCGCCCGCAATTTCTATTGCCGTAAGGCAGACTTCCCCATCCCCTTGGGCCGCGTGTGCGTCCCCGGTCGAGAAGAGCCCGCCTTCATTGAACACAGGAAAGAATACTCTGCTCCCCTTTGTAAGCTGGCGTATGTCGAAGTTCCCTCCGATTTCGAAGGGAGGAATAGTGCGATACACTCCCTTCCGGGCGGGTGCGACTCCCATTATCCCCATGAAAGGAGCGACCGGAACCTTCACCTTATTCTGATTCATGTACGCAAAACCGTCCGAGAACCGCCAGAGCTTGAAGTAGGGACCTTGGAAGTCGGGGTCGTCCAAGACTGCAGCATTTGGGTCGGAAAAGACCAATCCAAATCCAGGAAGCATTGCAGTCCAACCGTAGTCATATCTTGGTATTACATCGAGGACCTCCACCTCTAGTGCATCTCCGGGTTGCGCTCCCTTCACGAAGACTGGTCCGCTCAGAGCGTGTACCCGATTGAAGTCCAGCTTTGTGACGTCCTCTGCTGTGGATGAGGCTGACATCTGTGAATCTGACCCATCTCTGCACTCAAAGACCACGACGTCATTCTCGGTCACTTCGACGACCGGCCTAATCTGGTTGCTCCACCGGTTGTGGATGTTTGCCGGATGATCCCGAATTCGAATCGTTCTTCCATCTCCTCTTTTCCCAAACTCAATGGGTTCGGACCCGCCAGCGCCTGGACTTCCCACGGCCATTTTCCCACGAACCGGAAAATCAGGCGAATTAGCAATCGTCCCTAGTTTTAGTTCCGGTAATACGAGGCCAGCGTTCGTCATGACGTAACCGTTACTGAAACACATTTCTTCTTGATTCGCTCGCGAAGTTGTTGCGCTGAATCTTAATATTTCTTTGTAAGTGAATGAACACGAAGAATCCCAATGTATCCTATGTTCTGTCACCTTGTTCAGACATTGGTAGGATTTCGGAGCATCGCCAATTTCTCCTAAACAAACTGTCGAGACTTGCCTCCCATTTCCATGTTCCACTTATTTCGTTATCGTCTGGTAGAAAGCCGCGGTCCGAGCCAGAACTGCGGGGATGAGTTGAATCAAGACAAACGATTTTATCACTTGATTGTAGACTCATGTTAGTTGTTTTCGATCAATGAACTCCACCAGTACTCCTCAACAGTGAGACGTGCATTTCTCGAGAAGCTGGCAAGCCTGCCTTGGGAGACTATAACTAAGAACCGTGAAGCCAGCTACTACAGCATGAAGGACATAATGCTTCACATGATAGACAACGAAGACATGGTCGTGAGCCGCCAGATTCTCAAGGTGCCTGACTACAAGAGGGCACGCGACTGGAAGGAGTACGGGGACATGCGCATGATCAGAGAGCACCTCGATGAGGTCGAGAAAAGGACCAAGGCTTACCTGGAAAGTGCGGACGAGAAGGAGCTGGGAAGGCGAGTAACCTTTACGGTTAGTTCTGGATCCTTCGACCTCTCAGCCGAAGAGTGCCTGATGCAGTCATTCACGGAACAACTGTACCACTTGGGCGAACTGATC
The DNA here is from genome assembly GCA_027887045.1 of Nitrososphaerota archaeon. GTDB lineage: Archaea > Thermoproteota > Nitrososphaeria > Nitrososphaerales > Gagatemarchaeaceae > JAPCJH01. The sequence continues at coordinate 373,725 of JAPCJH010000002.1, forward strand.
GCCTTGCTCTGGCAGGAGAACATCGAACCCCCAAGAATGCAATGGTTCTGGAATAACCCTAAGACACAGACCTCTGACCATTCCTAGGCAGGCAGTACGAACGTCGAAACCCGACGGTGAGGGAGAGATCAGAGCCACCTTGTCTTCCTCTTCTCAGTTTTTCGTCAACGCTCTCAAGCGAGGGACTTCAAATCAAGAAGGAGTTCGAGTCTTCGACACTCGCCGCTTGGTTTTCGTAGACGATTCAAGCGGACGACACACAGCTACCCTTTACGCTAAGAGAAACAAAAAGGAGCCCCTGCGCAGCAACGCTAGGGGCCCGTGAAATGAAAAGCCGCGTAGTTCCCATCCTTGCCCGTGTTGTCCCACTCCATGCCGAAGTCATTGAAGTGACTCTTTACACCTGTTCCCATGTTCATTGCATCAACAGCCGGGGACAGCGGGTGGTTGGCAACCTGAATCGGCTTCTTCTTTTCTCCACCTTCAGTTGGCTTCAGCTGATATTCGAGTACCCCAGGAACGTTGACCCAGATCTTCTTGGCGTCAATCGATATCGGGGCCCACTTCACCCCCTTCACTTCCTTGATTAGTCCAGCGAGGATCGCTGGGGCGCCGCCGGCCTTGCCGCCAAAGATGGTCTCAAGCGCCGCCTGCTGTTCTTTGCTAGCCCGGTTGTCCAGGTAGAGCGCTGCCGTCCAGCCGCCCTTCCAGAAGTTTCCCGGGGAATGTGAGGCCATGACGGCGTTCAAACCGTCAAGTGATACCTTTCCGTACTTGCCTTTGTGAATATGGAATCCATCCATGCTGTCGCAGTGGCCCATTGTCGGGTCCGAGTAGAAGAGGCAGGGGCAGCCTGAGTCGCAACTGCAGGAGTTTATCCAGTCACCGTCGAGTGCCCATTTTTCTGGCATATGATCGACGCGCAATTGCTATTGTTGTGTTATTTATCCCTAACAGGTTAGGCGGAGCGTGCTCTCACACCACGATCAGAGCCGCACCCACCAGGAGGAATCCGACTCCGAACGCCCTCGGGACCCACCTCTTGAGGGGGAGGTTCCTCTCCAGGAATATCACTCCGCTGAAGGCGGCCATCCAGGCGAGCCCCATCGATGCGGAGACCAGTAGGAAAACCATCATGACCCAGCAGCAGCCAACGCAGTACTTCGCGTACTCCAGTCCCATTCGGGCAGAACCGGATACGCCGCCGCTGTAATGTTTGAAGAGGAAGGAATTGGGATGACATCTCGCCAGACATTCTCCCTTGACAGGGGAGAGCTGGTAGACTGCCACGACAATCAGAGCGACCCCCAGCCCCGCACTGGTTCCGATGAACAGGTTGACCGAGAGGGGAAGCTGGCTCAATATTGCGGCGGCCGCCACGTAGAACACAGCACCCGCCGCGACCCACGCGCCCATGTAGGTGACAACGAAAAGGACTGCCTTCGTCGGCGTGGGACCTCCTCCTTCTCTGATTTCCTTGCTCGCGCTGCCCCCAACGTGCAGAATCATCAGGAGCATCGGCACCGCGGTGGGGAACATCATCGCAACCATGCTCACAGTCCATGCGACCACGAAAAGGGCTAGCGCTACAAGATCCAAGGGGAGCGCGGGCGTTCCCACCATAGGACCGATGTTGAAGATCGTAAGAGCCCAGGCAAGCAAAGCCAATGTGCCTACAGAGAAACCGATGGCGAACTTGCCGGAGGCCAATGCGATTGGGAACCTCGGCATCGTTAATGAGCGTTCCGAAGCCCTCAAGGAACAATCTGATGCGAGGTCAACACATAAGAACAAGGCTGCCCGCCTTGCCACTGCGCCCTTGAGGTCGGGCATTCCTCTCTACCGACACCACGGAACCATGCTCACGGGGATTCTTGAAGTAGTGGTAGGACCTCTCGCAACAGCTTCACATTTCTCCTGACGGTGTCCACCTCCACCCCGGCGGCTTCCGCCAGGAAAGGAATCGTCACTCTCCGCTTCCTGCTCATCATAATCAAAGAAAATCCTCACCAGATAAGAACCTGGAACCCTGGATAGCGGGCGGTGCGGGGAGGAGAGGCTGAAGATGTTCAGCCCCCATAGTGCAATGGATTCTTAAAACTACGAAATCGTAGTGTTTACCTTGTCAACTCATCCCTGAGCCGCCATACATGCTCTGCATTGAGGTGGTCATCGGCTGAGTGTACGGAGTGCACTGATTAGTCGTTGCCATTATATGGCACAGTGATATGCTGAGGTTTCCTGAGGGCAGTCCGAGCGTCGCATTGGTCGTGTCAAGGGGGCCCTGCGGCAGCGAGAAGTTGTAGTCTCTACCAGCATACACCAATGTTGCAATGAAGTAGTAGTTGGCTTGCATTCCTCCGATGGATATCCATCCTGAGGCATTGGTGATGTAAGTGGAGGGGCCGGGCTTGCTAAACCCAAAGCATGAGCTGGCTGTTGGTGTTACCTGAACCGGTATGGCCGAGAGAGGTTGTTTGGTTGAATCCGATATTACGTGCAGGAATGTGCCGGCACCCTCGACCAGTACAACACATACAGTGGAGGTTGCGCTGCTGGTTGATGTGATTGAGGAAGAATTACTCGTAGTTGATGAACTGGATAACGTGGATATGTTTGGCTGCGATGTTAGTGAAACGAGACCTATTACTCCAACTACGATGACTACGACTGCAACCATGGCAATGGCTGCCGTTCCGATTGCCACTCTTTGCGTCATCATGTGGTGTCGGTGTTTAGGGTGGTCATTCGTCATTAATACTCTTGTCCGAACAGAACTGATGTTCATGTTGCATCGGTGTTCGGATAATATTTCATAGCCAGCAATGTGTCTGGCGTGAACATTTCGGGTTCTGACGTCGCCAAGCGTTCGAGTTCATCGCGTGAGACAAACTTTCCTTCTTCTGTCTCATCGCTTAGCGTGATTCTGGAAGATGATATTCCTTCGAAGATGGTGCTGACGGGGTCTTGCCTGCTGATCTAAAAGTAGTCTACCTCACGGGCCAGAAATAACTTCTGGTCTTCTGTGGCTCCGAGATAGTAAGTTGATGATGAATAGAGTTGCGCTCGGGGCGACCGAGGTGTGAGCTGTGGGCGAACCCGCTTTTCCTCAAGTCTCTGTGCCTTGGACTGCGTTAGGATGTCTTTGCAGACCTGTTTCGGACTCTCAACGCGATCAGACCAATCACCAAGGCAACACCTGCGGTCAAGAGGACCCCTGGGTAGAGAAGCCCCGAAAGTCCCCCGCCGGCCACGGAGCTGCTAGCCGACGTCGTAACGGAGAAACTTGAGGCGAAGGCTGCCCCCTCGAAGTGCGGACTGGTGTGGTCTTCGAATATCCGTGACGCGGTCACGTTGTTCCCAGCAGCAGTCAGCACGGTCAGGGAACCGGTCTGCCCGCTCTCGCCTTCTGTTATCATTAGGATAGAGCCGACGACGGATGAAAAATTCCCGGCCCCGAACCCAACGACGCTTCCATCGTCGTACTTCGCGACGTACAGAGCTTCCCCTGCTGGTATCACGAGGACCCGCTCCGGCGCCTCACCTGGGATTGTCGCAAGAGTCCTGTTGGCAAGGGGGTTGTCATGAGATATCGCGATCACGCTGTGACGAGCCTCCAACGAGACGATAAGGTTCCCCCCATACGACCCGAACGTGGACGGAGCAACGGTAATCCCCTCCGGTACCAGGTTGTCGCCAAGGGATGTGACTAGGTTGGGCAGTCCTCTTGAATCGATGGTCCACACTTCACCCGAGGCGCTGAGGGCGAGCAGGTCGTGTCCCCAGGCTCCCGTTTCGTCGAAGGCGATAAATTCTAGAGTGGATTTTGATACGTTGGAGAACGACTTGACGGTCTTTCCCTGCGGGTCCGCTTGGTAGACCGAGCCGCCGGAGGACATGTAGAGGTATCCTGAGGGGAAACCAGCCTCGCCGGCAGAAAGGGCGATGTACACTTCTCCCTGCCCCGTGAATGCCGGGGCGAAGGGTTCAATCGTCGAGCCGTTCCCGCTTGCGCGGAGTAGTTTCGTAGTGCCATCGCGGTACGACGCGATGAATTCGTGCCCAGTCCAAACGAGCCCGACGACATGGGACGAGACATGAAACCGAGTCGGCGTAGGAGCCAATGAAGAAGCGACGCTTGGTAGGGTCGCGAGTAAGAAAAGCGCGACAACAATCCCGATGCTCCGAGGCCCCCGCATCTTCTGCTCGAGATCTCGAGGCTAGTCGTGGCTATTAAGCCCAGAGCATACCGACTCAGTCGGTCCTATTGCGAAAGGGACCAGTCTGTCTATTGGGCAGCACAAAACAATGTCAAGAGCCAGGGTGAGGGCATGATTTCGCTAATCGTTTGGCAGGAGCTCGCGGTCCAAGAGGGAACTGCCAGGGGATGAGAGTCAAGACAAACGATTTTATCACTTGATTGGAAACTAATGATAGTTGTTTTCGATCAACGAACTCCATCAGTACTCCTCAACGGTGAGACGAGCATTTCTCGAGAAGCTGGCAAGCCTGCCTTGGGAGAGCATAATCAAGAACCGTGAAGCCAGCTACTACAGCATGAAGGACATAATGCTTCACATCATAGACAACGAAGACATGGTCGTGAGCCGCCAGATCCTCAAGGTGCCTGACTACAAGAGGGCACGCGACTGGAAGGAGTATGCGGACATGCGCATGATGACCTTAGCTCATGCCCGATAACGGTCGGATTCCGGATCCTCGGGAAGCGGTGGACGATAGAGATCACCCGGCAGCTTTTCCTGGGCGACTCGAAGTTCAACGAGTTGCTTAGGAATACCCCCGGGGTCAACCCGAGGATGCTGTCCTTGAGGCTGAAAGAGCTAGAGGAATACGGTCTGGTCAGTAGAAGCGTTTCGAATAGCTCACCCGTTGAAATCAGGTATGAGCTAACAGGAATAGGACGAGACATCGTTCCCGTCATGTACTCTATGGCGGAGTTCACGATGAAGAACTTCCCCGTAGAGGTCTTCGACGACGGCGTAAGTCGCACTCCTCTCGAGGTGACCAACGAAATAGGGTCGAACGAGAAGCGACGTCGCCACTTCGATTTCTAACTCAGATTGGCAGCAGCTCTTGCGACTGTGTTGAAATAAATAGCCTCCTAGAGTTCACCATTCACAGAATGCAGACAATCGGGACGGCTGCCACTGAGTTTCAGGACATTCGCGGATGGATTAACTCAGAGCCCTTGAAACTCGCAGAATTGAGGGGGAAGGTCGTCTTCCTCGACTTTTGGACTTATTCTTGCGTGAACTGAGTCCGCTCTCTGCCGTATGTGAAGGACCTCCACGAGCTATACGCTCGCAACGGCCTCGTGGTAATTGGTCTACACACCCCAGAGTTCCCGTTCGAGAGGGATCCCAACAGAGTCGCAAACGCCGTGGAGAAGACGGGCCTGCGGTACCCCATCGCCTTGGACAGCGACAACACAACCTGGAAACTGTACGGCAACCAATACTGGCCGCGCCAGACGTTGATAGACGGCAAAGGCATCATCAGGTTCGAGCATATCGGAGAGAGCGACTACGAAGTGATTGGGAGCAAGGCGAAGGAGCTTCTCAGAGAATGAAGCCTAGGCTCCGAGCAAGCTCGGGATTAGTTCGCCCCCCGAGGACCCCGTTACATCTTTGGATGGGCTCTCTTGTCGTGCTCCAAAAATTCGGCCTGGGAGCCGAAGGTCATCCCGCAGACGCTGCATTTGAACGCCATCACCCGTGGCGCGGAGCCCGAGCTGTGGAAGGTAGAGGGAGCTTCTCGCGTTTTACAGAGTTCACCCGATAGGCCATGGGAGCAGATTCCCAGGGCTACCGAAGAACGTCACCCCGATCATGTAGTTGATTATCGCGTACGAGACGAGAAGCGTGGTCCCCGGGATGACCACGTAGGCGAGGTTCCTGCGGAGCCCAGCAATGCTGCATTGACCATGTCTCCTCAGCTGGAAGTACACGGTGACCCCCAAGAAACCTATCGCGGCTGCCAATTCAATCGGGTGGTAAGTCGACATCATGTTCATTGCCAGCGATAGTGAGGCCGACAGCGAGGCAAAGCCCAAGAGTGCGAGTGCGATTGGTCCCAGACAGCAAAGCGATGATATTCCCGCGGCGACCACTCCCGCCATCCCGAATCCCGTCATTTCCTTCAGTCTGTACCTCTCAGAGAGCTTCTCCAAGGAGGCGTAAAATCCGAATTCTCCGGAACCTCGGGAAGGTTCGAAACCGAGCTCGGTGGACATTCCGTCCAAAACTCTAGTTTGAACGGCCGATAACCCCTCGGGCGAGGCGCCAAACACCTGATTCAGAGATGCATCGATCGCTTGCGAGTCTAATTTGTCTCCGGGAATCTGGCCCAGTCTAATTACTGCCTCAGCTCCGCTTTCTCCGAGCATGGAAGCTAGGCTTTTTTCGAAGCCCTGCGCCAATCGCCGGTTGACCTTTCTCCCGCGGAACAACGTCTCGAGCATCGAGCCCAGAACCAAAATGGATTTGGTGCGTTTTCCAAACTCTGAACTCTCCCCCTTGGCTAATCTGGCAGAATCTCAAACCTAGATTGGCGTTCCTTGCTGCTACAGTCGTCTCGACAAAAATAGGCCCGGGTCAATCGCGCACTGAGCTCTCAGGCTTCTTTCCTGGACGACGGCGACGGAGACTAGCAGACTCAAAGAAGCTAGCTTGATTGGAATCTGATATGTGTTGAACGTGACCCCCAGGACGGCGAGGAACCCCCCTGCCCCGCCCGCGAACGCAAGCAGGGGCACGAGATAGTAACAGGGGCAGGCTCCAGCTATGATTGCGGCAATTATGCCTGCGAAACTGGTCTTGGTGTGGTTGGACCCCGAACGTGGAAAATGTGAAAGCTGGAACAGCGAGGCCAGGATGACGATGCCCGAGAACCCCGAAATCACCAGATCGAGGGCTAGGTAAGGAGCCCTGTCTGGGGGTACGTAGAGGGTCAGATAGGGGGCGAAGAACAGGAACTCGTCTGAGTAAATGAACAGCACGACCAGACCCGCGAAGACCAAAATGAAAGTGGAAGCATAGATCGGCCTCTTCGCTATCTGAAAGAATTGAATGTCCATTTTCCACTATCCCGAAACGGAGTTCACAGCCTGCTGGAACACGGAGTAGGGCTGGGCGCCCTCTATGACGACGATCTTTCCGTTCTGTCCCACAACGAAGAAAGTGGGAGTCCCGGAAACGCCCACCGACTTTGCGTCCGCGATGTTACTGTTGACCAGCGAGGCAAACTTCCCGCCGTAGAAGGATTGGTTGAACTGAGCCATGTTCAGACCCAGACCTTGTGCAAATTTCACAAGGTTGTTGGGGCTGGCCCAACCGCTGTAACTTGCCTTCTGATTCGAATAGAGGAGGTCGTGGTATTCCCAGAACTTCCCCTGTTCACCGGCAGAATAGGCGGCTTCGGCTGCGGAGACTGAATCTGCACCGTAAATGACGAAATCGCGCCAGACCAATTTGGCCTTCCCCGTATCCACCAGATTTTGGACGACCTGGTTCTCTTGGGTCTTGAACCAGTAGTCGCAGGTTGGGCACTGGAAGTCCCCGAACTGAAAGATGGTCACTGACGCGTTCACTCTGCCCAGTACCGGATAAGCGGGCAATACTTTCAGGTAGGCCAGGCGTGAATCAGCCCCGCTTCCGTTGTTCCCGCCCGAAGAGAGGGCGAAAAAAGTGATTATTATGACAACGGCAGCAACCCCCAGCCCCGCGGCGATTGTCTTGGCGTGGTAGCCCTTCTTCGGACGTCGATTTCTCAACTAGTACACCAGGTTTTGGCGGGGCCACCAACTGACTATGGTCCCGGGGGATCCGGCGTTTCTCAAATTGGTGTTTGCTTTTTGATACCCTAGCATGATCAGCGCGAAGATGAACAACCTCTGTCTCTCGCTATAATCATTCTGTTAAACGCTCAAAGCGGCGTTTTGCTAATAGGAGACCCTCGCTTCGCCATCTCTCTAACCGATGAAACGTTCATCTTTGGAGCCGTGAAACCATTAGGTTCAGGTCTTCGCAGATGGTTCCCAGACCATTGACGAAAAACCAAGGCTGCGGTCAGGACCAGACCGGATTAACGAGCTTGATCCGCACGGTCTCTCGTTCAACACTTATTTCGTGCTCCGCACCCAGCACAACGACAGCGGCCGAGCATGGTTAGACGACTCGAATTGCTCGCAGAGATAATCCACAACGCGCCAGCGCCTACACTGCTCTCGTTCACGCAGTTCTTCAAGGGCTTCGAGAATGTGCAACAGTCCAGATGATATTGGAGAACAACCGGGCAATTTGGCTCTCTGAAAAGGTGTGAAGCTCGCGGCCTTCCCGACTTGTCAAGTTCCGGGAGAAACCACTATACGGATTGGTCTTGCGGCGAGTCGAGCCTGATCTTGAGTTCTTCACATACCTGTCGGAAGACCTGGAGGTGCGCTTCGAACCACGGACTTAGGAAATACATTTCGCCGTAACCCTCGCCCGAAGTGATCAGCAGGGAGTTCTTCTTCAGTACTCCCACATGATGCTGGACGAGCTTGTACTGGAGCTTCAGTTCCCGAGAGAGCTGGTTTAGGTTGCTCGGGCGCCTGCTGAGGTGGTTTATGATCCGGGCCCTTTTATCTCCACCCCGGCTCCCTCCCATGAGAAACCAGAGAAGCCTGCGGAGTCTCGGGTCGTCCGACACCGACACTGGACGAAAGGCCAGCCGAGCGTATTTATCCGTTGAAAAGATTTGGAAAAAAGGTTAAACACAACAACGCATGAGTTTTACCGAAGATCCTGGCTCTCATAATGGACCTCGCTGTCATCTTCTCGGTCATAAACGCCGGACTGCTGCTTTACTTCATCTCGCTTTATGTAGGAATCTACCGGGACAGGAAGGCCATGTACACTCTTGGCCTGGCCGCGTTCGCCGCGCTGATGCTCTTCCAGAACGCGCTGACGGCCTTCTCCTATGCTACCATGACCGGCTATTTCGGCGAGGCGGTGCTCCCGTTCCTTTTCACGATGTCCATACTCCAGTTCGGCGCGCTGGCCATCCTGCTCAGAGTCTCCATCTGAGCAGTCAACCCGTGGGAGCGTCCACCCTGAAATCGACGACGTGATAACCCGTCGCGCCGTTGGGGAAGGGGTCCGTCATCGTCGAAACCTGGACCTTACCCTGGCCGTCGGTGGCCCTGACCATTATCTTGTACGACCCGGCGGCCGGAGGGTTCCACTCGAGTTTCCAGAAGACCCACGTATAGTTTGAGAGGGGGTCGACGAGGCTCGCGTTCTGCCACGAGGTTCCGCTGTCCGTGCTCACCTCCACTTTCGATATCCCTCTGTCGCCCGCGAAGGCTACCCCGACGATGGGCGTCGAGCCATCCGGGCCGTTGGTAAACGATGGAGCAACGGGAAATTTGTCCCGCAGGAGGCTGTCGCCCGGCGAGAGCAATATGGCGGCCGTCTGATACTTGGCGATGTTGGTCCAGCCCCTCCTCTGCCAGAACCCCTCGTAGACTCCGCCGACGACCTCGATTTCGGTTATCCACTTGGCGTTCATCATCCCGTAGAGCCCGGGCACTATGGCCCTGAGCGGGAACCCGTGCTCGACAGGAAGATTTTCGCCGTTCATCTGGTACGCGAGGATCGACCCAGGCATCATCGCCCTGTCGAGCGGGATCCCCACGTCGTACCCGTCGTAACACCTGAACACGACGTATCCCGCGTCGGGCTGGACCCCGGCCCTGGTGAGCAAGTCCCGAAGCGATATGCCCTTCCACAGCGCGGTGCTCATCAGGTCGCCGCCCACCTGGTTGCTGACGCACTGCAGCGTCGCGTATTCCTGAACCGAGGGTAGCGCGGTCAATTGATCGTATGTGAGGGACATCGGGTTCGTCACCAGCCCGTGCAGTTTGAGGGTCCACGTGGTCGAATCCACCGTCGGGGGGATGACGTTGACGTCGACCCTGTAGAACTTGCTGTTGGGGGTGACCCCGGCGGCCAGGATTTGGTCCGCCTCAGCAGCGCTCCCCTGCGAAGTTTGCTTAGAGAAGAGGAGGCCGAGGCCGAAATACAAGATCGCAGCAGCGGCTGCGGCGCCGACCGTCGTCTTCATGAAGAACCTCCGCCTTCGTTCGAACTCGCGCCTGCGCGCACGCCTCGGAGTGAGAATCGGGGCTGTAAGCGGGTAGACTTTGAGAAGGTATCCGGTGCTAGCTCCATAAAGAAGGCTTGGAGGAACCAGGCTCATCGCTAGGGCCGCCAAAGAAGACGGTTGGGTGGAGACTTGCGCCACCTGAATGAACACCAACCCCGGAAGGAGCATGACCGCGTAGGGGAGGAGAAGGAACAGCGCGAAGCGTGGGACTGGCCCTTCGGGCATTCGTCCGACCCTTTCAACCAGGTAAGGAATCGCCCCGAGAATCAGGGCGAGCAAGACAGATGCGCCTACGAAGGCAGATTCCTTGGCCAGCGGCCCCAGGGTCTCGACGGCTCTTGATTCGAGGAATCCTGGCGTCAGCGAAAAGAGGGTCTGGGCAGCCATCTCCGGGAGATATGTCACGCCCAGGAGAAGACGAAACGCGAAGGAGAGTAAGACAGCGGCGCTTCCGCCCGCCAGCCCAACAAGGAAAGCCCGCCGGCCCCTCATGAGAGGCGCGCCTATCCTAGCTGCACAGACGCAACCAAGACTGCATTCGTCATCTGCATTCCCGGAAGGTAGAGGATGTCGACCGCCTCAAAGCTGGTGTGCGGGTTCTGCATCAACACGACCCAGTAAGTGCCGACGCCTCCACTGGACGCATCGAATTCTGAAGCTGTCGCGTTCGGACCGATTGGTACCATGTTCATCCCCGGCCTGGTGACGCCTTCTACGATGTAGCCACCGGCTGAGGGAGGTTCCAAACCCTCGGCGTGGACCGAGATGGCATAGTCGCCGGGACTGGTCGGAGCGATGAAGAGCCAGCCAGTGTGGAACATCTGTCCTGCCTGTGGTTGGAACGCGAGGCTCGTAGTGGCGTTCGCCACCTCCGAGTGGAGCATGGCGTTGCTCGCGTTCGCCTGGTTGAGGCTATTCTGGAGTGAAGAGACTTGGCCCGAGTATACCGCGTAGCTCGCACCATAACCCACGACCAGACCGACCACAAGAACCGCTGCGAGCGGGACAATCTTCGATGGCATGTTTCAGATGGAATGATTTCGCTAACTGAACGAATTTAATGATTTTTCCAAATCACTTACAAATCGATTACAAGTCCTTGCTCGCAGTTTCAGCTCAAAAGCTAAAGCCACGAGGAGGGAAGCCACGCTTCTTTCAGCCGGCGCCCAGGGTCGTAGGATTCGAGCGGGGGGCCGGGCTTTGTTCAGATCAAGGGGCTGGTGCTTTCTTCCGGTCGCCCCTGATAAAGAGAGCGGCCGCGACGACGGCGACGCTTGCTCCGAGCAGGACGATAAGTAGGATTAGGATTGATTGGGAGAACGCTTCCCGCAGCATAGGAATCAACCCCGCGAAAGATGGATTTGCTCCCACAATCCTGGCGAGGGCCGCCGGAGAAGCCAGAATCTGACCGACGAGATTGGGATCGCCGAGGGTAGCCCGAGCGGCGGCGGGAAGCCCGACTAGCAGGGATGACAATTTGTTTGCGAACACGTTCGTCTGAATCGCGCCGAGGGTCGCGACCCCGATCGCCGCGCCCAGGTTCAACGTGAAGGCGGCAAGTGCGGAGGCGACTCCGATTTCCGTCCGCTGGACCGAATTCTGAAAAGCGACTATCGTGGGCGGGATCATCAGGCCGCTGGCAAACCCGATTGGTACCTCCAGCTCCATCAACTGGATGAGGGACGACGATGAGTTCAGCGATTGCAAGGCCACCAATCCTGCCACAAGTACGCCGGCGCCGAGGAGTATGATGTTCCTCGCTCCCGTCCTTGACATGGTCGCACCGCTCAAGAGTATGCCTGCGGTCAGCGGAAGCGCCATAGCGTACACAGCGTTCCTCACGCCCGAGACGTCCGCGCCCAGCACTGCTTGGGCATAGAGGGGCAGGTAGGCGATGAGTCCGAAGAGAACCATCGCGCGCAGTATGTTGACTCCTGTCGCGGCCGAGATTGTCCTCGTTTTGAAGAGACGCAGGGGGAGCACCGGCTCTCTCGCCCGGCCTTCGACCCTGATGAATGCGAGAATCACGACGATGCTCCCGACAAACAACGCGGCCTCTTCCCAGGATAGCCAGTCGAACGTCGAGCCTCCCAGGAAAAGGCCCAACATGAAGAGCGTAATGGATCCCACTAGAGCGGAGGCTCCGGCCCAATCGCTGAAGCCGTTCGCCCCGGTGTTTCGCGACTCGCGCAAAGCCAGGTAAATGATGAGGAAGGAGACGACTCCCAATGGGAGGTTAATGTAGAATATCCACCTCCAGTTGATCGCCTCCGTCAGGTAGGAGCCCGCGGCCGGGGCCACCGCGAAAGCGATGCCGTTGACTGAGAAGAGAAGTCCCTGGACCCGGCCCCTCTTCGCGGGAGGGAAGAGGTCCCCCGCGATAGCAATCGTGGCTGGGACGAACGTGCCGAATCCGATTCCCTGAATGGCTCTGAATATGATCAGCTCGTAGATGTTTTGCGAGGCGCCGGAGAGCACGGAACCCACCATGAACACAACGATCCCCAGGAGGAAGAACCTCTTTCGCCCATAGAGGTCGGAGAGCTTCCCGAAGATGGGAATGACGACCGTCTGCGTGATGATGAACGAACTGAACACCCAAGCATAGAGGCTAAGGCCGCCAAGATCAGCGATGATGGTCGGGCCCGCGGTGGCCACTATCGTCACATCCATGAACCCGAGCAACAGTCCGGTGAGGAGCCCCGCTAGAACCAGTGTCACAGTCCTCCTTGGTAGTGCTGGCATGGCTTGGGTCGCTCCGTCTTGCGAACCCCCTTTCGGGACTCCCGGTGGCTGATCTGTCGGCCGAGACTTCCTCATTCTGTAGATCTTCTCAGTTTTCGTCGGTGTATAAACCCTCGATGGTACTCGTTCCATCGGGAATTGTGAAGGACTTCGGACTCAATTCGGGTTCGGGCTGAGATACGAACCGCGGTCGTTGAATGCGTAGGGCCATGAGGAAGCTGATTCCGCTGAGCACCGTGGAGCCGTACATCTTTTGCTAGGTTCGACTTCAGTCTGAGGGGCTCTTAGGTTTCGGGTCGCTCCACGAAGTTTCTGATGCTCCCATCGTCCCCAAAGCTGATGAAGAACGTGTAGGATTGTGAACCAGAAAGCGCTTCGCAGACTCTGCCGCGATAGTTGCCCTCCATCCTGATCTCGTCAACACTCTCCCACCCCGTCTTTTTCTTTACCTCGGTTACCATGTTGCTAAACTCGTTTGCGCAAACGTCACAGCAGAAGAACATCCTCTGCCCTTCGATCTCACTCCAGTAATCACCCCACGTGGCGCCGCAGATTACGCATCCGTCCCTTCGGACCTTCATGCGGCGCGACCTCCGGCGTAAGCAACGAGCCTGCCATCAAATTGCATCCCCCTTTCGAGCCTGGCCATCAGGTAGCTGTCAAAGGCCTCTACAGACTTCAGGAAGGTGATCTGGACGTCTTCCACTAGGCCGAACTCCTTGGCGTACCTCTCCACCATCTCGAGCGGGACTTCGGAGTGCTCCACGTCAGCCTCGTAGCCTTCGTGCAGGAACGCTTTGGTTTCCGGGGTTATCTCGTCATTCTGCAGTATCTGCGGGTCAAAGTATGTTATCTTTGCACCGTCCTGCTTGACGTCCCTGTTGGCGATAAGTTCCAGGCTGTGCATAGCAGCCATCGTCTCCAACCAGTGCTTATCGCGGCCGATTGCCTGCCAGGTCTGAATTGCGGAAACGGTGGCGGGGAGGGGCGGAGTTCCGAGGACCGTCTCCCTGCTGAGACCCAGACTCTGGCCCATCCTGATGAGGAGCTCGTAGTGAGAGGGCCTGTCGTCCCCATAGCCGTAGAACTCTGTCACTATGTTGTCCAGTTCCTCCTTTACAACATCCGCTCGGTCAGTCTTGGCAAGGACCCACGAAAGAGACCTCACCCACTGCCTCAGGAAATGCTGATGTTCGAGGACGTAGCCGATTAGAACGGCCTTTGCAGGGTGCTGCAGGGCGAGGACAAACGGATGAGGCTTCAGGCCGAAGAACCTCTCAATAAAACGCTGCTTCACCCAGACCCTCAGACCCGTCTTCCCAGTATCGAAGAATTCGAATAAGAGGGATCCCAGCTCCTTCCCCCTGCCCTTATCTTTGGTTATGTTCCTGTTGAGCCACATGATGTGACTCGCGTCGCTTCTGGCGGCCTCTTCTGAGAAGTGCGTCGAGAGCCCCTCGTAGGAGCCGTAGGCTCGTTCGCAAGCGGGACACCTCGCCATCTCTGTCAACTCTCAGAATGAGAACTCGGCTGGGAGCCTGCTCCGGAGCTCCCGATATTCCGGCGTATCCGAATACTTTTTCGCGATTTCGACGAGCGTCGCTTTCACGGCGTCAGGGCCCAGGCCTCTGGCGTTCGCGACCATTCGCACAGTATTCTCGAAGTCGTCCCCGCACGACGAATAGCAGTTGCACATCCCGCGAAGGAGTTCGTGTTCTCTCGGAGTCAACGGATAGAGTCTGGCGTCGTGCGTGTTGAAGAGCTTTTCCATGGTTCAGCCGATCCGACGCCTTATGAATTCGAAGCCTAAACTGCCGACTGAGTTGATGTCCGAGATCAGGAAGTCAGCTCTCGTCGGCGGATGATCCCTCGAAGGTACTCCCCCCATCAGGAATCGTGAAGGGCTTTGAACTCAACCCAGCGTCGGCCTGAGGAACGAAACGGGGACGTTGAATGCGTGTCGCCATGATGAAGCTGGTCCCGCTGAGGACCGTCGCGCCGACGAACGCGAGCTGGAAGCCGGCGACCAGGCTCGAAGGAGAAATGGTATTACCCGCTCCTGTCACAGCGCCAATCAGAGTCACTGCAATCGCAAGTCCAATTGGACCGCCAATTGTTCTTCACCACCAATGTGGAGGAAGGAGCATGCCGCCCTTCAGCCGAGTCCGACCATCGCGCCACTGGCATCCCACAGCCTCTCGGCCAGCGCCTCCTCGTACGACTCAGCGGAGGACCTCTTTTCGCGATTGGCTTCGAAGTACTTCCCGCTCACCGCTTCGACGTCGGGAGAAGAGGCCAGATAGACCTGCGTCTCAGCGCCTTTCTCCGGGCTGAGCATGAACAGCCTGGTGATTTTCGCCAGAAATGATGCGGGACCAAGCGCGCTTCCCCATATGTTCGTCGCGACCGTCCCAGGGTGGAGGCAGTTCGCGGTCACGCTCGTCCCCTCCAGCCTTCTTGCGAGCTCACGGGTGAAGAGCACCAAGGCGAGCTTCGACTGGGAATAAGCGCGCATCACTCCGTAACCCCTCTCCATCTGCAGGTCGCCGAAGTCGACGTGTCCTCCGTAATGTGCGACCGAAGAGACGTTGACTATGCGGGAAGGAGCGTTCTTCTTCAGCGACGGCAGCAGCAGGTTGGTGAGGAGGAAGTGCGAAAGATAGTTGACCTGGAACGTCGTCTCGAAACCGTCGACAGTGAGAGAGCGTCTAATGCGTGCCAACCCGGCGTTGTTCAGGAGCACGTGCAGCGAATCGTGGCCTTCTTGGTACTCTCGGGCGAGCGCCCGGACGGAGTCGAACGATGCTAGGTCTGCGAGCATAAGCTCGACCGCCCTGCTGCCACTCTTCGTCTCGACCTGAGCCTTCGCCCGCTCCCCTTTTTCTCGGGCGCGGCAGACCATGACCACGCGTGCGCCCATCCCTGCCAGCTGTTCCGCTGACGCCTTCCCGATCCCGGCGTTCGCTCCTGTGATTACACAAGTTTTCCCTGCCATCGAATGCGTTCTCACGTCCTCCATCTGTAGGAATCAGCTTCCTCCGTTCTCTTCCATTCTCAAACAACATATGAAGGCATCTACACTAGTCGCATGACGTTGAAAGTGTAGTCACTTGAAGCGCTCTAGGGGCTTCCGTGCTCCACTTCTGGGGAACCTTTTCACAATGACCTAAACTGTCTTGAAGACCCAGCCCAAGCAGACACTGGCCCTTCACAGCGCGATTTCGCGCAATGATCAATGGATGTCTAGTCCAAGCGCGTTGGTGAGTCCACGCTCCTTTGGAGGAAAACCTTGAGCAGGAAGAAATCAAAGCCGTGAGGGGTCGAAAGCTCCTATCAGATTAGCAGCTTTCCCCCGACCATTATTGAACCGCTGTCTAGCCTCACGGTTGCTCTGGTTATGGACGCCCACCATTGATCGTTTGCCGAATTCTTCCCGCCCATCGATGTGTTGCTACCGAATCCCAGCGTTAGACCTCCCATGACCTTGTCGTCCTGCATGAAACCACGCCTCAGGTTGGGGTTAAGTCCGAACCCGAAGAAGGCGAATCGCCCTGCTTCCTTGCCACCCTTTCTCAGGTATCGATCGAACAAGTCGGACCCTCGAGTCGCACTGTGCCGTTTAATGCGTCCGTCATTCAAATCGATTGCGAGGTTCTCGATCTTTTCGTTACCTAGGCGAACCGGGGCGCCAAAGACAGTCCTGCCGTGAGCGCTTTCTTCGTCCACGGAAACTTCGATTGCCCCTGCGGGAAGGAACACGATTCTTCCGTTCTGGGCCATCTCCTCCGATGAGATCCCATCCGAAATGCTTACGGGTCTGCGGTCGAGGTCGAAACTCAGCTGCGTGCCGGCTGGTGTCGAAATGCTGATGTTCCCTCGCCCCGACAGGAGACTGGCCAGATTCCTAGCCCGTTTAGCAATCGCCTTGTGGTCTGCCATGCATCCCCAGAACATTACATCACGCCACTCTTCATAGTTCAGCCCTTGAGCCTTGGCTCTTTCTGGTGTTGCCAGCGTCGCCTCTATGGCGAGCATTCTGACCTTGTGGGCCTTTGCGACTCTTGCCCATCTTCTGGCGTACAAAGACTTGTCATAGCGAGTATCAAGCCATACGGAAACCTCTCCGCGTTTTTCCTTTGGGATTGAGCCCCAAGGAACCGGATTCTTGGGCCCCATGGTGAAGACGTAGAAGTCGGTCTCCTCCAGAGCCGATTCTTCTTGCGGTGTGATGCTTCCCAGCTGCTTTTTGGAGCCCTGTAATATTGACCGCAACCAAACATCTTCGTAACGGACACTTAGTAGGCATGGACAGGCCAGCAACGAGCATTCAGAAGCGAACGCCTTGGCGAGGTCAAGAGTATAATCCCAGCTTTGAATCCAGACCCTGTCTTTTGGCTTAACGTGTAGAGAGGTGTCGAAGACCTTCTTGACGAGCGATGAATTCTCTGCGATGCCGTGCACGACCGAGTTTGTTTCTCCTCAGAACATAAGCTTGAGTATTTCCGACCCTACTATAAGTCGGCCCGGCGACGCACCTTATGTTGCAACCCACGAAGCTTCTAAGAAGGCGCTAAGAACGCCTGACGGAGACACCAACCTTGTGCAGCTTGATCTTCAGCTCTCTTACTTGCGCCTCACGTTTCAGGAAAGGAGCGAGCTTTGCGTTGTAGGCACGATATCGGCTTGACTTCGCGTAGGCCTTTGCGTCCGTTTCGCTATCCCAGAGCGAGAGCACAACGAACTCGCCACCCTTCGCGATTGGTTTGAAAAGGTAGAGCCTCCTGAGTCCCTTCAATCCGATGGAGGTAGATGCAACCTCGCTTGCGAATGTTTTCGTGAACTTGCTTCTGAGTCCCTTTCTGACCTTCATCGTGATAAGCCTCGCGAACTTCATCGGGGGATTGGCCGCGCCTGTAGCGTCGTATGCCTCCCCCAAGTTTGCACGTGCCTTGGGCCGTTTTCGGAACGCCGCAGACTTCTTGCGCGCCATCGAGTAAATCTCTCCATCCAACTTGTCTCTAATAGACCTTCAAACCCGCGGGAATAATGAAATTCAGACAACCGAGATAGTCTCCGTTATTCATGATTGGGTAAAAGGGTCTTGACTCCCCTGATTATCAATTTCTCTGAAACATATCGTACCTCGAGGAAGTGACACAAAACAAATGAGTAAAGTGGAAAACCCGGCCAACGATGCGAAGAAGCTCGCCTTGAGGTACAAGGCGCTCGAAGCGCAGCTTCAGCAGTCAGTCTCGAAGAAGCAATATAACGAAACCGTTTCCAAACTGGAAGGAAAGAATACAGAGCAGGAGAAGGATTTAGCGAGGACCAAGGCGGAACTGCAGAAGACTAGCATCCTGAACAAGCAGTTCGCATCGATCGGAGAGCAGATAGCGGCCCTCGGTAAGGCTGTTGGCGCCCAGAGCAAGACGATCGATTCTCTGATGTCAAAGATCATTCAAGGAACCGTACCGTCTTCGGTTCACCACCAGACAGTCTCGAAAGTCAGAGAGCTGGAGGAGAAAATCGAAGACACGGTGAACAAGGCAGAGTACGCTACCATGGAGAGACGCTACGAGGAGGCCGCGCGAAAGATTAGCAACATGGTTCCTTCGTCCGAATACAACGCCCTCAAGGACAAGGTCGAGGAGATGGAAGGTACCATTTCATCGATGGTCCCTAGGGAACAGTTCAGTATTAGTGAGGCGAGGGCGAAGGAGCTTGAAGCCAAGCTCGCTGAGCATGTCCCACAGAGTACTTACGACGAATTGGTCTCCAAGGTGGTGCTGCTAGCGGAGGAGGTCACCGGAGGCGCGCCCGCCCGAGAAGAGCAGGAAACGGCGGCACAGACGGAGCCAGAAGAACCACAGTCACCCGTCATGCACGAACCAGTTCCCAGCGAGCCCTATGAAGTCCCCGGGCAGGAGTTTACGGAACCCGAGGCTGTCAAGGTCGAGGCTACATTCGAAGCCCGCTCAGCTGAAGCCCAACCTGCGAGCGAGCCTGCGACACAGGAGATAAGGGAAATCCAATCCCAGCTGGCAGAGATAAGCACAAACGAGGCCACGCAAAAGAACCCGACCGAAGAGAGTCCGAAGGAGGGAAGTACTTTCCGGTTCTTTGACACAATCATCGAGGTCAAGACGGGCACCGAATTCGCCAAAGTTTTGACGAACGTCCCCACGAAGTCGCTTGAATCTGACGTTCAGAGCGGCGAGTTCGAGAAATGGTTCAGGGACACTCTTTCAGACGATACAACAGCAGAATCTTTCAAGAAGATGAGAGAGAGCGGTACTTCCGGCGAAGAGCTCCGGAATCAGGTGGCTTCAGCCGTATCAAAATTCGTGGTCCAACAAGAAAAGCCGATCCAGACCCAAGCCGCCGAAACAGGCAACTGACCAGTCCACCCTCGCGCAGAGTTAGGCTCCAAGACGTTCGTTGCGGCCCGAGGCTACTTTTTCTTCTTGCTTAGATTCTGTCTAACCCGAAACTTCACAATCCGGCTGACCAAAGCCAACGGGAGCGGCTTGTCGAACGGGAATTGGACCGACCCTTTGGCTCCCTTGTATGCCGACAATTCCTTCTTGAACGCCGTGATCGCCGAACCACCACCCGGGTAGAACCCAATATGGCTCTTGAACGCCCCGAAATAGACCAGATATCCGTCTAAGGTAAACGCAGGAATGCCATAGCTAATCGTTTCCTTAGCATTGGGTGCTGCCTTTCCAATAGTCACGCGCATTTTCTGTAAGAGCTGCTGGACTTCTTTCGGAAAACGATTCACGTAGTCATCAATATCCTTCGGAATTCTTTTGTCCATCGCCTGATGCTCTCGCGGGAGGTGTGGCCCGACGGCCTAAATGAATCTGCCACGCTGTAATCCTCCCACAGACCAATGGCCGGATCCTCGAGCGGCATCTATTGCGTGTCTAACCTATAGTGACTTCTTACGCGAGATTCAATCATTGACGCGGGGAGGGCACAGGTCATGTCCTGCTTTGGACGGGATACGAACCTAAAGTCGCATGCTCGTCCGGAGAGCCCGCGCTTGAAAGGGCCCAAGCCGCGACGGACAGAATTCTCAATAAATCATCGAGTCGCTGACTGCAAGTTTGCCCTTCGCATTGAGGAAGTAGGGACGGGAACGTCCCTCCGATTTCGCCTTCTGAAGGACGGCAAACTGCGCGAGGAAGATGAGATAGAAGACGTACTCGAAGGGGTTCGAGCCGAACGGGGGGATTGCCGTCGCATTGAACCCACCATCGTGCAATGAAGTTGCAAGCTTCTCCCCGATATGAAGAGGGTCGAATGCGCAGAAGATGTTGACAGCGTCATGCTTGCGGAGGGAAAAGAGCGCGGCGTGGTTGAACTCCTCCAGTCTTTCCGCCTGGGCTCTCGCGCCGAGGAGTTCGTACATCTTAAGGGCAGAGTATTGGCCGATGGGGAAGGCGGCGTTGTTGCCCAGCAAGTAAGTGGTGCCTCGGTCTGAGAAGAGGAGCTTCTTTGCTTCGCGCCTGGCTTGCGAATTGACCCTGGCGAAGTCGCACTTTGATCGACCGCAGGCCAGCTTCAAAAGAACGAGGAGTGAAAGCGAGAAAGAAAGCGTCCCGGGGAGCCTCGGGACGTACTCGCAGGGAATGAAGATCACTTCGTCCACAACGTCGGTTATCTTCCCCTTCGCGTTCGCCGTTATCGCTACTCTCCTTTTCGCAAGCCCCTTGGCGGCTCCTGCGGCTGCGACGTTCGAACTCGTGTTGCCTGACATTGTCACGAAGTATGTTGTCCTGCCCATCGCGATGTCCCTTGCGGAAATCAACTCGTAAGGATCGAGTGCAAGATGCCTCGTTGAGGAGAGGTGGCTTGCAATACTCGAAGAAGCGTACGAATCTCCCGCTCCTACGAATAGTGAACCAGGAGGGGCTCTTGGTAAACTCTCACGGAAGAATGAACCTAGAATCTCTGGTTGTCGGGCGATTTGGTCCTTGACGACGGAAAGCGTGACAGGCGGAAAGTTCACGAAAACGAATCTGACACGTCGGCTTTAAGCCTGCGGAACAACTTCTCGAGGGTAGACACGACCAGCGCTAGTCCGAGAAAAAAGGAAAGCGATGCCGTAGTTTGGACGTCGAGGAACGAAATGGTCCCTTGGCTGAAACCTTATGAAAAAGGTGCCGGGTCAACCGAACCCTACACAGTACCGGAACAATTGGAGTCTTAAATACAAAAAGGGCCCTACCGTCCGCAGAACTGTCTTGGAATGGCAGGTCCTCAAGAACCTGACGCTTGTGTTCGTAATCCTGTCGATAATCGTGGACGGCATCATCATCGCCTTTGACGGCTACCTGGCCCAGTTCGGTGGACAACCCTTGACAATACTCGAGGGAGTGGCCGTAGTGTACGTCATTCTGGCGATACTTTTTGTTCGCGAAACCCTCCTGGGGCCTAACCCTCATGCTCTTCCTTTCCGCCCTCTGGCTCTTGGGCCAACTCGGCAGCGCGTTTGCGGTCAGTCCGCCAGGCGTGACCTTTCCCCAAGGGTTCACAAGCTACATATTCGGATACGGCGCAATCCCTCCGAACGCAGCTGTTGGGTGTCCATATGGCTGTCCACCCTTCAGCTATTCCGCCCTCGTCTCAATCATACTCCAGATTCCGGTGATACTCTTCGCTTTCATGGGCAGGAGTGCCTTTAGGCGGAGTAGGATGCCGAAAGCGGCAGGCCCAACAACCTAAGAT
Source organism: Nitrososphaerota archaeon (assembly GCA_027887045.1). Lineage (GTDB taxonomy): Archaea > Thermoproteota > Nitrososphaeria > Nitrososphaerales > Gagatemarchaeaceae > JAPCJH01. The sequence goes on from JAPCJH010000002.1 coordinate 395,373, forward strand.
CTGCCGCCTTCCTATTGTTGTTTCTCACCGACGGCTAATCGACGCTCGTCGGTTCGGTCACTATGTGGACTTCGGCTGCTCCCAAAGACCCTGAACTCCTTCCTTCCCCCGAGCAGGCTGGCGGCGCTCTTCCCGAAACCAGACGAGGCGCCGGTAATCAGAATTACCTTGTCTTCTAGCATATCGTAAGACCACTCAAGACGTCAGCAGCTTGATCTTTTTCTCTATCTCAGCCCATCTGGGGTCTGACTGACATTCCTCAAAACCCGGGCTTCCTCGAAGATAAAGGAGGCTCGTGTCGCGAGTTTCCAGTGCCTTCTCAAACAGGCTGAACGCCTCCTCTTTGTCGCCCAACCTGAACTTGATTAGAGCGACCGCCGCGGGCGAACTGTAACCCCTCTTTTCTGAGAGGGCCTCGTTCATGACCCTGGTCGCGGATTGTTTTTCCCCCATTTGTGCGTAAATCGATGCAAGCCATAATTTCATGTTGGCTGAACCATTGTCAAGCTCAACCGCCTTCTTCGCTTCTTCCATAGCGTTTTCAAACTTACGCAGCTGAACACAAACCAGTGACTTCCAAAAGTGCGGCGCCGCAAAATCCGGGTTCGCTTCGATGACCTTGTCGAGTTGTTCATTGGCCTCGTCATATTTCCTGAGGTAGAACAGGATCACTCCCCTGTTCATGCCCAAGACGCGCGAAAAGGGATCCAGGCTGCTCGCACGTGCGAAAAACTCATCCGCCTCTTCATACCTTCCGAGGAAGGCCTGATTTATCGCGTACCACTGATACGCTGCCACGTAATTGGGTTTTAGTTCAATCGAGCGCTTTAGCTCTCTTTCGGCCCAACTCAAGTCCCAAGCTTGGCTCAACAGGAGGCCGTGGGATGCGTGCGCCTCTGCAAGAGAGTCGTCGATTTCAAGGGCCCTTGTGACGTTGCGCTTTGCTAGCAAGCCAGCCTCGGCTGGGTCCATCCAGCTGTAGTCAGACATGATCAGGTAAGCGTCAGCAAGGCCCGAGTATGCAAGCGCGAAGTCGGGGTCGGTCTTGACGGCCTCCTCGAAATACTTGATGGCCTTGTTAACTCCGGTTTCTGTTCTCTCGTTCCAATAGTGCCTGCCCTTGAGGTAAAGGGTGTACGCCTCGGGACTCGTCGTGGGCTTCTTTTCGATGCTCTTCTTCTCCTTTGAGAGCAGCTGAACCTTAAGCGCCTCCGCGACCTGCTCCGCGATGTCGCCCTGTATGGCGAAAACGTCCACGAGGTCTCTGTCGTAGCTCTGGGACCAGACGTGCTGATCTCGGTCCGCCTGTATCAGTTGGGCGGTTATCCTCACCCGGTTTCCAGCCTTGCGGACACTCCCCTCGAGGATCGACCCTGCCCCTAGTTCCTGCGCAATCTGTCCCAAGGAGAGCGCTGAGTCCCTGTACCTCATAATCGAAGTCCTCGAGATTACCCTCAGTTCGCCTATCTTCGAAATAGTCGATATCAGCTCCTCGGTCATGCCGTCGGCGAAGTATCTGTCGTTTGGATCGGGACTCATGTTCGCCAGAGGGAGAACCGCGATGCGGCGTGAGTCGAGGACCTCCTTTTCGAAATTGGACGTTTGTGAAGGCACCACCCTGTAGAGCTCCACGGGGTTCTTGATGTTCTTAAGCTCACGCGTCCCCAGACTGACCAGCTGGCATTGGACCTTCCCTCGCACCTGATCTACGACTTGTTGAGTCACGCATATCCCGCCCGGTTCGGCAAACTGCTCCACGCGCGCAGCCACGTTCACCGCGTCTCCCAGAATGTCCCCACCCGAGTGGACGATGTCGCCGACGTGGATCGCCACCCGAATCGTTACCCGTTCGTTCTGCCCACGGCCCTCGTTGAACTTCCGCATCTCGCTCTGGGCTTCAAGAGCGCAGTCAACAGCCTCCACGGCACTCGCGAACTCGACAAGGAACGCGTCGCCAATCGTCTTGACAATGACCCCCTCGTGCTTCGGGAAAATTGCCGTCAGCAATTTGCGGTGCTCCTCGAGAATCCTTAGCGCCGTCTTCTCGTCGTTCTCGGATATCGAACTGTAGCCGACCACGTCGGTGAACATTATGGCACCGAGCCGTCGCCCGTCCGCTTGTTTGACCTCGCTCATTCCTGACGGGCGGAACCGATAAACGAGGTTAAACAGCTTTAGGTTTGAGACAGGTCGAGAACTTGCGTATTGTCCCGCTCTTCTCTGATGGCACGAAGTGTGTAGTATCCTTAATTACGTCAGCCAGAAGAATCTCTCCATGCCAAGAATCGAGGTCTATGAGGGCTCTCAGAAGATAGCTGACATCGGACTACCCGAAAAGAAATTCAGTACTGGCTCGTCTGGATACTGGGCCACACAGAAGGTTGAGATGAATGGTAAGAGGTACCAATGCCAGGTTCAGATGGTAGAGATCGGGAGCAAACAGAAGAAAGAATAGCTTAGATTCTGACCTCGGTAAGTTGGTGACGAAGGAAACCCGTCTTCGTAGTGGCGCATCATCTCGAGGGCAGGAGTCAAACCTGTGAGACGACAGGGGGAGGAAGGTTTGGCCACCGACGTCTAAGGAGCAAAGATGCGAAAGATCGAGACAGGCAGTACGGTTGCAACCGAACGCGTCTGTGCTTCTTGGTTCAAACCAGCCTTAAATAACGCAAAAGCCAAACACGCATTGATATGTGGTTCGTATCCCTAGTCAAATTCAGGAAGAAACCAACAAAGGAGACAGTGCAATGGGCAGACCAGATGTTCAAGAAGGCAGAGGCTTGGGGAGTGAAAACTCACATGGCCCTCTGGACTCTCGGCAGGTATGACGCCGTGAGAATCGGCGAGGCCCCGGACGTTGCGACGGCGATGAAGACGGCGATCGCTTTCGCAGACCTAGCGGCCGTCGAGACTCTGGTGGCAGTGAGCAGAGACGAAGCAATCAAGCTCCTAGAGTAACAACGGACACCAAACACAAGGAAAGCGCCGGAACAGACCGAGCCGTTCTTAGGTTCCTCCATATTTCGATTTCAGCCACCGCTTTGCTTCCGATCTTTTGGAGGAGGTACATCCTGCAGCGTTTCTTACCTGTAATCGGGTTCCTTCAGTCTTTCTAGCTGCCAGGGTTGAATTTTGCTTTGAAGGTGAGGCTTATTGCAGCTTCATCTTTCGAAGTAGCTCGACGTACCAGGGGTCCTCCTTCGCCCTCTCAAGGATGGGCAGTTGTTGGTCATGGGTATCGTAGCCGACCGGACCTCGAACGCCTTGCTCATCCACTCGTAACCGAGGTCCTTATCCCCGAGGACATAGTAGATGGTACTTATGGCCGCGGGGGAAGCGTACCCTTTGTACCTATTCGACAGCAGCCCCATCCTAGTCCGAATTCAACACACTCGGTCGTGATGGTGAATCGACGCGTCACCCACTTGTGCTGCTCCATGGGCTTGTGAAGCAAATCGTCGAATTAGAGCCCGACGCCAAACAGTAGGTCTCGACCCTTGAATCTATGTAACTTTTCAACACGGCGGACATTCCCTTGTCGACGAATACACCCAGAACCCTCGTGCCGTTCAGCTGGAAGAGGAACACGAGATAGTCTCCCCCGTAAGTTCCATTGTTGATGGGGAACGTGGAGACCGCACGGAAGTAGAACGCCGGGCCCACGGATTGCGTAACACTCGCGTTGGAGAGTACTACGCGAATCACGTTCTGCTGGCCCGAATCGTACACGATGGAAGAATTCCTTCCCGGCAACTGGATTGGCCACGCTCTGACGACGGTGTAATTGGAAGGAGGGATGAACTGAACGGTGACGTTAAGAAGAACGAGCTTCGTATCGCTGACCTCATACCCAGTGGTCCAGTTCCCGGCAACGATTTGGTCGCCAGTGATGTTGAGGAGGATAGATACCATGATCGGGGAGGCCGACGTTTCAAAAGGGCCGTTGATCCCGTAAGAGAAAGCTGTCCTGATGTAGCTCTGCACCGTGGGGGAGCCCAGGGCGGCCTTCGCCACAAGCCCAGGCATCCACCCTCCGGTGGGACTGGCCGTAGGCAGAGTGATTGCATTGGTCGTTGGGGTGGTCGTGGATTGAAGCCCCGGGTGCGACTGAGTTGTGGTGGTCGACGTTGAGTTTGCGGACGACGAGCCTGAAAACTCAAAGACAAAATATGTTCCCGCGAGAGCCACTACAATGACGACGGCGACCGCTGAAGCGAGGCTGATGCCCCTCCTCTCTGTTTCGAAATCCAATTCCGGTTGTACCTCAATCCGCGAATTTGAGATTTAGGTCTATGGTTTAGAACGCGCCCTGCCCTGTGTGCCTGACGAACTTAGAAATGTGTGGGGGCAATGGCCCTCGCTCGTTCTCGATCGTCTTACGCTGAGGGCTTTGGGAGCTCTTTCCTCGATGGTGTGCTGTCCCCAAATGGTTTATCTTCCTCGGTCGTCATAACCCCAAGGAAAACCAAGCTAGTTCTTTTAACTTGAGGTTCTCAGGGGGATCGTATGGCCTCAATTAGGGTTAAGGATGACGGTTCAACGCCGATCGTAGCGAAGGGTCGTGAATCGCCGTTCAAGCAGGGTGATTTCTACGTGTTTGAGGTCACAGACGAGGAGGCGAAGTACTGGAACAAGCTTCCCCCCGGGAGAAAGGACGAGATCTGGAAGCTATCGAGGAAAGAGGCCAAGGACGTGCGACAGCTCGTGGAAGCATTCGTCTACAAGCCGCGCCACACGAAATGAACCGTAGGCTCGTGCAGACGACCCCCGAACCTCAAATCGAGATTCCCTGCTTCTAATTGCAGGCTTCCGCCCGGCCCATTTTTAGCGTGGTTTACGCCACTCTAGCCGCTTATCCAAAGAACTCTTTGGGGCTTACAGCAACCTCGTAGCTCTTCGGGATAAAAGGAAGCTTCGCTTTCGCGGTCTCTTCGAACCATATCCTGCCGGACTGATTCAACCACTCAAACTTATCGACATGGAATATGTAGAGAAGAGACGCGTCCTGGGGAAAGTAAGGTCCGTCGATCTTTCCGCCGATTTTCCTCTGAATCTTTGCATTGATCTTTTCTAGCTTCTTGAGGTCCGCCTTAATGTCCTTACCATCATAATCGGCCTTCCAAAGGATGATCATAGCCCCACACCGGCTCCACCATTATTTAGCAGTTAGTTCGAGTCTGCGGAAGCCGTTGCAGAAGGTGACGGGTTCCTGCACCTAGGAATTGCGCAACGGAACCAGAGTGTAGCAGTTCGATTTGGGGAAGACAAGACTCAAGTGGTGGTGGGGTTTCCTCCTGAGCCCCTCGAGTTGTTCAGTCGAAACTGGATCTTATCTTTTCACTGTCTTTCCTTCGAACTGCTCAAGCATAGACATATCAAACCGTTAGTCCAGTCTTAGCGGCCGTGGCAGCCGGGGAGAAAAAACGGAGCGTCGTAAGCCGAATTGTTACCGTCTCTCAAATCGTCGCTGGGCTCGCGCTTCTCACAGCTGCAGTCATCAACATCCCGTCTGCAGGTCTTGGTCCGTTCGTACTGATAGTTCTGCTCTTCACGGCTCTATTCTTCGTCTTCGCATTTGGATCATGGCGTGGGAAGCGATGGGGATACATCGGGGGCATCATTCCAAGCGTAATTGTAAACCTCCTCTTCGGTAGCCCCACGGACATCCTGTACAACCCGGGCAATACCGAATTCCCGCTTGCTTTCACCTTCTATGTCGCGTCCTTCTTGGCGATCGTTTATGGCGCATACGGCTTCTACACTGCCAAACGCACGGCGGTGCCTAGACAGATTTCACGCAATAGTACTCTTGCCCTTGTCATGGCGGGAGTGGCAATCGGAGGCCTGCTAGTCGGAACCTTTGCAGGCGCAACCCAGACCAGACTCCTATCTGTCCAAGGACAACAAGGAGATATCAAGATCGTCCAGGGAGCCGGGTCTTTGACGACTGGCGCCTACAGTCCAGGCAACTTTACGGTCAAGGCTGGGTCTACGGTCACATGGTCCAACGGGGATTCCAACGTTCACACCGTGACGAGTACGACAGGCGCCTTCGATTCCGGCAACATGAACAGCGGAGACACTTACAAGCACACATTCACTCAGCCTGGGACCTACCAGTACATCTGCACAATCCATCCTAACATGAAGGGAACGATCGTAGTAACTCCGTAGATTATGAGCCGAGACCGATTTCCGAGGAGGACAGATTTTGACCGAGCCTCATGAGCTGTAACGGGGCAGTGTCCTCCGTGGGCGCGAGCGTTCAAGAACCCACCCGGCCCGTTTCAGGAACAATTCTGTCTGAACTCGTTCGCATGGAAGGGCCAGTATCAGACAGGCCGAACAGACCTGTGCTCAAATATCTCATACCCGAGTCGACCATAATTGTTACCACCACGGCCTCGGGTCCAAACCTCTTCGCGACCTTCAAGGCGGCCACTACGTTCGCTCCTGACGAGGTTCCGACGAAAAGGCCTTCATCTTTCGCAAGTCTTCTGGCCATTTGCTTTGCCTCTTCTGTCGTGACTTTGGTGATTTCGTTGACTAGGTCGGGTTCCCAGAGGGGCGGAATGAAGCCTATCCCGATGCCTTCGATTTTGTGGGAGCCAGTTGGTTCCCCAGAAAGGACAGCGGATTCTGCTGGCTCAACAGCCGCAACATGGATATTGCGATTGTGTCCCCACAAAGCCTTGGTCGCTCCGTGTATTGAGTGGGCAGTCCCAACGGCGTGAACGAAAGCGCTGATTTTTCCGTCGGTCTGGTTCCAAATCTCTTCTCCTAATGGATAGTACCCCGCCACTGCGTCGGTGTTTTTCAGCTGGTCGGACCACCAGTGATTCGGCCTCTGGCTGATCCTGCCGGCGGTGTCTATCATATCTTTGATTAGTTTCTCGGTAATCTTCTTGCCGTCGCTCTTCACATCCGTTATTTGTGTGCCGAAGGCCTTCATGGTTAACCTCTTTTCGTCGCTGAAGGCATCCGAATAGACGGCGTGCAATCTGTAACCCTTTGACGCGCACGCGAGGGCCAACGAGATCCCGGTCGTCCCCGAGGTATACTCAACGACCGTTCCTCCTGGTTTCAGTCTACCATCTTTGGCGGCCGCCTCTATCATCGCTTTTGCTACTCTATCCTTCATGCTTCCCGTCGGGTTAGCGAATTCCAGCTTTGCAAGAATGCGGGCGGAGCCGGTTGGGACGACTTTACGAAGCTGGACCAGTGGCGTGTTCCCAATGGCCTCGACGACATCATTCGAGATCTTCAAGCGCTTGTTGGAGTGTGTTGGTCGCCATCTAAAGCGTTGCCGGAGAAGCGTGGCGCTGCCTTCTTTTGAGCATAGACCGCCATTCTTTCGGAAATCCAATTTCTGATCCATTCAGGGGCGGACCTCACTGGGCCCGTCCCTTTCTATCTCAGATGGTCGACGTATCTCTCCGCTGACAGTTGAACGGCGCGGTCAGCGTTCCCGATGATGTCTCCTCCTTCGAATCCACCATGCAAGTTAGCGAACGCGTATTGTTTTATTCGTGAGGCAATCGCTCTCACCTTGCGAGCGGAAAGCGGAATATGGTTTGGGTAGCTATACATGAAACTTACCCAGCGACGGTCCATGACAACATGCAGGGTATCCCCTGAGAGAATAACTCCCTTCCCGGTAGCTCCTCCGCTCCAATATAGGACACTACTTCCGATGAAATGTCCACCGAGATGGATGATCTCTAGTCCGGATAATGGCGATGCCTTCTCCCCCCTCCAGAATGTGGTGTTTGGGCTGCTCCTTTGGACCCATCGCGCGTCAAGTTTGTGGATGTACACCGGCACGCCTCCGAATGCCTCACTCCACTCTACCATCGACGAATAGAAGTGCGGGTGGGATATCGCGATGGCGTCGATTCCACCCAGACCCTTAACCGCCGTTATGGTATCCTCATCTATGTATGCAATACAATCCCAAAGGAGATTACCCGATTTGGTTCTGACGAGAAACGCTCTTTGACCGATTCCGAATGAGGGCTTGGTGATTATTTGATGGAGCCCGCTTTCTACTCGAGTGATTCTATTTTTGAATCCGCGGCGTTTCATTTTCTCGAGTGTAGTCCATTGCTGACCTGACCGCGCCACGTACTGCCTATCGTTTGTGCAAATCGGGCAGCTGCCTGGGGGATGTTTCGCGTCTTCAAGCTGGATGCCACAAGTACTACAGATGTTGTAGGCCAATGAGTTCGTTCCTCATGCTGCTGACCTTTTATCCATTCTAGTGCATCCGTTAGAGACATAGTGAGCACTTACGGGAGCATATCAAAAGTAACATGAAGCGGGCCATCAAAGTAGGCCCGCGTTGACGTACGGCCTCCGTGGAATCCCGGTCTCCGACCGGGCTTGAGATCAATGCCAACCTCTGCCCGCTTCAGAGTTGCCAACGGAGGCCGTACCGAGCTCGCTCACACGCGCCTCAGTGACGCCGTGACTCTGGCCTTCCTTGCTTCCTGCTCGTGGTATTCAGCGATTACCTTCGAGATCTCGTTGAGACGTCCCTTTGGCACCGGTACCAGGCCGCTGCCTGCGACCATGTAGTTCGCTTCCCTCTGCTTGATGGCCTGCGCCAGCTTCGCCAGTTTCTTTCCAATGTTCTCCAATTTTCCACCTCCTGTCACTAGTATGGTATCCAAAAATCAATAGTGATTTTTCGCAGCGTTCTGGGGAGATTTCGGACCTTGATGACTCTTCACAACAGAGACTGAGTCGGAATTCGGAAGGAGGGAGAGAATCGTGACGAAGAGCCGATTTAGGAATCGAAGAAACCTCTAAATGCTAGGAATAGAGAGAATTCTCCTCTTCTATTATTCGCATCTCACTTGATTATCATGACCTTTCGTTCGATATAGCGCTTTATCGGTTCCCTGTCGTAATTTAGGCGAACCTTGACGACTTTCCCCCCGCGCCCTCTTTGCCCCGAGAAAAACCTCGATTCGACAAGGCCGCGGGAGAGGAGTTCATACAGGACGGGACCGTATTTTCCGCCCCTCCCGTAAACGCTGGAAACCGAGACCTTGGACTCACGAGCGAGCTCGATCAAGCTCGTCCATCCGGCTTGCTCGGCGCTCAGCTTCTTCTTCATGTAATCCGACACGAAGGCTTCGACCAGGAATTCGAACGCGCTCTTTGCCCCGGCGTTCTTGAATTCGAACGTCTGCTGGGGCGATATTCTGATGGATCGAGATTCGCAAAAATGGCTCTCAGGATTCCCAGATTCGTCCAGGTAGCTCACAGTAGGCCGAATGGTAACCTCGATTGGCTCGACGGCCCTGAACGAAATGCCGAAGGATTCTATCTTCATCGGGTCAAGCCGCTTTCCACGGAGATTGAGCGCGGTTCCGCTAACCGAATATTGGCTCGGAATCTCGATTGGTTGTAGTTCCGCGGGGATGAGGTTCTCAATCTTGAGAAGTGTCGCCGCCTTGCGTCCCGAGTTAAAGAGTTGAAGCTGGATCTCCAACACGTCTCCGACCTCCGCGCTTTCTCTGCACTTGAACTGGGACTGCACGTTGACACCTTCGAAAGCAGAAAGGCCGCTGGCGGTTTCTGAAGCGGGCATTTGGAAGGATGTGGCTGACACGGGAAATGGGGGGGTAACTAGAAGCTGGGCAAGCGTGGAGGCGAGCTGCAGCTTCTTTCTGACACGTTCGAGGTCGTGGTCGACATCGGCCTTTCGAGCATGATAACCAGCCGCCTCGCAAAGCGTCGCAGCGGATTCAAGGCACTTTTCGGCAGACAGGAATGACTTCTGTTTCCTCGAGGCATCGGGGGTGGTCTCGGCTTCCAAGGAGAAGACATATGCATCTAACAACTGCATTGTGATTTCGGCCCAGTCTGCGTTCCGCTGGAACTTCCCCGTTTCATAGTACTCCTTTGCGCTTGCCAGCAGAGTCTTGGCTTGCGAATAGAACTGAAGGTCCCCGGTTTCCCTGAATTTCAGCCCGGAGGACATGGCTCTACAAAGTGAAGCGTCCCCTGCAGCCAGCCGAGGCAGATTTCGGCCAGCGGAGGACTGTACAACTACGCCAAAGAGAGTCGCAGCCTTCTCGTAAAGGTCAGGCCGGAGATGATCGTCAGCGTTCTTCATCGCCTCCCATCCCCTGGAGAGCCCAGCCAACGCGAAGAGTTCATTGTGTTCTTGCCCTGGAGGGACAGTTTCGTTGAGCGCTTCGAAAATCGAGGCTGCCCTCCCGTACTCCTTCGAACTCTCAGACTTTTCGTTCTGTGAGTCGAAGCTTCTTGCTGATTCAAGAGCAGCCCTCCCTTCAGAATATCGAACTCTTTCCTTTGCTGAATTCGCGAAAGTAGTAAGTTCGCCCAGCTCCCGAGTGTCTACAGTTGCGCTCGCACGCCTTTCGAGTTTCTGCTGTGACTCAAAGAACGCTTTCCCCGCCTCCGAGAATACACCCGTTGCTTCAATGAAAGCCCCTTTGTCTCCCAGCGCCTCGCCGCGCTGAAAGAGTGACCACGCGGCGAAATAATCCGAGAGGTTGGCCCAGTCCTGCGTGCGAGCCAGAATTGTGGATGTTCTGAGGTAATGGTCAGACGATCGAGGATAGTCTCCAGATTCAGAAGCTTTTCGAGCGTTCTCGATTTCGCTCCACGCTGTCATGTATGCGGCATAATTGTTGAAGAACTTCCCGAACCTGCGCATCTTGCTGGCCGCGAGCTCGTATGATTCGGCTGCACGCAGAAATTCCTCCGCAGATTTACTGTGTTCCCCAGACTGGCTCAGCCTCTCGGCAATTTGCCAGTGCATTTCGGCGCTGCGGCTTGGCCACCCAGCTTCCTTGAAATCAGCTCCAGCTTGTGCCAGCAGACGGCGTTCCCTTTCTTTCAATCGCTCATCTGAAGTGAGGAGATCGAGCCGATGATACATCGCCGCAAGGAGTGACTCGTAGTTTGCAAAAGCGACCGTGAGGTGGTGTGGCACTCCTGAGGGAGCGAAGTGCTTCTTGCAGAGCCGGATTGCTTCTTCAGCGTCCGTCACGGCCGAGTTGAGAAGGTCGACCTTCTGGTCGCGGTCTTGTGTCAACTCGGCAAGTTCTGACTGAATACGAGCTGACCCGAATCGGACAATCCCCCTGTCCCATTCGTGGAAGGGAACGCTCGCCATAGTGTGCCTGTCCACAGGCCCCGCGAGTTCGGCTGCCTCGTTCAGGAGCGTACGCTTTTCTTCTGGTTCGCTTGTGAGAGTCGACAGACTTGACAACAACGCCATGAGGGTCCTGGCCGGCGAATCATCTCCGAGCACCCCCGACCTTTCGTACTCTGGTAGTGCCTTACGCGCGAGCGAAACCGCCTCCTGGAGGAGGCTTCGTTTCCTGTTGAGATTGGGCTCCGTGAAAGCGAGTCTGTAATACGCCTGTGACATCCCGAGGGCGTACGTGAATGACACGCCATCGTTCCTCATGACAGTTTGAAATCTCGTGATCGCCTCACGGGACAGAGCCTCGCACTCCGCGAACTTCCTATGCTTCTTTGTAGGGTCCTCCTCCGAGGCCATTTCCCAGACCAAGTCGAAAGCCTTGGCGAACAATGCTTCCGCAATCGCTTCTGTGTCCCGACATCTTTGGGCATGGTCCATTGCAATCCTAAGATTCTTCCTGAAGACAACGGGAGTTCGGTTTGTGTATCCTGTCGTGGCCAAAAAGAGAAGACTTGCCCTGCTGACAAGTAAGTCGTCGCCTGCCTCGTTTGCAAGATCAACACTCTTTGAGACCAAACGGCGAGCGTCCTCTCTGGCCCTCTTCCTGTCTTCTTGCTCTTTGAGAAGGAAAGATGCGAAGAGAGCGTGCTTCGCGAGGAGAAAATGCAATCGAGCCGACTGTGCGCCTTTGCTTTTTGAATTCTTCGAGATGGCTTTCCGGCCCACGTCAAGTGCTTCCTCAACGACTTCCCGTCTTTTGTTCGGGTCCCATTCCATGTCCGAGAGCGAGGCGAGGCAATCGAGGAAGTCGTTCGCCGCCTGAATGAAACTCAGGTGATCCTCGCTTCTTCCCAAAATTTGCGCGGCTTCTCTGAACGAGTTCGCGCTTGATTCCAAGAGCTTCTTCGTTTCAGTTGGCCTCAGGGCAAGGTGTGAATCTGAGAAAAGTGCGGCAGCTCGGGCCCTGGCCGCATTGGCAACACTTGCCCTGTCTTTGCTCTTCCTCCACGCTTTCTCAGCCTTTAGGTATTCTTCCGAGGCTCGCCGGAGATTCTTCCTGAAGCTACTCGTGGAAGAAGCTTGGTAAGCGCCCCTGCTCAGACAATGGCCTGCCTCAAAAATGGCCCTCAAAGCAAGCTGGGAGTTGCTCGGTGTGGATTGCTTGGCGAGAGAATCGAGAAGTGTTGAGGCCCCGAACCAGTCGTATCCGGCTTCCAGACTACGAACCCTCCTAAGAATCTCCTCTTCGTCTTTTCCTCCGTTCGTCACAGCCGGCTACATAGGTTCGACTTGTATTTGGGTGTCAGGTCCAGATGTGATCAGATGCTACGACCGTGTGAGTGCCCTGCACGACCTGCGGCGAGTGCGGCTTGCCGATTTCGTCGGCTACTCGCAGCAAGTCTTTCGCGTTCTTGGCCTCTACCTTCAGCAGGACGCTCCATCTGCCAGATATCACATACGCTTCCTTGATCTTGGCTCCTATGTACTCCTTTCCCTCTTTCCTTTCGTGCTTTCTTAGAAGCTGACTGACGAAAGCGAAGGCTGTACCAGGCTCCGTCTCGACGAAGATGAAGCCTACCAAATCCTTCTCAGCTGTTCCCATCTGCAAAACTCTTTGACGTGAGTTTTGACTAATAAGGCTATGCGCGCAACGTTCCCACAGAGTCAATTACAATTGCACGTTGAGTTGAAACGATCGAGACCGCGGTGTCGGAGGTCGCAAGCATATCCTCGGGAATCCTTTTATTCGCGGAAAGCTCAATGGCCAAACTAAGGATGGAACCCAACAAAGATTGCGTGAAACCGATCCCCGATGGATATCACACCCTCACTCCCTACCTAGTGGTCGAGGACGTTCCAAAATTAATCGACTTCCTGAAAAAGGCTTTTGGCGCGAAGGAACTCGAACGCACGACTCGCCCGGATGGGACCGTCCGGCACGCCGAGCTGAGGATCGGCGACTCTGTCGTGATGATGGCTGAGGCGCGAGGTGAATCCAAGCCGATGCCTTGCATGCTTTACGTCTACACAGAAGACACGAACGCGACTTACGAGCGAGCGATCAAGGCTGGTGCCACCTCACTCATGGAACCAGCTGACCAATTCTACGGGGACCGCAACGCTGGTGTCAAGGACCCGGTCGGGAACTCTTGGTGGCTTGCCACCCGCATGGAAGATGTATCTCCAAACGAAATCCAAAGGCGTTCAGAGGCGCTCTCGAAAGCCGGCACGAAAGCATAGTGCCTAGGTGTAAGGACCCAAGACCACGTGTGGGTACCTCGGCCGAAGCCCAATGAAAACTGAAACGTTATTGACAAAATACAATATGTTCTCCGAAATTGCTTTTGGAGGGCCCGCAATGGCCGGCTTCAAAATCAGAACCGCAGCTCAGAGAGACATCGGCATCTTGGTCCGACAGAGACACTTGATGTTTGAGGAGATGAGACACGAGACGGCGGCTCAGCACAAGATTGGAGATGACTCCTCTCACGAATGGGCGACCTCGATGATGGAGCAGGGCCTGTTCAAATGCTTCCTAGTAACCAGCGAAAGGGGTCGGGTCGCAGCGGGCGGCTGCCTGTGGTTGCGGGAAGAACAGCCGGGACCTGGTCATCCGGCGAGAAGGACGCCCTATCTGATGTCGATGTACATGGAGCCGAAGTTCCGAGGGAAGGGTCTGGGGAGCTTGATTGTGAAGAAGGCGCAGCGTTGGTCGAACAAGAGAGGTTATCCCCACATGTCTCTCCACGCGTCCAAGATGGGGAGAAAGCTGTATGCTAAACTCGGATGGAAGCGGATTTGGGAGATGGCGATCGATCTTGAATAAATCGAAGCGTACCCACTGAAACTCAAACGCAATCACTTTTCTATTGCCCTCGTGCTCGTTTATTGTCTGACTTGGACCCCTACGTTACGCTCGAAGACATACCAGTCATGTTTGTGAGATCTAGAAGTGGTCCGAAAGGTGCGCGCGAGGCCTTCGACACTTTGGAGTCAAGGCTCGCGAACTTGAAGGGGAGGAGGTTCTACGGGACGTTCCTGAACGGAGAATATTGTGCGTGTGTCGCCCGGATATCGACCGACGAGCCTGCAACGGCAAAACTCGAAGAAGGCACGATACCCGGCGGGGTCTACGCCAGGAGAAAAATTGACGATTGGGAGAGTAAGGTTCCGCGACTGGCGTTAATGTTTGAAGAAATGGCGTCGCAGAACCCCGTGGACGTCACTCGACCTTCTGTGGAATTCTATCGGAGCCAGAAGGAGTTGATACTCTTGTTACCGGTACGAGCATCAGAGAAGTGAGAATATGGAGCGTCCTATCCAGTCGATTTTCAGAATGGGAATCCTGAAGCCACCATAAACATCAGCGTAACGACGAGGAGCAATACCACGACCACGACGCCTAGGCCCCCACGTTTGAGAGCCTTCGCGAGCTCGGGAGATGGAGGGCCAGCCTGTCCACTAGCCAACGCTTCTTTGGCCAGATGGTCTGCCTTTGTAAGGGCCGGAAATGCAACCACTAAAGCAACCAAGTAGGCTATCAAACCAAGGGTGAGGCCTACGTTAATGTTCGTGCCGGAGACATCTGAGGAAAAGAGCAGGGCGAGGCCAAAGACGATTGTGGCTGTGGATGTGCCGGCAAAGAATCTGGTTGCCTTGGGTCCGATTTTGGAAAGAAATTCCAATCTAGCAGTAGGGCTCAAGGATCTGAGACCAGGTGCGACAACTGAAACGAAGAGGACCGCACCGCCGAGCCACCCTATGGCGGATATTATGTGAAGGTACGCGAGGACGGTAATGATGATTGGAGCGACCATTGCCGAAACATTACCGACTCCACGATGTTATTTAAGCCTCGGTGTCATTTCAGACTGAGAATGGAAAGTCCCGCATCGGCTCACCTGAGTCTCGCGGAGCGCAGCTACTTCTTGAGCGATTGTAGCAAGGCCCTTGCCTGCTCCTCGGTTAGCTGCTTTGTGTTGATGGGGGAACCAGGCTGCTGCAATCGTCCGCCCTCCCGAAGCGAACCTGTGTCGATGGGGACGAATCCTATGTCTTCTATCAGCCCCGAAACGATGCGTTTGGCATCCACGTCGTCTCCGGCGACGAAGATTGTCAAGCGGTCCTTTCCCGATTTGAAGGCTTTTGACTGCAGGTCATTGAACCCCATAGTATTGAATGCCTTCACAAGCCGTGCGCCTGGAAGAAGTTTGGCCACTTCCTCGCTCGATGTCGTCTCGCCGAGGTCTATGATCGTCCCAAATGCAGAGTAGGGATTCATCGCATCTATGACGACCTTCCCCTTGAACAGGTCTGGTGGGGGCAGGTCCTCCTTCTTTCGCCAGGGGATCGCAAGAACCACTACGTCACCGAATCTCACCGCCTCTTCGAGAGTTCCCGCTTGGGCACCATTTCCTGATTCCTTCAGGAGCATTTCAAGGTCTTTGGGATGTCTGGACCCGTAGAAGATCACGTGCCATGCTTTTGCCAAGTGTTTCCCTAGGGTGCCGCCGATGTGCCCCGTACCAAGAATTCCGATCTTCAATTCCGGGCCATCCTGGATTACTCTATGCTTAACGGTTTAGCTTTCCTTCCAACGAGCTTTCTTTGCCGTCACGAAGAACAGAACAATCGTAAGGCCTGAGAGGATCAACCAGTCAGCGGCGACCAGGAATCCGGGGAGAGTCAGGTATCCCGTGGCGTTTTGGACAATCTCTGCGACGTAGGTGGTCGGCGAAAGGTAGGCAAGATAAGCGTAAGGAAGAGGGATGTAGGTTATCGGATAGTACACCGGTGTTATGGTCGTAAAGAGCAACGAAAGCAGTCTCGAAAACGCAAAGCTCTGAACTATGTCGCTCGAGAAGGTCGAGAACATGAAACCTATCACCACGGAGGTGAGGAACATGAGAAGCAGAGCGCCAGTTAATTCGGCCGCCTGAAACAGGTTCGGTTGGATGTAGATCCCCACAAGCGAAATCAGTATGACAAGGGCGGGTAGGGTGTAGACAATCTCAGAGACGGCCATTCCTAGTACGTAGATCTGTGGTGACGCTGGCGAGCTGACCAACATGTCTTGGAGTTTGAAGTCGTTCTTCAGGTGTGACAGGTCGCCCTGGAGCGCCGTCCCGCTCGAGAACATGCTCATAATCAGACCGCCCTCGATAGCCTGCCCGATCAGCGCCCCGCGGCTCACGAACGCTATTACGACGAGGAACGAAAGCGGCGAGAGGACCGTCGTTATGAGCACGATGGGATAATTCTTCATTTCGTAAACTGCGTTCACGAGGATCGCCGCGATAAGCTGGCTTGACACTCGCCTTTTCAATTTGAATCCCCGTCCGTGGCGCTTTCGCTATCGAGCTGCAGGAAGATGTCGTCGAGCGTGACAGGGCTCACCGAGAACCTCACCCCGCTTTCGGAGAGCTTCCTGGCGATGCTGAACGCTTCTTCTTCGCCGGTCAGGACTTGGGTCTCTCCGTTCTTGCCCGTCATGATCTCACCCTCAACGACCTTGGGAGGCTGAACATTCGGGGGTAGTTTGACGCTGTACTGATACCTGATCGTGCCTCTCAAGGAATCGAGCGACCCCGAAGCTGCAAGCTTGCCTTCCTTCAATATCCCAATCCTGTCGGCCAGTTGCTCGGCTTCCTCAAGATAGTGTGTGGTCAGAAATATGAATCGGTCCTTGCCGAGCTCTCGCAATATCTCCCAGAATTCCCTTCTCGAGATCGGGTCCAACCCCGTGGTGGGCTCGTCAAGGAAGATCACTTCAGATTCAGAAGCGAGCACGGTTGCGGCTAAGACCTTCCTCTTCGTTCCGCCCGAGAGCGTCCGGTTCAGCTTGTCCCCGTATTTTGCGATCCCCAATCTCGCGAGAGAATCGGCGGCCCTGTTCTTCGCCTCGCCGTAACCGAATCCCCTCCATAAGAGATAGGATAGGACGGTCTGCTTCGGGGTCATCCAGGCTATCGTCCTCGCTTCCTGTGGGACGATCGCGATCTTTTCCCGCAGCTTCTTGTCCTCCTTCACGACATCGATTCCGTTTATCCAGGCGCGTCCAGAGGTAGGCTCGACCTCCGTTGCGAGAATCCGGATGAGAGTCGTCTTACCGGCCCCGTTCCTCCCGATAAGCGCAAAGATGCCACTCGAAGGAACCGAGAGGCTAACCGAATCCAAGGCCATTGTGTCTCCGTAGCGCTTGGTCAGCCCTTCACAGACTAATTCGCCCACTTGGGTGACCACTGAATCTTGACGAAGTTGTTTCGCGCTATTTTAACCGCGTGACCCCCAATCCATGGAATGACAGCCTTTCAAATCCTCACTAACGGAACAATGTATGACTCCGAGGTTCAGCCCTTAAATAACACGGAAGAGAACTAATCCACGTGTCTGAAGTTCGGACTTTCTTCCGTCACTGTCCTGCATGCGGCCGCAGATTCCAGATTAGGTTAGTGACAAAGAAGCTGGTAAATCTGGAGAGGGAGACAACAAAGATGACGACCGTCATCCCGGTTGGTCCGTACTTGTCCCGCGGTGCGGGGGCACCTCTGGTTCCGCTCGTCCTCGAAGAAAATCTACCGGTCACCGTGGACATTGAAGAATTCCAGTATACTTACAAGTGCAAGGCTTGCGGCCATGAATGGAACGAGAAACACGTCGAAGAAAAGAAAGAGGCCTGACCTGACGCTTTCTAAGGCCGTCAACTGACCTCAGCGTCTGAACCATGTAACCTGGAAGCTTCTGCTGGTCTAAGCGCCCGCAACATCAGCAACAATGTAGTTCCGAAGCACTCCTATGTTCTCGATTTCCGACTCGAGCACGTCACCCGGTTTGAGGAAATACTTCTCCGGTTCCTTTCTGAACGCGGCTACACCTGAAATGGTACCTGTGGTGATGATGTCGCCAGGGTACAGCGTGACCCAAGAGTAGTGCGCGACGATTTCGGGAATCGGAACAGAAAGGTGATTCGTGTTGCTGACCTGGCGAGGGTCTCCGTTGACCCGACACTCGATCTTGAGGTTGTTGACGTCCCCGATATCTTCCTTCGGAACGAAGCATGGACCAAAGAGCGCGAACGTATCCAGATTCTTTCCAAAGTTCAACAAGCCCGACTTCATCTCCTCTCTCTGAATGTCGCGGGCTGTGATGTCGTTGAATATCGTGTAACCTGCGATCGCCTCAGGCGCGCTCTTCTTCGTGAGAAGTTTGGATTTCTTCCCGATGACGATTGCCAGCTCAATTTCGTGATCGAGCATTTTCGTGTATCTTGGTAAGACGACCTGAGCTCCCTGGCCGACCACCGCGGTCGGGCTCTTGAGAAATGAGATCCAATGGGGCATGGGGAACTCCCAGCCGGACTCTGAGCCTTCCTTTGCGTGTTCGCGGAAATTGCCCGCGGTGTGTATTATCTTGCCCGGGCGTGGCACGGGTGCCAAAATCTTCAATTCGGAACTCTTGAAGACTGCCTGTTCTTCGTTTGCGCCTCGGAGTTTAGACGCTCCATACTCGTCGGCAAACTCATGCGCCTCTTGCGCTGCCCGCATAGACCTCTTTCCTCCCCTCAAGAACTCGATCATATCCGGAGGGACTAGGCCGTCAGCGAGTCGTTGGGGATAATCGTCGCCTTGATTCCTCAACATCCGCGCGTAGGCAAAGTTTGCGTCGACCACGGTCCCCCCGTCCCACAGGAATCCCAGCCTTTCGCGATGGTAGTGAGGCTCCTCGAATGTTACTAGCTTCAAGCGGGGAAATGAACCATTCCGAGCGCTAAAAGTCTTCTTACGGATTACTCCAACTGAAACTTTCGAATCAACCCTTCGTTTGGAGACTCTTGCGCCTCTCAAGGAAGCCACGAATGCGTTCTCTCGCTTCCTCGCTCGTTAACACCGCCGGATACATCCTGTTCTCTCTGTCGAGACCTTCGCGTAGTTCCATGTAGAATGTCTCGTTGATTGCCTCTTTGGCGACACGCAGGCTGAGGGGGCTCTTGAGCACGATTCTTTCGCATAATTGCGTAACTTCCTCCCACAGGCTTTCCTTCGGGACAACCCGATTGACCAGTCGCAACTCCAAGGCCTCCTGCGCGGAGATCAGGCTTCCGGTGAAGATCATTTCCTTGGCCTTTCTTATTCCAACCAGACGTGGCAATCTTTGAGACCCACCTCCTCCCGGAATCAAACCCACGTTCAACTCCGTCAGCCCGAATTTCGCTTCGGGGCTAGCGAGGACTATGTCGAGAGCGAGAAGGAGCTCCAATCCGCCCCCGACGGCCAAGCCTTCCACAACACCGATGGTTGGCTTCGGATAACTCTCTACGTAATCGAGGATAGATCGAACAAATTTTGTGTACGCTTTTGCTTCCGTCTTGTTTAGCTTGAGAAGATGATTGAGGTCAGCCCCCGCACTGAACACCTCTCCTCGCGCGGAAACTACGACGCACCTGGTGCCGTCATTCTTTCGATGGTCCTTCAGCGCGCGCAGGATGTCCTTTCTTGTCTGGACATCGAGTAGGTTCAGCGTTTTTGGTCTGTTTAGAGTGAGGAAAAGGACTCGGTCCTTGACCTCGGCGAGGACGTTCTGCTCTGACATCGGAGTTCACCGCGGACTAAGGGGAACCCGCGACCAATACCGAGTTGACTATCTTCTTGAATTCGTCGTCGTTTACATTCAACTTGATCTCCTCAGATTTTCTCTTGACTTCTGCCAGGATTCGCTCGATCTGCTGCTTGTCTGCCTTCAATCCGAGCTCCTTGAGCTTCCATTCAACCGAGTGGGAACCAGACTTCTTGCCCAGGAATACCCCGTATTTGTTCCCAACTATTGCAGGCTCGTATGCTTCCGAGCCAAGATTGTATTTCATCCAACCCGCGATCGATATCCCAGCCTCTCTTGTGAACACTCGCTCACCCACAACAGCCTTGTTTGGTGCCAGAGGAAATCGAGTGTGTTTCTGGACGAGTGAAGAGAGTTCCTTGAACTTCGAGAATCGCAGGTTTACGGGCTGCCCATAGAGGTACTTCAGCGTCATCGCAACCTCTTCAAAACTCGCGTTTCCGCTTCTCTCCCCTATTCCGTTGACCGATACGTGAACGGCCGAGGCGCCATTCTGCAACCCGCTTACCGCCGTGGCGACCGCGAGCCCGAAATCGTTGTGCGTGTGCACCTCGAGAGGTTCCTTGACTATTGCTCTTATTGAGCGGACGAGCTTCCCAAAACCTTCTGGCGTCGCGCACCCGAATGTGTCGACGATGGCGAAGGCGTCAGGGTGAGCTTGTTCAGAGATTGTCTTGAGGATTTTCTGCAGGAAGACGGGGTCCGCCCTCGTCCCGTCCACCCCAAAGAAGGCGGTCCATAGCCCGTGCTGTTTCGCGTACCCGATGGCATCTACCGCCTTTTCGATGACCTGATCGTTTGTCCAGCCAAACTGCTTCAGCTTTGGGATCCCGACCGGTCCTTCACAGATTATTCCTTCGACATCGCATTTCAAGGCGGCGTCGATGTCATCTCTCACAAGCCTCGAGAAGGAGATGATCTTGGCACTCAATCCCAAGTGAGCGATCTCCTTCACCGCTTCGAAGTCCTCTTGAGAAACGACCGGCATGCCCGCCTCAATCCTTTGGACCCCCACCTCGTCCAGTTTCTTCGCGATTTCGACTTTCTCGTTCTTCCGCAAGACTATACCTGGCGTTTGCTCGCCGTCTCTTAGTGTGACGTCGTGAAACACAACCTCTGAAGGAAAACGAAACTTCGCGGTCACTTCGCGGTCGAAGTTGAAATGGCTGACCCAGTAGTCTTTTCCGACCCAGTCTCCGCTCTCGAGGTTTTCGCCTTCAAAAGAGAAACTGCGCTTTGTTTCAAGTTGCATTTCGAATGAGGAGACTTTCTCCCACGGGCGTGAAAAACCTTTCGAAGATTGGTTTGGGTTGATCTATTGAACTTCAATAATTCCTATATATCGTCAGGTCAGGAAGAAGAAAAAAGAGTTTCAGTGGAAACACGGGTTTCGAACCTCGACGGCCGAACGATCGCCGAGACTGTGATTCAGGACTTCAAGTCAAACCTGCGAGGGCCTTTGCTCCGACCGGGGACTCCGGGATACGAGGATGCGCGAAGAATTTGGAACGCGAACATCGAAAAGCATCCGGCCTTCATCGCAAAGTGCACGGGTGTCGCCGACATCGTGCACTCAGTCAAATTCGCCAGGGAAAACAACCTGCTCGTCTCCATCAAGGGCGGGGGCCACAGCATCCCGGGACTTGGCCTCTGTGACGGCGGGTTGACCATTGACCTCAGTAGCCTCAAGGAAGTGAGGGTCGATCCTGAAGAGAAGACGGCTCGCGCAGGCGCGGGAGTAACCTGGGGCGAGTATGACCATGAAACTCAGTTCTACGGCCTCGCATCGACCGGCGGAGAGATCTCCACGACCGGAATCTCTGGGCTTACACTGGGGGGAGGGAACGGGTGGCTCAACGGCATGTTTGGCACAAGCTGTGACAACCTAGTGGCGGCGGACGTTGTCACAGCCGACGGAGCTTTTCATAGCGTTGACCAGGACCATGAGAAAGACCTGTTCTGGGGGTTGAGGGGCGGCGGCGGAAACTTCGGCGTCGTCAGCTCCCTGAAATACAAAATTCATCCCATAGGAAAGGTGCTAGGCGGTTTCGTCGGTTGGAATCTTGATATGACAAGGGAGGTCATGGAGTTTCTAGGAGATTTCGTGAGAGAACTGCCGGACGAGGTAGGAAAGATCGGTGTGGAGGTCATAGCCTCGAGGGAGGGAGTGCCCATGGTCATCATAAGACCGGGATATTTCGGGCCGACCGAGGAGGGGGAAAGGCTCCTGGGGCCAATCCGGAGATTAGGCAAGCCGCGCTATGATACCCTGAGGGCCATGAGCTACGAAGCGCTTCAGAGTTCGAGAGATCCCTATTGGCCGTGGGGGAGGCACAACTATTTCAAATCGGGATTCGTCGAGGACCTGACGGACGACGTCATCGAGACCTTCTGCGCGCACACCAGAAACGTCCCATCGCAATATTCACAGATCGCGGTGGAGTACTATCATGGTGCTTACTCGCGCGTAAAGTCGGGTGAGACGGCGTATCCGCATCGAGTGACCGGATGGAATCTCGCGATCGGCGGCTCATGGTTAGATGGATCCGCGAGCGAGAGGAACATCAGCTGGGTACGAGCTTTCTGGAAAGACATAGAGCCGTTGATGTCGGGCGGGGTCTACGTCAATTTCATGAGTGCCGGTGAGGACGACCGAATCAAGGTTGCATACGGGAAGAACTACGACAGACTGGTCTCGGTCAAGAACCGATATGACCCGACGAATCTCTTCAAGGTCAACGAGAACATCAAGCCCGACGTCGCATCACAATGACGAACCGATTTGAATCCCTGGCGTGTGCAAACTGCGGCAGGGCCTACCCCGCAGACACACACTCCCGTTGTACGAGTTGCGGCGGCATCCTAGAGGGGCATTACAGGCTGGACGGGAGATTCCTAGACGACTTCCACCGGAGGAGCATTTGGGATTTTGCGGAATTTTTTCCGCCGGTAAAGAAAGAGAACGTCATATCGCTCGGGGAAGGGTGGACTCCGTACGTGGAGGCGCCCAACTTTGCCAAGAGGGTTGGCCTGCGACACATTTGGTGCAAGATTGAGGGATGCAATCCGACCGGTTCCTTCAAGGACAGAGCCGCCTCCCTAGGCCTCTCGTTGGCGAGTGAATGGAGAAAAAAGGGGGTCTTCACCGCGTCCGATGGGAACGCGGCGGCGGCTATCTCGGCCTATTCCGCGCGGGCGAGGATGAAGTGTCTCGTCCTCATTGCTGAAGATTCGCCCGCGCAAAAGCTCGCACAGATCATGATGTACTCGCCAATCCTGCTTCGAGTCAGGGGGCTCTACGAGTCTGTATCGAGTCTCGAGTCAGCCCTCGAACAGACCCAGGCGATTCTCCCCGATTGGCTGAACCACTTCATTTGGGCACCATTCAACCCTCTCTTGGTCGACCCCTACAAGACCCTAGCATATGAGATCGCTCTCAGCCAAAAGTTGCCGGACTGTATCTTCGTTCCCGTAGCGGGGGGAGAGCTCCTGTCAGGTCTGTACAGGGGTTTCCAAGAATTGCGCGAGATGGGACAAGTTGATAGGCTGCCGAGGCTCGTAGCCGTTCAGGGGGAGGGCGCAGACCCAACCGTGCAAGCGATTGAAAAAGGCCTTGACCAGGTGATGGAAACAGGTCCTCCCCGCACGGTTGCGGGAGCGCTTCGAGTGAATTTCGGGGCAGAACATTCGATCACAGCGGTTAGAAAGTCGGACGGATTCGGAATCTCCGTCTCAGATGAACAAATAATGAAGGGCCAGATAGAAATCGCGCAGGACGAAGGGATATTCTGCGAAATCTCTTCCGCCGTGGCGCTCGCTGCGATATCGAAAGCCGTGGACCTTGGAAAGATAGGTGGAGATGAGACCGTGGCGGCAATACTGACTGGAGCGGGTCTCAAGGACTACCCTGTGACCGCAGACGACATCTCTAATATCCCCCTCTCGGAAAACGTCTCGTCGCTCTCAACAGCGTTGGAGAGAGTATTGGCTAGCGAGCTATTTGGGGGAGCAGCCTAGATTGCAAGCTCTCCGAGGAATAGCCTGATGATATCCTTGTCCTGAGAAATCTGGTCGGGTGTCCCTTGGAACGCGCTCTTCCCCTGGACGAGGACGAGCCCTCTGTTGGCGAGGCTTAGGGCCTTCCTGGCGTTTTGTTCCACGAGAACTATGGTCACGTTCATCTTCTCACGGATCTCCACGAGCCTTTGGAGGAGCTGTTCTGCCACTATCGGCGCGAGCGCCGCGGTCGGTTCATCGAGTATCAGGAGCCTCGGTTCGGCCATGAGTGCTCTTCCGACCGCGAGCATCTGCCTCTCGCCGCCGCTGAGCAGTCCCGCCCGCTGTCTGGGTCTTGACTTAAGGATGGGGAAAAGTTCGACCACGCGATCGCGCAGATGCCTCCTCTGGTCCTCGTCACGTATTGTAACGCCCCCGAGCTCGAGGTTTTCGCTCACCGTTAGGTCTGGAAACACGTTAGCGAGCTGCGGAACGTATCCCAGTTTCATCTTTGCGATCTTTTCCGGTTTCCACCGTGTAATGTTCGTCCCCTGGAAGGTTATGCTTCCTTCGAAGATGTTGGTGAGGCCGAGTATCGACTTCACGAGCGTGCTCTTCCCTGAACCGTTCGGTCCGACTAACGCTACGAAATCCCCTTCATCCACCTTGAAGGATACGTCCTGTATGATCGCAAGCTTCCCGTACCCAGAGATGAGATTTCTTATTTCAAGCATGATAGATTTCACCCGACTGGGTTAGCTACCGAGGTAGGCGTCGATTAGCTTCTTGTCCTTGACTATCGATTCAGGCCTGCCCTCCGCGATGATTCTCCCCTGATGCATCACAAAAACGGTGTCCACGTGTTTGAACAACACCTCCAAGCGGTGTTCAATGATGAAGAAGGTGGTCCCTTTTTGTTGCCTCTCGTCAGTTATGCTTTGGAAGATGTCTTGAGCAAGTCGCGGTGCGACCCCGGCCGTGGGCTCATCCAGCAGGAGCATCTTGGGATCCTCCATCAGGGCGGTGGACAATTGTGCGAGCTTCATCTGTCCTCCCGATATCTCGCTCGTCAGTTTCCCGTAGAGCTTGTCAATCTCCAGTCGCGTCATCTGCTCTTGGGCTTTCTTTGCCAGCTCAATTTCTTGGCCTTCCCATCTCTTGCGAAACGGGGCGACGAACGGTCGTTCTCCCTTCTGCCCTCTGGGAGCGAGCATCGTGTTCTCGAGGACGGTCATCCCGGTGAATAACCGCGGTGTCTGGAAGGTGCGCCCCAGACCCAAGGCGGACCTCCTGTGCGGCGGTAGCCCGTCGATAGCCCTCCCCTCAAACTCAATCGAGCCTCCAGGGTTTTTCTTCTCGGCTCCCGAAATCAGGTTGAACAGGGTGGACTTTCCGCTTCCGTTCGGCCCGATGAGCCCCGTAATACTTCCTCTCTTGACAGCGAGCGAGACGTTGTCGACGGCGGTGACGCCGCCGAACGATTTCGAGATACCCTGCACGCGAAGGACATTTTCGTCGGTCAACCCGAGGCCGCTCCTCCCGTCTGGGGCCCTTCTCCGGGTGAATTTGACGGCTCCGCGTTGTTGTTCTTCTTGAAGTCGAAGAGTGTGTATGCCTTTGTCTTTATGCGCGTCTCAGGGAATATTCCCTTTTGTCTGAACACCAACAAAAGGAGGAGGATGACGGCTTCGACCATGTATCGCCCGTACACAATCAAGTTCGGGTTTAGATTTGCCAGATAAGATTGCAACAATATGCCGGAAACCAGCGAACCCCTGTCGAGCATCGTGATGACGAAGGTCCCAACGAGCAAGCCGCGATTGTTCGCGAAGCCTCCGAGTATCATCATCACCCAGATACTGAAGGTCAACGCAGGAATGTAGTCTTCGGGGGTCGCGACGCCAATGTAGTAGACGTAGAGCGCGCCGGCCAGGCCTGCCATGACGGAACCTATCACCATGATCTGCTTTCGGACCCTGCTCACATCCTTTGCGAGCGATTCGGCCGCGACCTTGTCGTCTCGGATTGATTTGAGCAGCCTGCCGTAGGGAGAATTGCAGATCTTCTGTGCGAACACGAAGCATCCGAGTGCCAAGGCCACTATCACCGCCGCGTACAATCCAGTCGGAACTTCCGCTTGCAGTGGACCGGATGGAAAGTAGCTGCTCAACCAGTAGAACGGTGTGGTAATTCCTGCGAGTCCGTTGAACCCGCACCCGATCTGCGGCGTGTTCGTTACGACTATCCTGAAGGTCTCCCCCCCTACGAGCAGTATCATTGAGAGGAACCATTCTTCCTTGACTCTCAAAGCCGGGTATGAAACGACAAGTCCCATTATCCCCCCGGCCAGCATGGCGAACGCCAGACCAATTACCCAGACTGAGACGCTGATTGCCGGATAGGCGAGGGCTATGCTCTCCCGGGAGAGCATCGCCGAGACGTTGCAGATATTGCCAACCGCTGTGCCCGAGAGCAAAGGAAGAAAATCCGCCGCCACCGTCGCCCCGACGACCCCGCCAAGACCGAAGAATAGGACCTGTCCGAAGTTTGGTTGGCCCCCGTAGCCGTATTCGAGGTTCAGGCTGATTCCGAGTATCGCATAGATACCGTAGAACGACCCAAACGAAATGATGAACCCGACGAAGTCGAAGGCCGTCTTCGATCACTCCTTTGGAGGCTCGGGTTCCTTGGGGTTACTCGAGCTCCTTCTCGCGAACCTTCTGATTAGCGACAATCCCGTCTGCGAGCTGGGAGCTAGTCCGGTCGGCTTCAAGAGAAGGATGATGATTATCAGGGCAAACGGAAGCAAGGGCTGATAACCAAAAGAAACGTCGAAGTAGTAATGCAGGAAGTCCATGAGGGTGTTCTGCGAAAAACCCACGATGTAGCCGCCTATTATCGTCCCAGTGAAGCTTGTCAGCCCCGCAATTATTACGACGGCGAAGATGTCGAGTAGCGTGTTGAAACCGAGGACAGGGGTGACTGTGGTGTAGATTCCGAAGACCATCCCCCCGAGACCTCCGAGACCCCCAGCGATGATCCACATGACGTCGACCACCCGTGGGACATTGATGCCCGATATCCTTGCCAAATCGAAGTTGCTCGCGATTGCTCTCATTGACTTGCCCATGGTGGTCAGCTTGAGAAAGAGCTCGAGAAGGACTGAGATCAGAATTGCGAGCACGATCGCAAGAGCGTAGACGTTGGTCAGCTCCGTGTTGTAAAGAGTCGCGAGGGAGTAGACCTTGATGTTCTGAGTCGCGCTTAACACTCCCGCGACCGAAGCCCACGAAAAGACGCCGTACCGGATGAACTGGGCCACCGCAAAGGAAGCCAGAACGAGGATGTAGATGGAGACCTTTCTGTCCATGAGAGGCTTGAACGCGACGCGATGGACCGCGAGAGCGATGGCAGCGCAAAAGAGAAACGCGGCGGCCCCGATGACGAGAAGGTTATCGGGATAAGCGGACGAGACGATTACGCCGACGTAGCCGCCTATGGTCAGGAATTCCGCGTGGGCAAAGTTCGGCAGCTTCACCACGGCGAGGGTAAGAGTCAATCCCAGCGAGACAACGACGTAGATGCTTCCGTTGAACAGTGAGAGCAGAATTGAACCCGCTAACCACTCAAGCAATTGCGAGCTGCAACCGGATAACTATCTTTTTCGAGGGCATTCAAGGCTTAAATAGTTTCCTCGGTCGCGCACGATTTATGAAAATTTCTCCGAATCACATAGCTATTTCTTCAGCAGTTGGTGCTGTATTGCTGATAGTTGGGCTCGTCATTGGAGCGGGGGCGGGGTACGTTTACTCGTCGTCTACAGTTAAGGGCGGCGCAACCGCAACCTCGACCTCGACCACGACCGTCACAACCACCGGCGGCGCAACAACTGTCACCACGGGGGGCTCAACGGTCACGACCACCGTAACCTCCACTGCGGGTGGGGCAGGACCCGTAACCTACACGATAGGCACAGTCCTCCCCACAACAGGAAACTATGCATCTTACGGCGTGTCATTCCAGAATTCTGTCAACTTGGCGGTTAAACAGATGAACGCCAACCTTACCGCAGCAGGAAGCAACATTCAATTCGCCGTGGTTTCCGCGGACGACGCCGGCACTGCGTCGGGCGCACTGAGTGCTCTTCAGTCTGAATTCCAAGCCAAGGGCATCCAAGCAGAAATTGGTCCCTTGACTTCTGGCGAGGTTCAAGGAGTTGTGCAATTTGCAACCCAGAACCACATAGTCATACTCCCGGGGGCAGCCACCGCAACGTCACTAGTGGGCATTTCACCCTACGTCTTCAGACCAGGACAACCTGGCGACCAGCTCGAGGGCACATCAATTGCAAAATCAATCATACAGACCGGGGGTAAGAACGTTGTATTCCTCTACAGAGATGACACTTCCGAGTCCGGAACTTTCAACATAGCAAAAGGGATCTTGACCGCAGCAGGACTGCAGGTGCAAGGCATCGCACTACCCGCAAACCAACCAGACTACTCCGCCCAGGTCCAGACTGCTGGTACCGATGTGTCCGCCTACCTTTCCGGTGGTGGAACAACTAGCAACACCGTAGTGGCGCTCTTAGATGGAGGCACGGAGGCCCAGAACGTCTTCCAGCACGCAGCTACCGATCCTAATCTAGGCAAGGTTCGCTGGTACGGCATCGAGTCTCTCGCCGACCCCACTCTACTGAAATCGTCGGTGGGCGGGTTCATGTCGCAGGTAAGCCTGACCATCTCAGCTCCCTCAACATTGAACAGTCCTCAATTCGCTTACTTCAACTCCACATACACCAAGGCCTACGGAACTTCTCCGTTGCCGTACTCGAACTACTTCTATGACAACACGTGGATTGCCATGTTGTCCGTACTCGCCGCAGGTAGCTACGATGGATCGAAGATAATCCAGGTCTTGCCAACGGTTGTTGACCACTTCTTCGGCTCGTCGTCGACGGGAATCTGGTTGGTCAACCACGACCAATCAATAGGATTCTACGACATACTGAAGTGCACGTCCGTATCAGGCGCGAACACCTACGTAAAGATCGGCAGCTACAACGGCCAAACGAACATACTAACTCTAAGTTAGCCTACAAATACAATCGGTGGGAGTAAGAACCCCACCTTTCCTCTTTTCTAACTCACCAGTCGGGGCTCTGCTCTACGGATCTCTTGGGAGGTCACTCTCTAATATCTGGCTTGAGGCGGTCCCACGAGACTTGAAACAGTCAACCTCGGTCGCGATAATCGGAGGGGGCATCATCGGGGCGAGCGTGGGCTACAACCTTGCGGTGAGTGGGGTCAAAGACGTGGTCATGTTGGAAAGGTCAAAGGCTGGCGCCGGGAGCACTTCCGCCTCGTTGGGTGGTTTCCGCCATCAGTTCTCTTCAGAGCTGAGCGTTAGGCTAAGTCAGCGAAGCGTGAGCATAATTGAAAGGTTCGAGGAATTGACTGGATACGATCCCCTCGTAAGCCACGACGGTTATGTCTTCATTGCTTCGACGGAACCCTCGTTCAATCAACTCAAGAAGAATCGAGACCTGCAAAGAGGGCTGGGGGTCCGCGTTGAACTCCTTTCTAAAGAGGAGTTGCAGGATCGCTACAGATTCTACAGCTTTGACGGAATTCTGGGCGGCACTCTGTGTGAAGAAGACGGACACGCTTCCACAATGGCGGTCTTTCAGGGATACGTTTCAAAGGCAAAGCAACTTGGAATTGAGCTCTGGGAGGACACAGAAGTTGTAGCTGTAGACCGTAAAAAGCCAAACGGTTTCCTTTTGAAAACGTCGAAAGGGACTCTTGCCGCCGATTCTGTTGTCATAGCTGCTGGCGCGTATTCAGGTCTCGTCGGACAGCTCGTTCCTGTGGACATCCAGATTAAGCCGTACCCCCGAAAGATACTCGTCACCAAGAGCTTCTCAGATGGGATACCCCTCCACATCCCGTTGATGATTGACGTCGATTCCACATTCGCCTTCGGACGCGAAGGCAAGGGACTCATCTTTGCGAACAACCAAGCGACCGCTTCGAGTTTCGAGCTGGTATTCCCCCCTAACTACGATGACATTGTGATTCAGGAGGCTGTTCGAAGGGTGCCCGCAACCGAACACTGCTCCTTGTCTTACGCTAATGTAGGGCTTTATGAAATGACCCCAGACTCGAACCCGATAGTCTGTGAAATACCCGATGTCGAGGGGCTTTATTGTTGCTCAGGATTCGCTGGTCACGGGTTTATGCACTCCCCAGCAATAGGCGAGTTGACGGCGGACCTTATCACGAAGGGCAGGACCTCGCTCGACATCTCCAGCTACCACATCGAACGGTTTGGAAAAGGGCCGACAGACAAGGAAAAACTGATCATTTAGTCGGCCGCCCAAGCCAAAGAATGACTCCTTGGACAGGAACTGAAACTGTTTGCACAAGAAAACTAAGGGGTTACAGCATCAGCCTCTATCTCAACGAGTATCCTTGGGTCAAGGAAACCAGTCGTGATCATAGTTGAGGCGGGAAGAACCGACTCGAATGCTTCAAGGTGCGCCTTCGCGACGTCGCGCCAGTCCACATCAGATCTGATGAAGACGCGAGTCCGCACTATATCGGAAAGTGTGCCGCCAAGCTTTGCCAGTGCTGAACCTATGTTTTCGATGGCCTTCTTTGTCTGCAGGTACGCGTCGGGCGCCCCCGAGTCCGGACCTGCAGCGTAGTCGACACCGGTTGTACCTGAAACGAAAATCTGATTCCCGACTTTGACTGCCCTTGAATAGCCGACGATTCCCTCGAACTTCACTCCAGAGGACAGGTTTTCCCTGCGTTTCATGTCAGATGGAGAATTTGATGCCGCATGAGCCATTAAAGTATGTTGGAACGATTACTCTCCCCTGAAGCGAGGGATTATCTCCCTCCCGATCATGTCTATCGATTCTCGAGGGTTTGGACCCAAAGGCGCACCGATGAGAACTTGATCCACGCCCGCTTTCTGCAGCTTTTCGATCTGTGAAATGCAATCGTCGGGTGACCCGAGTATCGCAAGACGCAACATCTCTGGCGTGACGAGTTTAATCGCTTCGCGGAGCCCCTTCTGCTTGAAGGTCTCATGGACCGGGACGAACTGCTCGTGCGTTAGCCCTACGGCGGCAAGGCCTTTCGCCCCAAGGAGGGGACCAAAGTAAGCGACGAGTTCCTTTAGCGGGTCTATCATTGCTGCCTCTCTGTCCTTTGCGATGGACATCCACACGCATCCCGCGATGTCGACTTCGCTACGATTTTTACCCGCTTTCTTTATTCCCTCGGATATCTTCTCCACCGCGTATTCTGCGAACTCGGGAGGATACAGAATCGGCAGGGCCCCGTCACCCGCCGCCCCGGAGTATTCGAGCATCTTGTCCCCTTGACCTCCGATGTAAACGGGAATCTTCGACCTGAAAGGCTTGTAGCGCATATAGCACTGCTCGGACCATTGGAATTCCTTTCCGTCATAAGCTGCCACCTTCCCTGAAAGAAGCAGCCGGAAGAGGTCGACAGCCTCTCTGGTCCTCGTGAACGGTTTCTCCGCAGGAATTCCAAGCCACTTCATGTATTCGAGACCCCCGGCGCTGATCCCGCAAACTGCTCTCCCGCCTGTGAACTCATCGAGGGAAGCGACAAACATCGCAAGCTCGGCGGGATTGGTCGTGTATGGATTCAGAATGGTATTTCCTAGGATCATCCTATTCGTGTGGTTAGCGATGCATGCGAGCGTGACAAAAGAGCTTCGCATGAAAACATCGTGGGAGACCCAGCAATAATCGAACCCGTTTTTCTCTGCGAGGACCGCCAGATCCACCATGTTCTGGGTGGTTCCAAACCAATCGGCTAGCCTAAGACCAAACTTCACAAGAGTTCACGCCGGCCTCGAAGGCGTTCTATAAGTTTTGAGACCCTTGAAATCGGATTGAGGGAAGTCGAATTACTCTTTAATAGCTAGAAGCGGGGGTATTAAATTCCCAATGCCCGGCAAAGGCTCGAGTGGCAAGAGGAACGTCTTGGCTGCACAAGTGCAGGAGCTGGCGAAGGAATATGATAATATGGAGAGAACCGGAGAGCCTTTCGGCACCATTACTATCGTCGAAATGGCCCGGAAGTTGGAAGCCAAGGGCAAGGACATCATTTTCTGTGCGGAGAGCATAATCTCAACGCAAGTGCCTGGTGTAGTTCTGGACGAAACTGAGAGAAATTTCCGGGAAGCAGCCGTGGGTCCAGAAGCGCCGTTTCTCGGCCTGCCTGAACTGAGACAAGCAATCGCAAGTCGTTTCAAACGACTCTATGGACAGGATGTCGACTGGAACCGGCAAATTATACTTACCTCAGGGAGCATGCAGTCTGAATATTATCTAATGGCCGCGCTCCTAAACCCGGGCGACGAAGTGATCGTTCCCACACCCACCTTCTTCTTCGATATTCCGGTCAGACTCGCACGGGGAAAACCAGTATTCATGAAGCTTGATCCGAACAAGAACTACTACCACGATGCGCGGCAGTTTGAGAGGCTCATAACGAAGAAAACGAAGATAATCACTCTCTGCAATCCCCACAATCCCACCGGAAGGGTTCTGACTGAAGAGGAGTTGTCGGGCATCGCCGAGCTTGCGGTGAATCATGACCTGTACATAATGCATGATCAAGTCTACGAAAGGATGGTCTATGGTTCCAGGCCTTACTTTGCAATGGCGAAATTTCCTGAAGTTAGGGGCAGGCTCATCTCGATTACATCCTTTTCAAAATTATTCAACATGATGAACTACAGGCTCGGGTACGCAGTCGGGCCCGCGAGCGTGATTCACGGAATGGAACTCATTCACGCTTTCTCCAGCATGGGGATCCCAGTCCCACTCCAGAAAGGTGCAATCCCCGCGCTCAATCAGGCGTTCGAGGACAGGCACATCGCCGAAACTCTGGCACAACTGCAGAAGGCCAGGGACTACGCCGTCGAAAAGTTGGGCTCGGTAGAGGGCGTAAAAATCTCAAGCCCAGAGGGAACGAACCTTCTGCTCCCAGACATCTCCTCCTTCGGTATGGGCTCGATGGGCTTTTGCAAATATCTGCTAAACGAGGCTGGAGTCGCCTGCGCGCCCGGTGCTGCGTACCACGCCGAGGGGCACGTCAGGATATCTCTCGGTACTGAGAGGATCAAGGAGGCTATTGACAGAATCGTTGCCACTGTCTCAAAACTTCCCACTAAGAAAGTAGCGAAGAAAATCGTAGTACGCGCCTGAATCCTAGTTTCAAGACCCGGGAGTCCTCGAGATTTATGCCGCAAGTGGCGAAGAGGCCCTATGGGAAGGTCCGTGTCTTGGCACCAGTCTATAGGTTAAAAAGTCGAGCAGTTGTGCTACCCTCGTGAGTTGGGGAGCAGCCCCCGGCGGAATCAAGGTCGAAGGAGAGATTGATTGGGTACGGAAGTCAACGCCTCCAGGTAAGAGGCTGAAAGACCAATATGCCATCGTGACTGGTTCGTCGAGAGGTTTCGGAAGGACGATAGCGTTAGCCCTCGCCGAAGAAGGGGCGAACGTCGCGATTCACTACGCCAAATCGGCCCAGAGCGCCGATAAGGTAGCCGACGAGGTGAGGAAATTCGGGGTAGATTCCTTCTCGCTAAAGGCGGACCTTAGGGACTTTGATCAAGTGAAGTCCCTCGCAGACAAGGTCTGGGCGAAATGGGGAAGATGTGACATATTGGTAAACAATGCTGGGGAGACGGCTGCGACGATGATGTCCTGGAGAGAGCTTTCTACTGAAGTGGTCGAAGAGACACTTGGACTCGACGTCAAGGGGACCCTTTACTCAAACCACGAGTTCGGGAGAAGGATGCTCGACCAGCAACGGAGCGGCGCAATCGTGAATATTGCGTCGAACGTAATAGTGACGGGTAGTCCGAGGTCCCCTATTTACGCGGCCGCCAAGTATGGAGTGATCGGAATCACGAAGTCTTATGCTCTCGCCCTGGCCCCCTTTGTCAGAGTAAATGCGGTGGCCCCTGGTTACATGGACACAGATTCGCTCAGAGCCAGGAAGGACTGGACGGACCGGCGCAGGAAGTGGATTGTCGATCATACCCCTGCGCGGTCGATCGGGAAGCCCGACAACATTTCGCACATAGTTGTCTTTCTGTCCTCTCAAGACTCTTTCCACATGAGCGGCAACACTGTGATTTGTGACGGTGGATTCAGCATGCCAGCTGCGTAAGCAAACGCCTCACGCGATCGCGATAGGTCTTACGAGCGAGGCCTCGGCTCCCTTGATTTTGAGCGGCGCCACTATCACCACTGAGGTGTACTTCTTGTCCCTTGCCAACTCCTCCAAGTTAAGGCTCTTCATCAGGAAGATGCCGTTGTCACTTAGAATTATGTTTTGAACCTCGAAATGTTTAGGCATAACTCCGGCCGCCAGATTGTCGATGCCGACTAAACCGACCTTCATTTTCGCCAACCAGCGCGTCGCGTCCGGGCCGAGCCCTGCGAATCTGTGGAGGTATCCATCGGCGTCGGTGTTGAAGAGCCGCGAATACCCTGTTCTAATCAGGACGCAATCGCCTTCGCCGATTCGTATTTGGGCTCCGTCTGCGGCTCCTTGAAGGTCTTCGGGGGTAATCTCGTATCTTTCGGGGAGTGGCTCTGTCTTCTTGTAACCCGCGATGTCCAGCAAAACGCCCTTCTTCACCAAGGGTGGAACTTTGTCGATGCTCTGAATCTTCTCTGGAAGGTCGACATAGCCTTTGTCCTGCTCATACCTTGTAATATCTTGGCCCTGAACCTTGAGGTCCCTCGCCATGTGAATCGGGGCATCGAAGTGCGTACCAGAGTGCATGGAGGTGACGACCAGCCCAATCGAGTCGGAGAAGCCGGGAGCCATGGACTCGAAAAGCTTCTTGGTATGTTCGTGATAGCGGTAAAGATAATATTGAAACGGAGGGTCCGCCGGATGGAGAGGCATCCCTGCCCAGTAAGGATGACCCAAATCGTAGACCCTTGCTCGTCCTATGTTCCGGAGAAGTTCATCAGCCACTCCTGACAAAGTGTTCCTCTTCGGCGACTCTTTGGCATAGTATAAAATTCTATCATATGGTTGGTCGTCCATGCAAGCAATCTATGTCACATGGAAAATGGTTCTCGAGACGCAAACGCTAAAATAACGAATTCTGGCTGTGTTTTACATTGACGCCGAAGAAGTTCGATTATTACGCGCCCACTTCTTTGCGCGAGGCAATCAAGATCCTTCATACCAAGGACGATGCGAAAGTGCTGGCGGGCGGGCAGAGTCTACTGGCACTCATGAAGCTTCGGCTCGCGACCCCCTCTGTGCTGGTCGATATCACGAGAATTAATGACGATCTGTCGTTCGTAAAGAGGGGAAAGGACAGCCTGATCCTGGGATCTCTGACTCCACACGACGTAATCGAACGCAACGAAACTATCAAGAAGCTTTTTCCGATTCTAGCAGACGCAGCCAGCAAGATAGGCGATCAACAGATCCGTAACAGAGGGACCGTGGGAGGAAGTTGCTGCCACGCAGACCCTGCGGCTGACCTGCCAACGGCAATGACAGCTCTAGACCCTTTATTCGTAGTGCGTGGGCCGAAGAGAGAACGATCGATTCCCTGCGCGAAGTTCTTCGTCGATACCTTTACGACGTCGGTTTCGAAGGATGAAATCCTGACAGAGATTAGGATTCCGCTCCTGCCTCGCAACTCCGGTTCAGCTTACATCAAGCACAGCCGTCGCGAGGGAGACTTTGCAATAGTGGGGGTGGGAGCCGCCGTCATACTCGACTCGAAGGGTGTCTGCAAAGATGTCCGGATATCTCTCGGGGCGGTCGCGCCGACGCCGATAAGGGCGAAGAGTTCGGAAAAATATCTGAAGGGGAAGAAGCTAAACGAAAGCGCGATCGGAGAGGCCGCAGAAAAGGCCAACGAAGAAGCGGATCCGCCTTCTGACATGCACGGGAGCAGAGAGTACCGTCTGGCAATGATCAAGGTCTTCACCCGGAGAACGCTGAATTTGGCCGTGAGTAGAGCAAAGTAGAGGCGCTAAGGTTGCACTTCGACGGGAGCTATTCGATAAAGGCGCCGAAGAACAAAGTGTTCGATCTTCTGACAGACCCTAGGCAGATTTCAAAATGCATGCCCGACCTGCAGAAATTGGACGTGAAGTCGGATGACGAGTTTACGGTCGTGGTTAGAGCGGGAGTTGCTTTCATAAAAGGCGACTTTACTTTGAACTTCAAGGTCGTGGAAAGAAATCCACCGACTCACGCGAAGCTCGTGGCTCGCGGTTCTGGAATGGGAAGCGCCGTTGACCTGCAAACAATCATGGACTTGACCGATGAAGGTGAGAAAGGGACTTTGCTGAAGTGGGAAGCGAATGCGACTGTTGGTGGTAGGATCGCCTCGGTGGGACAAAGACTTCTGAACAGCCAAGCGGAAAAGATAGTGAAACAACTGTTCGATTGCTTAGAAAGCAGATTCAAGTGACTGACCAATGGTGGGGATAACATATTTATGGTGAACCGTTCCCGAAAGACGAAGGGTTCACGAATTTCTTGGGGACTTGATTTAGATGGTTAGATCCTCGCTGAAGGACGAGATTGTCCAGATAACCTGCCGGGTAAACGGCAAGACTTACCAAGGCGCTGCTGAGCCCAGGACTCTCCTCGTGTATTTCCTTCGGGACGAGTTGAACCTGACGGGCACACACGTAGGGTGTGACACGGGTCATTGCGGCGCGTGCACGATCCTGATGGATGGGAAGACCGTGAAGTCCTGCATGCTCTTGGCTGTCCAGGCGCAGGATGCAGACATAACAACCGTCGAGGGGTTGGCGAAAGACAACAAGTTACATCCGATACAGGAAGCGTTTTGGGAGAATCACGGATTACAGTGCGGGTATTGCACCCCCGGCATGTTGATGTCGTCACTTTTTCTCCTCCAAAGGAACCCCGACCCGACCGAAGAGGAAATTCGCAGGGGAATCGAGGGGAACCTCTGCCGGTGCACCGGTTACGTCAACATCGTGAAATCGGTCAAGGCTGCGGGCGAGAAGATGAGAGAGTCCGGAAAAGCTTCAGGGAAGATTTCCAAGTAATCCACCTCGTCGTAGAAGAGCCTCTGACATGGATACGGGTGAAGAAGATTATGCTTAATGCTCTTTTGCCTTGAGGAAGTTGTATACTTTCTCCGGCGTTATCGGGAGCTCAACGAACTTCACATCGGAGGCTGAGAGGGCATCGTCGACCGCGTTCGTGAGCGCGCCCGCCGTGGGAATGGCGGCACCCTCGCCCATTCCCTTGAATCCGCCGAGGGTTAGGGACGGGGTTTCCATGAGATCGTGAATAACTTGGGGCATTACGGTAGCCGTGGGAAGGAGATAGTCTATGAAGGTGGAAGACAATAACTGCCCGTCCTCGCTGTATACCAGGTCCTCGAAAAGGGCGCCTCCTATGCCGTGGGCCAGAGCGCCGTGTATCTGACCTTCAACCGTTAGCGGGTTTACGACGACTCCGCTGTCATCAACTACGAAATACTTCATCAGTTTCACCGAGCCCGTCTCCCTGTCCACTTCGACCATGGCGAGGTGGGTGGCATAGCTGCATGTAGTCGGGGCGTCGGGCTCGTAAAAGGCCACGACGTCAAGTCCGGGCTCCATCCCTTCGGGGAGTTTCGAGGAAAATCTCAGCGCGACGTCGGCAACTTCTTGAAGGGTGATTGATTTCTTCCCTCCCCTTGATGTAATGATGCTGTTCGTCATCTCGAGGTCTTTTGGAGCTTCGTTCAGCAGGTGGGCGGCGATGTGCACGAGCTTGTCCTTCATCTTCCTCGATGCTTTGATGCAGGCACCCCCGCTTACCACGGTTGACCTGCTCGCCCAAGCACCCCAGCCATACGGTGCAGACTGCGTGTCCCCCTCGCTAACATAGACATCCTCGAACCTAGCCCCAAGCGCATCGGAGATTATCTGAGCAAAGACCGTCTCGTGCGCCTGACCCTGGCTCGCAGTCCCGAGCTGCCCAGTGACTTTTCCTGAGGGATCAATGGTCAAGTGACAGGACTCCCACCCGCTTACGGCCCATCCCAACGGTCCCTGAAGCCGGCTCGAAGCGGGCGCCGTGTATTCGACGTAGGCGGCGATGCCTAGCCCGACGAGCTTTCCTTTTTCTCTCTGCCTCGATTGTTCCTTCAGGAGTTCTTCATAGTTGGACAGCGAGAGCAATCGTCTGAGCGCTTTCTTGTAGTCTCCAGTGTCGTAGAGCACCCCAACCGGGGTAGTCCAGGGCAGCTCGTTCGGTTCTAGCATGTTCTTCAACCTTATCTCTACGGGTGACAACCGCAGTTTCCGAGCGACAATATCCATCATGCGTTCCATCACGTAGGCCGCAACTGGTCTGCCGAACCCTCTGTGGGGTCCGCACGGACCCTTGTTCGTCGCGACGCACCACAGGTCAAAATCGTAGTTTCGAAGTCTGTACGGCCCAGGGATGGACGCAGCCGTCAGCATCGCGGGCTGGACCTCGGTCCAGAACATTCCAGAAGCTCCGAAGTCTGCTATGATCTTGTCTCTCACGGCAAGGAGCGTCCCATCCCTCTTGACGGCGCATTCGACGTAGTGGACCTGCTGCCTTTCGTGTCCAGCGACCAACAGGTGCTCGCGCCTCTCTTCAGCCCACTTGACCGGTCTGCCTAGCTTAAGCGAAAGGATCACGACACTCACCTCGTCCGGGAATATCGCGGACTTGATTCCGAATCCTCCCCCGACTGACGGTGCGATCACGCGAATGTGATTCTCGGCGAATCCGAGTACCTGCGAGAGGAACGTTCTCATCACGTGAGGGAACTGAGTCGAGGCCCATATTGTGAGAAACTCCTTTTCCTTGTCGTAACTCGCGAGGATGGCACGGTTTTCAATCGGTGTTGGAGAGTATCTGTTGCTGACCAGTCTCTCCTTGAATACAAAGTCCGCTTCAGAAAACGCATCCTTGGTCCCTTTGCTGCGGAGTACATCATGAAATATTACGTTGTCCCCCCAGTCCTCGTAGAGAACCGCCGAGTCATCCTTCAGGGCGTTTTCGGCGTCGACGACGGGCCGGAGCGGATCATAATCAACTTCGATCAACTCCACTGCGTCTTCAGCTATGCTTCGGCTCACGGCCGCTACGGCCGCTACAGGCTCACCGACGTACCTGACCTTCTCCTTCGCGAGCGAGAGCCTTTCGGGCTTGCGCATTCCCGGCTTGTCCATCCAGTAGACGAGCGGCTTGGCCTCTTCTGTCCCTGTCAGGACGTAAACGACCCCCGGCAGCTTGAGCGCTTTGCTCGTATCGACTCTTCTAATCCTAGCGTGAGCGTACGGACTTCTGACGAAGGCTGCGTAGACCATATTGGGCAGCTTGATGTCGTCGGTGTATGAGGCGAGACCCTGCAGCAGGGGGAGGTCTTTTCTCGGTCTTACGCTCTTTCCGACCATCCGCCTTTGGGCCAAAGCTTCTTCGGGCTTTTCCAGAACGACCGTCTCGCTTCCCTGCGACAATCCGATTCCCTTTCTGTGAAACAAGCCTCGGTGAGTTATTAATCCGTTCCTGGTAGTCTTCGAGCTGCGGTCGAATCCCGTTCAGAAACCTGACTGACTACCCTCTGATTTTCCTGTGCGTCTGTACCCTAGTCTTCGACGTGATATCCTTTGCAACAATGGAGTAGACCCTTGCACAGTCGACTAGGTTGGGGACATACATCGTACCCCTCGTTTCCCTCCCTTCACCCCCCGACGGTCCGTAGTTTACAGCAATTATTCCGTGCCTCGTAAGGACGTTTGCGTCAGATGACCACGAGAAGTAAACCTTCTCAACGGGTTTTCGGAAAACGGTCTTGTGCGCGGACCCTATTGACCTGCAGACGTATTCGGCTGGTCCAACCTCTGACCAGGCGTCAGTCAGGTAGAGTTCGAGCTCCGGCGAGATGCCGTGTTTCTCCTTCAGCCTGAGGAGTGCTCTCGCCAGGTCCTGCTTGATGTCGAGGGGATGATACGGCGGAGGGAATCTCACGTCGACGTAGAGGTTGCAGAAAGCTGGTGTCCGGGACGCCCTCCAGGGCCATCCTCCCTGAATCGACCCCAGGTTAACGGTGGGTTTCGCTCCCATGTAAGAAAATCTCTTCTGGTAGTCAGGGATCCACCGCTCGAGTTCACTTATCACCCGGTTCATCTGCTGAATCACGTTGGAAACTCCCGCGGAATGTCCCGTGTGCACCAGGCTTCCCTTCAGGCCAATCTTGAACCAGCAGCTTCCGCTGTGAGCAGCCATCAGCCTGAGGCCCGTGGGTTCGCCCAGAATCGCGAAATCAGCGGTGCCCCCGTGTGCTACAAGGTACGAGGTACCAAAGCCGTAGCCTCTATACTGAGCGCCCCTGTAATCGTCAACCTGCGTCTTTTCGATTTCACCCACCACCCCCGCGATGACAATGTCACCCCGCGGCTTGAAGTCCGAGTCCTGGAGGGTGCGAACTGCTGCTGCGTACGCCGCAAGGGCGGACTTCATGTTGAAGGCCCCCATCCCGTAGATCCAGTCACTTTTGACGTACCCCCAGGGTGGCTCGAATCTGTAAACGGTGGAGATCGCTTGAAGGATCTCCGATGACTCGCTCGCTGCGAAGGAAGTATCCAAGTGCCCGTTGAACATCAGGGTGGCTCCACCAGGCTGCTCTCCTCGAAGGACCCCGACGACATTGGAACGACCCGGCTCCACCTCCTGCATGGTCACTTTCATCCCCAATCCTCTCAGCTTCGAGGCATACAGCTCTCCGACCTCTCCCTCTTTTCCGGTTGGGCTGTCGACGTTGATGAGGTCCAGTGCGTCGTGAACCAGCTTTTCGCGGTCGATCCTCGGAGTATTACTTCGAGGTGGCAAACAATCCACTCGACTTCAATGAACTACCTTCGTTTTCGCCGGGAATCGGTCGTTCGTCCGCCCACGTCGTGCTGTGAGGTCTTGGGCGCTGTCGTCTCCCGCCTAGCGGCAATCGAGGCGTAGATGCGCTGCGGGTTCTGATGAGATTCGGTTACTTCAATCCCCATCGGCCTCAGCGCATCCTCGACCGCGTTGGCGATGGCGGCTAACGGGGTTCCACCACCCTCTCCGACACCCTTTACTCCTCTCGGAGCGAACAGGGATGGAGTCTCCATGCTTTCCGTCAGCAAGTCAGGTATGTCCAGGGCAGTTGGGACGAGGTAGTCGACGAAAGTACTACTCTGAAGTTGGCCATCCGCACCATATTCGAAATTTTCGTACATGGCGGCACCTATTCCGTGAGCTGCGGCACCATGCACCTGCCCCTCGACAATCATGGGGTTGATCTGCCTCCCGCAATCATCGACTATAGCGTACTTCAGAATCTTGAAC
The DNA here is from genome assembly GCA_027887045.1 of Nitrososphaerota archaeon. Lineage (GTDB taxonomy): Archaea > Thermoproteota > Nitrososphaeria > Nitrososphaerales > Gagatemarchaeaceae > JAPCJH01. The sequence continues at coordinate 436,593 of JAPCJH010000002.1, forward strand.
TTCCCAGTCTCTGGGTCCAGCTCGATTACCGCCGCGTGGCTTTGGTAGGAGTAGGTGAGGGTCTGGTTGAGTCGCCATTTTTCATCGGGGAGAGTGAAGTTCGGCTTCCAGAAATGGATCGCCACAAGCCCAGGTTCCATCCCTTCTGGCAATAGAACGTTGTTTACCCACGCGATATTTCCAATTTGCCATAGCGGAACCTTCTTGCCAGAATCCCTGTCCACCGCGTGACCCTCCTTGAATTCTATGTTTTCCGGGTCTGTCTTCATCACGTGTGCGGCTATCTTTGCTGCCTTCACCTTGATCTTTTCTGCAGCACCGAGCAGGGCTCCTGTACCCATCACAGCGCAACGGCTCGCGTACGCGCCCGACTGGTGCGAATAGGGGTTGACGGTTGAATCAAATCCCATCAGAACGACGACCTGTTCAGGGCTTACGCCGAACTCGTCTGCCACGATTTGTGACGCGAAGGTCTCGTGCCCCTGCCCCTGTGAGACCATCCCCAGGGCGACCTGGATGCCGCCGAGTCCGTCTATCGATATCCTCGCGACCTCAGAGTTTCCGGAGAACGGGTTCTCCGGGTTTGTAATCTTGACCTGACCGAAGTTGTTCGTGCCCGAATCCAGAATTGTCGAGAGGCCGATGCCAATCAGCCTGCCCTTACTCCTCCCGTTAGCCTGCTCTTTCCTCCAGTTCCAGTAATCGACAAGCTTCAGTACCTTCTGCAGCGATTCCGAGTAGTTACCTCCGTCGTAAATGCCGCCGCTTGGAGTCACGTACGGCATCTCGTCTGCCCTGATGAAATTCTTCAGCCTCACTTCCGTCGGCTCGAGACCGAGCTCCCTAGCGACGATGTCTACGGAACGCTCGAGCATCCAAAGGTGTTGCATCCTGGAGTATCCCCTGTTCGGGCCCACCGGGCACTTGTTCGTCATGACCTGCAGGAATTCCATCTGGAAGTTCTTGAAGCGGTAGCATCCTGGAGTCACCTGAGCCCATATAGTCGCGCCGGCCGGCTCGTACCGGGTGTAGGCTCCGCAGTCGTCCCAAGCCTTTACCTTGAACCCCAAGATTGTGCCGTCCTTCTTCACAGGAATTTCGACTTCGAACATTCGTTCATTCCCGTGGGTCGCAGCCAAAAGGTGCTCAGTCCTTTCTTCGATCCACTTGACGGGGCGTCCCGATTTCATTGCAAGGAGGCTTACGAGGACCATGTATGGATAGCTGATGATCTTTGTGCCGAAACCGCCTCCTATGTCTCCAGTAATCATCCTGATTCTGTTGGACGGGAACCTCATAGAAAACGAAATCCAGGGAATGCAGAACATCGGCATCTGATTGTTGCAATAGATAGTGAGGAAGCCCGTCGCATCGTCGAAGTGCGCAACGAACGCGTTGTTCTCTATGGGCGTTGAACTGAACCTGTGAAAATGAAGCGTCTTCTTCACCACCTTGTCAGCCTCTCTCATTGCTGCTTCTATGTCGCCGTAATCCCACTTGCCGCGAAAGACCAGGTTGGTATTCGCTTCTTCGTGGATGATCGGCGCATTTGTCTCCAGTGCTTCTCGGGCATCAAGGACGTGGTCTAGAACTTCATATTCGACTTCCACAAGTTCGAGAGCATCCTCGGCTACGTTTCTGGTCTCGGCAACGACGGCGACAACGGGTTCGCCCACGAAGTGGACCTTCCCGACCGCCAGGCAATAGTCCTTCACTCTGTTAGCGGGAGCAGACGAGATTTGCAGGAACGGATCGGTTAACTTCGCAACTTCCTCACCGGTTAGTGTACAGATTACTCCGTTCAACTTCACCGCTTTGCTTACATCGACCTTGTTGATTCTGGCGTGAGCGTAAGGGCTCCTCAATATTGCGGCAAACGCCGTACGCGGAAGCTTCACGTCATCCACAAACTTACCAAGACCGGTCAGGAGGCGCCGGTCCTCCTTTCTTTTCATGGGCTGCCCCACCCAGGGAGTAGGTTCCTTCTCCACTTGCTTCGTAACGGTAGACAGCGGGCTAGTTACCTCCGAAAGAGTTCGCACCAATCACGCGGGGCTCAACTTTCAAGCGTGACATGCACGTTTAAGCTATTAATCCGTTGCTGGCTCTGGAATCCTGGGTCGGACAGGCCGGAAGCACATTTAGTGACGTTACTTGTTCGCAAAATAGGGCAAGACATGCTTGCCCAGAAGCTCGATGCCCTCAAGATCCTCGGGGCCCCTGCCGAACCCGAAATTTATTCTGGTTAACCCGGTATTCATCAAACGGGATACCCTTTCAATTATGTCATCAGGCGTGCCCCACGGTTTGAAAGCGTTAACCGATTTCTCTGAAACGAGGGAGGTTGCCAGCTTAAGGTCACCCTTCGCGAGAGCCTCCCTGATACCATCGATTTCGGCTTTGTCTATCCCCACGAACTCTGTCATCGGGCTCAGGTAGGGCAGGTAGGGTGCGACTGATTCCCTCGCGAGTTTGAACGCTGTATCTCTGTCCTTCGAGACTACGGTCCCGGAGACAAGGCCGAGCTCGATCGAGTCCACTTCTCGAGAGGCTCTCTTCGCCCCGATTGCGAGATTCTCTCGAAGCGAAACAATGTACCTTGGTTCAATTATGCTGCTCACCATCACTCCAGCTACTTCTTTCATGCTTCCAGCGAGCTGGCACGTCCTCGGCCCCCACGTGCCTATCCAAATGGGAATTCTCTTGGCACCTGAGTTGGAATTTGAATCCCAATCGCCGGGAGGTGTCCACCGAAATTGCGCCTCGGCCGTCACACTGAACCGTTTGCCGTTGAAATTCATCTTTCGACCATGGATGAGATTATAGATTATGATTATTGCTTCTCGTAGAGATCGAATGGGGTTCTCAATCTTGAGACCGACTAGGTCATGAAAGGCTCCTCTCCCAATCATCAAGAACGTCTTCCCCTTCGTTTGTTGATCCAGGTCGCTAATGAACGCCGCGATAATCGCCGGATGATAATGGAATGGATTTGTGACCCCTGGGCCGATTGTCAAATTCGTCTTCGAATCTCGGACTCGGGGGGCAATGTAATCGAGTACACTCCATGCGGGTCTGAACAGCAGGTCATCATAGACCTGGAACATATCGAAACCATATCGATTCAACAAATTCAGGCATTTCGAATAGTGAGCATTTGACTGGCTTGCTTGAAACGCTAGACCAAATTTCACCCTTGAGAACCCGACTAACAGGGCCGCCCTACAATAGAAATATAAATTTGTTCGAAAGAAAAGTAGTCGCGGCACTCCGCTCTACTCATCTAGGTTGGTGCTGTACCGATGATTCACCAATCGGAATATGTCTCAGCAAGGGGTAAGGAAATAGGATTGAGCAAAGTCTTAAGTTAGTTCGAACTCGTGGGAGCTCTGATGCCAGGGTAGCTCAGCCTGGGAGAGCACCCGGCTGAAGACCGGGCTGTCGTCGGTTCAAAGCCAGATGTTGGTGAAATTCCGGCCCCTGGCATCGCAAAATCTCAGTATCTGGGCATCTTCGGTTCGACCTGTTCGGCCCACGCGTCTATTCCACCTGATAGATTCTTCGCCTTGAACCCTTTTGAAGTCAGGAATTTGGTCGCGTCCGCGCTTCTCCGCCCGGTATGGCAATAGACTACAATGGTCTTTGATCGGTCAACCTCTTCGAATCTCTCGGCGAGCTGGCCCAAAGGTATGAGTTTGGACCCGTTGATGTGGCAGATGTCGTACTCGGAGGGCTCCCTCACGTCGAGTAATATGATGTCGGAGCCTCCCATTTGCCTTTTCAGAGTTATAGGTTTGATACCGGGGATCGATTCTGACGATGGCGCGCGTCCAGCATTGCAGAATGCTTCGTAGTCTATCAACCCCGTGATGCGCGGGTGGGTGCCGCACACGGGGCAATCGGGATCCTTCTTGAATTTGATCTCCGTGAACACCATGTCCAGCCCATTTATCAGCAATAACCTCCCTACGAAGCCTGGGCCTTTCCCGAGCAGCAGGCTGATCGCTTCCCCGGCCTGGATCGTGCCCAATATTCCCGGGAGGACTCCCAACACTCCTCCTTCGTCACAGGAAGGGACAGAATCTGGTGGAGGTGGTTGAGGGTAAAGACACCTGTAGCAAGGACCTTCTTTCGCAAAGAAGACGGAGACCTGACCGTCGAATTGGAAGACGCTCGCGTAGACATCCGGCTTCCCGAGGAGCGCACAGGCGTCGTTTATGAGGTACCTGGCTGGGAAATTGTCCGCTCCGTCCAGGATCAAGTCGTAGTCCCCGAATATTCTCATGGCATTTGACGAATCGAGCTTGGACTCATAGACGCGAACATCTACTAGCGGATTCACCTCCTTAAGTCTCGCCTTCGCAACTCGGACCTTGCTGCCACCGATGTCGGCTTCCTTGAACAGGATCTGCCTCGAGAGGTTACTGGCTTGCACCGTGTCGAAATCAATCAGACCTATCCTACCGACCCCTGCTGCGGCCAAGTAGATTGCGGCTGGCGTTCCCAATCCTCCCGCGCCTACTATGAGGACGCTTGAGTCTCGGAGCTTCTTTTGTCCGGCTTCGCCGAAGCCGGGAAGTACGAGGTGTCTGCTGTATCTCTCAAGCTCTCGAGATGTGAAGGGGCGGTCGGTTTTCGTAGTCAATTCAGGACGCGGATTGGGTACCGTCTTCTTTATGAATCGTTCTGAATCCTGCTGATAGGCGTTTTCCGATCACATCGCTATGTCTTGAGTAGGGTGAGATTTTCGCCTAAGGGCTCAACTTCGGGCGCCACCGGGGGCACCGGCTTCGCACAGTAATGGAGACACGGATGAGTAATGAATGCTGACGAGGAAAGAAAAGGGGTTTCACCTCTCATGCTTTGACATTTATATCCAAGGCGGCGATTTCAATTGGAGTTAGGTCGGGCCAGCACGAATTTCCCAACACATGTCATGTTCGGAATAGTTGTCGGCGCGGTGTTCTTCGGCAAGCCAGAGATAATACTTCTAATGGGGATTGGTTCCGCGATTCCTGACTTAGACAGAGAGTATGGTTTTCTAAGCAAGGAGTCCTTTACTCGCCGACAGGTTCACCGCGCACTGGCGCATAATTTCCTATTTCTGGGGGTCGTCTATTTGATAAATCCATACCTCGGTCTTGGAGCTTTCCTCCACACCTTTCTCGATGCCCTGACTACAGCTAGGGACAGGGGCGTCGAATGGCTTTACCCTTTCACAAGACTTGTGAACAGAGCCGCATACGACTACAACGGCAATAGAATTGACCTTGATCCAAAGCATAAGATTTACCTCCTTCAGAACGAGCTGCCTGTGCTCACGAAGAAAACGACGAAGGATTTGAAACCAGGAGACCAAACGCAGCCGTGGAGAAGAACTTACGGACCCGCGCTCTCGGGTGGGCTGCTTGACAAGGGAATCTTTTTGGGGTCTGTCGCCATCACTCTTCTCCTTATCCTTTTTTCAGCTCTGGGCCTTCAACAGTTTATCGACTTAACCGGTCGTCCATTTAGTCTTCCGTTCGCACTTCCATTCGCCATTGGTTCTGTAGGCGTCGTCATTAACTTCGTCGAAGGTGAAATTGATAGAAAGCAACTAACAAAAAAGTTCAAACCAGATAGGATTTACAAAGCTTTGTTTTATCTTTCGATCGGTATCATGATTTTCGCGGTGATTCTGGGGGGTACCATGAATCCAGAAGTCGTGCTTTCGAGTGTAAACAGAATTCCTTACGTCGCTACAGGAATTGCCTTGGTGATTCTTATCGCATTCGTTGTGTTGAAGGCCAGTTCTTCGAAACCTCTTCCAACAGATCCTACGAAAGAGCCGGTAATTGTGTGAGAAGCATATCACATCTTAACTAATTCGGAATTTTGAACGACTTTTCTTTCACTTTTTGGCGTCCGTACCAGATACCCTTACGATATGGCTTTCCACTCATTCATTCCTAAACCTCCTTGACCCGAAATATTATGTACCCGCATTCCCGAAAGGTGGGTATCTTGGGACGTAACAATTGACCGTGGAACTGGTAATCCTCAGGCATGGTGAAGCCGGGAACCGTTCACCCTCGGCGAGCAAGGATTTCGAACGCGGTCTGACAGCCTCTGGAAGGAAGGAGATCGAAGATGTGGCAAAATCCATCAATGGTCTGAAGCTTGTATTCGATAAGATCGCGACTAGCCCTCTAACGCGTGCCCGGGAGACCGCCGAGATCGTTGCCAAGGTGATGAAGAAGCAAAAGGATCTCGAGGTCTGGGACGAACTGAAACCCGAAGGCGAAACGGCTGACCTCTACCGCCGGCTGTCGAAGCTCAAAGGGGAATCTTGCGTCCTTCTCGTGGGTCACGAACCCTACCTCAGCGGAATGATCAGCGAATTGATCTCGGGTGGCAAGAGGAGCCGAATCCTCCTGAAAAAGGGGGGGATGGCAAAGGTCGATGTAGATTCCCTCGCGTCGAGGCCCTCTGGTGTACTTAGGTGGCTGCTCACTCCTCGACAGATTAAGAAGATGTCCTGAATCAGAAACAATTTGATATAGACCGGACCTGACTAGATGTGTCGATTGAGGGCCTCTGTTGTCGGGATTGCTCGGGTGGAATTGTCACAAAATGCCAAGAGTTAGAACGCGAAACAAGCTAAGGGGGAAGCTGATAGTTGTCGAGGGGATTGACGGCTCGGGCAAGTCAATCCAACTGCATTTGCTCGATAAATGGCTGCGACATCTCGGGGTGCTCGTTTTCAACACCGAATGGAACTCGTCAGCCGTAGTGAAGGAGATAACCTCGAAGGGGAAGAGGAGAGCCCTCCTCACGCCTACCACCTTCAGTCTACTACACGCAACCGATTTCGCGGACCGTTACGAGAGAAACGTCCTCCCGCTCCTCCATGCGGGGTACTTTGTGCTCGCGGACAGGTACGTCTACACGGCCTACGCGAGAGATGCCGTGAGGGGATGCCATCCGCAGTGGGTAAAGAGAGTCTACAGCTTCGCAACCAAGCCCGACGCAGTATTCTACTATCATGTCCCGGTCGAGGTGGGCGTCAGAAGGATCCTCACCGGACGCCCGAAGCTGAAGTACTACGAGGCGGGGATGGACCTGAACCTGAGCAACGACGAATACGAGAGCTACCGGATTTTCCAGAGCCGGATAATCGAGCAGTACAAGGCGATGGCCAGCAAGGAGGGGTTCATTGTCATGGACGGGACCCTTGACGTAGAACAACAGCAACGAATGATGCGAGAGCGGGTTCTGGGCCTTCTTCCTTCAGAATTGGCCAAAGTCGCATCCAAGGAGTTGAGTGTGACATGAGCCACCCCAAAACGGCACTGGCCGCCAGGCCCATTGAGTTCTATGGCTATGGGATTTCGTACCTCAAGGGGCGCGAGATCAAAGGCAGGCTGATTGTGGTCGAAGGACCTGACGGTTCCGGGCGGAGCACCCAGGTCGACCTGATCACGGCGAAGCTCGAGTCCGACGGACACGCGGTGGTGAACACAGGGTTGAAGAGGTCGGAGTTCATTGGTAAGGGGATACTGGAGGCAAAGCAGAAACTTCCCCTCGGGAAGAAGACTCTTGCCCTTTTCTACGCTGCTGACTTCGCCGATCAGCTCGAGCACAAGATCATCCCCGCTCTCGAAGCCGGCTACATCGTGCTCGCCGACAGGTACATCTTCACCCTGATAGCGAGAAGCACGGTAAGAGGCCTACCTCGAAAGTGGTCGCACGACCTCTTTGGGTTCACCATAAAGCCTGACCTCGTCTTCTACCTTGATGTAGAGCCTGACGAGTTGTTCCACAGGGTCTTCCAGAAGTATTCGGGCCTAGATTACTACGAGTCTGGGGCGGACCTGGGCCTTTCGGATGACCTCTACAATTCTTTCGTCAAATACCAGCGGATGATGGTGAAGGAGTTCAGGTTGATGGAGGAGAAGTACGGTCTCATGCCGATTGACGCCAACAGACCGATCGCCCAGGTCAACGCCGACCTCCAGCGCCGCATAGACAGGTATCTGCATGAAAAAGCGTAGGATATCCCCGATTCATTTCGCCCGCGGTTACGAGAAGCTCGCCGAGAGGGTAAACAAAAGCGTGCGCGACTTCTTAGGACACCCCAACGAGGAAAATGTACACGCCCTCCGGGCAGCGATTAGAAGGCTCGAAGCCTCCATAAGCATCCTCCCAAAGGACGCTAGAAAGGAAAAATCACTGGAGGAATACAGGTTTCGATGTGGAAGAATTTTCAAGATGACCTCGAAGATAAGGAACCTTGACATATTGGAAAACAAACTAGCCAAGCAGAAAGGAAACGAGGGGGTCGCGGGCATGCTCAAGAGAATCGGGCAAGAACGCGAGAAATCGGTCAGACGGTCAATGAAAGCGGCGTGGAAGCTCTTTGAGATGCGAATACCCCGTGTCGACGACAAGGGTTTTGGAGGATGCGGGGTAACTCTCCGCAAGGTCCTCCACGACCTTGACATGATCATTGGGCGGGAGCTCCCCTTGGTAGCGAGTGACGAGACAAAAGTGGGGAAGTTGCATTCGCTTCGGAAGCATTGTAAGAAGTTCAGATATGCCCTCGAGCTGTTGCCACAAGAGAGTTTCAAATCGGATGCAACCGAACTTCTTCAAAGCTGGCAGGATGTACTCGGAGCAATCAGGGACAGCGATGTCATGATAGGGTATCTAGAGGGCCTGAAGCATCCCGCAGTGAGGAATCCTTTGTTGGCCGCCGAACGAGTCGCAAGACACCGGCGATACCTGGCGTTCGTTAGGTCATACGCAGAGGCATCAGCGGGAATCCGTCTGTCACTCGTTGCTTTGGCTGGATTGAGCTAACCCCTTGGTCCCTGGGTATTGATGGGAAGTGAGTCGTTCGAAGCTTGACATCCAAAATAGGCCTCGGAAATAGATTCCACTGGGGACTCAACATTGACGACATTTGGACTTATGCCGGAGTGGCCATTCCGAAATCCATCGTAATTCCGTACTTGTTTTCGACTAGGTTTCGCGGAGGGCCCTTTACTCTCCCTCGAGGACGCGAAGGCCCGAAAGACAAAGGGAAGCCGCAATCACTAACCGCGATAGGAACAAGAGGCAAGCCTGACGCGGCTCGCCCAGCCGAAATCCTGGCATCATTTCTGAAAAAGGGCGGCGTGGACTTTGTGCGCTGTTGGTTCCAGTGGAACTTCTTCGAAAAGTCGATCAGAGAAGCACAACACAACCCGTCGTCCTCAGCCCCGTGGGCGTCCCCAACGGATTTCCATTTCCCATTGGACGAATTCGTGTCAAGGATGACCGAAGCTGGAATAGGAATCATCGGCGTAATAGGAAGTGGATACAGTCGTTTCCTTCCGATAGGTCTGCAGACAGACCGCCTCGATGAATACGTGAGTCAGCTGACGGACTCTTCCACGGAAATCGTGCGCCACTACAAAGACAAGGTGAAGGTATGGCAAATTGAGAACGAGCCGAACTGGTGGAAGGCACATTACTTCAGTCACTGGCGGAGGGGTGTGATCTGGCTCTCCGCGGAGAGCCAGAAGCCGATTCTAAGTGCGTTAAACAATGTCGTTCGATCCGAATGCCCGGGAGCAACTATCATAGTCAACTTGGAGGCCGACGAGAAAGTCGCGAACTGGAAGCTTTTCGCGAAGTATTCCGACATTCTCGGCTTAGACTTCTATCCGAACTACCTGCCTAGAACCCCCATCCACCCGTCGAAGCTGGGCACGGTCGCCTTGCAAGTGAGGAAAGGGACAGGACTCCCGATATTCGTAATTGAGACCGGCTATCCGACTGGCCCTCGACTCTTTGGCTATGACGAAGTGAAGCAATGCCAATACATCCGCAACGCATGCGAAACAGCGTTCACCTGCGATGCGATAACAGGCCTCGGCTGGTTCAGATTCTCTGACAGCTACTGGAAGTCCTTTCCTCCCCAAGAGAACTATTTCGGCTTGCTTACGAAGGAGGGAAGACCAAAAGCAGGATGGAACGAATATGTAAATCAGGTAAGGCAGAGGAGATGAAACCCTGAAGAACAAGATTGCTCAAGCGGAAAAGTCTAAGCTCCTCGCCGACGCCGAATCTTTGGTCCCAAAGGAACAGATCTCTGCCCTTTTTGTCTACGGTTCAAGGATTGCTGGGTTTGAAGGAGATGATCCTGTAGTTGAGATGGTCATTGTAGCTAAAAGCCCCAGTGATAAAATAGCGAATAAACATGACCAAAAGCCTGCCCAGTCAAAACCTCTCATTGTAAGCGAGACGGACTTAGTGAAGGATGCAAAGAAACCTTCGGCTGAAGAGTTCGCGATAAGCAAATTACTAAACATCTATGAGCCCTTGGTTAATGCGGACTTCTTGGAGAGCGCGGAGATAGAGTACAAGAAAAGGATCGTTTCCGAAAAGCTGATTGAAATCCAGGCTGATTACGGCGACTTCACTTCAAACCTAATTATTCCCTACGAATACTTCCTTTTTGACAAGCTCCATAAGCGGGCGCTAGCCCATCCAGATGAAACTTACGCGTTTGTTCGCACCTACTCGAGTCCTCAGGGAAAAGGCAACTCGGAGTTCACTTTTCGGGGGTTTCGGGAAGCCGCAAAGTCGCTTGCTTCACAAGGGATAATTGAGAGCACCGATGACTCAGTTAGGATTCTCAGTGGGAAAAAGCGAAGGAAAGCGCTCTCCAAGCTTCTCAAAATGTATCCGTTGACGACTAGAGGTGCCATCCAGTACGCATTTCATGGGTTAGCCAATAGAGCGGGATTCGAGTTCAAGACGAAACCTATCCCTAAGTTGACTTTGATAGAAAAGGTCGAATCAATCGTCGAACTCGACCGGCCGAATAAGCTGCTCCGACTTGAAGAAGGAGTCATCTTTGACGATGGGAGCAAGCTGGTCGAAGAGCTAGCGCGAATTTCAGGTTTCGTCGAAAAATACGAGTTCGAGGAAAAGAAAAAAGGAGATTTCATCAACTCCAGCAGACAAATCGAAATCTGGGATGACAAAAGACGGGTGAAGTTTGTCCTAAAACACTTCCCGGAGCTCAAATCTGTGAAGTGGGCCCTCCTAAACCTGTGGTCCCTCGCGTCCAAGAGGTTCAACATGAGTCCCCTCTCAAGACTCAACCGGGAGGTAGCGGCCGTAAGTCGGCTTCGTCGACTCGGAATCAAGACTCATCGGATAACCGGAGTCGTCTTGGACGATAGAACTCTAGTCACTGAGTATGTCCAAGGAGTTCCGCTAGACAAATCTGTCGGGGAGATAACCAAGGGGAAAAGCAAGGATACGGGCGACGTCGAAAAGTATGGACAAGTATTAGGCAAGCTACACAAAGCTGGCATGGTGTACGGGGATACAAAACCGCAGAATGCCCTTGTAGGGAAGGACGGAATTGACCTGCTGGATCTCGAGCAAGCTGTGGAGAAGGGTGATCCCGGCTGGGACATAGCCGAATTCCTCTACTATTCCGCAAAGCTCTCGAAAGAGAAAGAAGGAATGAAGCTCGTTGCTGAGGCCTTTCTAAAGGGGTATCGAAATGAGAATACCGGCCAACCTGTCAGAAAGGCGAAACGTCTGAGATATCTAGGACCGTTCATCTTGTTCCTAACCCCAAAGAAGATCCGAGTGATCAGAGCCGCACTCAAGAAGTATTCGTCGGCAGGCGGCTCGGGCCCTTGAATAAGTAGCGACCAGCTAATCAGCAGTATTAATCAGATTATCGGCTTTGTCTCGGGAGCCTTCCTGGAAAGGAAGATGGAAATGGTCGCGAGAATCGCGCCGATCCAGTACAGGCCAAAGTATACCTGGCGAAATATTGGCGCGGAGGTTCCGGTAACATACAGAGCTTCGCCCATGGCGAACAGGAGTGAGAAAATCGCCATTCCTCCTCCTATCCCTATGAGAAACCTTCCAGCGGTTCCGTGCTTCCGCAGGAGCAAGATTCCTCCAATAACTACCGAGAACCCCCCAAGTCCGACCAGATAGGTAAGTGCTGCAATTGCAACCTGCACCAAGATCTGGCCCGCACCAATGCTCGATCCCAGATAGTTATCGACGTAGCCCACGGCAGTCAAAAGAAGAGAGGCCGAAGTGACTCCGCTCACAATCAAGATCAGACCAGCGACTATACCGAGAAAACCCGCGGTCCTGAACGATTTCTGGGCCAATTCCTACGTCATGCCCCCAGCCATCCCGTCAGGGGCTGCAGGAAGGTCCTAGTCTTTTGGCTCAAGACCTGAATTCCTCATGGAGAGATTGGCGCTTATATACTTTCGCGCAAGTGAAAGCGCTCCGAAGACGGTAGTGCCTAAGGAGCGTGGTTTGCACTTGGAGCTAGCTTTTTTTTGCCTAGCCTTGACGAAGAGTAATAAGAGGCCCCCACCGAGTATGTGGCAATTGCAGAGGAAGGCCGTCCTCAGATATTCCCTCATTGCCCTCTCAGTGCTGCTCGGCGTCGCAATCCGCTTCGCGAACTTCGATTCCTACGAAATCCAATATGTGCTGGCACTTCAGAAAGCGGCCTTGGCGGCCAACATAATGTGGTTCTTCCAGCTCTACTCGCACCTTGGAGATTCTATCGTCTGGATAGGTGTGGCTCTCCTATTGCTTGCTTACTATTACGGGAGGCCAAGGAAGGCGCTTAAGTTTGCCCTGTTCATAACTGTGGTAGCGGTAGTTGTCATCGTGATGAGGCTAATATTCCCGCGAGAGAGACCCTTTCAACCCATTAACGGAGCCCCCTCACAAGTGCTAGCCTACGCCTATGAGGGACTCCCTTCCTATCCATCAGGGCATATCGCACCTACCGCGGGGGGTCTCTACCTTCTCGCCAGTCACTCGAAAAAGCTGAACATGTTGTTCGGAGTGCTGGTAGTTCTATTGGGGATAAGTCGTGTAGCGACCGGAACTCATTTCTTCACCGACATAATTGGAGCCGCGCTCTTCTCCTATCCCATAGCAGCCATCATCGATGACATGAAACTGTTCGAACGGTTCAAGGACCGTTAGTCAAGGATTATGGGCATTTTCCGAATCAGTAAAGGCGAACGTTCACTCTTACTAAATCCAGAGGCCGTTTCATTCGCGTTGATGAAGCCATTCTTTTTGGGTTAGAGATCAGTATCGACCTCAATTCTCAAGTTGGCTTCCGGACAGTCTATGCCATATTGATTCTTGGGGAACACACGGATTTTCAGAGTCGTTTTGAGGCCCTTGGCAAGAAACGATTTCCTACTTAATGACGATCGACTTAAGGTCCTTGGCCACCGGTGGGTAATGCATATCCATTTTTTCGAGTGTTCTTACAATTATGGTTGAAATGGTTACATCTCGAAACCAGTTGTTATTCGCAGGTATTAGAAACCAGGGAGCCCAACTCGTACTGGTCTTTTCCAGCGCCTCCTCATACGCCTTCATGTACTCTGGCCAGAGCTCCCGTTCGGGGAGATCATGGATGCTGAATTTCCACCTTTTTGTGGGATCATCAAGCCTATCTAGCAAGCGCTTTTTCTGTTCGTCCTTGTCAATGTGCAGATAAAACTTCACGATGGTCGTACCTTCTTCGCACAAAATTCGTTCAAAACGGTTGATTTCTTGGTATCGACTTTTCCAAACTTCCTCTGGTACTAACTTGTGGACCCGCTCGACCAGTACGCCCTCGTAATGGCTACGATTGAATATGACCATTTCACCCTTGCCAGGCATTTGTTTGTGCACCCGCCACAAGAAATCATGGTCGAGTTCGTCGGGAGTGGGGACGCCGAAACGCGCGACACGCACAGTCTGGGGGTTGACTCCCTCAAAGACCCGTCTAATGGTCCCGTCTTTACCGCCAGTGTCCATCGCCTGTAGAACGATTAGCACCTTGTGTTTATGCTCGGCATAAAGCATTCCTTGAAGTTGCTCAAGCTTCTTGGTAAGCTTCTTTGAAACCTCGGTTGCGTCTTGTTCATTTCCATCGAAACCAGAAGTATCGCCAGCGTTCCATTGATCAAGATGGACCTTTTGTCGTGGTCGGATTCTGTATCGTTTGATGTGAGAACGTCCTTTCAATGCTGAGGCTTGCCTTCGAACAAGGTTTTAGCCGTTTCGGGGGGACTTGGACTCAAGCATGAAGGGATTAGCGCTTAATGATTCTCGGCGCGCCTTTTCTTCTCGGTTGCAATCATCTCCAGAGTGAAAGGTCTGGAAGATGTGAGAAAGATAGGTCAAGTGTCTCAGAACGAATGCGCAGGATGGGCAGTATCCCTAGATGGGCAGACTTAATACCGACGGCGAATCAAAACTTACGAGGAGAACGTATGAATGGGACCTAGAATTCTCGGAGTTGGGTTTGGCATATTTGGAATCGGCGTCTTGGACCTAGGCTTTGCGGGTTCTGCCATTACTGACTTGTTCCATTTAGGGAACGTAATTCCTACAATACCTGCCCCTACAATCCCTGGGACCAACCTCTTCGCCACACTCGTCCCGGGGGGAAACATCATCCTCTTCATCATTGGAGGCGCATTTCTCGGCGTTGGCATGATAATCTTGATTGTACGCAATCATAGAGTGGCAAAAAAGTCGTCCACTGTTGCAGTGCCCTCCAAGTAGACATCGGCCTTCTGCTCTCCTTCACCGGAATATCTTTGTGCGACCTGTTCAGTTTCTTGTGAGTCAGATAGCATACCCCTGATATGCGCTGAGGACTCGGTTATCAGGGCATCAGAATTTTGCTCGTTTGTAGAAGATCCTCTTTGCCACTTCTCCCGAGATGATGTAGAGCATTACGATTGCCGCCATCGCCACAATAAACAGAATTGGAGGTGGGCCAAATCCGAACAAATCACCTATCAAAGTAAAGGGGAGGACAATGGTGGCGGCAAGGACCGCTATTGTTGCGATCACCAGATGCGTTCCTGGCACACTCTTGAAGAAGGGACGCCTGCTCCGGATGACAAGTACGATCAGAGTTGCTGAGACGACCGATTCCACAAACCAACCGGTTCTAAAGAGAACCGTCGACGAATTCAGGACGAGGAGCAGAACCCCAAAAGTGAGGTAGTCAAACACCGAACTTAGGATCCCGAATGTTATCATGAAATTGCGAATGAAGCTGACGTTCCATCGTCGAGGCTGCTCAACCATCTCGCTATCCACGTTATCTGTGCCGATCGTTATCTCGGGGAAATCTGTCATCAGGTTGGTAAGCAATATCTGCCTCGGCAGGAGCGGGAGGAACGGCAGGAAGAGGGAAGCACCTGCCATGCTGAACATGTTTCCAAAATTAGAACTCGTCGCCATGAAAACGTACTTGAGGGTGTTGGCAAAGGTCTTCCTTCCTTCTTTGACCCCCTGGACGAGCACGCCCAAATCCCTTTCACGCAGCACGATAGAGGCCGATTCTTTCGCGACATCCACGGCGCTCTCGACGGAGATCCCTACGTCGGCGGCATGGAGAGCCGATGCGTCGTTGATCCCATCTCCCATGTATCCGACGACATTTCCAGCTTTCTTGAAGGCGAGGATGATGCGTTCCTTCTGGTTTGGCTCGACTTCCGCGAACACGTCGGTTTGATTCACTTTGCCGAGCAACGCTTCGTCGCTCATCTTGAGGAGCTCTGGGCCTGCAATAATTCTTGGAGTTGGGAAACCGACTTGTTGACTTACAACGCCCGCGACGAGTCGGTTGTCACCAGTTATGATCTTCAGTGAGATTCCGAGCACTTTCAGGTCGTTAATAGTCTCAGCAATTTTGGGTTTGATTGGATCATAGAGGACAATGAATCCCAAGAAGGTCATGCCGACCTCGCTGTCTTTGGTGATGAGCTTGTCGGTTCCAATGTCTTTGTACGCTATTCCCAGAACTCGAAAACCCTTGCTACTGAAGTCTTCGAACTGTTGTTGAATCTGCTTTTGAACCTCGGCGATTTCTGCGGTTGTCCCCTCTGAAGTTTCAACCGACGAGCAGACGTCAAGCACATTCTGGAGAGCGCCTTTCGTCACCATCAGGTTCTTCTCATCCTTGGACACCAGGACGCTCAATCGCTTTCGAAGAAAATCGTACGGGACCTCGTCCAGTTTCTTGTAGGCAGATGCATCAAAGTGATGTGCTTGAATCGCGGCGTCACTCCGGATCGCCTCATCGATCGGGTTCGTGAATCCCGACTGGAAAAAAGCGTTGAGAAAGGCGTATAGAAGCACTTTTTCGCTCTCCTTCCCCTGGACATCAAGAACGGATTGTATCTTGATCGAGCCCTCCGTGAGAGTGCCAGTCTTGTCGGAGCAGAACACGTTCATGCTTCCGAAGTTCTCGATGGATGCTAGGCGTTTGACGATAACCTTCTGCAGTGCCATCTTCTTTGCTCCCTGAGCGAGGTTTATGCTGATGATCGCCGGCAACAACTGGGGTGTAAGCCCGACGGCCAGGGCCAGAGAAAAGAGCAGAGAGTCCAACACCGGACGCGCAAAATACACGTTTATGGCGAAGGTGGCAACTACAAGCAGCATCGTAACTTCCATGAGAAGATATCCGAATCGCCGGACTCCGTGCTCAAACTCGGTTTCAGGCGGCCTGAGTTTCAACCGTTCGGAGACCTTGCCGAATTCCGTTCTTGCTCCGGTTCCAACTACCACTGCCTGTGCGCTCCCGCTGACCACGTTGGTTCCCATGAAGAGACTGTTGGTTCGCTGACTGAGTGCCGTTTCAGGGGGTAGAACCCCGGCCGTTTTCTCTGCTGGATAGGTTTCTCCAGTTAAGGACGCCTCATTGACGAAGAGGTCTTTGGATTCTATGACCAAAGAATCTCCGGGAATTAGGTCTCCCGCATTGAGGACGACAATGTCTCCGGGCACAATCCCCTCGACTGGGATGTCTTTCTGGGTTCCATCGCGGATTACGGTTGCCTTTGTCTGCACGATCGCTAGTAATTTTTCGACGGCCTTGTTCGCGCCTCGCTCTTGAGAGAAACCGAGCAGGCTACTCACCAGGATAATCACCAGAATGATGAGCGCGTTCACAGGATCTCCTAGGAAGAATGACAACCCTCCCGCAAAGATCAGGATGAGTATGACCGGGCTCTTGAATTGTGCAAGTAGGAGCGTGGGGGCGTCTGACCTCTTCTTGGGCTTCAGAAGATTTGTGCCGTATTGTTTGAGTCGTTTTCCCGCCTCATCGTCGGTTAGGCCTCTTGATGTCGTTTGCAGTCGCTGAAGAGTGTCAGAAGCAGGTACGCTCCAGAAGGATGGTTGGCTAGGGTCGTCTGGCTTACTCAAGGAAACTACCAGAGAACTGCTCCTCGGCGCTTTCGAGGGAGGCTAGCAATGGGTTGGCCTATCCGTTCGCCTTGTGAGCAGCCGCCTCTCGTCTGATCCGCTGCATGTATTTCGTTGCATGGACTGTCCTGTGTCTAAGGAACCTCCGGGCGATCTCCTCCTTTTCGGTGACAGGCGAGTTTTGGATGTCTCTTAGGAGAGCGACATGGTGGAACCCTCGCAGGGATGGGTCAACCGGTTTGGGCCTCAAGAGGGAAATGAGTCCTGACATCAATTCACTGAGACGAGCTGCGACTGAGTTGCCTGTCCTTTCCTTGTGAACGTATCCAGAGACGGCTGAATCAGGGAGTGTCATTGGCGCGTCCGTTCTAGGAGTCTGCAGCTTGAATAGATGATTGAGGGTCTGAGCCGTCTCGTCCCGTTTCGTCAGGCTACCAAGGTTGAACAGCTTTTCAACCGTGGCGAGAACTGACGTGTGGTCATAGGTATTGTGATCGATGGTACCCTTTGCTACGAGCGGGGAGATGATTAGTGTTGGGACCCGGACGCCGAGCTGTCGAAAGTCGAAATTGTTGTGATTGTTTCCAGGACTGGAGACTGAGTCTCCCGGGGGAATAGCTGTGGGGGGCACGACATGATCATAAAATCCCCCATGCTCGTCGTACGTTATGATGAGCAGGCTTTCTTCCCAGTGTGGGGAACTGCGTATGGACTCGTAGATGTCCTTCAGTAGTCTCTCGCCGCTTGTTACGTCGTCGTTCGGATGTTGAGATGTGCCACCTCTGAATTTCCCCGTGAAGGCATGGTAGTCCGGTTCCATGAACACGTAAGATTTCGAGAACTTTGGATCACTTACATCGTGCCTAAACTGATTGAATGGCCTAAAGTTCTTTTCGAGACGAGCGCGCATTCCGGCGATGGAAAGCGCTTGAGGAAATTCGTCACCGGAATAGATCATCCAATCGCGTTTGGCATTGTCGAATTGGTCATAGATTGAGCCGTTGTCGAACTTGAAGCCATCATACAATATGGACTTGAACTCGCGGGAGAAGGAGGGGCTGTCATCCAAGCCGCCCGAGGATGCGGCGTGAATAAAGAAACGGTTGGGCCACGTCGGACCTGGTAAGGATGAGAACCAGTGATCGCATACAGCGAACTCGGTGGCCAAAGTCGTCAGGACTGGCAACTGGGTGGGCGAGTAGCATTTCATGATCGATTCGGGATTCTTGCGGTTGTAGCGGCTGAAATTTGAAACATAACCGCTGTTGTTTATGTTAGGATCGATCTGGCCAGGGGAGGGAGCGGGTGAGGAATAGGTGCCTCCCTTTCCACATATCTGCTCCTTCACATCACTGAATTCGTGGCCCGGACCATAGTCCATTAGGAAATCGGCTGGAGACGATACTGCGATGGCATCACCGCTTGGGGAGGCGTTGCTTTCTCTGCCAGTTAGCCCTTCTAGCTTGGTCGGTCTTCCGGATGGATCTGTTCCCTGAATTTGAGAAAAGCCAAGAAGATGGTCAAAGCTCCTGTTCTCCAACATTACGACGAAAATGTGTTCTATCAACACTTACCTCGCCCGAAGGTGAAGTCGCTGCCTTCGACGATGCCGAGTTTGCCGTTGGGCGTCTTCCTTGTTTCATCAGGGTTCCACACAGTCCTTTTCGAGAACCCCATTGGCTTCAGGACTTCGGCCCTGATAATTTTTACTTAAACGTTCCTCCAAGGAATGGTCGAGACATCCCCTCTCAAAGCTTCGAAAAAGGTACGCTCGAAAGAAGCCAACTCTAAGCAAACAGGAACCCATGATGTCAAGATATCTCATGACCTGTGATACTTGTTGTGGTTACAGCAGGACGATCAGGACATTGTTGAGTTGTTGACTCAAGAAATCGAATTGAAGAATCGGGTCATACAAGTTGAGTTAGCGATGGAGACGTGGGATCCTCGAGGTGCTGTAAGGCGTAGATTCCGGTGTGAGGCTTCACGCCATACATCAGAACGGTGCCATCCCTGACGAACAATTTTGCGTAACTGGAACTCATTGAGAGGATGCGCGACCTGATGGGCGAATCCTTTGGCAAGAAGAGGATGTGTGCATCATGCGACTGTGCCAGGGTAATTATTTCTTGGGAGGTCACTTCGAGTAGTGAATCTAAATCCGAAGCAAATAGATTCTCTAGAGCGCTGACGGACTTTACGAGTAACACGGACTGATCCTTTGATTTCTCCCGCAGTCTTGTCGTCTCTCTAGTAACTATTTCATGGATTTGATTGGGCGTGACATTTTTCAGCAAGTTCGTGGTCTCAAGGTCGCTAGTTCTCACTACGTTGAGGATGCGGAGCCGGTCGCCTACAATCCTTTCGTCAAGAGCCTTGGTCAGGATCGAGTTCGTTCGCTCATCGTTTGCGCCTGGTAATGGGAGAAGGATCGCACTCCTTCCCATCGAAAGAAAGTTGATGATAGGAGGTAGTTCGATTGCTCTGAGCGCGGGGTAGGGAACATTTTCGTCATATTCGATGGCCAAAGTGCTCCCAGGAATTATGCCTCCAAACAGTCTATCCAAGGCGCCACTCCCGAAAGAATAGGATCCATCGATGTCAGGCTTTTGGATAAATTTGCTCACCTTCGAGTAATCAGGAATGGCATAGGGTCCGAAGAAAGTGAATTTTCCTTCCAGAAGTGTGAAGAGATACTTATGTTGCGGTATTTTTGTCCCGCGCAGTTTGTGTATGATGAATTCTCGTACCGCTCGGTCTTGTTCTTCTACGGTCACCATCTCGAGGATACCATCGACAAGATAGTCTATGGTCGTGGCGCCGGGTTCTTCGCTAACAAAGATAAGTTGGGCGCCGGAATTATTTGCAAGGGCCATTAGAGTCTTCTCGGCTCGTAACCTTTCTTTCTGTTCCAATTCCTTCGCGAGGCCATCCCAACTATCAAACACGATGGTTCTAATTTTTTTGGGCTCCGTTAGTTGCATAACAAAATCCAGTGCTGAAGTCGCATCCTCGAGCCTAATATCCAAGAATTCTTGACTCTGTAGGGTATTTTTCATTGCTGGTATGTGCTTTTCAAGCAGTTCTTTTGCAACTCTTGAGGAGATGTACGCGCCTTTCCCTTTGCCCGCTGCTTTGAGAATTTCAAGGGCGACTGTTGTCTTGCCAGTACCCGCGAGCCCTTTGATAAGCAAGGTTCTGATGGGACCCTGCATGAATTGTTTCAAACCGAGCACCGTAGCAATCCGCGTCTCGGCCAGATCGTCTGCTCCAGAACCGGGAGCCCCTCTTTGGCGGTCCACCTGAATCAGAGGTTTCAACCCTGTGCTTTTTTTGGTCGTCATCGTTTCACACCTCTTTCAATCCTACGCATGGTCGCGCTGAAATCGAAGTCGCCTTCCAAATTCAAGAGGTCAAGCGCCCACCTGAGCCTCGTTACAAGATCCTTGACTATCGCTCTTTCCAAGGACACGGTTGCTTGTAAGCCGAAAAGTGCTAGCAACTTCTTATGAAATTCAGCCGGGTCGGGAAGATTATTAGCCATCTTCATGTGTGACAAGACCGCCGCCGCCCCACTTTGGCCTAGGACCTTATCCAAACCACCGTGTACCGCATTGGCAAACGTCGTTGCAAAATCTTCCGCCCGCGAAGTAACTGACATTGAATTCAAAGACCGGCTTTGCGCTCATGAGTTGTGAATGAACGGAAGATGGTCTTAGAAAGACCAGCCGCAGATTCACGAATCAAATTCATTCGATTAATTTTCATTTAACTCTAGCCTCTATAGGTTCAGTGCAGCGCTGCAAACGAAGTAGAACACGAAGAATATGAACAACACAACTATTTCAGTATTTTTGCCAGCGTGAAGATGTTGGATTGTGCGCGTGCTTGGTTCCTATTCGTTGTTCTTTCTCTGAAGCGCTCTACTCCAGGGTACCCATTTTTCCTTTCCCGTCTTTTCTCATGGAAATCATCTGGAATTCTTTTGATGTTCCACGTCAGGCACTTGCTCGGGATGCTTCGTAGCCTTGCGCAAGAACAGCATAAACGCGATACCAGTTAACGCTAAGAGGACTTGATAAGTGGCAACCCTCCAGAGTACGACAGCCGCCCACGAGGAAAATCCGTAGATTGCAGTCAGGTAGGATTGCATCGTGATCTCCGTGATTCCCGCGCCGCCAATGGATACGGGGATTTGAGCAACGGTGACCACACCAAAAGCTGCAATAGTTGAGGAGAGCAAGTCGATCTTCAGGCCAGCCGCGTTTAACACAAGCCAAAGAGCCGAACCGGCCAAGACATCCTCAATAAGGGTCAGAAAAACGGCTTTTACCAGTACGGGTAGTGTACTGTTGGTTAGAATTGCGCGCGCGGAAAGTGAAAAATTCAGGGAGGCGACGATAGTACGGACATAGAACTCTGTCGCTCTCTCCCCCCCTACCAAATACTCTGCAATCCTGAACAGAAGATGGGGAATCTTGATGGCTTTCTTCGCCGGGATTATGAAAACGACCGTGTACCCAACAATCAAGACCAGGGCAACTACAGCTATTGTTGACCCCAGGACAACCGCACCCTTCAATAAGGCGTATGCCGCCGCGATAATAGCAAGACCAGCGCCAACATATACCTCGATGAGCACCTCAAAATAGCCAATCCAGATCGCCTTGCCGCCGATCACCCCTTTTCCCGCCAGCCAGGCGGTGCGTAGGATGACGCCCGTACTCGCTGTGGGTGTCGATATCGAGATGAACTCGCTGCTTATCCTGGTTAGCGCCAAGCCGCTCAAATCCAGTTTCGCTTCACCAGACAAGCCTACCGTTATCACTCTGAACCGCACGATCTGGACGAGGAGCCTGGCTGCGGATGCAGCAGCAGCTAGGCCGAACGTCAAGTAACCGATGCTTTCAAAATCTGAAAACTTCACGCCTGAATATAATGAGATAATGATAACAACGGCGGAGCTCAGAACCAAGCCGACGGCTACCCACTTCATGACCGATTTTGGCAGCTGAAAGCCGCCCGTCGGTTTCTCAATCGGGTCTGCGTTCGTCCGACTCACGCTTCAGGCCTCACCCTACATATGGCTGGACCAGTGCAAATAAGCGAGACGTTGTTTGCCTTACTGAAGGAAGCCCCCCCCCCCGGTCAACATTCCAACCATTGGTCACGTTGGAAAATCATGTGGTTTTCCCCCTGCAACGCGACTAATGTGCTCGGAGCTGGGGACCTCGGACGGCAGCTGCATTCCGGAACTTAGCCATCGTAACCATGGAGGCGCTAGTCGTCCTTCGATGTCGCATGCTTCGAACGCCCCTGTTTTTTTCCAAACGATTTCATTGCCGCTGAGAAAATCACCGATCTGAATGTTTTATCGAAGAGCAATCCGGGGATAAGCGCACCAAGAACGTTCATCGCGATTGTGATCCCTTTCCCAAACCTCTTGCTTGCTAAGAAACGAGCGTAATCGCTTCTCGAACCTCCCTTCGCCTCGAAGTATAGGTACCCGGCGAGGAACTCGGCAAGAGTATCCCTATCGAAGCTCAGGAGAATCGAATCGGCCAACCTCAAGAACGCGGGCGAAGAGGCGAGCTCTTGAATGTCCTCCGCATCGGAATTACCCAGCCCTAGTCGCCTCTGGGATTTCGAAAATGAGGTCGAAGAGTGAACCGAGGCGAGCAAGACTGCATTGTGGTTCCAGTATCAGTCAGCCTCAATGCGTTGGGAGCGAAGCCACTTTCCTTTGGGGACTCAAGTCACTTGATCTGTCGCCGGATCCGAATATTGTGTGAGGATGATGAACTTACTTCGATCCCTTCGCATGTACCGTCGCCCTAAACGCGATGTCGATCGTGAGCCCCTCACCGTGTCGCTCAACCGAGAACTTGTAGGTATCGACCTTGGCCTCAAGCTTGTCTAGGTACTCCTTAATCTGGTGCTCGTATGTCAATATTTGGTTTCTTACACTATCTAGGGACACAGCCCCTTTCTCATTTCCTGGCATAGATATCTCAAAGCGTGTCACTATTGCAAGATATATAAGTCCAGCGCACGTTTGCTAACTATTGGAATCAGACCTCTTTCTCGGAAGGCAAACAGCCGGAAGCACGCGTTAATCTAACCTTCGACAAATGAAGTTGAGGTGAAGGTGAGAAACGACGAATGGCCTCCAGCTACCCAAGTCTGCGATGAAGTGGATTGGCGTGGGCTTGGTTGTAAGCACCGCCATCCTTATCATCATTTCCCTATTTTCGGGTGTATCTCTTTCAGATCTTGTGAGGCTGGGTTACCTTCCCTTCGTCATCGCCGCGATTGTGTCCTCGGCCAAGCTACTCGTTCAAGTCTTGAGATTTCAACTCATAGTAGCCGGGTTCACTAAGGATTCAAGACCGAATCTGAATGGGTCGACGGTAGCGAGGATAGGGAGCGAGTTCGTCGCGCTCTCGACGCCGTCCATGTTTGGAGGGGAATTTGTGCGCGCCGCATGGCTGTCAGGAAAGGGGGTGGTTGGCGGCAAGGCCCTCTGGATTGGCTATTTTGAGGTGGTTGTAGATGTGTACGTCAGTTCTGTTCTGGGACTCATTTCTGCAGGATATGCCTTCTCAAAGGGAGCAACCGTCATAGCGTCAACAATCGTTGTGGTCGTATTGCTCTTGGTCACCGGATACTCGATTTTCTTTGTGATTCCAGCCATCAGGGGGATTCCAAAGATTCCAGGCAAATTATTCAGATTTGCTGCCTTTTTCATAGGGGGGCCGAGAGCGAACCAACTCGAGAAGGTCGTTCAGGAGAGCGCGGTGAATTTTTCGCTTGCAGCGCGAGCTATATTGAAGAAAGATGCTTTGCCCGTTATCCTAGAGGCTCTTGGTCTTACCATTATTCAAGCAATACTCTCTGGTGTGGCCCTTTGGATCATCCTAACCGCCGCGGGTATGAGGATCGACTTGCTCTCTTCGACTCTTGTAGCTTTTGGCGCGACCGCGATTGCGGCTCTTCCGATCTCGATAGGCGGTTCCGGGATTACCGAGCTAGCCGTTGCATCTTATCTGTCATTGGTCTATGGGTTCTCTTCCTGGCCGGCTGTGGTTCTGTGGAGAATCGCTTCTTTCCAGGTCGTGCTGGCGGTGTCCGGAATCGCGTTTCTTCTGCTCGTGCACCGAGCCACGAGAGGGGCCTCCAAAGTTTCCCCGAAAACCTGAGAAAGAACTTTGTGAGGGATGTTCTAGAGCTCATAGAGAAATGAGCGCTGACTGGCTTTTCTAGGGTTCAGATGGACAGATATCTATCTTCTCGAATCTTCTCAAGAAACGTATCTATCTTCTCGTGTCTCTTTACTTCCTTGAACTCCGTAACGTCTATTCCGAACTTTTTGGCCGCCTCGAGTATCCTTTGCTTCGCTAATCTGGGATGGCAGATGTTCGAATTTACCCGGCTAAACGTAATCATGGCTTTCCGCACGTGTGCCGCATCGTTGATGGGAAGTTTGCGGTCGGTCGGGCAAGCGTATTGGCTGCTCTCCAGCTTCGCTCTTTTGCTGGCATTGAGCCGTGGCACGTTTGCCCGTCAACTCTCAAAGTGATTTAAGGCTTATCACAGCTTTTGCTGGGACGCTCTTCGGGACCTCACATATTTTAGTGCCCTTACAGAATTGTTTTGTATGCCTGTTTGAGTTGCTTTCAGAGGGGACCGAAAAATCGGCTAGCGGCTTCCAGCTACCCAGTTCGATAGTGAAATGGGTCATTTTCGGCTTGGTGCTAAGTTCTACAGTGGTCATACTCATCTCTGTGACCTCCGGCGTAACTATTTCCCAACTGGCGACTATCGGCTTTTTGCCGTTCGTTCTCGCGGCGGGAGTCTCCGCGGCCAAGCTGCTTGTCCAGATCCTGAGATTCCGTGTTGTTGTCAAGGGACTAGCCGGTGATATGAAAGTGAATCTGAAGGAATTGGCAATCGTTAGCATGGGAAGCGAGTTCGTGGCTCTCTCAATCCCTTCAATGAGCGGTGGTGAGTTTGTGCGCGCGGCGAGGCTTTCGGGGAAAGGGGTGGACGGCGGCAAATCGCTTTGGATGGGATATTTCGAAGTGCTTGTAGATGTATGTGTATGTTCTGCTCTAGCTCTAGCTGCCGCCGCTTACGCGTTCTCGAGGGGCGCAATCGTCGCAGCTTTCACAATTACCGTGGTAGTGTTGCCGTTGATTACCGCGTACACGCTTTTTCTTAATCCCCGCCCGAAAGGGCATCAGGATCCCAAAAACGATTTTCAGCCTTGCAACACGTCTTGTGGGAGCTAAAAGAGGAAGAAAGTTCAAGAAGATCGTCCAAGGAGGAGCGGAGGATTTTTCGGTCGCCGCCAACGAAATGCTAGCGAAAGGTGCCTTGCCTCTGGTCGCTAAGGTTCTATTCCTAGCCATAGTTCAAGCTCTCCTATCAGGTGTTGCTCTCTGGATCGTGCTCACCTCGGCGGGATTAAAGATTGATTTGCTTTCATCCACGGCTACGGTTTGTGCGGTGATTGCCATTGCAGCTGTCCCGGTATCAATAGGGAGGTCAGGAATAGCAGAGCTGGGCGTTCAATACTACCTTCTTTCTGTTTATGGATTCACTTCGTGGGCAGCTGTTGTGATGTGGAGGATTGCCTCATTTCAAGTCGTGCTGGCATTATGTGGCATCGCGTTTCTCCTTTTCGTACACAGAGCCACGAGGGGGCACCTCCAAAGGTCCCCTTAAAACCTGACGAAGGACTTTGACAATCAGTGCTGGGGGGGATGCAAAATTGAGAATGTGGGTTGGGGCGTCGATCAAAGGCACACAACCCACGCCCTACGGTTGCTAAGTCTTCATTATTCTTCGACCTGCTTTGCGCTTTCTGACAGGGCCTTTTCCACCAGGCATCTCGGCCGCTCGCTCCTTAGCTGCTTTCATTCTGCCCCCTCTGCTTTTCTTTGCCATTTTTGAATTCACCTCTCACTCTCTTTGATTTGAGATCATTCTCTATTTACCTGTAACCACATTTCTCCCTGTGACGAGTCGGTACACTACGATAATTACAGCGATTACCAACAGTATGTGAATCAGACTTCCACCGATTCCTCCGATTTCTAGCAACAACCAGAGAATCACCAGAATTGCTGCTATGGTCCAGAATAGATTCATCTTCTAATCTTGGTGCCTCATCCAGGTTTGACGATAAATAAATTTTGCTCAAAGAGTCAAAGAGTCATTGGTTTCTTATTGCTTTGATTCTTTTTTCAACGAATGCGACTTGTCCTTGCAAGAACGCTCTGTAGCCGTTCAGGAGCTCTAGCTGTTCATGACTTGTCTTCTTGCCGATTGCTGTAAGCACATTCGACAGTGCCTGCCCAGCTTCGTCCACTGACCGATCCAACGCATGCTCAACCTTGGGTGTTGTCTTGGAGAGTTCCTTTTGCAACGACCTCTTCGTGTTTTCGATGAACTCCTCGGTGCTCTTGATGGTCTCGTTCAGGCTCTTTCTTACCCTCTCCGTCGCGCTCATATTATTCCGGTTGCCGTACCTCTATTTAATGAATCTGTGAAAAGTGAATCAGGTACAGAACATATTTCTGTCGAACAGGCTTAAGGATTGGATACCCTCCCCTTAATACTCATGAGCCAATGTCTTCCCGCATCAGGTGAGGTTATCGTGGGGGAAAAGAAATATCACGAACAGAAATCACCCTCCTGACAATCGGGATGGTTTAGTTCCGTGAAATTTCCCTTCTCCTTTGGCAGGAAGGAAAACGCTATCGTAGCAGGAGTCGAGAACCATCTGGGAATAGTCATGGAAACCGTGAGCAATTTCGCCAAGCTACTCGGGGCGGCCACAGCAGGGAATAATGCCGACGCAGAAAAATCCTTCGCAGCAGTGTTGACAGGAGAGAAAAAAGCGGATGATGTCCATAGGCGACTGAGCATGGAAATCGCTGAGGGCGCATTCTTCGGAGGCGTCAGGGAGGATATTCTCGACCTCCTAGAGAAAATAGACAACGTTGCAGACAGTGCGAAAGACGCCTCAAGGTTCCTCGCCGTGGAAGGCGCTCTGGATCCTTTCGCCATCTCGCTCCTGAAATCGTCGGCCATGAGTAAGTTTGTCGAGAACCAGATCGGCGCCGTAGCTGCGTTGCAGAACCTGGTGTCCGCGTTCAAGATTGGCAAGATGGAGATGCTATTGCGAATTCCGAAGGTGGAAGAGTTCGAGGAGGCCGCTGACTCGAACAAGGACGAGCTATGGAAAGCTCTATTCAAGCGAGAAGGATCGCCTGACCCTGTGACCGTTATCCAGATGAGAGACTTCATCGCCGTTACCGACGATATCGCGGACAGCGCCGAAGACGCGAGCGACGTCGTCCTCGTGCTCGTAGCGAAGGGCTATGATTGAACTGTTGCTGGCCCTGGGTGCGATACTCAGTTTCGTATTCGGGTGGAACAATAGCTCCTTTCTCATAGGCAACCTGAGAGGCTCGGGCACGCTGACCGCGCGGTCGTCGGTCCTTCTGGCCGTAACCGGACTTCTCGCCGGAGTGCTTCTCGAGGGTTCAAAGATGCTGAAGAGCCTGGACGGAGCACTTGCGACTTCCGCTTCGGCCTATGGGCTCGAGGTGACTTTCTTCGTTTCGATACTGCTCACAATCGGGCTGACCCTGCTGGCTCTCCCGGCGTCCATCAGCGCTGCAATGGTGGGCGCTTTTCTCGGGGTCGCCGTGGCATCAAGCCTCTCCGTGAACCAGGGCCAGACGTACTTGGTTATCACGTTCTGGTTCGTCGCGCCCGTGCTGACTTATTTCGTTTCGCTCGCCCTGCATAGGGCGTTGCGTCGTCTGGTCTCGGGACTCAATCTGGTGGCTGCGGATTCGTTTAACAGGGTCGGGGTAGTCGCGACCTCATTCGCCGTCTCCTATTCGCTGGGGGCCAACAATATTGGTCTGATCTACGGCACCGCTCTAGGCGGGGCGCAGAACGGGGACAGCATCCTTGTCGCGATCGGGCTGACCTTCACAGCCATTGCTGGCACTATACTTTTGGGAAAAAGGAAGGTAAGCGAAACGCTCGGCGACAAGATGCTCGCCCTCAGTCCACAGGGAGTCCTGGCTGCGTTCGGCGGAGCTGCTCTGCTGGTCTGGACAGGCACTCAATTCCAGGTTCCAATGTCCATCAGCCATTGCATCCTCGGAGGGATGCTGGGCGCAGCCTATTCGAGCCGGATAACCGTCATAAACCGGAGAATAGTGTCCGAGTCGCTCTCGACGTGGGTCGTGATTCCGGTCGTCGCCTTCATAGCGGCATTCCTGCTCTTCCGGTTATCCCTTTAGTCTATCCAATCGTGAATGCTTACGGGTGAACAGGCCTGACTCTTAGATCTAGTCTTGGCAACGGTTTGATGAAGCTAACGAGATTCGGACCCGCAAAGAGGGCCGCGGGTGGGATTATTGCCCAACTATTTGGGCTCAAATCGGCCTAATCACGCAGTATCTCCAGACAGAATGTCAGGGGTTTGAGTCGGGGGGAGTCCACATGAATAATCATGTGTAACTTACCTGAAAATCGTCCCCAAGAAGCGCCAATTGCGCAGTTAAGGTGCGAGAAGGGGCTTGTCCTGTAGGGTCGCTCACCTGACAACCGTCAGTAAATGCAGGTTCAGGCCCGGGGAGACTTGACCAGTTTAGTGCTCAGGAGGACGGTTCTGGCCCAGAAAAGACACTAGCGTTAGCAGAGCGGGGTGAATATTTCCACCCTTTCATGGCACCAATAGCCACGGAGGCTGGGTAGGTAGCCGGGACGAGGGCGTTCGTGACTAGAGCTATTGTAACTTGTCGGGCAAGGCATGGGTAATCCTTCGGCTTGTAACTATCGGGCAATAAACGTCCACAGCTGCCTTTTTTGCGTGATTATTCCAATCCTTACTGGGGGATTGCCAGGGGGAAGTGCATTATGTGCAACGATGAACGAACGCCAAACGACCAAGGGTCGGACTGTCCTGAACCCGAACTCGCAAGAGTACCAGGACCGGTATACCATTCGGAATTAGCATTCTCATAAACATCTCCTCCCACGTCTATGACCTGTCTAAGCTTTTATGCAACCGAACTCCCAAACCATCCGGATTGGCCTACTCTGAATTTAGGCGAAGCAAGAAGAGAAGATCGCGTTTTGATTTAACAGCCGCGATTCTAAAGGCGCTTATGTCAGAAAGCCTTACCGCTTATCAAATGATCTTTCATCTTAACCTAAATGCCAAGAGAGCCAATAAATACCTTGAGGAGCTTCGACAGAAAGGGTTAGTAGAACTACGTCGGGATGGGAAAATCTCAACTTATGTCATAACTCCAAAGGGAATTGACTGGCTCAACGATTACCTGAAGCTAATTCATGAATGATTGGTTCGGACCTAAGGTAATGTAGCTATGGTTCATGGGGGCTTATATTCCAAGCTAGATATTGTCTGACGCATATGACCGAAAAACTATCCATTAATCATAACTCACCTAATCGAGGCCGATCTCAAAGCATCAGGGGATGCTCATCGATGATTGTTCTTGCGGTCCTCTTTGTCGCGCTTCTGTCACCTACCCTAGCCCAAGCTTCAACGCAGAGCACCTCTGGTCGTGAACAGTTCTTGAGGGATTATGTGAAAGCTCACCCGACGTTTTCGGGATGTCTGAGTGGGAGCGCCGCAGCAAAGACCGTGACCGTAGTCGACTGCCAATTCGATTACGCTGTTGCGGGCGGCTTGCAACCCGGATCTCAAGACTCGGCTCCAAGAACCGAAAGAATGCGCCCTTACAATGGCTTCGGACCCTTTACATACAACTGTTCTAGCAGATGCTGGGTAGGCGGCGAATTTTACTACTACGGTCCTTACTCAGAAGTTACTGCTTTCACAAAAATCCCCGTAGCACCCTCAAGTACTCCAACGTCTTTTAGCATGTGGGAGGGTCTTACAAATTGTACAGCGACAATTTGTCCGCCATCTGGAAGCAATTCGTTGCTAGTACAATCGGGTTGGGTATACGGAACCGCTCTAAATGGAAGTCATCCCGACATGTTCGTTGAGCTCTATGGGAGCTTCTCCTGGAATGGCCACACCTGTACGAGCTACTTCTGTGGATATAGGGTGCAGGAATCAGCGGGAAATTCACTTTGGGGCTACGATGATGCGTCTAATAATAATTGGGTCGCATACGTCGAGGATGATAGTGTAACCGGGATTCCTTACATCGCGGTCATCGATAGCTTCACTGCTACAGGAATCTCAAATACTCTCCCGTACGCCATTGTGAGCATGGAAGCTGCAGGGGCTCCGAGCGCTTCCTATATCACTACCCCCATAAGCTTCACATCCGTGACAGTCTGGAATCCAAACGCCGTTCCTGCACAGGTGAATATCGACACAAACGACATGCTGGCATACGATGGACCTACCGGCAGTTCGGGAGTTACAGCGACTTATTCCGCGACCGGCTTGTCAACAGGCACAGTGAAAGTCAGCTGAACTCAAATTCGCCAGACAGCTCTCTCCTTCGCCCGTTGACGGAGTGAGCTTATTACTTCGTCCTGGCTGCCAATTATGGGCATGAGGCGGAAGGGTATGATCTTCGGCTTGATTCTGATTGCATTTGTTGCATCATTCTTTCTTGCTCCCGTTTCATACTGGATGACAACTACTGGTCCTCTCATCACCATACCTCAAACAACAATCCCTGTCTACAGGTCACTTAGTTGTGCGATGTTTGGATTCGGCGACTCATATGCAGGTGGCTCTTTCTATTTGACCTGCCATCCGCCTGTTCCTTGACGGAAACCATGGGATTGCGGATGATGTTCTGCACCCAGTGAGATGCGCGCCCCATTTCTGAGACGACGTAGTACATTGAACCGCGCTCGACGAACCAAATCTCAATCTCATGGGGCCTTCCTGACTTCCATCCAATGGTTGTGAGATAGAGGAATGCCATTTGTATTTTGCCGCTGATTCGAGTGGTCCCTTATATTCGCCGCCAGAATCAGTTCTAGGTAATAGGCGAGACCAGTCCACAAGCTGAGTCACCAGTGGTCCGAGGAAAAGCAGTTTGGCCGAGCAATTGACCTCGTGGAGAGTTG
Source organism: Nitrososphaerota archaeon (assembly GCA_027887045.1). Classification (GTDB taxonomy): domain Archaea; phylum Thermoproteota; class Nitrososphaeria; order Nitrososphaerales; family Gagatemarchaeaceae; genus JAPCJH01. The sequence goes on from JAPCJH010000002.1 coordinate 467,973, forward strand.
CGTTTCATGAGGTGGAAAAGTGAAACAAGCCTAGGGTGGGATTATTGCCCAACTATTTGGGTTCAGAGGCCGCGAACAACGAGTTTCGGGTGCTTCTTTTCGCGGGAGATTCGTGGATTTTTGGGAATTGTTGGGGGCATTCGGCCAAATACGACAGATTCGCAAATTGAACAGGGATGGCCGGACATTCCCCCACGCAAAAGGGTGGTAGAGGAACTGAGCGTGCACATACCTCCTCGGTGGGGATTCGTTTATACATCGTCTATTCCATTTCAGAGACGCACTAACTTGGAGCCAAGAGGACTCGAGTCGTGGTCTTCGGAGGGGAATAAGGGCTCTTTCTTCGCCGCGGCAAGCAGAGGATTCTGCCAATATCATTGTCGACTTTGCGTAGCAGCCCGCCAGGCCTATATGGTGTAGTGCATTTTCGTTGAGGGTCACCCTCTTAGCTGTTGTTATGTGTCTGGCTCTCCTCCTCGTCTTTCCCACTAACGTACCGTTCGGAATGTCGGAGACCTCCTCACAACTTCCCGCGTGGGCATTCGTCGGGTCACACAGAACATACAATCATGCAATAACAGGCCCCGGCGGGCACAAGAACCTATGACGTGACCTCCATCTTTGTGTCCAACGGTACTACTTACGCCGTCGAAGATGAGGACGGGACACCATCGAATTTCAGCCTATCTGCGGTACCTGATCTCGCTACCTTCGCCGCGTCTGTGCGAGGCCTCCGGACCCTCAACAACGGTTCCGTACCGGCGGAATTCCTCGCACCATATCGCATCAACCAGAGCGCACTCGACGATTTCTCAGTTGTTGTTGGCCAGAATCTCATTACTTCACTGGGGAACCTAACCGTCGACGTGATAACGCTCAACGCAAACATAACAGTCTCAAGTGGCCACGCCTTCTTCAGGTACGACAAAGGGTCAACTTATTGGGTTGAGTCGTCGTCTGGCGTGTTTGTGAAGACGCACGAGGTCAATGGGGTTTTTGTTATTGATACTCTGCTTGTCTCGACGAACATTCCAATGAAGGGAGTCCCCCCAGCACCAGAGCCATTGAACGGCTACTTGATCACCTTCGCAGCTCTTGCCGCGATTCTGGTTGTGGGGCTTGGCTTCTTACTTTGGCGCCGAAGATAGGCACCAGCAAGACGGTTGCCATGCCAGCGTTAAATAGAAACTCGACCGTACAGTTGAGGGAAAGGAAGTGCCATTCTGCCCGAAGTGCGGCCAGCCCTACGAACTGGTTCCTGGGGCTACGCAGGGTTTCTGCGAGTTCTGCGGTAACGCCTTGAGGTTAGCCGCGCCGACAAAGAGTGCTGAAGCGCTTTCGTCCCCAACGAGTCAGACTCCAGCACCGACTGCCCGGGCGAAGAACCCGAGGAGCAGCAAGACGAGGAAAAGAGTATTGGCCGTGGCTGCGGTCGTGATCTTCCTGTTCGCGGCGCTCGTTTCGTATGGAGCTTATCTCAATCTTTCCAGCTTGGGTGGTCAATCTACAACACAACCTTTGACCACACGGGGTTCAACGACGGTCACTAATCCGTCGACCACGACTCAGCCGTCAACGACTACAAGCGGTCAGAAATCGACAACCACAATTCATTCCTCCCCGTCATCAGTCTCGACTTCCATCAATCACTCTTCGGCCGCATCGACCACGAGTCAGCCGACGAGTCTCAGCATCGCGGACAGCACCCTCGCAGAAGGCGTGGACTCAAACTACCAGCCTGTCAACAGGACTCAGGTATTCGACACAAACGCCCGCTTCGCGTATTCTTGGATCAACCTCGCGAATGTGTACTCTCCCTCCCACAACGTCACCTGGGTGTGGCTGACAAGTTGGGGGCAAGTCTACTTCAGGTATCAAGCCACTATTCCCGACCCTGGGAACGGCAGGCACTACCCCAACTGGTACACATATTGTGACATCTACATCAAAGGATCAAACGCCATCTACCTCGCGGGGAGCTGGCAGGTAGGCGTCTACATCGACGGTGCGCTTGATCTTGTGCAGAACTTCACGCTTCAGTCCCCGTACGTCACCCCCCAGGGGATCCGAAGCGCCTACGACGTGGCCCCGCTGATTCAGTCCGGATACACCGGGAAGGGAGTGACCGTCGCAATAATCAACTCGGGGATTGACAACACCTTCTACAGCGACATCAAAGGTTTCGACGCCGCCTACGGCCTTCCAAACGCCAACATCACGGTAGTAGAGCCCAACGGAAGCCAAGGAACCAACGTAGAGGAACCCCAGGGCGAGACTACTGCTGATGTCGAGTTCGTACACGCGATGGCTCCGGATGCCCACATACTCCTGGTCCTCGTGGGAGGACTATCTGGCTTCTTCACGGGTTTCAGCTACGTGATTGACAACAATGCAGCGGACATCGCAACCGTGAGCCCGTCCTGGGCGTGGTGGGGCCAGGGTAACCAGGGCACCGTTTTGGCAGAGAACTCGGAGTTCGCGAAGGGCGCGGGACAGAATATCACTCTCATAGCGGCTTCCAACGATTGGGGGTCGAACAACACGGTTCCCTGGGGGTCAATAACCGGCGATTTCTGGACCGCTCACCTCCCATATTCGTGGCTAATGCCCCAGTACAGTCAATACTTCACCGCGGTTGGTGGAACAGCTCTCACCCTGATCGGGAGCCGGTACGGGAGTGAAGCGGGATGGAACCAGAGCGGCGGAGGGCCGAGCAACCTCTTCTCACGTCCATCTTGGCAAACCGGTCCTGGCGTACCGAACAATAACTTCAGGGTCATACCTGACCTATCGCTCGATGCCTCCTGCTCTACCGGGTACACATTCTTCTGGAATGGACATCTCGGCTACTTTTGCGGAACCAGCGGAGGCGCGCCAACTTTCGCCGGGATTGTCGCTGACATAGTTCAGGCTGCCGGCAAGCGGGTGGGGCTCTTGAACCCGATGCTCTACTCGCTCGCGTCCTCCGCCCCATCCACGTTCCACGACGTGACGGGCGGGTGCAGTCTGGTCAAGACGGGCTCTGTGATCGGGACGGGCTACTGCTCATCGGCTGGATGGGACTACGTGACCGGGCTGGGAAGCCCGGACGCGGTAAAGCTGCTTGGCGGGATAGCTCACGTGCAGCTGGCTCAGGTGACAAATATGCCGACGGGGTCTGAGTTGAGATTGGGGGCGTTGGTGGCCATCTCAAGGGGTGTCCTGTATTTGCCCTACTTGATCGCTGTTGTCGTCTCAATCTTGTCATTAACATTAAGCCAACGACGGCGTGAATGGCGCTCCGGCCCTGATCAGTCGTAGATTTCACAATTTGCAGACGACGTGGGGCCAGCTCCAGACCCAATTTACCAACGTCTTGCCGAAATCCAACGAGCAGCGTCTTTTCCCCCGCCTCAATGATGATTTATTATTCTCTTTATTCATTGGTATCTAGATAATGCGCTGGAAAGGCATTAGTCGACTCACGGTAAGTGTAGCCGCAATCCTTGTCATTCTTGCGTTGGCAGGAGTAGGATACTATGGTTCCCAGCTTCCGGTGAAGACCACTGGTGGAATTACATCCGATTTCGCGTGCCCGAATGGACAGATGGACACCACATGCCCTACGGTGACTTCAATCGCATGCGATTCAACGACACTAAACGCAGGGGTGCAAGTGACAGTCACGGCCACTGTCACAGGGAGCGTCAAGATAATGGCGACATATAGCGGAGATTCAAGCAACCTGGGAAGTTCGGGTACGCTCCTCCTGACGATAATCTAAATCGGCGAGTCCCGAGACATGCTACTCTCGCTGGACCGTGGATGTCGGTCTTGGCAATGAGAGTTGCGACTCAGGCCCCAGCCTTTTGCAGCGGCTCCGCACTACGCCGTCTCAGAAGTACTGCAACGACAACAACCACGGCAATCGCTGCTATGATTCCACCGATGGTCCGGTAGTTGTAAGAGAAGTTCGCCTCAATCGTCAATGGCGCATTCAAGGTGAGTGAGGTTTCACTGCTAGTTCCTGTGGCCCCATTGCTCCATCCAATGAATTCATAAAGTAACGAAGAGGGGTTCTCAGTCAGTGTGGCCATTGTTCCTGGAGGAGCGTAAACTGAGGAAGATGCACCGCCTCGAACAACTCCCGTCGGGCCCGTCGTTCCCGCGGTGTAGGAGACCGAGCCACCATTGTCCGCGACTATCGTCAGACCTGGAAAGAACACCGCTTTCTCCGCGATTGGGCCGGAGAACACGATGGAGGTAGAATTCTCCATATCTGACGACGATCCGTTTCCAGACCCGGTCCACCCTTCAAACCTCCAACCGGAATTCGCCGTCGCGGCAATCTTGAGGGTCGAGCCGGCTTCGACCCAGCCGTTCTGACCGTTGACTGACCCTCCGGATGTCGGCGCAAGACTCAACGTCAGGTAGTATTGATGACGGTAACTCAACTGAATCGTTATCGACTGTGAAATGGTTCCGTTGATTGGCTGTACTGTGACCCACCGCTCCTGGAACGTGCTGCCTTCGAGGGAGGTTGCGAGACTCCACGACGCCCCTTCGTCCAGCCAGTAGGTGCTCAGGGTGGCGGCCAGAGTCTGCTGGAGGGGTCGTCCGAACTGCGAGCTGACCAGGTTCGGAGGAGACGGCAAGCCACCGCTCACTACAGAATATCCTGCGGAGAACTCAAACTGGTGGTAGAATGTGGGCGCGACCGCCCCAGAGGAACCCACGTCTCCGGTCGGCGAGTCTGTAATCCACCGCTCCGAAGACGAAGAGCCAATCAGCGGGTTGGCGTAAGAGTACGAGGACCCGGCATCTACCCAGGCGGAAGAGCTGGCAGCAGCCACGGCCGGCGAACCGAACTGCACTACGCCCACAGATGGGGATGTGTACCCCGTTCCACCTCCTGCCACGTTGTAGCCAAAAGAGACGAAGAACTGATGATAGTAAACTAGGACAACCGTCTGGGGCGACTGCGCAGTCCCGGAGGCTGCCAGGTTCGTCTCCCACCTTTCCGTCGAAGAAGACCCCGCGAGCGGGTGGTTAATGCTCCAACTGCTTCCTATGTCGACAGTGAATAAGACAGGCTGGGTGCTCAACGTGGCAGTCTTCTGCACGCCACCGCTGATGTAGGTGAGTACCGGTGCAAGGTAACCACTTCCCCCGCCTTTGACCGAATAACTCGCCGTCAACGCCGTGACGGTCGGTGGTGTCGGCGTGACTATCCACACACCCCGTCCGTGCGTTGCCGCGATCAGCAGGTTCGCTGAGGTGATCTCAAGGTCGAAGACTGCTATGTTAGGAAGTCCCGTCCCTGGAGAAGACCAAGTCGCTCCCGAGTCAGTTGAATAGTAAACTCCGTGGTCTGTTCCAACGTAGAGAGTATCTGACGCGTCTACTCGGACCACATTGATCCGATCGGGCGTGGCGGCCAGATTCGTCTCCTGCCAAGTCCCAGATTGCAGTGCGAACTCATGGAGGGTATTCTGAAAAGCAGCCGACACATAGACCAAATTCGCGTTGGCGTGGTCAACGGCAAGCCCGCTTATTGCGTATCCAGATGTGGTACCGACGAGCTGCCACGTCGAGCCGCCGTTCGTTGAGACCTTTACGTTGCCTGATTCGTCGCCTTGATAGACAGTGTTACTGCTGGACGGGGCAACAACTAGAGCCGTGATTAGGGAACTCCCTAGAGAGCCGCTGACGTCGCTCCATGACGCCGCAAAGTCGGCCGTCTTGTGGACGTGTGTTCCACCCATGTAGAGGGTTCCAGGAGTGTGGGGGTCCTGAGCCACTGGTGCGAAGAACGCGCTGTTGTCACTCTGGTTCAAACCAGAAATTGCGTTCTGCCAAGTCTTGCCCCCATCTGTCGATTTCTGAAAAGTGAGATGGGTGAAATTGCAGTACATTATGTTTGGATTGGACTGCTCGAATCCTGTCCACCCACCGTCCCCGCCCTGTACTAGGGACCACGATGGGGTTCCTGCATATTGTACGCACCCGTTGTCTTGAGTTCCTCCGAAAAGCAGACTGCTCGGCTCTCCTGTAATCGATTCGAATTGCGTCAACCCGAGACCGGAGTTAAGGTTGACCCATGTGGTGCCTCGATTCGTAGACTTCCAGATACCACCATCATTCCCGCTGAAGATAGTATCTGAGGTCGTGGGGAGGAAAGCGAGCGCGTGTTGGTCTGGGTGAATCCCTCCGGACGCGAATCCCCCGAGGTCGGTCCAAGTGGTGCCGCCGTCTGTCGAAATGAAGAGGTCAACGCCACCGAAGTACAGCACGTTAGGGGTGGAGGGATCCGCGGCCATCAGCAGGTCGTAGTCGCACTGCTTGTTGCAGGGGTCGACCGTGTTGGGCGGGATGGGCGGGTTATTCAGCGGAACAACCTGGTTCGTCGAAAGATCATCCCTGTAAATCCCGTATAAGTTTCCGTGGTTATTGCTGAAGGCGGCAAACAGCGAACCAGGACGTGTCGGTGTGGTGGCTAAGGCCACCCTGCAGCCAGTCCCCGTCAGACAATTAATGGAGGTCAGGTGTAGGAATACGCTCCAGCTGGATCCGCTATTGGTCGACCTCCAGACGGTCCCGTTGAACCCTGATGCGTAGATTATGTTGGAGTTTGTCGAGTTGACCACGAGGTCGGCGAAGCTCACCCTGGTATAATGCGAAGCCAAGGTGGGGGTCCACGTGCTCCCCTCGTCAGTGGAGAGATATATGCCGTAAGCCGATTGATTGGAATCTCTGTAGAAACCTCTGCAGCAATCGCCCCACGTTGTGGAGACTAGTATTCGGCTGGGATTCCCGGGGCCGACCAAGACTTTCGCGATGGAACTACCTTTGAAGATGCTTGCCCCGAGAACCGTCCACGTCCTGCCTCCGTCGGAAGACTTCAGAAGCCCCGCTCCTGAGTAGGTATCGCCACTATGGTTGGGTTCCCCCGTCCCCACATAGAGGGTCTTCCCGTCAGGCGATATTGAGATTGAGCCAATCGCCAGGCTGGGCTGGCTATCCGTCAGTGGGGTCCACGTGCTACCGCCATCTGTCGACTTCCAGACACCACCCTGGGCCCCTCCCACGTAGATGGTCTGCGGGTTGCTACTGTTAATTGCAATCGCCGTGATTCGACCTGAGAAGGGGGCGGTTCCATAGTAGTTGGGCGTCGCAGACGGCTTGACTATCGGTTTCGGGCCAAGTTCTGCCCAGGCCGTGGTCCCTGCAGACGTCGCCGTTGCTGCCGGTGGCTGGCCAGAACTCGAAGCTGACTGTAAGGGAAGGGCTCTTGCCGCCGGTGACGGCTGGATAGTCGGCAAGAAGTTGGGCGTGCCGAAATCAGTCGAAGCTGAACTCGCCTGCTGGACGACCGAGTAGTGGTCAAGAGATTGCACGGCGCCAGGCTGGACTGAGTTTGCCCGCGCCGAAGAGGATAGCATGGCGGGCACAGTCGGGATAAGAACTGCAAGCAAGAAGACCTGCGCGACCAGCTTGGTCGAGGCGGTCAAGAACCTAGACCCTATCCCACTGGTTTGGGCTCCCCGAACGGGAGTGCGCTTTCAGGAACCATGTCGCCAGTGGCGACCTGTCCATATGCAACCATAGGAGCCCTGATTATTTAACGTGTGACTCCAGTGTGACGTAAAGTGTAGTAAAGCCCCGTCGCTGTGGTCGCGTTATTGGCACGAATTCACGATATGAAACTCGAAGGTCAATGCGTCAAGGTCCCGAAAATTCTAGAAGGGGCCGAAGCCACTCGCGTTGTTCTGGCCGACGACCTAAGTTGTTGTTGCGGCCGGACATTAACCCACGGAAAAGGGTGGTAATGGAAACGTTCGGATAGGCGCGTTTCTGAATCTTGAGAACAACTTCAAGCGGGTCCACGGTTCTCTCCCTGTGAGCTGCTAGGGGGAAGGGGAGTATTCCGAACAGGATGAGGGCGCCTATCAAGAACAGAGAGAGCCCCCCCAGAGATTGATGTGTTGCCGCGACTGGCCCCATCTCCTCCACCTTTGAAGAACCCTATGAACAAGCTCCCTGCGAGCAGGAAGAAAACCGCAGCGAGAGCATCTGTCATGTATTAGGGTGGAATGCCAAGTGGAAAGGTATATTCAAGGCCGCAGATAAGAACGAGGGGTAATATTGACACGTGTCTGGCGGGTCAACTTATGGCCTGGTGGTTGGTCTAAGAAATCGACGTCGTTTGACAAATGCATCGAGAATGGTTGGATTGGGATAGGATGGGGAATCGAGCCAGACCAACATTATACTTGGCGTGATTACAAGCGAAAGGCATCTAGTTACATACAAAAGCACTATCGGCGACTCAAGTTATGGAAACACCAGACGTCCGCGCTCGAGCAGCTAAGTGTTGGCGATTTTGTTTGGACAAGGGATAGAGAGGGAATCTACTACCTTGGTAGGATCATTCACGTCGAAACAAACGGCGATCAACCGAGGTACCTTCCCGGTCACTTGGGATTTGTGATTTGAACCTGCACAAGAGGGCCGCGGGTGGGATTTGAACCCACGATCTAGAGGGCCACAGCCTCCTATGCTGACCAAGCTGCACCACCGCGGCCACTGAGTTGTCGGGAGCTTTGAAATCCCGATTTAAGCCGTTAGGTGAGTTACTTCCTCGTGAAGCAGAAGTACGGGTAGCCGTCGTTCACCATGTCGACGGCCTTCTCAATGATTGCGTCAGAGATTTCTTTCCATTTTGAGTTCCAGTCTATGTCGTGGACGACCATTTCTTTCTCGTCGGGGTTCCTCATTGAGGTGACTTTCGACCAGATTGCTCTGCCATAGAAAGGCTTGACGATTCTGACGTCCCATTTGTTGCAGTGGGAGCGCCCATTGTTCTTCTCGAAGAACTTACAATCGTAGCAGTGCCGGGAAAGCCAGATGACCTCCCGAGTCCTCTTCAGGGATTTTCCGAGTTCCGTCAGGAGCCTTTCGGATTCCTTCCTGATCATCTCCGCGAGCTCTTTCTGTCCCTGTTCGGTATGATTGTAATAGTCAGGATTCTCCGCTATCGCCTGGTACCAGCTCAGGGACTCTTCTTCCTCGCTCAAATCCGTCGGAATTTCCGACCGTTTGTATCTTATAAGTTCTGGTGGTCCAGGAACGGATAAATAGAGAATCTGATGTTACGAGTCTCACTAGACGCGTGACGTGCTCGACGGGCGACCTGGACTGATCGAAAGATCAGGATGAAGACAACACAGTCACGCGTCTACGCAACTTATTCACCGCGTCCTTGCTTTGGATCATCACTGCCCCGTTTGCTTTCATCTCCTGGATGGCCTGGGCAGAGTCACCCTTTCTGACTTCGACTCCCTTGATACAATCTTTCAGAATCATCACCTCAAAGCCGTCATGCAGTGCATCGAGAACGGTGTTCTTCACGCAATAGTCTGTCGCCAACCCTCCCACGATGACCCTGGTCACGCGGAGCGCCTTGAGTCTGGCAGAAAGGTCGGTCCCGTCGAACCCTGAATAGGCTTCTTTGTCGGCTTTCGTTGCCTTGCTGATAATCGTGGCATCTGCTGGGACACGAAGGTTCGTGTGAAACTTTGCCCCCTTGGTCTCCCTCACACAGTGTGGAGGCCAAATCCCTCCCTGCTCATGAAAGGAGCAATGATCCGCGGGATGCCAATCCCTGGTAAAGAATATCGGTAACCCTTCGCTTTCAAATCGTTCGATCATCGCGTTGATGTGACCGACCACTTTGTCCCCATGCTTCACTGAAAGCGATCCGCCGGGGCAAAAATCGTTCTGGACATCGACCACCACGAGCGCGAGGTTGGTCATCATTAACCTCGTTTCAGGGTCGGAGCTGCTCCCTGGAGCTGGCGCAGATCCTTTTGCACCCGGGTTCTGATTGATTCTATCCCTTCATACTTCCTGGTTATCCTGCCTCTTAACATCAAGGGGCTCAGGAGGGTCCTGGTCCCTGATGGGCCTCGGTTCCCCTGCAGCGTGACGACGTCGTTGAACCCCACTCGGGATCTGTAGACGGCCTTTCTTCCGCCGAGCCCTCCTCGCTTTGCCCTGAAGTACGTCCGACCTCCTTCCTTTACTTCGACGATCTTTGCGCTCAGGTCGATTACGGGCGGGTACGCTACGGACGTCCCTACGCCAAAGCCGTCCACAAGTTCTCTCAATTCGCTGATGCTCGTTTCGTCGAGCCGTCCGGAGGCGATGAGTTTCACATGGTTTCCTCCTCTGATATCGAGTTCCCAGCGGACCTCTTCGATGATCTTCCTAAAGTTTCCCCGTCGCGAAGACGGGGTGTCGAGTCTAACCCCCCAGAGGTTCTTACCCAGTACCTCGAACGCCCTGATCGCCTCGGTTTTTTCATCCCAGAAAGTGTCAACCAGAGGTATCCTGGGCTGGTCCCTCGACACCGTCTTGTCGAAAAGTCCCCACGCCTTTTCCTGATCCCCTATTATCTGCACCAAGGCGTGCGGCATCGTTCCCGACGCCTTCAGGCCCAGGAGCTCAGCACCCAGGACGTTAGATACCCCATCGAAACCTGCCAGGTAGCAAGCCCGCTCTACCATCGGAGCAAGAGCCGGGTGCACTCGGCGAGTTCCAAAGCTCATTAGAAGCTTGTCCCCCGCTGAAACCCTGAATCGAGCCGCCCTCGTCGATATGCTTGTAGAAGATGTGAGGAGACCGAGGAGCGCCGTCTCGTATTCGGCGAAGGCCTCGTACTTCCCAGCGATCACCAGCAGGGGTTCGTAAAGGGCCGTGGTTGCATCTGCGAGGAAGACAGATCCCTCGTCAAATGCCCAGACGTCGACGGGGATACCTTCAAGGAGTTTGGCGACCTCGTAGACACCCGTCAAAACCCCCCAATTCTGCGGGTACGGGAGGTCCCTTGCGTAGACCTCCATAACGACTTCTGAATGAATCTTGTTCTTCCTTAGAACCTCTTTCGTGTTGACGAAATATTTGTCGGTCGTCTTCCCGCTCTTTATCTCCGATTCCTTCGCTAGCCAGAACTCTCGATCGGGGAGGTCAAAGTGCGCCATTCTAAGTTGCGCCTCTGGGAAGGTCGGCAAAAAGTTATCTGTGTGGTGACTTCGGAACGGCGAACTTGCTGAAACAGGATATTAACATGACCCAGGCAAAACGGAAAATCGTCGCTTTCATCAAGCAGAAGGTCAGGGATTCCAAGACCGACGGAGTTGTTTTGGGGCTGAGCGGGAGCATAGACTCGGCGGTTACAGCCTACTTGTCGGTTGAAGCTCTCGGCAACAGAAGGGTCCACGGACTCGTGCTTCCAGACCAGCGAGTCACGCCGGAGAGCGACATTTCTGACGCGAAAGTGGTTGCTGAGGAGCTCTGCATCGAGACGAGGCTAATTGACATCGCTCCTATTCACCGAGCGTTCATGAAGAATCTTGCCGCCGATAAACTGGCGGAGGGAAATCTCCAAGACAGGATTCGGATGTCCATAATCTATTACCGCGCGAACTCGATGAACAGACTTGTTGCGGGGACGGGAGACAAATCCGAACTCAGTTTGGGTCACTTCACGAAATACGGCGACAGCGGAGTCGACATCTTGCCAATCGGCGACCTGTACAAGACGGAAGTGCGACGGCTGGGCGAAGCACTCGGGATAAGCAGACGGATCATATCGAAGAGAATCAGCCCCTGGTTGTGGCAGGGACGAACAGTAGAGGGCGAGCTGGGTCTAACCGACGACGTCATCGACGAGATCCTCAAGCTCTATTTCGAAGAGAGGCTGAGCCCCAAGAGCATCTCCTCGCGCATTAAACTGGATGCAAACGTCGTTGAACGGATTTTGACAAGGTGCAGAGAGAGTGCGCACAAAAGAGAATCGCCAGAAATCTGCAAGATTCGTTAACGCTTATACGCGTAGAGCTAACAAGCATTGAATTATGGGCCGGTAGTTCAGCGGTACGAATGCCCGCCTCGCACGCGGGAGGTCGGGGGTTCAATTCCCCCCCGGTCCACCATGTTTTGATAGTGACTGGCCAAGGAGGTTTACGCTTGAGTGAATCGAGCTTTCGGCCATCTCTTCCTCGTCGATGACCCTTTTGGACTCTCAAACGGCTTCCGGGTGTGGCGTACGACTCTATGCCGCGCCGTTCGGGTCGATCTTCATCCCGTTTGACTGCGCTTCGCGAAATTAATCATCACGACTATTGGACGGTTCGATAAAGACAGTTTTCCTACAAGCAAGCCGAGGACTTTCGCTGAATACTTCGAGAGGGACGGCCTAGGGTACCCCGAAAAGGTGGATCCGGAGAGAAATCCGTGTTGAGAACCCCTGCCCGCAGAATCAGTCTCTATTCAAGGGATCTTACGTATTGAGCCTCCTGTCTCGTCAGTCCAACAGGAGGCATTCGTGATTAGAAAAAAGTCGTCGGAGCCTACGCCCAGATGGGCCTGTAGGCTAACAGTGTCTCGGTTGATCTCACGCCTTGCAGTTCGCCTATCTTCGAAATCTGTGAAAGAACATCGTCTTGGTTCTTTCCGTATACGGTCGCCAGAATGTCGAATTCGCCCGGTACGACGGATGCATTGCGGACTTGTGAGTGCTGTTCTAGTGATTGGAGGACCTTCTGCGCATTGTCGTTGACTTGCAACAGACATAGTGCAAGAGCATCAGTTGGCTGAACGTTCTTGCCGTTTGCAAAGCCTTCGAAAGGCGTGTAGGTTCTTGTTGAGGTGACCCCGCTCAGGGATCGGACTTTGTTGACCCATTCATAGACCTGCTTTTGGTCTGCGGCCTTGAACTCGATCGCTAGATCGAATCTGCCGGTTATGGGTGAGAAGTAGGTGATTCCTGGGAAGTGCCTTAGTTGCTCAGTTACTGAGTTGAGCATCTTAGGCTGAACAGATGCGATGATGGTGGTTGGATTCATGTTTGTGGATATCATTGTATTTCAAAATGTCATACTTATGACACTATATAGGTCTATCTATTTGTTGATGTCACACTTATTACATGCATTCCGGAAGATTGCGGGTGGCAAACAAGAGGACACCCTCTCAAGGGAACAGAGTTTCGGTGAGCGAAGCCGTATCGAAGATCATCTTGGGGAACTACGTGGTGCATGAGTCATTGAAGCTCAGGATAGTCAATTATCACGGATTAGCGGGCAAGATTTCGTCTGAGGTGGAGGGACTGACCGGGAAGAAAGCAAAGATGGATACGATAGTGGTGGCGATCAAGCGATTCTCTGATGGCTTGGGTGAGGGCAAGATCGAGGAGATGTCCGCCAGCCTGAAGGACTCCAAACTTGATCTCGAGGGTGGCGTGGTCGACGTGACGATCGCGGGGAAGGATACAAAGGCTCAACAGATTCTGGAAGATGTCCTGAGGTTGCAACCCAAGTTCAGCGGCACCCCAAACGTCATCCAACTGCCTAGTTCGGTCAAGATAATAGCCGAGGAGAAGGACGCGAAACTTCTCGAGGAGGCTCTCTGGGGACGCTACGAAACATCGCTCAAGCGAAACGTCGCCAAGATCACCATCCGCCTGTCGCCTTCCAGGGAGAAGGTGCCTGGAATCGCGGCGTTCATCACGGAACTGCTTTACAGGAATGGCGTGAGCATCCTCGACGCGTTTTTGAGCGACGAAGATGTAATGTTAATCGTTCAAGAGAAGTTCAGCCCCAAGGCCTACCAAGTCCTGAGCGAAGAGATTTCAGGTTAGAGACATCTTTGCAGTTACAATCTCCAAACGGGAAAGTTTGAGCTACCCTGCCCGGATTGTTACCGTCAACACCAAACCCGATTCCGACAATGATCTCGTTCAGCCCTGACCCGAATTCTTTCTTCTCGACTTTTGTGTCAGGTCGGTTTGAGAGCCTTCCTACTTAGGGTTGTGCCACAGACTATGCATTGCGTCAGCTTCGGGTTCGTATACTCTTTCCCGCAACCCTTGCAGTACAGTTTCCACATTATCTTCTTCCATTCCCCTCTGATGTTTGTTTCTGAAAGTGGAATCTTCAGAACCTGAGCGACGTTCCTTATCGCAAAATCGTCGGAGACGAGGTTGACCGTCCCTCCGTTCTTGTTAAGGTCGAAGGCCAACGCAATCAGAGAGATGTCAGTGGCGGATAGCGCGCTGATGTCCCCTGTTTTTTGTGCCATGGAGCTGACCTGGTCGACCGCTTCCTTGGATGGTTCGGTGACCTGGACCCTGCTGTGAATCAGGGCAGAGCCGACGCTCTGATGCTTTACCTCTTCGAGTACGTTGTAAGTCGTGTAATACTTTCCGTTGCCCTGATACGGGATTCCGGAATAAAATGCCGTCGAGTCGAGGACGAATATTGTTTCGGCCAATAGGCTACGCCGTTTTCATCTCTAGGAGGGTTCGCGCTGCAGCAGTACCGTTGCCACGCCTGCGCGTCTCCCCGACCAGCCGTGAATCAATCTGTCCATCCAGATTCCGTACAAGGAGAGCCCTCCCAGGCTCAACCTTATTTAGTTTCCATTGAATTGCGACGCGCGATTAGTTCACGTGAGCAGGCCCGTCGATCTGGGGAGCATAAAGGAGGGCAGCTACATCATCATCGATGGCGAAGCGTGCAGGGTCGTCAACCGCGAGCACTTCAAACCGGGGAAGCACGGAGCCGCAAAGGTCAGGCTAATTGCCATTTCGATTTTTACTGGCTCGAAGAAAAGTATCGTATCCGGGGTCGATTCGAGGGTGGAAGTACCAATGATCGACAAGAGGTCGGGTCAGATCGTATCTACCACGCAGAACACCGTTCAGGTCATGGATCTAGAGACTTTCGAGACTTTCGAGACACCGAGGCCAGATGAAGCCGAACTAGGAGGGACCCTCTCACCAGGAAACGAGGTGGAATATTGGACGTTCCTGGGAAGGAGCAAGATCATGAGGATAAAGGGCGGGACATGAATCCCTTCCCAAGCGCTCTATCTGTTCGTTAGACTCTTCATCGCGGATACTCAGACGGCTCTTCCGATTTCCTTCATCTAGAGCAGGGCCTGGATTCCAAAACAAAGATATAGTCTTTTGCGTCAGTCGGAGTCGGTTACGACTTCGAACCAGATCGAGGAAACATGTTGTGAACACAAAGGAAAGAGGAGCGGCCGCGGTTCCGGTGATTCTGATAATAGCCGTGATACTTGTGGGCGCGGTGGCGCTTTACGCCAATTATCAACTGACCCAGAGCAATTCTACAAGCAACTCCCGAGAAACTAGTCTGCAAAGGCTCGTGAACGAGCTTCAGGCGGAGAATGCTCAGCTCAGAAACCAACCGGGATCGGGGCCAGGCTCTTTGGGGAACACCAGCGGCACGCTCTTAGGATTGGACCCGATCGCTATTTACAAAGCGGATAATTCGAGCGTGGTAACAATAGACGGGTTTCAGGTCACCACGGTCAACACTCTTTTCGGCAGCCAGCAGAGAGTTCAGGAGATAATCGGTTCGGGGTTTGTGGTTAATTATCTGAACTCCTTCTACATCGTGACCAATTTCCACGTCGTCAACGGTGTGACGAACATTACAGCCACGTTCTGGAACGGCGATGCGTATCCAGCAAAGGTTGTCGGGTCGGACCCCTACAGTGACCTTGGTATCGTCTCGGTCGAGGCCCCGTCAAGCGAGCTGACCCCGCTGAAGCTGTCGCTGTCTTCTCGATTGACCGTCGGACAGCCGGTTGCTGCGATCGGGAACCCATTCGGCCTTTCGGGGTCGATGACCTATGGGATTGTAAGCCAGCTGGGGAGGACCCTCCAGGAGACTACCGCAGGGAGCTTCCTCATCGCGGATGTCGTACAGTTCAGCGCCCCCATCAACCCTGGGAATTCCGGTGGTCCCCTCCTTGACAGCGCGGGAAACGTCGTCGGCATCACCACCGCCGTCGTCGCTCAGTCGCAGGGTGTAGGATTCGCGATACCCTCGGACACGATTATCCGGGAGCTCGCTTCCCTGATCAGCACGGGGAGCTACGGGTTGCACCCGTACCTCGGCATAGGGACCGTCGACATGAATTACCAGTTGTCCAAGATTCAAGGGACCAGTGTGACCTATGGCGTTCTCGTCGAAACGGTAGCTTCCGGTGGCCCCGCCGCAAAAGCCGGGATATTGAGCGGGGTCAGGAACGCGACAATCGCGGGGACTCAGTACTCGATTGGGGGAGACATAATAGTCTCAATCAACGGTACGAAGATCATCAACACGGACGCGCTCTCTTCGTATCTTGAAGAGCGTGCGGCAGCGGGGCAGACAGCCCATGTTGGAATCATCAGGAACGGCCAGAACCGCGCGATTGACGTCGTCCTCGGCACGAGACCGCCATTGAACGTCTAGCCTACTTTGGAAGAAGGCGGACCTTCGTTATCCGGAGGTATCCATGGTCGCCCTTCCAGACCTTCTCCGATTCCTGAATCTCCAGCTTCGATCCGAAAATAGGACAGTCCGTAACGAGCGTTTCCCCCTCACCGCCTTCCAGTCCGACGTTGACCCCGTATTTTGAATGGAGATTCACGAGTTCCTGGATTGCATCATCGTCAAGGATCCGACCGAGCCATTTCTCATCCAGACCCAGGGCGGCCACAGCGGTGAAGATGACCTCGAACTTCTGAGCGAGCAGGTTCTGCAGATGCTTCTCTGGGTCGAGATGCCAAAGGGGGGAGACGGCCTCCAGCCCGAGCTCTCCTGAGATCCTTTCGACCCTCGTCTTCTGGTAGACGCTGGCGAGCGCGCCCGTGTAGATGCCCTGGATTCCGAAGTCATCCTTCGCCGTTCTTAAGGCTCGGCTGAGGTCTTCAAGCTCCACCTCCTTTACCCCTTCTGTCTCGACGATCAAGTGCGGAACACCGATTGATTGGGCCTGCAACCCGGTCCATTTTACATTGGGATGATGGAACATGTAACTGTCTTCCCTACGAGGGGACATTGTCACGAGGCATTCCAGTGAGTCCCGCTGCCGGGCGATCATGGACGCGTATGTACTGTCTTTGCCGCCACTGAAAAGAACCCCGGCCTTCAAGGTCTTCGTGGCGGTAGATTGAACCACGCTATTAGAGATTCGCGATCGCTGAAGGAGAGCTAATAACGCGAGGAAGCAGGGGAGGTTCGGAGTTGTCCCGCGACTCGCTTCCCGGGCTGAAAGACATCGTCGAAGCCGCCAGGAGAATCGAGGGAGTCGCGGTCAGGACCCCTCTTGTCGAGTCTCCCGCTTTATCCAGAATACTTGGTCCCAAGATCTATCTGAAACTTGAGTGTTTCCAGCCGATACGAGTGTTCAAAATCAGAGGGGCGTACAACAAGATTTCGCGCATCAAGTCGAAGAAAGTCATAGCGGCGTCTTCGGGAAATCACGGCATTGCGGTATCTTACTGCTCAAGACTGCTTGGCAAGGGGTGCACGATTGTGGTTCCTGAAAGCGTCGTCCAAGAAAAGCTGAGTGCGATTCAGGAGTTCGGAGCAGAGGTCGTGAAATTCGGAAGATCCAGCGTCGAGAGGGAGATGAAGGCGCGCGAAATGGCAAGGAAAGAGGACGCGTCATTCGTACATCCGTTCGAGGACCCGGAGGTGATTGCCGGGCAGGGTACGTGCGGCCTTGAAATTCTCGAACAATTGAAAGAGTTTGATTCGGTGATCGTCCCCGTGGGCGGCGGAGGCCTCATCTCGGGGGTGGCGATCGCGGTCAAAGCCGAGAAGCCGTCCGCGAAGGTCTTCGGTGTCGAACCGTCGGGTGCCGCGAAGCTGCACGCCGCCCTGGAGGCTCGCAGGATTGTGACGGTAGAAGACCCCAAGTCCATAGCGGACGGCCTGATTCCATCTTCACTCGGACAGCTCACCTTCGAAGCCTGCAGCAGGTATGTGGAGGGGAGCTTCGTGGTCTCCGAAGAGCAGCTAATTACGTCGGTGGGATTGATGCTGAGGGAGGCGCACGTTCTCTCCGAACCGTCCGGCGCCGCACCCGTCGCTGCGCTGGTAGCCAAAAAGGAAATAGGAAGATTGGGCGAGTGCGTGGTCCTGGTGGTCTCGGGAG
This sequence comes from Nitrososphaerota archaeon, assembly GCA_027887045.1. Lineage (GTDB taxonomy): Archaea > Thermoproteota > Nitrososphaeria > Nitrososphaerales > Gagatemarchaeaceae > JAPCJH01. The sequence continues at coordinate 485,973 of JAPCJH010000002.1, forward strand.
GAAACGTTTCTTTGAAGTTGTTGAACCGGATTCTCTCTTCGGATAGATGAAGGCGCTTACTGTCCTACGCCGAGAGTGTTCCCTATTCCCGCGAGGAGGACTTTGTCCCCTTCTTTCGTCTTCTGCTCGATAATCCTCTGAACAATTTCATAGACCTTCTCAGCCGCATCCGCGATTTCCTTCCTCATTGCAGTTATCGCCTCGACTTCGCTCAGTTTGATGAGCACCGCGTAGACCGGGATATTGTGCTTCGAGGTGACCTCTTCGATTTCGAACTTCTCGACCCCGAGCCCGCCGATCGCCGCACCGACGCCTTCCGCTATTTCCCCAGTCTTTTCACCTTCGAGCTTCAGCGCTGCGTCCACCATTATCACTGCATTGAGCGGGACCTTCATTTCTTCGACGATCTTCTCCATCGCGACCCCCGGCTGACCGACGTATCCGGCCGGGCCCTCAGCTTTCATCACGTAGAGAGTCCTACCCTTGAATTCGGTCACCCCCATTACCGTGTCTTTCGCGATCGGCTCCTTCGGCACGTTCGTCAGAAACCTCGAAGCCACCAGCGGGCCCGCGCCGTCGCCTATCGGTTGTCCCAGTTCAATCGAATAGATGGCCTTCCCCAATGCGTCGGCTATCTCGATTAGCTGGGGCATTATCATCTGAAGTTGTATCAATGTGATGTAGGAGTTCGTCTTCTTTCCGGTCAGGTAGAAGTGCCTCACCACTTTGTGGATCTGGTTGAGGGCGCTGCTCACTTCGAGCAGGTTCTGTGCGACCGAGACGGCAACCAAGTCAGAGTTCGGCAGCAGATTCTTGACCTCTCCCCTCAATCTCTCGTCGCTCGTGTTCGCGACGTGCCCGATCTTCTGCACTAGACCTTTGGGGTCGATGTCGACGGGCATTATGGTAACATAATCAAGGAATTCGTCGATTCGTTCCGAGACTCCCTTGCCAGCGCTGACTATCTTGGAGAAATAGCTGATTGTTTCCTCTCTCGCTTTTTGGCGGATCAGATTCAGACGGTTTACCCCCTTCCCCACGCTGTTCGCCGTGATGTAGTACTGAATCCTCTGACCGTAAACTATGAAAACGAAGAACAACATGTACGATGCGAGACTCAACAAAGTGCTGAAGTCAATCCCCGAAAAGGGGCTGGTTGCGAGAGGGGAAGTCAACTCGTGTCTCTGTCAGGGCATGCAACTGGCTGGGTTATAAATGCGGTAGTCTTTCACTACTAAGTAGGTCTCGAAGACCCCACCAAGTCAAGTGCTGATTGCTCTTTCGTCGTCATCGCCTGACCCTTTCGAAACTGTCGGTAAGTTGGAGGCTTATGTGCTTCGTCTCAAGATATTCCATCAGTCCCTCGATCCCAGTTTCTCTCCCGATTCCGCTCTGCTTGAACCCCCCGAACGGAACCTCCGGTCCAGGGTTGAGATGTCTGTTCACCCAGATAGTACCAGTCCTGACACCCTGGGAGACTTTCATTATGCGGATTAGATTCCTGGACCACAAGTCCCCCGCGAGTCCGAATCTGGTGGCGTTCGCCAACTCGATAGCCTGGTCTTCATCGTGAAAAGGAAGGACGCAGAGAACCGGACCGAAGATCTCCTCCTGGAAGACCTTCATGCTAACGCCGACTTCTTCGAAGACTGTCGGTTGCACGAAGAAGCCCCTCCGTAGTTCCCCGTCAGTCATACGCTTCCCCCCCGCGGCCAACTTCGCCCCTTCCCGCTTCCCCGATTCGATGTACCCCAGGACCCGGTCCAACTGCTTTTCTGAGATCAGCGGCCCAATCTCGGTTTTAGGGTCGAGTCCGTTCCCAATTCTGATCTTGGAGACCCTCCTGAGGAATCTTTTCATGAAATCATTGTAGATCGTGTCCTGGATGAGGAGTCGAGAACCCGCGTTGCACGACTGGCCCGCGCTCCTGAAGATGCTCCAGACGGCCCCGTCGAGCGCGCCGGCGAGGTTCGCGTCATCGAAGATTATGTTGGCGGATTTCCCACCGCATTCCAGATTTATCTTCTTCAGGTTCGCCGAAGCCATCTGCATTATGCGTTTCCCCGTCTCGGTGGAGCCCGTGAAAGAGACCTTGTCGACCTTCCCGTTTTTCACGAGCTCGCTTCCGACTGTTTCCCCCGGTCCGGTGACGACATTTACTGCACCATCGGGAAGCTCTTCGATGCTAGCCAGAAGCTTCGCGAATTCCATGGTGATACCGGGGGTGTATTCGGAGGGTTTGACTACGGTTGTGCACCCCGCGGCGAGCGCCGCACCCAATTTCCATGAGAGCAACGAGATCGGGGAATTCCATGGTACTATCAGCCCGCAGACTCCGACTGGTTCGTAGACGACGAGGCTGGTGTCCGTGGGCCCATAACGGGGTATCTTCCCAACAATGTGACGCGTCGCCGTTGCGTAATAGTCGAATACGTTTGCGGCGTTCAGCAGCTCCCCCTTTGAGTCGGCTTTCGGTTTGCCGTTCTCAAGCGTCAGCAGAATCGAAAGGGATTCCAAGTTCTTTCGGAGCAGTTCTGCAACCATCCTGAGGACGAGCGCCTTTTCGTGCGGTCGCTTCCTCGGCCACCCCCCTCGGTCGAATGCTTCTCTCGCGGCATCTATTGCGGATCTTACGTCATCTTCGGTTGAGTTCTGCGCTTCTGCCACCCTTTCGCCCGTCGCGGGATTTGAGCTCCGCAGGAGGCCGCCCTTCGACGCGACCCATTTGCCACCGATGTAGTTCTTGTATTTCCTGGTGGCCCTCCCCGCCAACGAAAACATTTGCCCTCGACCGCTAATAAGGCGTTCGCCAGTCGACCAAAGGTCGGCAGGTCACAATGTATAAAGCGGGAAGAGAGTGACGCGCCCGTCGCAACTTCTTGAAACTCACGAAGGAAGACGAACTGAAAGGGCTCATGAGGGTGTTTCCGCAGGGGGTCACAGTCATCACGACGAGCCACAGGCGGAAGTTGCACGGCGTCACAGTGAGTTCCTTTGCTTCCGTTTCACTGAAGCCTCCTCTCGTGCTCGTCTCGCTCTCCAAGGAAACCCCTAGCCACCTTGCTCTAACCGAGTCCGAACACTTCACGGTAAATCTCCTCGCGTCAAATCAGGCTCAAGTCTCCGAAAGGTTTGCGGGGAGGTCGGGGTCGCAATCAGACAAATTCGAGGGAATCGGATACGGAATCGGTTCCAACGGGTGCCCCGTCCTGAACGGGTCGTCGGGATTCATCGAGTGTTCGAAATGGGGAACTTATGACGGCGGCGATCATACTTTGATTCTTGGAGAAGTCACGAACGCGGAGGCGCGGGAAGAACTACTCCCTCTTATCTACTACAAGAGACAGTATACGACAGTGCTCCTCCCCTCGTTGGAGGAGTCGGCGCACGAGTCGTTGCTCGGCGAATGGTAAGACGGTCCCGGGTCGCGAGCTGTCATGAGGAAGTTTTTTGGAGCGTCCCAGGTAAACCGGTAAGCATAGCTCAATTTCAGAATCTGGTCCACTTCCAGTGTTCCTATTCTCTCGCAGCTACGACGTACTTATTCAATCTCGTTTTGACTATTTCCGGCAATTCCGCGGGCCTCGATCTAGCGTCGAGCAGCACGTCGACGACCCTTCCGGTGGCGATCGTCCTCCCATCTTTCACTCTTTTCACCTTGTGGAGAAAAGTAATGCTCGACCTCCCGATTCTGCTGACCCCGACATTTAGCTCGAGGACCTCATCGAACCGCGCAGACTCGACGTACTTGCATTCCGCTTCCGCTGCGGCGAACTTTTGGTGGGTCTTCCTCAAGACGTCGTGACGGAGCAGCAGGTGCCTGAAGAGCTCCAGCCTTGCGACGTCGAAGTACACAAAGTATTGCGCATAATAGACGACTCCCTTGGCGTCAGTCTCCGACAGTCTTACTCTGGTGAGTGTCTTGAAGTACACCATCTATTCCCATCCCGGCTAGACGAGTATTTTACACATTGGGCGGTCCGCGACCCCAAATACTTTTATCGCGCACGGGCCCGAAAATTATCGTGCAGCTCAACGTCATGCGCCTGGGGCACGTGGAGCTGAGAGTGACCGACCTCGACAAAGCGCGTGAGTTCTATGTTGGGATGCTCGGTTTCGTTGAGACGGACGGCGATGCCAACAGGATTTATCTGAGAGGCCTAGAAGAGAGATATCACCACAGCGTAGTGCTGAAGCTAGCGCCGACGCCCGGTTTGGCCCACTTCGCTTTCAGGGTAGGCTCGGCCGACGACGTGGAGAATCTTGGGAAGCGCTTCAAGAGTGACGGTGTCACGGTTCTACGCAAAGCGAAGGGAGAAGAGAAGGGTCAGGGGGAGGCGATCCGGGTTCAGGATCCTCTCGGGTTCCCCGTGGAGTTCTACACGGAGATGGACGAAGTCCCGTGGATGCTCCAAGAGTTCCACCTGCACAGGGGCGCTAGACCAGCACGGATAGACCACGTGAACATACAGACTCCTTACGTCCAGCGCGGGTTCGAATATTATACGAAGGATCTGGGATTCAGCGTAACCGAGGACACGGTGACTGACGATGGGAAACTATGGGCCGTGTGGTTGCGGAGGAAGCAGAACGTCCACGACATTGCCATAATGAATGGGACGGGCCCCAGGTTTCACCACTTCGGGGTCTGGCTCCCCGACATTACCTCTGTCATAAGGGTCTGTGACATCCTGGCGGGGGCGGGGATGCAGGACAGGATCGAACGCGGTCCGGGGCGCCACGGAGTTTCGAACGCGTTCTTCGTCTACGTTAGAGATCTGGACGGTAATCGGGTGGAATTCTATACCGGTGACTACATGACGGCAGACCCGAATTGGAAGCCTATCAGGTGGTCGCTCGAAGACAAGAATAGAGGAACATTCTGGGGAGCGACGCCCCCCCGCAGCTGGTTTGATGAAGCTTCTCCGGTGGAATCAATCTTCGACGGAAATTTGGTAACCCCCATCGAGGTAATCAGTCAGGACAGACCGCACTTCGTCACATAGGTGACCCTGTTTGCCAGCGAGACGCGGAGAAGATTACATCAAGAGCATCAAGGAGAGGCAGCCGACCGTATTTTACGGGGGCGAGGTCGTCAAGGATGTAACCACGCACCCTGCGTTCAGCGTCGCCGTCAAGACCCTGGCGAGGATGTACGACCTGCAGTGGGAGGACGGATATAGGGAAAAGCTCACCTACACACTCCCGGGGAGAGGCGACCGAGTCGGCATAAGCTACCTGATCCCGGATTCGACGGAGAAGCTCATCAGGATAAGAGAAGGCTCCACGCTGATATACGACAACATGTATGGTTTCTTCGGTCGCTGTTTCGATTACCTGAACATCTGGACGGGGGTTTTCGCGGCGCACTCCAAAGACTTCTTCGGGCAACCCGAGCCCAGGTTCGGGGAGAACGTCGTCAATTTTCACGAGCGTTGCAGGGACAACGATGTCTTCCTGACGCACGCCATCGTGGCGCCTTCTGTCGACCGCTCGAAGATGGCGTCCCAACTGGCCGACCCTTTCATCCAGGCGGGGGTGGTGTCCGAGAATTCGCGGGGGATAGTGGTGAGGGGAGCCGCGATGGTGTCGACCGCAGCCCCATACGCGGAGGAACTGATCTACTTCCCGAACATGCTCAGGGACCCGGACCCGAGGTACGCGTTGGCTTTCGCGTGTGCGACGAACTCCAAGGGCCTAAAATTTTTGGCCCGGAGAGCCTTCACCCCGAGGCCCGAAAACACGCCGTTCGAATATCCGATGAGTTCCCGTTTCGAAGAGAGCGACGCCTTCGTCATCTTCGACGACGTCCTCGTTCCGTGGGAGGGCGTCTTCGTCTACAAGCAGGTGGAGAAGATTCCGCTCATGATGTGGAAGGGCGTGATGATGAAGGCCTGGTTCAATCATCACTTCAACATCCAGTACTACTCGAGGCTCAAGTTCCTGACCGGACTGGCTATCGTGATATCCACCACGGTCGGGATCGACAAGTTCGTCAACGTTCAAGAAAAGATCGGGGAGCTGTTGATCTATCTCAACTTGACGAAAGCGTCGATAATCGCAGCCGAGACGGCCGCGACGAAGCTCCCGAACGGGTTGGTGAGGCCCAACGCGGAGATCGCTGTTTCCTGCAGCCAGTTCAACATGAAGGCGATCCCGCGCGCAAACGAGATCATCAAGCTCCTCGCCGCGGGTTCTATGATCTCGCTTCCCTCATCGGTCAAAGACCTGGAGAATCCAGAAATCAGGAAATATATCGACAAGTACCTTTCGGGGACGGGAACATCGGCGCTTGAGAGGATCAAGGTCTTCAATCTGGCGTGGGACGTTGTGAGCAGCGAGGCCGGGCAGCGTTATGAGTTGTACGACAGGTTCAGCCGCGGGGACCCCACGATAATGTGGGCGAAGATGTACGAGCAGTTTGACGACCAGAGAGACGAAAGCGTGGCGATGGTCCGTAGACTTCTGGACGAGATGGGGGGTCCGAAGTGAATCCTATTCCGGCACGACCCGGTTCCTGAGAGTTCCTATCCCCTCTATCGTGAGCTCGAGCTCCCCGTCCCTCGAGGGGAGCACCCATTGTGAAGGGTCCACCCCCTCCAACATAGATTGTACCCACCCTACGCTTCCGCAGGACACGAGGTCGCCTGGAAATAGTGTGAGGAAGCGGGAGGCGTAGGAAGCGATTTCCTCCGGAGTGAATATGTATTCCGAAGTGTTCCCGTCTTGAATCGTCTCGCCGTTGAATTTTGTCGTCAGCCGAAGCGATCCGGTGTCCCCGAGTTCGTCGGAACTGACTATGAACGGGCCCATCGGGCCAAAGGTGTCGTGGTTCTTCGAACGGAAGAGGGGACCTCGAACGGTCGTCTTCCTAATCTGATTCGTCTGCGGGTCCCTCCTGTAGGCTTCGTAGCTGTCGCTCTTCGTGTCCGCGGGCGCGGTGACGTCGTTGAAAATGGTGTAGCCGAAAATCCCATCTTCAGCCTCGCGCTTCGTGGCCTTCGCCAGTTTCTTTCCCACGACCGCGGCCAGCTCTACCTCCGGTCTGATCCCTTCCTTCGGCGCGATGATGGCGTCTCCCGGGCCGATTACCAAAGTCGAAGCTTTCAGGTCAAGGCGTGGCCTGTCAAGGGAGACGTCGCTTCCGCCGAGCATGCCCCGAGTGTTGACTATCGCGAGGAGTATCTTGGGGGGGCGCGGCAGGGGGGCGAGCAACTTCACCTCCGCGAGAGGTATCGGCGTTCCCGACTTCGCCATCTTCTCAGAGCGCGCCCATAGCTCGGGTCCCCCATCCAAGAATTCCTGGGCGGACAGAACTTCCTTGCGCCCTGATGTGTCGAACGGTGGTCCCGCTTCCAGAACCGAATCGCCCACTATGATCCCCGCGCGGGGAGGCAAGGACTTTGGACCCGCGAATACGCAAATTTTCAAACGCAATGGGTCGGGACAGTCAGAGGATTTATAGATTCGATTCGGCCCCGGCAATCGTGTCGTCCGGTCATCCACTCGAGCCGGCCCCTGGCGGTCTGGTAGAGCCTGGCCCGTGGCATTACGGTGCGGACTACATCGGTGTCTATTTCAAAGCCGAGAGGGAGACGCTCCAGGCTCTTTTGCCGAAAGGACTGCAGGTCGGCGACGGGACCTGCCTCGCTTACGTTTGCGAGATAATATCTTACAGCGAGAACGGTTCCCACGACGCCAACCAGGACCCGGAGAGGACACAATATGGGGAGGCGGCATATGGGATCGGGTGTTCTTTCAAAGGGAATCCGGGGATCTACTTTCCATTGATGTGGGTCGACAAGGTCTGGTCGCTCGCAAGAGGATGGTTCAATGGCTACGCCAAGAGATACGCGGAGAAGGTTATCATGACAAAGTTTCATCCGCTCAATCCCTACATGGTTTCGGCGAGGGAGGACAGCGAGCTCTCGGGTTACGCCTCCTCAGGCGGAGAAAAGGTGTTCTCTCTTCGGGTTAAGCTTCTGAAGCGCGGAGAGAAGGCCGATCTGGTCAACTTCGGCGCTACGTACGGCTTGAGGAGATTCCCTCGGACGAGTGAGGGTCAGGTTCAAGTCAACGAACTCGTCGAGGTGCAGAAGTACAACGCTCGGACCTCTGATGTGTGGTCGGGAGAGGGGAAAGTTTGGTTTAGCGGCATTGAAGAGATGGGTGAGCTGAACATGGTCCGAGGTGTGATGTACAGGTCTGGGTTCTCGATAAGCGGGGCTAAAGTCCTGACGACGGGCGACTGACCTTGTGAAACGCTGGTGCGTTGAGCACTAGTCCTTCTTTATGAACTTCGGTACCTCTGACAGGTCGGCTACCCTGGAGCAACGCGCGAGCGGATATCGGTTGTCCCTGTCCACGAGCACTGCTCCCATTCCGACCCCCTCTGCACCCAGGACGTCCGCGTCGTACAAATCCCCGACGTGAATAGACTCTCGGGGGGTGACCCCGGCTAGATCAAGTGCCCGCCGAAAAATCTCGGGATGCGGTTTTGCGTAGCCATAGATTCCAGATATTACGACTGGGTCTAGGTACTTCTGGAGACCAAGCTTCTCCACGGTCTGGCTTGTTTCTGGAGGGGCGTTTGAAATGAGGCCGAGGATGAAGCCTTCGGATTTCAACTGGGAGAGTAGGTGATTGGATTCTGGATAGAGTGCAGGTCGGACTTCGTCTTCGAGCTTAGGCCAACTGTCTCGGATGAGCTCGGCGAGGCGCGTCAGCTCTTCGGTGTCCCCAGGTATCGACATCTCGTTTAGAACCATGTAGTCAAGTTTGGCGTAGGCTCGTTTTGTCTCCTTTTCGTTGTGAATCCTTAAACCGTATTGCTTTACCCATTCTGGCTCTATCTTGAAGTAGGCGTCGTGGACTTGGGACTCCGCTACGTTGTGACCCTCCCACCCGAGAACGGTTTTCATTATGGTATCGCGACGCATCTTCAGGAGCGTGCCACCGAGGTCGAAGAATATGGCCCGTGTCTTCAAGTGATTTCAAGCAGAGTTGGTCAGCCGATAAATGTGTTTCAGGGCTGGCTCTAGATGAACTGAGGCTTTGCAACGCGGATTCTCACCCAGAAGTGGAAAATTCCTTAGAAAGAGTCTCGTGCACTGCTCGGGCGAAAGTTTCGACCCCCACCTCGACGACACCGATGTTGAGCAGCCGGCAACGCTTAGCCAGCTTTCGGTCAGTCGTCACCACAAAGTAATTGTTCTTTCTTGCCAGTTCCACAATCTCATCGTCGGATTTTCCGGATCCGATCGACTCTCGCACCGTGACGATTTTCCAACCGAGATCCTTGAGGAACACGTCCATCCCCAGTATCGGCTCGTCGAGGAGGATTGTGGGCCTTGTCCGCAAGGTTTCGTCCAAGACCACGACTAAGTATTTTTGCGTTGTCCGGGGAGACAACATGAACAGAATTAGACTCCCTCGGCGTAGCCATAGCGTTGAGGCTCGAGGAAGAGGTAGTCTGGAGTACGCTCAGCTGGCCTGGTCTGGAGCGGTGCGCCCTCTGGCGGGATCGGAGGGGGTGGATGCTGAAGGGTTCCGCGGTGGCTATCTATGGGAAGGTTCCCTACATTGTGACGTACTCCCTTATCCTCGACGACGCCTGGAAAACCCGAAGGGTAGCCGTTGAGCTGGAGAGAGGAGGGTCCCGCAAATCGTTGGAAATCATGGTTGACGAGGGAGGAAGGTGGTGGAATCGCGGCAAGAAGCTTGCCTCCCTGGCGAAGTGCGTCGACGTCGACCTTCAGATCACTCCCTGCACGAACATGCTGCCGATCAATCGGCTCCGCCCGAAGGTCGGCCAGACGGTGAAAGTCGTCGCGGCGTGGGTGAGATTTCCCGGCCTTGAAATCCAGCCTCTCGAGCAGGAGTACGCTAATTTGGGAAGAAGGAGGTATCGCTACACGAGCAAGAATTTCACGACGGAAATTCGGGTGGATCGCTTTGGGCTTCCGAAGGTGTATCCTGGTTTCTGGGTTCGGAAGGCGACGTACCGACCTGCCCATACCCTTGGAGGTCGATGACGCCGGCCTCCAGCCTTCGAGATTCCTCCTCGGTGACTTCGTGACTCCTGAGCCCGAAATTCGTTTCCCTCTCCCAGTCGTCGCAGACCATCGAAGAGAGTATGAAGGCCAGATATTTGGCACATGTAAATCTGCCCGCCCTGTAGTACCTCAGATGGGCGCAGTTATTGCACTTGCTCCTCGCGCCAGGCTCGTCGACCGCCACGAACCTCAAGTTGGGAGGAAGGCTCAAGGTAGAAATAGAATCGAAGTGGGCTCTTAAGCACCGACCTGCGTCGGCTGCTGGGCCTTTAGCATCTCAAAATAGTGCTTCCGGAACTTCGCGACTTTAGGGGCTATTACTACCTGACAGTACCCCTGGTTAGGATTCCTCTGGAAGTAGTCCTTGTGGTAGTCTTCTGCTTTGTAGAAGATCCCGAAAGGTATGAGCTGCGTTACAATTGGCTTCCCCCAGATCTTTGACGTATTGACATCTTCAATCACTTGTTCGGCGGTCCGTTTCTGTTCGTCGTTCCTATAGAAAATCACCGACCTGTATTGCGTCCCGACGTCGCCACCCTGGCGGTTCAGCGTGGTCGGGTCGTGGACCGTGAAGAAAACCTGCAAAAGCTCCTTCAGGGAAATTGTGCTTGGATCGAACGTGACTTGGGCAACTTCGGCGTGCCCGGTCCTGCCTGTGCAAACTTGCTCGTAAGAAGGGTTTGGGACGGTCCCGCCAGAATAGCCGGGCTCGACGCTCTGAACCCCCCTGAGCTCTTGGAAGACAGCTTCGGTGCACCAGAAGCAGCCGCCTCCCAGAGTAACGATCTCGTTCAATCTAATTATGCCACGGGTGCTTTCTGATATAAACGAGTTGCGTTTCTGCCAAGGGTCTCGTGCGGTTGGAGCCAAACCAAAAATAGCTTGTCTGGAGCTCGACACCTGGCATGCAGCCATCGGGGACAAGATCACGGGTGTTCTGGATTTGGATCGTTGCGGGGGTACTGCTGGTCTTCCTTGCGGCTCTTCTAGTTCTTGTACCAAGGTACGCTCGGCCGACGGCGCCCCTTGCCCAAGATACGGGATACTGGTCGTTCCTCGTACCTGTGATAATTATCTTCGTGTTTTTTGGCTTGACCAGAACACTTCTCCGGCCGCGAGGAGCTTGGGGGTGGGGGTACAGATGGCGTTGGCGGGAGTATGACAGGACCGCGAGGATCCTCCGCGAGCGTTACGCGAGGGGTGAAATCACGAAGGAGCAGTTTGACCAGATGATGAACGAGCTCGAAGACCGTTCGCGGGTTCCGGGGAACATTTGACTGGGTCCATGACGAGCTTCCGGCTCACTTGGACGAACTCGAGTGGAGAATTTCGGGCGACAAACATCGTCCCGGAGCCGTGACCCTCAGTTCGTACCTTCGGTATGCCTGGTTTCCTTCACGCGCTGATAGTATCGGCGGGCTTTTGCCCTGTTCCCGCAGTCACTCATATCGCACCAGCGACGGTTACCATTCTTTGTCGTGTCGATGAAGAGCCACCCGCATCCTTCTACGTCGTTCGCGCAGCGACGTACTCTACCGAGCTCCCCCCGCGTCAGCAGGTCGGCCGCCGATTTGGCGACGGGCCACAGCAACACGTCAAGGCCTTTTTCCCCGGCCATCGTCCAGGTAAAACCAGATTCATTCCCGACAATCCGAAGAACCCCGTACGCCTCTGAGACGGCCTCGTTGAGGATGTCAATGTCCGTGGAGCTCGGGCGTCGACCATCCGAAACGTCCCTGAAGATTCTGTAGATTGCTTCTCGGAGAGCGATAGCCCGCCGGTGCACGCGGGCCGCTCTACTTAGATCCCTTCGTGACTCTTGGAAAAGGGCGGCTCCCTCTGAATCGCCGATGAGTCCTACCCGAATTCCCCACGAGACCAATTCTGAATACTCCGTCAATTTCTCTTTCGGAGTGTCGCTCGAATGCCAGCTTACGGTATTAGCAAATTCCAGGCAGAGAGGTTTAGCCGGGTTGTCTTCGAAGCCGAATTCGCTCTTGCTCATGGAGTCTCTGCAGAGGTCGCTCGCTTAATAAACCTAACCATCGAAACTACTTTTGCCAGTTAGAGTTAAATACCTAACCTGCATAGGGTACATAGGTGGTTAGACAATGCAACAGAATTCGGTGAACGGCCTCAACGTGCTTGAGCCCATTGACCAGTTTGACAGGGATCTTCTCAGTTTGTTGGGGTCGAGGGTCCATACGAGTCTAGAAGACGCCGTCTCTGAAAGCGTAGGTCAAGAGGTCGTGAGGGTGAAGAAACTGATGGAGGCTGGATACCTTCGCCTTGTTGTGTTGTCCTATCCTTGGGGAGCGGATTTCGACCTGGAACTTAGTCCAGCCGGAAAGGAGCTAGTCCAAGAAGAGCGTGCCATCCGATGAGCGGCCAGGCGAGCTCTGAAATCTGCTCCAACAGGGAGGAGCATGGTAAGGAGCTGAAATATGGGGTAATTGCGATGGCTCGGGCAGCTGGTCTGACCACGGGGAGCTCTGAAATGCGGAGCATCACCGTGGGTGGCGTGCAGATTCCCCCAACTCGGTTGTCGGAGATAGGACAGGTCTTGCGGGAGCATCGAGAGATAAGGAGAAAAATAGAGAGAAACATTATGATGATGAGGAGAGTAGCGTAAGAGGATGAAATTCAGATTCTATTACACGGGGATCAGAGTAAGGAATCTACCTCGAGCTCTGAAGTTCTACCGCGCGCTGGGGCTGGAATCAGTCGGCAAAGGCACGATGCCTCACGGCGGGAAATACGTGCAACTCCGCGATCCCAAGTCAAAGCAGGTGCTCGAGCTCAATTGGTATCCTGCGGGTTCCCGATTCTATACCGAGTACTCCCCCGGAGAGGAGCTTGATCATCTGGCCTTCGTCGTGAAAGACGTCAAGAGGGCGTATCGGGAACTCTTGAAGCTGGGTGCGACCAGCGCTGTTGCGCCGAAGCAGGCAGAGGGCACGGAAGTCTACGTGAAAGACCTCGATGGAATCTGGATCGAGCTGCTGCAAGCGTAATTGCCCGACAAGAATCCCTGAAATTCCCGTAAATAATCCGAATCGGAAAGCATAGGACGAGCGAATGAGTCTCCGCATGCTCTTCTTAGATATGGACCCAGGCGTGGACGACGCAATCGCGATCATCTTCGCGAGCGCTTCAAGAAAATTCAGTGTACTGGGAATCAGCACGGTAGCAGGTAACGCCCCAATCGAGGATACCACGGAAAACGCGCGCAGACTCGTAGATTTTCTACGAATGGAGACTACCGTGTTCAAGGGGGCCTCCAAGCCGCTCGTGAGGCCTCATGAGATTGCATACTGGCTCCCGGGAGAGAAGAGGGTCGTCCCGGCAAGAGAAACTCAGAGACCGGACGGTGGGGTACCCTTCCATGGCGAGAAGGGTCTGGGCGATACACGACTTCCCCGCTCGCGGTCATCCCTCAGAAAGGTTTCCGGCCCAGAGGCGATTGTTCAGGCAGCAAGGAAGGATCCGGAGGCGGTCACTCTCGTCGCGACGGGACCGCTGACCAATGTTGCGATTGCGCTTCTCCTTGAGCCTAAGCTGCCAACACTACTCTCGAAACTAGTAGTGATGGGGGGTGCCTACGGCAAGACCCGGTTTGGGACCGGTAACATCACGGAGAACGCCGAGTTCAACGTGTACTGCGACCCGGAGGCAGCGAAGATCGTCTTCGAAGGCTTCGCGGGGGCGGTGTGCGTGGGCCTAGATGTCACCGCAGACCCTCAGAATATGCTCTACGAGAGAGACGTCGGCAGATTTCGGAACGGGAGAAAGGCGTCCCTTGCTAGATCCCTGATCGGATACGATCTGAGAACTTACGGTAGATTTGAAGCGCACGACCCTCTCGCGCTGTATTACGCGTACGACAGTTCGGCGTTCAGAACCGTTCGTGCTCGTGTGGAGGTCGGTACTACGGGAGCGCTACGCGGGCACACCAACGCGAAGGCTAGAACAGCGAAGAATGGACAACTGATAGCCACTAAGGTGGACTTCGAGAGATTCAGAAAAGACCTTTTCGCGGAGATTAACGTACCCCAGAAGGATTAGACAAGGAGCACCGCGATTATGCCGGAAAGAAAGATGCCGTCAAACTTCCCCGCGCCCCCGATGCTCGCGATCGGAGACCCGAGATTCTCTATCCCCAGGAGATTTGTCAGGTCGGCGCCGATGAGGGTACCGAGCGTTCCTGCCACATAAGCGACAACTGCAGGAGACCCTGGCGAAACAAGGTAGGCTACCAGCGCCGCTACGATTGGGGGGACGAGGGCTGGCGCGACGATTCCGACGCCATAGACCTTCCTCGCGAACATGTGAACGACGGTGGCCGTAATGACAGTCGCAAAGACCGCTTCCGCGAGCAGGTCGAGGTGGGAACCTAACAGGTAAAGGCACACCGCCGAGGGAATAATCGCCCCGCCGAGATTCGCCGCTACTACGGTTGAGACCTCCTTGGTGACATACCGGGGGACCTGGTAGGTCACCCAGAATACGCGCACTTCGTCGAGTTCCACCGCGCTCTGTTCGCGCGCGATCCTCCTCAGCGGGATGTTGATGTAACTGCCCAGGAGTGTCGCGAGGAGAATCGCAACCGCTTGGTACTTGGTAAGGCCGATCCGTTCGAAGGCTGCCTCAGAGAGACCGATGAACACGAAGAAAATGAGCAGCCCGAGGATGATTGCGAAGACCGCGTAGAGGGCTCTCCCGTAAGGGCGGTAGAAGCGGTACGAGCTCACCCGTTCACCCGGCCTCGGCCATCCCCGACTAAATCTCCCGTGTCGTAAATAAGGTTGGACGACACGGACTGGAGGATAAACTTCCTAGGATCGGAGAGCTACTGATTGAACGTCGAAGGGAAAGGACTCTTCCAGGTTACAAAAATCAATTCTGTTGGTACGTCATGGCGGCACCCTCGAGTTCCCCCTAACCGTTTCGAGAAAGACTTCGGCGTATGCGATGAACCAGATGCCGGGATTGACGCGGCAGGCCAGCTCTGACATCAGGGTCCAAAAAACGAGGGGGAGGCGTGGACCCCGATCCACGCCGGTCTTATGCTGTCGCGGCGGTGACAAGGAGACGGACACCGTATTCTGTCGCTCCGTTGCTAAAGTCGAGAGTCAGGACACCGTATGAGGTGATCCCGAACTTCCCGAGGCTTCTCTCTTGGAAGAGGAAGAGTGCGCTGTTGCTCGCAGTTCCCTGTCCTACCATGAACCTTCCGTAGTGACCGATTTCAGCTGACCCACCGGTGACGGTGAAGATGTTGGTTCCGATGGTTAATGACCCGCCGGACACTGTGACAACGTAGCCACCCTTGAGAACGCCATCGACCTTGAGGGTTAGTGTCCCCGAGGCGGTACCGTTCTGTGCTGGATCTCCGATCACGCGGTATCCTCCCGCAGAACTGGTCAGGGTTATGGTCTGACCGGCCGTGAAGGTGACCGCTGAGTTGAGGTTAGTGGTTTGTCGGTTCGCGAGTTGGAGTGATGGCACTTGAGTTGCCGCAATTGCTGGATACGCTACTAGCATAGCGAGGACCGCCAGAACGCCGGCGACCCCGCCGATTGCAACGCTTGTCGTTTTCATTTTTCGTCAGGGGATTTATGGAGCCGCGCGTATTTATTGGGGCGGAAGGTTCCGTATGGACGCAACGTCCAGACGGTTCGTCCAAAAGGTTAAAACGAGAAAATCGTCGCGAAACCTGAATAATGCTTTCTCCTCCCCTTCTCATCCTCTTCCTTCTCAACGTTCTCAGTGCAATCGTGGCTTTGATAATCAGCTACTACGCGTTCAGGTTCAACAGGCTGGTGGACAGCAACGTTCTCAGGGCGATAAGCATCGGCTTCATGCTGTTGGGAATCAGCCTGTCGACGGAGGCGTTAACCTCAGTCATAGCCGGGCAGACCATCGTCGAGGCTTTCATCGCTCCAAGAATTCTGCAGGCCGACGAAGGAGTCTTGTTCCTGGTAATGCAGATCGCTGCCTACCTGACCTTTGCTTGGGGGTACACCACAGGTGCGTTCGGTAAGCAAAAGAGTTCGCTCGTCCAATCGTCCGCGGTACTTCTCCTCGCGGCGGCTGCACGCCCGCTCACTACCTACTACGATGCGACCGTCTTCTTCTACCTCGCCACGGTCGTCCTCCTCGCCTTCGTCGTTTTTCAGGGAATCCTGATCTACGCACGAAGCAAGAACAGGTCCCCTCTTCTCGTCCTCCTCGGCTTCGGGCTTATCCTTCTGGGTCACGTTTTCATGCTGGATGCCGTGGTCGCTCTGGCACCAAGTCCCTTCTACGAAGGGACAGCAATTCAGTTCGTGGGGTTCCTTTCACTGCTCTGGTTCCTTGTTAGGAGCGGCAGAATTGGTCCAACCTGAGAAACAGCGCAGTACTCTCGGGATTTACATTGACATCTTGGAGTCAGTGAGAGAACTTGGGAACGCGAAACCCACACACATCCTGTACAAGGCGAACCTCTCTCACGATAGGCTCACGAAATACTTGGACGAATTGGTAGGAAAGGGGCTGATCGCGGTCAAACTCGATGGTGACAGCAGGTATTACGTGATGACGCCCAGTGGGGTACAGTTTCTTATCGAGATTCGGAAAGCAGAGGCTTTCGTTAGCGGCTTTGGAATTGCGCTTTGAGCAGAGTATTTCACGAAGAAGGGCCCTGTCTTTGGGAAAAATCCCGTGCGGACATCAGGCGAATTTGCGATAATTTCACTCTCTCTCGCATTTATTTACAAAAAGACGGGAGGTTTACCGTTCAACTGAGCTGAACGAGGGCAGGTCACCTGTCCAAAAGAGCTGATTCTTAACGGGAACAGAGTAACCATAAGTATGAAGAAAAGCACAATCGCTTCAATGGCGATAATGTCGCTCCTTGTAACGGGAATCGCGACAATCGCGTTCGCCCAAGCCTCTACAACAACTCACACTGGGACAACAAGTACCTCATCCTCGACTTCCGACGAAGGGTCAGAGACTAATACAGCAACTAATACAGCAACGACAACGGCGACGACGACACAGCACCAGGACAGCGAATCCGACAATGGAGCAAATCACGAACAGCAGGGCACAAGTTCGGCCAAGTCAGACGAAGGTCCGGAAGATGAGCCTCAGCCACTAAGCCTCACCGTAGGGCAGACGATTACTCTGCCCACGATGACGGGAAGCTACGTCAACGCAGCTGACAAGACAATCAAAGGGACCGCAACAGGTTCATTCACCCTGACGGTGACCGGAGTCTTCCAACAAGGCTTCACGCTGTCAATAACCTCCGGAACCTTTTCAATAGGAAGTACATCCTACACAGTCACAGGTGGCACGCTCGTGCTCGGATCGGACGGCAATTCGGCGACTGGAACGGGAACGACCTCAGGAGGTCAATTCCTAATCCGTCTCGGAATCAACGGACCCTCGACTACCACCCCAACCGGCAAAGCAGCCCTCGACTTCAAGAACGGCACGACCGAGTATCTGGTATCTCTGGGGGCAGCAGCAGAGTCCTCTGAAGACTAGAATCCGCTCGGTCTCTCTTTTTTTCTTATTTCGAAACGAAAACGGCGGGAACCGAATCAGGGGACTAGCCCGTCTTAGACTGCTCTGGCCCTCGCGCGGAGCATTTCTTCGTTCTTGGTCTGGGTACACATTGGGCACTTCAAACGCCCAGATATGATGTCCCTCTGCAGGCGAACCTGGTGTGAAGGGCAAATGTCGCGCTGTTCTTTATCCATACGTTTTGCGGGCCCGTGCGTGTATTTAGCTTATGCTACCTAATCCCACTAGAGAATCAAGCCGGCCTTCTTCACGCCCCTCGGAAACCGAGCGAGTCGAACCTCACTCTCTTTTTACCTGATATCTGTGGGGGTTGCGTGTTGATCGCGGGAGTGCCAAAGGAGACCGCCCTCGGAGAAAGAAGGGTGGCCCTAGTCCCGGAAACTCTCGCAAAGCTGAAGGGGATTTCGATACTGGTCCAGCGGGGGGCGGGCGAGGCCTCGGGGTTCGAGGATTCCGATTATGCCGAAATGGGCGCGTCGGTCGTGGACGATCCAAAGGAACTCCATCAACGGGCCGATGTCATCCTCAAGGTGCAACCTCCCACGCCGGCTGAAGTGGATTTGTTCAGAGACGCCTCACACCTGATCTCGTTCCTCTATCCGCTTTCGAATCTTGAGACGGTCAGGAAGCTCGCCGAGCACCACGTGACGTCCTTCGCCATGGACCTGATGCCGCGCATCAGCCGCGCTCAGTCGATGGACGCCCTATCGTCCCAATCCACCATAGCCGGATACAAAGCGGTCATCATCGCGGCCGGATCTTTGCCCAGACTCTTCCCGTTGCTCATGACGGCCGCGGGTACGGTCGCTCCAGCGCGGGTTCTCGTCATCGGGGCTGGGGTTGCCGGATTACAGGCAATCGCGGTCGCACGAAGACTCGGCGCCCTCGTGAGCGCGTACGATGTACGACCCGCGGCGAAGGAACAGGTGGCCAGCCTCGGGGCAAAGTTCGTCGAGATCCCCGTAGAAGCGGAGGACGCGCAAGACAAAAGTGGGTACGCAAAAGCCCAATCGGAAGAATTCTACCAGAAACAGCAAAAGTTCCTCGCGGATCGCGCGCACGAATCCGACGTCATCATCACGACGGCGCTAGTGCCGGGTGGACGCGCTCCGGTTCTCATCTCTGAAGAGGCCGTCGAGGGGATGAGGCGTGGGTCGGTAATAGTGGACCTGGCGGCTGAGCAGGGGGGAAACTGCGCGTTGACAGAGGCGGGAAAGGTAGTCGTCAAGCATGGCGTGACCATCCACGGACCCCTGAACCTACCGTCGACCGTGGCGCCACAAGCTAGCCAGTTCTATTCCAGGAACATATCAGCGTTCCTTTCGACCATGCTGAAGGACGGGAGTCTGAAGGTCGATCTTAACGACGAACTTGTTCGCGGGACTCTGGTGACAGACAAGGGCGAAATCGTCAACCAATCTGTACTAGCCGCTCTTCAGGGAAGAGGAAGCTGATGGCCGACGCCGTCCAGACCGACCTGGCTGTCAATCTGCTCATCTTCCTAATGGCCACCTTCCTGGGACTCGAGCTTGTCCGCCATGTTTCCCGTCTTCTGCACACCCCGCTCATGTCGCTCACGAACGCCATCTCGTCGGTCTCCTTCGTGGCAGCCCTGATTGTCATGGTGGACCCAAAGAACGATTTGATACTGTTCCTCGTGACTATCGCGGTCGGTCTGGCGGCCACGAACATCGTGAGCGGGTTTGTTATCACGGATAGAATCCTGAGGATGTTCAAGCGGGACAGGCCGAAGAAATGAGCGACCTTCCCCAATATCTCTACATCATCGCGATCGTGCTATTCGCCCTCTCCCTGAGGTGGATGGGCGAAGTGAAATCCGCCCGGCGCGGGAACTGGGCAGCGGCGCTGGGAATGGTCCTCGCTATTATCGGCACGCTCATCGCCTATCAGGTCCAGAGGACCGACCTTCTGATCGCTGGGGTAGTCGTCGGCACAATAATCGGTCTACCCATAGGCTTGAAGGTACGGATGACCGGAGTACCCCAAAGGACGGCCGCATCTCACGCCTTTGGATCCCTAGCGGTCGCCCTTGTTGGGACAGCAGAGTTCTACCAGAGAGCGCCGGCAATTGACATTTTTGCTGTGTCGGTCCTGTCCGCCGAGATGATTCTCGGATACCTCACCTTCACGGGGAGTTGCATCGCTTTCGCGAAGCTGCAAGGTCTCATTCCGGGTAGGCCCTTTGTCTATCGAGGTCGGAATTTTGTGAATCTCTCGGTGTTGGGAGTTGCGATCGTCCTCGGCATCTTCTTGGTAATCGACCCAGGGCAGGGGTTCGTTCTTCCCATAATGGCGGGGTTTGCGCTCCTCTTCGGCTTCGTACTGGTGATGGCCATAGGAGGTGCGGATATGCCGACCGTCATCGCCATCCTGAACTCCTACGCGGGTATCTCGGCCGCGGCTCTCGGGTTCGTACTCAACAACAGGGTCCTGATCGTGGCTGGGGCGCTCGACGGTTCATCCGGCTTCATCCTCGCCGTGATAATGAGCCAAGCAATGAATCGTTCTTTCGTGAACGTGCTGTTTGGTGGAGTGGGAGCTGTGGTCTCGGCCGGCTCACCCGGGAGCGCGCAGACCGGGCGGACGGTACAGGCTTACACCGTCGACGATGTGGCGACGGTGCTCGAGGGAGCGAAGTCGGTAATCATTGTTCCCGGGTATGGGATGGCGGTTGCCCAGGCCCAACACGTGGTCAAAGAGCTCGCCGACGTACTGGAAAAATCTGACATAGATGTGAAGTACGCAATCCACCCTGTCGCGGGGCGCATGCCAGGACACATGAA
This sequence comes from Nitrososphaerota archaeon, assembly GCA_027887045.1. GTDB lineage: Archaea > Thermoproteota > Nitrososphaeria > Nitrososphaerales > Gagatemarchaeaceae > JAPCJH01. The sequence continues at coordinate 506,410 of JAPCJH010000002.1, forward strand.
CGTCCTCCTCGCCGAGGCCCAAGTTCCCTACGACCAGCTCTTGGAGATGGACCGGATTAACCCGCTATTTCCCGAGACGGATGTAGCCATAGTGGTCGGCGCAAACGACGTGACGAATCCAGCCGCCAGGACGAAACCAGACTCTCCGCTCTATGGGATGCCTATCCTCGACGTGGACAAGGCCAAAACCGTGGTCTTCGTCAAGCGGTCGATGAATCCGGGATTTTCTGGCGTCGACAACGAATTGTTCTATCTGCCGAACACGATGATGGTCTTCGGGGACGCGAAGAAGGTCCTGGGCGAGTTGTTGGCCGCGTTGAAGAGGCGCTGAGCTACGAGGAAACATTGCTCAATTAATCCACGGCAGCCGCCCTTTCGCCCCGTAGCGTTCGTTCAATCTCGATACTGTTCGCTCGAGCGTGGCTTTGGCGGCTTGCACCTCGACGGTTTTCGCAACGTAACCGTTCCGTCTCGCCCAAGCGCCCCAGGGGAGGAGGAGCTTGGCGTGGGTACCCTTCTCAGTGTGTATCTCCTCGCTGTACACCAATAGCCTACGCTCGAGTTCTCGCGTCGAGTCGCCGACCGGTTGCTGGGTGGAACCGAATGAGACCGTCTTGTCTGTCCGAACCTCCCCCTTCTTCTTGACTTCGGCGAGCAACCTTTTCGCTCCTCTTGAAAGCGAGGCCTCCTGCCAGTCTTCGCCAGAGCGGCACACCGAGAGCAGTTCAGGCCACAGGGTGCGATGAACAAAGGTCACCTTGCCTGATACGAGCCGCGTCGCAAGTACATCCGAGCGAGCGGAGAATCTTTTCAGAACCCTCCAGATCTCCTTCCCCTTTGGGTGCCCCCACCAGGACCCTCGTATCCTTCCACCGATGACGATTCCAACGACGCTCGGCAGGAGCGGATCTGATTCCATGAGGAGTCTTTCCCTCTTGAAGCTTCGCAGAACTCGTTCGTAGGGGTCCGTATTGGCGGTCATGGTCCTCCGCGAAGCAGCTGGAGGATAAGACTCTTGGGCGGGCGCTCGACCCTTTTAATACGGAGCCGGTTCGGCGAAGTCAAGTTGAAGGCTGACCTCGGAAGGAGGCGGGTCTCAAAGAAAATCGATTTCTTCGTAGAATCCGTGATCAGACAGATGACGAGGCTCGCAAACCAGTATGAGGCGATAAACCTCGCCCAGGGGATGCCGGATTTCGCTGCACCGGCGCGGATCAAGAACTCTGCGGTCGAGGCCATACAGGACGATTACAATCAATACGAAATCACGTGGGGATCGGTTGCCCTGAGGGAAGGGATAGCCAAGAAAGCGGGGGAATTCAACGGGATTGAAGCGAACCCCCAGACCGACGTAACTGTGACCTGCGGTTCCACGGAGGCTATGACCGGATCCATCGTCGCCCTCACAGACCCTGGTGACGAGGTGATAATCCCAGAACCGTTCTACGAGAACTATGTTCCAGCAACTCTGATCTCCGGAGCTACGCCGAAGCACGTCAGGCTCAAGGGGGAAGTATTCGGATTTGACGAAGAAGAGCTCAAGGCTTGCTTCAACAGCCATACCAAGGCGATAGTGATCAACACCCCCAACAACCCCGCCGGGAAGGTCTTCACCAAGCAAGAGCTCAGCGTGGTCGCTGATCTGTGCGAAGACTACGACGCCATCGGGATCACTGATGAGATCTACGAGTACATCGTGTACGACGGGCTGAAACATGTGAGCCTCGCAACGATCGGTGGCATGGCGGACAGGACGGTAACGATCTCCGGGCTCTCGAAGACGTTCAGCGTAACCGGCTGGCGGATCGGATACGCGATTGCCGCGAAAGAGATGACGGATGCGATAAGGAAGGTCCACGACTTCACCACGGTTTGTGCGCCGGCGCCGTTGCAACGGGCGGCCGTGGAAGCAATGAAGATGCCCGACTCGTATTACACGAAGCTAGCAGGGAATTACCAGAAGAAACGAGACTTTACACTTAGAGCTCTCTCGGAAGTCGGGTTCCGCTGCGTGACGCCGGAGGGAGCGTATTACATCCTAGCTGACTTTTCTGAACTGAGCCCTCAGGATGACACCAGATTCGCGCAAGACCTTGTCAAAGAAGCCGGGGTCGCCGTTGTCCCTGGCTCCAGCTTCTACTCACAGCACGACCCCGTATTATCGAAGGTTAGATTCACGTTCTCCAAGAAGGAGCAAACATTGAAGAAGGCAGCCGCTCGCTTGCGCAAAAAGTTTAACTTTTAGAACGCTTCGGGGCTTTTCGTTTGTTGGCCGAATGCCACGCCATCTCTTCCTTGGTAGGCCTGAGGTCGAACCCCACCATGTAGAGGAAAGTTCTGGCGGACGATTCGCCTAGAAATCGAAACCTCGACCTAAGGTCTGCAATCAGTTTCTCCTCATCACCCCTGAAGCCGTCTACGTACTTGGAGAATGTGCCGAACTCTTTCTTGATTTTCTCGTACTCCTGCGCGTTCGTGATGCTTGACTTGATCTTCTTCTCGTTTCTGACGATTCCGGTATCCTTCATGAGTCTTCTTACCTCCTTGTCCCCGAACTTCGATACTTTCTCGACGGAGAAATCTGCGAACGCCTTTCGAAAATTTGGCCATTTGTTCTCAATCATCCGCCAATTGAGCCCGGCTTGGAAGATGGCTCTACTCATCCGCTCGAAGTACCCGTCGTCCGTCTTGGGGGGATCGGCTTTCCAGGCCTGCGGCATACCAATGAATGGAAACTGACACGTATTAAGTTAGCCCATGACCTTGCCGTTTCATGGAGCGCTCGAACCGGTGTTATTTTCTGGTACGCTTTGAAAGTTTCCGATGAATCAAGAATCTGGAGAAATTCCCGAACGCCCCGGCTTCCGAGGCTTTGAATTCAAACCCGACTTCATCCATGATGTGGTTGAAAATCCACGGGGCCCAAATCTGGAATGAACCCTTGAACCTTCGGTTCTTGTCAAGGTCGACGAACAGTCGGTTGAAGGTGCCTTTCTCTCCGTCATAGTTTGTGTGAAGAGAGAATACGTCCTTTTCGCCCGAGGGCTCGTACAGAATCCGCTGATACATCCCTGATAGGAATAGGGCGACGTGATCGTTTATCTCCGCTACCAAGACTCCTCCCGGTTTGAGTACTCTGTAAGCCTCGGACATCACTCGCCTGAGATGCTGAACGCTGAAGTGTCCGGTGGCGGCACCCAAGAAAAGGACCGCGTCGAAGGAGGCGTCGCCGAATTTCAAATCCATAGCGTCCCCCACCGCAATCCTTGCACGAGACCCGATCTTCGCCGCTCGGCGTTGGGCGGCTCCAATCATTTTGGCCTGAATGTCTACCCCTGTCATTGCGAATCCTGCTTTCTCGACATCGAATAGATAGACCCCAGCCCCACAACAAAGGTCAAGAACCCTGGAACCCTTCTTGGGTAGATGCTTCAGGAGGCGGGGGAGGCCTTGCTCCACCCTGGCTTGGGCCGCTTCTGTGTTGGGGAGGTATGGACCGAAGTAGAGATCGTAAAACTTTTCCGCCCACCCAGGAAACTGATCCAACTCGTTCAAACAAGTTAGTGGCCTTTTATAACCAATGCATCCTCCCAGAGTTCGATCATGCTCAGGCACGCCCGCTACGGGCCGCGCGGGAGATACCTCGACCCGCCTCCAGCGGGGATGTGCATCAGCGTCTTCGCCATTGTGAAGCGCGGAACAAAGTTCCTAGTGGGCACCCCAGAACCTCACCACAATTGGAGGGAAAAGTGGCTGTTCAGCTGGATGGCCTATTCGAGCGAGGAGCTGGAGGAGGCGTACCGTGAGAAGCGCCTGCCGTCGACGTACCTTTTGGAGGGAGAAGACCCGGCGGATGCGCTCAAACGAATAATGCGGGATCAGCTGCATATGCCTTCTTACAAAGCGAGTGGACCCCGAGTTCGGTCCTACACATCACCCAGTGACTGGTTTCCCGGGAATAAGCATTGGGATCTCGTCTTGGTGTACGAGGTGGCGACAAACGGTAAGGTGAAGCCGCTCCCTTGGTGGAAGGAACTGGCCTTTGAAGAACGTTCGAAGCTGCGTTCCGAGGATTTCGGTTGGAATTCTGACTTTGTGGTTGACTTCGGCGTCGCAGAGCCCCGAACGTAGAGGGATTCCGCTCAACCGCCAGTGGTCTCGGACGGCTCTGGATACTCGACGTGCGTTACGAGCGTCCGCGAGCAGTCTACGCAATGGACGACGGTCTGGGCGCAGTCTTTGTGGTACCTCGCGCCGCATTCACATTCGATGTATGGCTCGGCTTCGTCCCCGAATTCCAGGGCCGACTTGATCTGCTTGCCACAATAAAGACAAAGTCTGTTCAGAGCTAGGACGTCCCTCGGAGTGAAGACGCCCACTATGGCGCCGTCTTTCGTGACGAGCATCCTCCTCACCTTCTTCCTGTTCATCAGGTCCAAAGCCTCCCGCACCGACTTCGTGTGGTCAATCGTGATGGGCGGAGATGTCATTACGTCCCCCACGAGTGTGGACTTTGGGTCACGATTTCCTGCGACCACCTTCCTCAAGAGGTCCCTTTCGGTCACTATCCCAATTGGCTTGCTGTCCCTTGTCACCACCAGGCTTCCCCTCCCGCGCTCAACCATTGTCTTCGCGGCCTCGAGCACAGTGGCGGAGGCTTCGACCGTCGCGATTTCCCGGGCTATTTCACTCACGGGCGAATCTAGAATCATGCGAAAAATTGAACTGGCATGTCCTTATTTAAGCCGTGAGCGGTCAAGCAACCCAAAGTTTATACTCAAGATGAAGAGTTTTTCAACTGTGTTAGCTCAAGACAAAGCGAAACTGAAGAGTCGTCTGACACCGGAACAATTCGAAGTCTGTGTCAACAAGGGAACCGAGGCGGCCTTCTCCGGCGAATACTGGCACTCGAAGGAGAAAGGCGTGTACAAATGCGTCGTTTGTGGCAGCCCCCTATTCTCGTCGGATACAAAGTTCGATTCGGGAACAGGGTGGCCGAGCTTCTGGGAACCCTTCGCAAAGGAAAAAGTCCGAGAAGAAAAGGACTTCAGCCATGGCATGGGAAGAGTCGAGGTAAACTGCGGCAGCTGCGGTTCGCATTTGGGCCACGTCTTCGAAGACGGTCCCGACCCGACCGGACTCAGGTATTGCATAAATTCTGTCTCGCTCAAGCTCGAAAAGAAAGAGTAGCCTCAGCCGAACCATTCCTCCGGACCGAAGGATGTTGGCCGATTGAGCAATAATCCCCGGAACCCGGGCCTGGGCCGTTCTACAGAGTGAAGAAGGCGGCGTCGTAGTATGAAGTGCTATAGGTGGAGCCTATGGCGGCAATCTGGAACGACGAAGACACCAACGGAAGAGTCACCTGAAGTTTGAAGTAGAATGGAGTGGTCGTGAAAAACCAGGTGTTGCCCGCGTCATAGCTATAGGCTATCGAGAGTTGCTCCCCGCTCCCAGATGCAAACTTGTCGTAAGCCATCACCAAGTTTCCGCCGATGGAGCTCATCGCCCCAGAGTCTATTCCTGTTGCTACTGCCGAAGACGCTGATGAAAGAGCCAGCGTGTCGAAGTTGTACGACCACCAAGCTAGGTTCCCTGCGGAGTTTCTCCCTCCGAAGAAAGCGGTGTCTCCCACGTACGTTCCTGAAGATGATGCATAACAGAGCGGAGATCCAGCTGCACTTACGGGGCCAGTGGGCACTGTCCAGCTCTGACCAAGGTTTGTCGTGTAGACAAAATAGTCCCCGCTACACGCTGAGCTAGACGAGATGTAGTCGAGAATGATGTCGCCGTTAGGAAGGGCAATGAGCTGAGGAATCGGATCGTAGGTGAGTGCGGGACTTACGTAGACGCTGTTCCACGGTGCGGCCGTGGCGGAGCTGGCGTAAGCCGCTTGGAGGCTGATTTCTTGCACTTCCAGATAGTAATTGGGGCTGTTGTATTCGTCTATGGCCGCCCATAGATGACCGGACTGGTCTCCAACGATAGAGATGTAGTTCTGCGCCGGATATTTTGTCACCTCGTTCAGACCCTGTCCACAAGTTCCCGTGGCCCAGAGCCAAGATATTCCGGATCCTCTGAGAGTCCCGATAGTAAAATACCAATTGCCGCTGCTGCTCGCCGCATAAAACAATTGATCGTGGACTGAAAGACGTCGAAGTTGTATCCCCAGAACGGGCATGAGGCGGGTTGGCCGCCGACCCCTCCCGTCCCGATCCTCGTCCAGCTTGTTCCTGAGTACGAGGTCATCTCGTAATAGATACCCGCAGGCTGCCCCGAACCGGCGCCCGTGCTCGAATAGAAGAACCCATAGTATGTATTGTCCCAAAGCGCCGTTTTGTGCTCCCTCGGGTATCCATCCCTGACCGTGGCGGTTGTGTCAATAGACTGTACGTTCGGGGGAGTGATGACTGTTGAGTAGGTCGTCGAGGCGCTTTGGCCATCGGCGCCGGTAGCCACGATAAGCAGCGAATACATGGCATTCGTACTGGAGCCTGAATATGAGATACTCATCGTGGTCGTAGCACTGCTCATGGAGTTGGAAACGGCTGCGGGTGAGAACAAGACGGACACTCCTGCGGGGAGACTGGGAGCAGAGAAAGCGACGCTCTGAGGTTGACCTGAAATGGTGATCCTAGTACTGCGTGAGACTCCTGATCCCTGGGCGATTCCATCTTTCAGAGGTACGACGCTGGAGATACTGACACCCGGCACGAAATTGGCGGTCTCGCTGATCTGACCTGTCAGGGTCAACGTCGCGGGATTGTTCGGGCCCGAATACGACCCTGAACCTGACCCTGACCACGATGAAAAGGCATACCCTGACGAGGGGGTTGCGATAATCTGAAGCATCTGCCCGCTACAGACCGATTGCACTCCGGCGGGGATGGTGGCCCCCGAGCCCGCAGGAGAAACCTGCATCGTAAGACTCACTACTGTGGTTGAACAGGAGTTCGGCACCGTACCTGAGCCCGAGTTTGTCGAGGGAAACCAGAAAGTGTTTCCGAGCGAGGTCGCGATACCAACCGCGCTCCCCGGAGTCGGATTCGCCAATATCGAGTTATACCGCTGGAGGCACGTCTCTCCTCCGCAAGGACTGTTGGGAATGACGGCTTGAACCTGAGCCGCCCCGCTGGAGGGCAACAGGAACGATTGCGCCAAGTTGTATACGGTGCCGTTTGCAAACTTGAGCAGGACGGCTACGAGCTTTGATGAGGTGGTTCCTCCATTCGTCACCGAAAGGCCGTTTGAACCGCGGGCCAACGTGAGCAATTCTTTTCCGTGCTGGTTTACGAGTTGCTGCGCCTGCTGCGCTGCCACGGTTGATTGGACTTGAAGGGACGAGAAGTAGGCTAATGCGACGAACGCGGCCATGAAGACTATGATGAACAGGATGGTGCCTATCACAGAAGCGACCGCTCTCCGCCCGTTGCGTTTTGGTTTCAATCAGAAACACTCAATTCAGGTCGGAAATCATTATCCCGGAACCGCGGGGACCTGCTGCAACCCCTGCGCGATGGGAGTGGCGCTTACAGAGATGAGGTACATGCCGCCGACGGCGAAAATGTTGCCCGTCATCGTGAGAGTCACGAGCAGCGACTGACCCGGGAGAAGGCTTGAGCAGATGGTGACAGAGGCAGGGTTAGTCCCCATTCCGCAGGTAGACGACGGTGCTGACGAAGGGTTTTCGGGATTCACGAGCGAGAGGTAGAAAGCGCCCGAGGAGGGAGAACCCTGGGTGGTTAGAGTGAACGAAGTTAAGGGGACCGTCCCGGTGTTGAGAATCGCAAGTTTCTCAACGGCCACATCGAGCCCCTGCCTGAGGGAACTAGACGATATGGTAAGACCTGGACCCTGCGCAGAAACCCCGTATTGAGTTGCCGTCGAGTAGACGTAGGCTGATCCGGCCATCACCAAAGCAATCAGGGTGAAGCTCTCTATGTACGCGGCGATGGCGACCCGGTTTCTACGTCTCAAATTGCACCTCGTCTCCAGATGTATCGACGAGAAGTATGATCTGGCCAGACGGATGAGCGCAAGTTGGCAAGGTTAGCGTAAAGGTGGTCATCGCGTTGGGCGCGATCTTACCGTACCCGCTGCCGCCGTACAGTGTCAAGTTTACGAAGACCTCCCCGGGTGAGAAAGTCGTCGTGCCGTAGTCGTAGAAAGTCAATATCAGAACATTCCCTTCGTTGTAGCCCCCGTAGAGGGGGCAACTCTGACTCGGTGTGCTCGTTGAATAGATGAGCGAAACAAGCTTCCCGACAGAGGCCTCCTGCGAAGACGCGGCAAAGGCGTCAGCGTTCTGAGCCAGATTGAACTGGCTTATGGCGGTGTTCGTAACATACCCACCGAAGCCGAGTGTTACACCGATCATCATGATCGAAGCCAGCAACTCGCTTACTCCGCGCCGTCTTCTAGTCCTGATGCCAAGGAACGCTTTCATGGCAATAAAGGGGGAGGGCGCGGAGACTCCGTGTGAGTCTCCGTTACTCCGCCACCAGCTTAGCTGAGAGGGAGTCGGTGCCGACCTGGATGCTCGCAGTGTAGGTGCCGCCAGATGTTATGGATGCTGTGCCGGTCAGAGTGACAGAGAAGGAAACCTGAGCCCCGGGAGCCAGCGTGACAGGAGATGTCCATGTGAGTGGTGTTGTCGAGGTGCACGAACCATTGCCGCTCGCGGGTTGTGTCCACGTGACTGAGCCCGTAGCCGTACACGTGGCGCCCGTTGCGCCGTTCACGCCGATTGTTATCGTTGCTGTTGGGTTGTTCAGTGTTTGTGTCCCCACGTTCTTCACCGTGAGGCTCAGGGATGCGGGATTCCCCCCGACCAATGTTGATTGTGTTATCTGCAGAGTTGATGTTGAAGCCCCTGATCCGATTATTCCGAGCACCGCGGCGGTCGTTACGCCGCCTGCCGCGAGAACTGCTGCGATGATGATGAAGAGATCCAGACTTTGCGAGAGTGCACGTCGTCTTGAACTTTTCAGTAACCTATCTGTTTTCATGCCGATGTAGGTGAGAGGAATATTTAAGATGCAACCTCGTGTTCGGTCGAGACGCCGTCGGTCGGAACTTCCCCTGCGCTTCAGACAAAGACGTCAAGGAGTGAGATGCAGGAGCGACGTTATGTTGATCTGAGTGAAGAGATAAGCCACCGAAGTCGCGAGCATGACGTTCATCGAAGCACGTAGCGTGTTCTTGACTGTCAGATCAAGCATCTTCGCCCCGATTATCCCGAGGGCAGCAGAAGAAACCACGATGAGAAGATTGGAGACCTCCCTCAACTGTGAAGGCACGGTCCCGACAGCAAGGTTCGCTACGTGGATACTCGCGAGGCCCGGTTGAACAAGAGAGCTGAATGAATTCAGGACCCCGCTGATGAAAGTGACGCCGAACGCAATCATCACCGGTGAAAAATAGGAGAGCAGAACGTACGGGCGCATCTCCGCCTTGGTATTCTTCTTCATCTCGACCACCCTAGTGGTGTAGGTTGAGAGCTGGTAAACCGTTTCGACAGTACCTCCGCCGGAGTGTCCCATCTGGCCCAGCACGAACAGAACCAGCCTGGCTAGTTTACTCTTGGGGTCCACTGTCACCTCGTTGAGAGGGGTCCCGACCCTGAGCTGGGCCGCTATTCCAGAAAGTACTTTGTCGAAAGAAGAAGTGTACCTGTTGTGTGCCGCGATAGCCAAGATCGATCTGGTGAGATCGTAGTCCTGCCTCTTGAATTCCATCAGGTCCTTTGTGAACTCAGGAAGCGCCTCCTCCATCTCTCTCATCTCGCGTTGCTGTTTCACGACGGAGAAGCCGTACACGGTCAGGAATAGGAATAACGTGGACGCGGCACCAAGCCAAGCCTCGCGGGTGAGCAAGCCCAACACCAACCCAGGAGCCGCCAGAACCAAGCTTCTCTTGGGATTCCCGACCAGGGGCTCTTCCCCGACCGGTTGCATCCTGCTCGCCATGAAGACCAGCATGACGGTGAAGGTTGGGACGCCCAGCAGCGCAAATATTGTAAGGTCGATGATGGACGTCGCTGGAGAGAAGATGCCGACGATCAATAGGATCATCGGGATTACGCCAAAGATCGTTATCATCATGCTGCCGATTATCCCAGCTCGGGAAGAGTACCTGTTCCAGGTCTCTTCCAGCGCGCGGAGAAGCGTACCACTCTCGCCGAGCAGATACGATGGGATGTCCCCGCCCGATCGGACCTTGCTCGTGTATCCGTAGAGAAAGGAGGCGAACTTCCGTGAGGGATGGTACGACGCAAGATTCTCGAATGACTCAATCGGGTTCGTACCGAAGATGGTGACGTCGCGCTTGATCAGGAGACTCTCATTTCGAATGAACTTGAAGATCTTTGTGTTCGCGACGCTGACGAAGATCGTGTAGAGTGGGACGCCCGCGCTCCCCAAGACATTCACCAGAATCGAGAAGAAGGGAAGCTCTCTCTCAACGCCGACGCGACGCTCCCCCGCCCGATCTTTGAGCCTAAGTTCCGGCGCCACGTAAATAATTCCTGGAACAATGGCGAGCAACAAGATCGGGTACCAAACGAGCAACCCGAAAGCGAGCGCGGCGGGAATCGAGATGATCGCAGCGAGGAACGACCTTCTCACGGAGCTCGCGGCGAGTAGGTAAGGGTTCCCGATTACCCCTGATTTGGCCAAAAGCGACGAAAATCGTTTTGCCCTGTATTCCGCCAACAGCCTGAGTCTGTCCTTCCCGGCGACGAGCTTGACGACTTTCTCTTCCATTATCGTTTCAGAAGATGGGATGCGGGTTGTCCCCTTGAGGGGGTAGACGCCTCGGATTACTAGTACGGTGAAGACAAGGAGAGCTGGTAACGGAATGAACAGCCAATCGGAACCGAACGTGTGGTAAGCATAATACAACGACACCGCGGTGCTCCCGGCAATTATTACGACGGGAATCCTCAGATCATAAGCAAGTAAGTTATTGGATACATTTCCAAGGAAGCTCAGATTCCGGGCGAGGGAATAGAGAAGAGCCATCACGCCGCACAGGCTGAGATTGAGCAGGAAGACTCCTTCGAGCTGGGACCCGAGTGTGTTCAGGCTTACGAGGTTCGCATAAGAATAGAGCGTCAGCAAGGCGAAAGCGAGGAGCAGGAGCTGGAGGATGGTCCTCCTTGCCAAGGAAGAGTTCACTGCGATTACCTTTCAAATTCGTGCCGAGATTCCTTCGCGACGTACTCCCTCACCATCGAGGAAAGCTTCTCGCTGTTGAACTCCCCGCTGCTTATCGCATTCGCGATGTAGGCTGCCCTGTTGGACAGGCTGCTGATGACGTGATTGTAGACCCAGCCGAAGCTTTCAGCTATTTCCTTCAGTCGGAAGCTTCTTTCCAGTACTGCCTCGGGTGTGGTGGGGGAGAAGGAATCCTTCGAATAATCGTATTTGAAAACGTTCACTATCTCATGTGAGTCCGCGCCGACCGGGCGGATTTCGTCAACGCTCACAACCCTGCGCACGATCCTGCCATCAGGAAGGAAGATCTTTCTGATCGTTGCGATGGCGGTTATGTCCCTGACGTGGCCGAGCGTGAAGCGCATCGGGGGAGTAGTGACTCGCTGGACGCAACGCTGCGCGTCTTCTGCGTGGACCGTCGTGATGGTAGAGAACCCCAGCGTTATTGCCGCGGCAACGGTTTCGGATTCTTCTCCTCTCATTTCACCAAGCGACAGGATTGTGGGCGAGAATCTGAGAGACAGCTTCAGGAGGTCGGAAAGATTGTATTCGTAATTCCCAGATGTGGGGGAAAGCCCGGCGCGATAGAACCTCGTCTTCAATCTCTGCCAGTGCAGGTGAGGCGGCAGGTTGATTTCGAGGACGTCTTCGGCGGTCACGATCTTCGCCTTAGGATTCATCATCGAGAGAATCGCGTTCATGAGGGTCGTCTTGCCGGAGCTGGTTTCGCCTGCAATGAGCACGTTCGTCGTTCTTTCCATTAGCAGCCAGAAATAGGCGGCCATAAGTGCAGATAGTGTCTTGTGAGAGTGGGTCTCTGCGTAGACGAGTCTCCGTTCCAGGGACACCGGAACTCGCTGAGGATACGACCGGGCCGATTCCGGAGACGCGAGCTGAACGATCGTGAGTGGATTCTCTTTCTGTTTTCTTATCGTGAAGGTTGAGCCGGGCCTGGAAATCTCGTCACCTAACGTCGCGGAAATCCTCCTGTCAGATGCGCCGTGGAGAGTGACCTCCAGCGAGGGTTGTGCTAGAGAAACGGTTGTTCCCCCGAACTGCGCAAGTCGGCGGATGAACGCTTGGAGCCTATCTTCGCTTTGGTATAGGATGTTCGTTTCCATGAACATGTACTCGGTATGTTTGCGATGGAATACCCTGACCGGCCTGTCGAACTTGGTGACCGAGATTTCTTCTATGTCGTCGTCGTTTATCAGTGGGTCCACCTCCCAGAAACCCGCGAAGTCCTTGAGGAGATAGTACAGAAACTTCGCTGGAGACCTTTTCACCGTCGATGTGATGCCCGCCTTCTCGGCCGTCTCCCACAGGTACTCTTCGAGAATTTCCTCTGCGCTCCCCGAAGTCTCGACCGGGATTGCGCTGCGTAGATTCTCCTTTAGTAGGTCTAGGGCCTGAATTTCGGCCACGTCGAGCGGAGGGAGCTTGATGAAATGTTGACCGAAGGAATTGTCATCGACGATGAAGACCTGTGCGGACGCGTCTAAGCCGGCCTTCTGCGGTACCCGATACGTGTCTACGATCTTTCCTTGAATCGACGTCGGAAGAAGTAGGGTTGCTTCAGGCGGTTCTGAGCTCTTAGTATCCGAGCTAATTCCAGACAACGGACTATGCCTGAGTCTTCCAATTTGGACCAAGGTCTTCCTCGCTATGCTACTTTTCCTCGGATTAGGGGTGACTCAGGTTGTGGGCTGGTCTCGGGCGTTGCATAGAATGAATCTGTCGCGGCGCATATAAGGGGCCACTAGAATCGCAGGACCGAGAAGAGTGGAATTCCTCTATCTCACAACAATTGGATGGAAGTCAGGAAAGCCCCATGAGATTGAGATTTGGTTCGTCGAACGCGGTTCAATGTACTACGTTGTCTCAGAAATGGGGCGCGCATCTCATTGGGTGCAGAACATCATCCGCAATCCCTTGGTTTCCGTCAAGGTGAGCGGCGAGAAAGCCGAGGGCACGGGGAGGCTTGTGAGCAGGGAGGCTGAGCCAGAGCTCACGCATGAGGTCGCAGCCCTCATGAGCTCAAAGTACAAGTGGAGCGACGGTCTGATCGTTGAACTAGCCCCATCAAGATCAAGGCCCTAACCCCTAACCCGCACCCTTGACCGCTGCCAGTGCTTTCATCTTAGCCTTCTCCCTCGCGACGGTCTTAAGAGCCGCAATTGTCCAGAAAACGTCCTCCTTTACACAGAGGTATCGCCCGGGGACCCCTGTGCGCTTCAACTTGGAATTGCAATTCGGGCAGCGCCTGATCCTTCTCACGATTTTCTTTTTCCTTCTGCGACGCTTCCGGGTCCCACTCATTTGCTCGATTCATCCACAAAGGAAGATTCGAAGATTCCTTGCACGCGCAAGTGACGCGAGACGTTCTCTTAATTTTTGTTATCTGCCGATCGCGTTCACCGGAATCTGGCCTTCCCTATGTTGGGGCTGAACTCGAACCCGCATTTCAAGCAGCGACGCATCCCGGGGGCGTCCGTGATCTCCTGCCTCGTGCCGCAGCGCGGGCATTCGAGCGTGATCTTCCCTGGAGAGATCGCGTCTCGGTGAGCCTCGCGTACCCTGTCGATCGCGTTCTTGTACGCGTCCCTCTGTTTTCTCAAATTCCTTTCAAGTCTCCGTCCCGGCTGCCACTATAAGGCCTTGTGAGCCATTGCGGCGGCTTGCTCCAAGAGAAACAATCAAAAACTATTCTAGCAAGAAGGTTCCACGGTGAGCAGATGAGCGCGGACCCTGTAAGCGAGACCACCTCCACTGCGGTTTTGAATCTGGGCCATGACGGGCGAACGCCGTTCACAGTCGACGCAAACCTGATAGCTACGGGGAGGACGTGTGTCCTGGGATCGAGCGGCAGCGGTAAGAGTTACGCTGTTGGGGTGATATGTGAAGAGCTCTGCAGGAAGAAGGTCCCCTTCGCGCTCGTGGACACTGAAGGGGAATACTCGAACCTCAAAGAAAAATTCGGCGTAATCTGGGTGGGTGACGACGTCGGATGCGACCTTCGCTGGGATGGAATCAACCTCCAGGAGCTCGCGGCCCAAGCTCCCGACATCGCCCCCTTGATTCTTGATGTTTCAGACCTGGAGAATCCCAGGGAGAAGATAGCCAGCCTTCTCACTTCCCTATATTCAGAGATATCAAGCCGACGGACTCCGTATCTCGTCATTCTGGAGGAGGCTGACAAGTTCGTACCCCAGGCGGGGCAACGGGTGCAGATATTCGACGAAATCGCGAGACGAGGTCGCAAGCGCGGCCTCGGGTTGATGCTTTGCTCGCAGAGACCCTCCCTCGTGGACAAGAACGTGCTGAGCCAGTGCGGTAACCAGCTCATAGGGAAGTTGATCATCCAGAACGACTTGAAGTCGGTCTCTCAGTTCTTTCCCGAAAGGGGTCTCCCTAAACAGCTCACCACCCTGAGGCCCGGGATGTTCTACGCCTTAGGGGGTCTTGTCGCCAGCCCCACACTCCTGACGGTCCGGAAGCGCGAATCGCGCCACGGAGGAGTGACGCCGATCCTAAGGGACAGGGTCGTCAAGCCTTACATGGGTACCCTGTCAACTTCAAGTCCGTTCGTTCGACCTGTCCAACGAGTGGGGGGCCCCGTAGTGCGAGGGGAGACCAAGCCTGGCCTACCGTTCCGAATCAAGGCGGATGACATACCAATCTACGTCAAACGCGAGAAGCGATTCCTCCTCTTTGGGAAGGACGAGACCGTAACGTCGGTCCAATCCATCTTCCACCCCCTGATTGAGGTAGGAGTCAGGCTGAGGAAGGGAGTTATCAAGAAGAAGTTCGAGACGTTTTACATTACGATTGATGGGATTTCAGGGAAACTAGCCGACATCGAAGAACGCCTCACTCTACACGAAGGATTTGAAAGGCTGATCGGATTGAGCGCGTTCCACCTGGAGGTGCTCCGGGGCGTGAGCACCGACAGTGATTCGAGTGTCATCGACATCGCGAGCAGGGTCGGGGACTCTAAGGGCTCCGTTAGGCGCGTTCTTAATCTTCTGGAGGAGAAAAGGCTCGTCAGGTCGATAGAGATGCGAAGGAACAAGCTCTTCCGACGCTTGATAGACATCCCGAAGGTCTCCTGGGAACGATCGCATTTGCGACTTGAGGATGTTGAGATGGGCGGGGCGAGGAGAGAAGAACCAAAGATCAAGGAGAAGGAAGTGAAGGATATGATCAGGGGTCTGTGGGATGGAGCAGACCTGGACAGTTTCAACGTCGTCTTTTATCCCGTGTACAAGATTGAACTGACCCTGAAGCGGCGGAGGAGAGAGGTGTATCTCGATGGCAGGACAGGAAAGGACCTCCCCATCTAGTCGGCTCGTGTGAGTTGAAACCTGACCTTGGCTCAATACTTGGTCAAGGCGAAACCGAAGCTCGTTAGGCTGAAAAATCTCAGGGAACGGCTGGACGCCGGCGAAATTACAATCATGCGCCCCTTCGGGAGAGCGCTTGATTTCAGCTTGAAGAAGGGCAAGATCCAAGAGGACGGTTATGCATTGTGGGAAGAGGAAGATTACTGCGATCCGCCCCTCGCGCAGGAAAGACTAGCTGTTCTGGATTACTATTTCGACGACATCTCTGTTGAGAAGGTCGAACCTGATAGGGGCTGGAAAAGGATAGCCAGCCTTTCGTCCCTTTGGTCAAAGCCATAGGTTGGGTTGTCGATCGACACCAAGGGTAACAAAGACAGTATCGACATTCGCTGAATCTTCCCGCGCACATATGATGCGCGGAGTTGAGATTGCTTCTAGATTGCTAAGCCTTCTTCCTCGGGCTCGCGCTGAACCAGCGCGGGGATTTCAGGGAAGGTCTCCGTCATCCTCTGCTCCGCCACAATCTCAGCCTCCTCTAGGACGCGCCGTGCTTCCTCGTTGGCCACTTCGAAGTTCAGAGAAATTCCCCCAACGCTGCCAGCCTCGACGAGCGTGCTGCTGAGGAGAGAAGAAATCTCATTAATCTCACCCTGTGCGTTCGGGAGGAGATTCCCAAGGCCTTGACCGACGCTTCTTACGACCGCGATCGTGGGCGCGAGGGTCGCCGCGATGTCACCGAGGTCGGTGAGGGTCGTCAATCTGAGCACCACCTGCTCGAGGGCGAGCTTCGCGCCTGTGACCATCTGGCCTACTTTTCGGATTTCTGACAGTTCGTTGGCGTAAATCGTTGCGTGAGCACGGTCCCCCTTCTGGGTTGCGCTTACAACGTGCTTGAATATCGATTCGTCCCTGGCTTTGATCTTCGCCTCGGTCTGATCAAGTCGGGATACCAACATGTTGATTTCTCGAACCCCTCTGTCAATCTGAGGTTTCAGTGGGGGAGGATTCCTGAACAGCCCCCCAAATTTGCGGGACACGCCCTCGTCTGTGTTCTTTTGCCAGTTCTTCGAGAAATTCGACATCTCGGTGAGTGGTATGGAAACTCATTCTAATGGCGGGAGATTAATTTGCACTGGCTCTTTGAGCAATTTTGTTCGACCTTCTTTGGCCACGGGCGATTTCACGCGTGCTAGTTTTCTACTTTCGTCTGCGAAGCAGGACCAGTGCGAGGATCACCACTACTGCTACAGCAGCCAGTCCGCCATAGAGTAGGTAGTTTGTCGATGACGATTCAGTGCTGGAAGAGCTCGTCGATGTGCTCGTTGTAGTACTCGTCGCCGAAGTAGAACTCGAACTGCTTGTCGAGCTGGTTGTCGTGGTGGACGCGGGCGTCACGGCAAGAAGTTCGCATGGACTCGTTGCCGGGGCATTGTTAGAGTCTCCGCTGTAGACCGCGTGCCAACTGAAAGAACCCGCCGACTGGAAAGTTTGGGAGGCGGAGTTCGGAACGACACCGTTTGTGACGCTGACGGCCGATCCGACCGTGGTGCCAGTGCCAGAGCAAGCGCCGTTGGAGTAGTAAGAGTAAGTTACATTTCCAGACGCGGTGCTTGTGATGCTTGATAGGGTCGCCGTATCATGCACAGAACCCCCGAGAGCCACCGATGAAGCCGAAAGAGTGGTGCTGAGAACTGATGCGGCCTGGGTGACCGTGAGAGGCTCGCACGGACTCGTGGCCTGAGCATTGTTGGCATCGCCGCTGTACATCGCGCTCCAGCTGAAGCTACCGGTAGAGTTGAAAGGCTGTGGGTTGGAATTAGGAACGACCCCGTTGGCTACGCTGAGGGGCGTTCCGACTGCCGTGGGGGTGCCTGTGCACGTCGCACCCTGAAAGTATTGGTAAGTTACCGTCCCGCCGGGACTGGAGCCCCCGCTCAAAGTGGCTGTGTCGTATGCAGAGTTTCCTACGGCGATGGTTGTCGCAGAAAGGGAAGTAGTGAGCGTCGTATTCGCGAGTGGCCTCGGCGAATAGAAGAAGGCGGTCGTGTTCTTTATGGTCGGAGGATACGCGCCCCAAGTCACGTTAACAAGATATGTACCAGTGATCCAACGAGAGTTACCTCCGGCCACGCCGCTAAAAGAGTATGAACCTGTGGTGGCGTTCACGGATGCCGGCCCCGCCAGCACCAACGACTTATTCGGGTTACTCACTCTGACAAAAGCAGCAGTGTTTGGACCCGGAGCGGGGGTAACCGTACCGCTCACGTGAATGCTCGCTGAACCGACGTACGTCGTCTTATCCGTCTTCACGGTTACGCTGAAGGTCTTTGCGTTTACGGCTATGGCCCCGATTAGGAGAAGCGTGAGTCCTAGAATCAGAATGGACCTTGTCTGGGTTTTCAATCTCTGCCTCTCAAACCTTGATTGAAATCGTGCTTGTCGGGGAGACCGGGACTCCATCGTATGTAACGGCGAATATGAGTCCGGTGTAGTTACCTGACGGAATGTTGTTCAAGGGTATGAAGGCCGCGCCTTTCCCATTACCAGGGATGTTATCGGAAGCCACCGGTATTCCAACGGTCTGACCAGAAGTCTTATTGTAGACACCGAGGTAAACGAACACGCTTATTGCCGTGCTCAGCGTATTGTTGTACGGCACCAACACTCCAAGCGATGGTCCGATTATTTTCTCGGTGGGCGTCCCGGGGACCAGAGTTGTCGTCAAAAGGTTCGGAGAGGTGACGGAATTCGAGGGAGAAACGAACCCAAGAATTGCAAAAATCAGGACAAAAGTTAGAGCACCTACCTTCAGATGGCTCAATTTTTTCATCGGTGCTTCCCCTTTTGCATTGAGGTCATATTAAGCATGAAGGATGATTGTTCTACATTCAAAATAATCGACCTCGAGGAGCGACTCCAAATCCATACAGAAGATTCAGTCAGAGAGCGATTCAACTCCTAAACATAACGCCGACGGACCATGCACTATATGACTTGGTGCAAGCAAAAAAGACAAACACACAAGACAAAATCATTGAAGATTCGCTCGCCATGATGCAGACACTCAAACAAATTTGCAATGCTCGCAATATTGTTTCAGCAATCCTTGACTTATTCCACAAGAACTACCCAAGTTTGAGAGTCGCCTCTCGCTGCTTTGTCTGTCCATTCAAGCCGGGATACGGATCTCCTCCCCCACCTGATTCAAACCGGGAGCCGAGCGCTGGTTGGTCGCGGTGTTAAGCGAGGGCTCCACGCCGCTTCCAGTCAACGACCGTTCCAAGTCTTCCTCAGGCGAAGTTCTCAAACCGCGCCTGGCTCTCCTGAGCACAAGGCTCGACTTCAGGGAGAATTCGCAACCCGGAATATTTCCCGACTGCGCGCTGAGTCGTAGCCGACTCGGGTCACGTTTCCTCCCCTTAGCTTCACCAACAGCGAGAGAGCTGGCCGCGTATGGCCAGGCGCCTGTGTTAATCTTGCTTGGCTCCAGTTTCTGACAATTTGCACATCTTCTTTTGACCAACGTATCGTGGATTCCATTATCAACCAAGAAGTCAAGATAAACGATAGAGGAAACCGGGGAAAACCTTGTGTTTCGGAAGGGCCGCCTTACGACCTCTTGATGTTTGTCACGAGCAATCTAAACTGGAGCGTCTTTCCCGCCATCGGGTGCCTTCCCACTCTTCCGTAAGCTTTCTCTGGTGTGATCGAGACCTCCTTCGTTTCGTTCACCTTCATCCCGAGTAGGGCGTCCTCGAAGCCTCGGATGACCTGATGTGCCCCGAGAACGACCTGCAGGGGTTTGTAATCGCGCGCGGGGCTCAAGGGCCTGACTTTATCGCCTCCGACTTCATGCTGGTATCGAAGACCTTCCCTCCGGGGAACTTCCCCAAGTAGTGCACCGATATTGTGTCGCCGTTTTGTGCTGTGAGCTCGCTCAATTGAATACGATCGCCTCGTGACTCGTCTCTAACAATTGTGCAGAAAATCCGATCATTATCCCCTGCAGGGGTGGTTTCGACGTCGCGCGAATATTACAAAAATGTCCGTGATGGTTTACGTCTCTGGGTCGGGAGCGACGCTTTCCTCGATGGGGTCGTTTTTCTTGATCTGTCCTTCTGATAGCACTCTGGCATACCATCCTCTTCTGCCGAGCATCGTACGCAGGAATTCTGGTCCTCTAGATCGCCCCACGTAGGGAAGAAGGTAGAGATTCGTGCAAGGATCGCAAGGACGAGAGATCTGGATCCGTGCGTCACCGAGTCTGAACACCTTCCCCGGCGAAAACTGATCGTAGGACAAGCCGACAGTCGTGACATTTTCCCCGACATCGCCTGGACGGATTGGCCACCCTTCCGACTCCAGTTGCTGTAGCGTCTCGAGAGGCATCAAGAGCATGGCCGAATCGAAATCATCGGCTCGCTCCTCATGTCGGTACTTGTTGAAGTCCCCGCGTACTCCGGCCTTGGTGACGAACACGCTATCGACCGGATGCTTCGGGAGACCGCGCTCCCCCGGCGTCTGTGGTTTCACGTTGATCTGGAATACCCTGCCACTCACGCGTGACAATTCTCAGTCCGGCCTTAAATCAGTTTTCGGAATTCTGCTGCCCCAAGTTCAGAGCCTCGTCGGTCGCGCCCAATAGCAGATCAGGGAAACGCGGGGGATTTGT
Source organism: Nitrososphaerota archaeon (assembly GCA_027887045.1). Taxonomy (GTDB): domain Archaea; phylum Thermoproteota; class Nitrososphaeria; order Nitrososphaerales; family Gagatemarchaeaceae; genus JAPCJH01. The sequence goes on from JAPCJH010000002.1 coordinate 526,641, forward strand.
TATGAAGGGGACTATTCGCTCAGCCTGTTGACCAGCTTCATCATCTCGGCATAATGATGCTGGATTATTTCCGCCCCTTGAGGGCCCATCATCTTTTCAGCATTGCTCTTGCACTCTGAAATTGCGGTTTCTATTCCCTGCTTGGTCGGATTGGTGAAACTCACTCCACATTGGGAGAAGACAGACTCCACGAAACCTCGAACCTGCGCCTTGAGCGCATCGTCGGTCACGGGTTGATGCAGCAACGTGGCGAACTCTTTGTTCGCACTTTCGAAACAGGTCAACAATTCGTCCCTGACACGCGCCGGAGTGATTTGTTCATCGCGGAGTGGGGGTGCGGTGTAGGTCAACCGAGAAATTCTATAACATAGGTTATATAAAAGCGCAGTCTGGTGGGAAGAGGGAAAGAGTTGCAGCAATCAAAGGGCAGGGGCGAGATTGACACAGACCTTCTTCACCAGTTCGAGCAGGAAATCGGAACCAAAGTACCCCACCTGGAATCGGCCGGAACAGAAACCAGAGTCGTCAACCCGACCCCGTTGATAGATATCACAGACGTCATGATGGATTGTGCAAAGTCAGTGCATGGTTTGGACGTTCCCCCCGAAGGGGTGAGAATCTATGGCAAGATGGATTCGAAAATAACAGGTGGATCGGTCAAGGTTAGACCGGCGGTTCAGATCATCGCCGAAGCAATTGCCTCCGGGAAGCTCAGACGAGGGCAGACAGTTTTCGAAGCGACCTCGGGGAATTTTGGGGTTGCGCTCGGCATGGTGACAAAACTTGGCATCAACGTAATCGCGTTGGTGTCCAGGAAGCTCCAAGAAGGTGTCCTCGATGAATTGAGAGGAAGTGGAGTGAAGACCGTAGACTTGGATGTCGACATCTGTCCGGCGCCCGGCATGCAGATTGATCAGAACCTCGCTCTTGCAAAGAGCGTGGCGGTCAGCGTGAGACAACAGCTCTCCGAGATAGGCTTGGATACAGCAACCTTCGACGAGTCTAAGGGAGAGATTGAGCGTTTGCTCGCCCGCCAGGACGTGATCAATCTGGCGAAGTTCCTCGCCCAGATCTACGATGGCTTCTGTCCCCAGCAGTACGATAACGAATTGAACATCAGAGCTCACGAAGTGTTAACGGGGCCGGAGATTGACCAGCAACTTAGGACGGAGGGCTACTCGCTCGGGGAATTCGGGCTAATCTGCGCGTTCGGTACCGGAGGCACGTCGGGAGGACTGAGTAAATACGTCCAGAAGACATACGGGAAAAAACACGTGCGCGTAATCTTTCCTCTTGGAAACCAGGACGTCGCAGGGATCAGGACTAAGGAGAAGGCCGCGGGTCTGAGACTCTATGATCCAGAGAAATACGCGGGTGAGCACGAAGTGGACTTTGAAGCGTCCAAGCCTCTTCTGGGATATTTTGTAAAGAAGGGGTACGACCTGGGGGAAAGTTCTGCCCTCGCGCTTTACGCGTGTATTCAGCTGATCAATTACGGGGCGGGAAAGAAGTTCGTGGTAATCATCGCTGACGGGATTTCGAAGTATGCTAAGAATTTCGAAACGAAACCGGAAGCGCCGAAGCGGCTAGAAGTGAATGCCCAAGAGGCCGCAGAATTCGGAGAATACAAGGGGCTGATTTGGACTCATGGGATGTTCACCCCGAACGAAGAAGGTGCCAGGCTGATCGCATCGGCTGTCGGCTACCCTGTGGACAAGATGAAAGTCGCAAGAACACGGGACGTTCAGAGATTGGTTTCCACACAAGAAATCCCTGACGCCCTCAAAAGTCTCCTGCCAAAGGACGGTGGCAGGGTGTTGCTCGTCTGTATGGCAGGCCAGACGTCGTTAAGAATTGCGCAGATCTTTGCGGAGAAGGGTATTGCTGCGGAGAGCCTCAAAGGCGGAATCATCAATGTGGCGACGGCCAGCAGGAAGCAACCCTCAGACTTGGTGCGAATGGCGGCTGAATAAGAAAGGCCTCTAGTCCAGTCGGCTCGACCACAGAACTTCGGCGATACGTCGTTCAGGGCAGTAGTTATTATCAACCAGAAGCCGAACTAAGGCTCATGTCGGAAACAACCGGCCTTGACTACTTCAGATGCTTGGACTATGTCGGAATCGTACGGTCGGTCAGACAGGAGTATCAGATTTTCAAGACGATCAACGGTGACTTTCTTGTCTTCAGCCCCAGCAACAGAAGCCCCTCGTCGTTTCACATGACCCATGTTTCGGCCCCAAGAGTTGAAGAGCTCAAGAAAATCGCAGTAGGAAAGAGGGTCTCCTCAACCTCCCTGTTGAAGGACAAACGGGTGCACGAAGTCTTCAAGATCGAGGACAGGGTAGTCCTCAGATTTGAAATCCTCACGACGCTGTACGTTATGGTCGCGCTCAATGTGCTGGAGATGAAGAAAACCGGGAGAACTCTCGTGTTTACCCCAACGAGGTCCCCGAGGGATTACGAGGACTAATCCCGAATCTCGGTCAACTTGTCCCAAGAAAATCTTGATCGAGAGTCCGCGCCCTCCCGATCTGTTTGTACTAAGAATCTCGCTAACTCAGCTTGACAAGCTGTTGAGTTTCCTTTACGGGGGACACCACGACCGCCGTGCCGAAGGCTATGATTTCGTCCATCGTGTTCCCGATCTCCGTAGAGTCGAACATAACGCTCACGACCGCGTTGGCGCCCATCCCCTTCGCCTGATCTGAGAGTCTGTCGAGCGCTTGTTGTCTTGCCTGATGCGCCATCTCCGTGTATTCCTTGATTTCCCCTCCAGCGATTGTGCGGAGCCCCGCGATTATGTTTCCTCCCAGTCCTCTGGACCTAACCGTTATCCCGTAGACCAACCCCAGAACCCTGTCTACTCTGTAGCCCGGAGCATAGTTCGACGTAAGGAGCATTATGTCCCCAGTCGATGACGACGGTGCGCTACGAGTTGAAGCCTTCAGGGTTGCACCGCACGAGGGACAGAAGATGGCATCGTCAGCAATTTCCTTCCCGCAACTCGGGCAGAACACGGCTCCCGTGACTCTAGTTCGAAACTTCTTAACGTTTGTGGAAGAAATGCCAGACCCGTCACACGACTTGATTTACTTCGGAGGTTCTCGAGAATAATCTTTGCCGCGGTTTTCCTTTCCAATAAACTGGCCATAGGCCAGGCTTAACACCGCGACGGCGAGGCTGACAGTAAGCCAGACGCCAACGAAGGGCAATATCATGATCGATACGGCGAATGATATCCAAGGAAATAATCTCTTCATTCCCTTTTCCTTGAGTAGCTTGATCCCGGACGCGGACCCGATTACGTAGACGGAGATGGCGGCGCCGCTCGGTATCAACAGCGCACTCTGCAGGCTTACGTTGAGTACAAAAAACAATATGAGCGTCAGCTGGGAGAGAACAAGAAGCGCTATCAAACAGCGATTGGGGACGCCTGTTCGTGGATGTATCTTGTCCAAGATCTTCGGGAGACCTCCCTCCCTCGCAACCGCGTACACCACCCTGGAGATTCCCGCCATGTAGGCGTTCACCGTGCCGAAGATTATGAGCACAGCGAGGACCGCCGTCCCCATCGCTGCGTAGGGGCCAAGAACGTTGGACAGAATCGCGGCGAACGGCGCGACGCTCCCGCCAGCTTGGTACGCACGAGTCCCCACAGTAACGAAAGCAACGGACAGGTATAGTCCGCTGATCAATAACACGCTCAGCGTGATGCTCCTCGGAAAGTCCCGTTCAGGATTCTCAAATTCTTCGGCTACGTTCGGGACGTTCTCGTATCCGAAATACGACCAGATTATCAGAGCGGCAGCAACTCCTATAGGAAGAAATCCGTTGGGGAATAAGGGGAAGAAATTGCCCTGCTCGACAAGGCGCGTCGAAGCGAGGACGGTCGCTAGAAGCAGCGCCACGATCGCCGCGACGACTCCCAGCTGAACCTTGCCGCTGATCACGATTCCCTCGTAGTTAATCATGGCCGCGAAGATGATTATGAGCGCGGCGAGGCTGTACGCCGCTTCGCGCGAAACGGGGAAGGCGTACGAGATGTATGATGCTGCAATTAGGGTGACGGCAGGCGCTCCGGTGATGAACCATGCGGCAAAAAACCAACCCACAACGTTTGCAACCCGAGGGCCGAAACTCTCCTTAGCGAATACGTAGATTCCTCCAGATTTAGGTCTGCGCGCGGAAAGGGAGGCGAATGTATAGGCGAAGGGATAGCTTACGAGAGATAAACCGAGCCAGGCGAGAAGAGACGCCGGACCAGCGAGCTCGGCGGCGAGCCCGGGCAGGACCAGGATCCCTGAGCCGAGGACCGATGAGATGTACAACGCGACCGCGTAGCGCATCGTGATCTTCTTATGGAGAGTCCCGGTGGACGGGGTTGCGCTTGTCGTGGTCACGGGGTTGGTATCCCTCGAAGCGCCAACATCTATGTTTTGAATCAGAATTCTGCTAGGTGAACGTAGGTCCGAGTCGCTTTTGGATCGAGTCTTATACCCCTGCACAACATGTTGACTTTGTGAAGACGGCGCCCTACGGATCTTGGCGGTCTCCCATAACCGGTGTCATGCTCACGGAGGGCTCCGTACTATCGGAGCCTTCGCTGGACGGAGAAGACGTGTACTGGCTCGAGTTGCACCCATGGGAAAAGGGTCGCATTGTGCTGTTCAATAAGAAAGATGGTGAGAGGGCAAGAGAGGTTCTACCCTCCTCTTTCAACGTGCGGACTCGGGTGCACGAGTACGGAGGCGGGGCTTACTGCGAGAACAGGGGGACAATCTACTTCTCGAACTTCACGGACCAGATCGTCTACCACCAAGAAGAGGGTGGGAGGCCCGCCCCGATCTCTTTCAACGGCCTTAGATACGCAGACTTCATTGTTGACGAGAAAAGAGAGCGTCTTATCGGTGTAAGGGAGGACCATTCGGATTCCCCACATAGTGTGGTGAATACCATTGCGAGCATCGGGCTCCGCGACTCCTCGACCAGAGTTCTCGCGTCGGGGAACGACTTCTATTCCGCACCTCGGCTCCACCCCAGCGGCTCCAGACTTGCATGGCTGACGTGGAACTTTCCCAACATGCCGTGGGACGGAACGGAGTTGTGGGTCGGCGACCTTGGAAGAGATGGAGCGCTCACAAACAGGAAATTGGTCGCTGGAGGATTGGATGAGTCCATCCTCCAGCCAGAATGGTCGCCTAGAGGGGTGCTTCACTTCATCTCGGATAGGAACGGCTTTTGGAACATCTATCGTTGGATCGATGGTAAGGCGGACCCACTCCATTCAAGGAAGGCCGACTTCGGGAGGCAACCCTGGGTATTCAGAACCTCGACCTATGCTTTCGAATCCGAGGAAACGATTGTCTGTAGCTTCGCGAAAGATGGCGTCTGGCATCTGGCGACGATCGAGACGGCCACTCTGAAATTCAAACCGATCAGGGTCCCCTTTACATCCCTGGAATATGTGAAGACTCACCAGGGCTACGCTGTCTTTCTTGGAGGGTCACCGACCGAACCAACTTCGATCGTGAGCGTCAAGCTCGCTGACGGATCATGGAAAACCCTCTACAGACCAAAGGTCCAGAGTATTCCTCGGGGTTTTCTGTCAAGCCCCCATCATTTTGATTTCAAGACGGCCAGAGGGAAAAACTCCCACGGTTTCCTCTATCCGCCCAGGAATCGGAACTACAAAGCTCCCAAGGGGGAGAGACCCCCGCTCATCGTCGTGTGTCACGGCGGACCTACCTCTGCCGCTCGAACCGAAAGGAACCTTGGAATCCAAGCTTGGACGAGCAGGGGATTTGCGGTCCTCGACGTTAACTATGGTGGGAGCACGGGGTACGGTAGAGCATACAGAAAGAGACTCGAGGGCAAGTGGGGCATCGCGGATGTGGACGACTGCGTAAACGGCGCACTTCACCTTGTGCGACGCGGTAGGGTCGACGGCGAGAAGTTGATCATAAGGGGTCAGAGTGCCGGCGGATACACGACCTTGTGCGCGCTGACATTCAAGAAGGTCTTCAAAACAGGCGCGAGTTACTACGGCGTGAGCGACCTTGAGTCGCTCGCCATGAAGACACATAAGTTCGAGTCCAGGTATCTGGACAAGCTCATTGGTCCGTACCCCGAGCAAAAGGACGTCTATCGCGAACGCTCCGCAATCCACCACGTCGATTTACTTTCCTGCCCCGTAATTTTCTTCCAGGGATTGGAAGACCCAGTTGTGTCTCCCAGCCAAGCAGAGACGGTGGTGCGATCTCTGCGCCAGAGAGGAATACCCGTGGCTTACCTCAGTTTCGATGGAGAACAACACGGTTTCAGGAAGGCTGACAGCATCAAACGTTCATTCGAGGCGGAGCTCTACTTTTATTCGAAAATTCTCCGCATCCCTCTACCCGATCGAGTCGCGCCCGTCCCGATCGAGAACCTTCGCTAAACGCCTGTGTTGAAAAGTTTGTGAGGTCGCCGTCATCCTTTGCGCTCCTCCTCTCTCTCTTCGATTTTCTCCGATTCACAATCTTCTTCCTCTTCCTCAGTCTCTCCTTCTAACTCGTCTTCATCCACGTCTTCAACAGACTCAACGTCGGTTGTCGCGTCTACTTCGCGCTCCTGCTCAACCGCGTCAGCTTCTTCATCCCGCGCGCTGCTCCCCGCCGTCATTGGAATTCTTCAGGATGATTCTTGTATTTATTTTATCACTAGGTCGCTTCTCCCAGGTTTCAAAGAATCCAATTGGGTGTTGAGCCGGACTTCGCAGAGCTTTTATCGTCCGCGGAACTGAAGTCCTCGTGCAGATTTCGAGAAAGCAGTATTTCGGAATCCTGGGGCTCGTCGTCGTCGTTGTCTTCTGGCTCGCGGTTGGAGGAATACTGCAAGCTTCAATCGTCGCGGTCGTAATCGTTTTGGCTGTCATTTTCTTGAATAACAACCTAAAGAGACGGAAGGAGTCTGAGTCAATAACTGGGACGCCCGCTTAGGCCTTCTAGAGGACGAAGACTTACTCGTCGCTTTTCAGGCGGGCAGTGTTCAGTAGCACTAAGCATGAACATCGACAAAAGACCAAATACGTTACCCTTGCAGTGACTTTTCGCGATGTCGAATCCTCAGGGTGGATCGCGCCCACGTCCCAGAATAGAACAGCTTGCTGATTTGATCTTCGGGCTTTCACTGTCGATCGGGTCCATCGCTTTGATTGCCAACTCGCCGACCGACCCGAGTGAAATTAACAGCCACATTCTTGCTTTCGCTTTCACATTCCTGCTTCTTATCACGGCGTGGTTGATTTACACGACGTACATGTCGGTCTTACCCTTTGAAGTAAGGTCGATTACGTTCCTCAACGTCGGGCTACTCCTGCTGGTCGCCCTCGTGCCTTATCTGCTAAATAGTGTGGAGCTCGTTAATCTTTCGCTGACCCCGGTCGCGGCTTCGGCGATAAGAGACTACTCCTCGACCCTTTTCGCGTTGGACCTGGCAGGAATTCTTGTAATCTTGGCTACCTTCGCCCACGTCATCAGCGTGGAAGAAAAGAAGCTCGTTGCCCCGGAGCTCACCACGCTTTTCCGCAACGGGAGGAACCGAATGAGCGTCTTGGCTATCGTGATGGCCATTTCCGTGGCCCCACAGTTCTGGCAGTGGACGATACTCGGAGCGCCCGCCAGACTCTATGTCTGGTATCTCCCGTTGATCTCTTACTGGGTTGGGAGAGCACTGAGACCTGAAAGCCGAACTTATAGGTCATCTTGAAAGGGGAGTCGTTATGGTCCCAACTGGAAGGTTTTTGGGAACGCCATAATCTGAGTCAGCGTGCTTAGCTTTATCTCGGACCAGGGGATTTTGAGGCAATGAAGCGAATTCGCGGTCACTGCGGTCTTGATGCGATGAGAGTCTTAGCCTTCTTCTGGCAGTGTTCCGCCTTGTCTGTGTAGTTCTTCCAAGACGTGTAGTTCTCCTCCACCTTTCCGAGGAGAAGAAGAAGGTCCGCGGCTTTCAAATAAGCGACAATGGCGTCGCCCGGTCTGGAGCTCTTCTCTGCCGCTGCTCCGTCTGCCATTAGCTGATCAGCGTACCACCTCAGCTTCTCTGAGCGGCTCATCTGCGAACTTCCGGCTGGTTGCATTAGCGACACTTGCCGACAGACCTAGACAAAGACATCTGGGTCGCATTTCTTCGACAAAATCGCCAATCCGGGAGCACTTCTTAACGACGAGGTTTGACGCCTCCTACGCCCTCCTCTTCCGGTCGTGGACTCGAGTATCTTTATGTCGAATTGTCGGACAAATCGGCATGCGGAACGAGCAAAAGGGAGGGTGGCGACTTTTCTCCTGCTTCTCCTCGGTCTTCTGGAAGTGTGGGCAGGAATATCCTACTGAGACGGTTCCTCATTGGAGAGGTGTCGCTTTCACCGTGTGAAGCGCTCTGTAAAGATTCATGAGATCTGTGCGCCTCCCTCTCATCTGCATTCCGTCGATTTCCAGGATAAAATCCTTCATGAACATCCCTACCTCTGTAAGCGTGGTCCTACCGATGGCCCTGAGGTCTATCGCGTCCAAACTATCTCTTGTTATGACGATGCCATCCTTCCTGTGGAGAAGCAGTCTCCGGTTCGTCAAGTACACTCTCTTCCTTTGCTCTCCAACCTGCACCGTTCCAGTGGTCGCATAAACCACGTGTTCGCCATGGGTGAGAAACTTCTCCAACCCAGAGCGCGATAGTCTGGATCCAACAGGAAACTGTTCCCGCTGAACTGGGTCTGCGGGTGGCGTAGGGAGTGGTTCGAACTCGGGCCTGGACGCCACGGTCATCTGGCTCCCACAAGCATTGCAAAACTTCGCTCCCTCAGCATTATTTGAACCGCAACTCGAACAGTAAGACATCTTCCTCGACCGCTTAGATTGCTCTTACCCGAATTAGGGCATCGCGGAGAAACCCGTTTACAATCTTGTGAAATTATTTCAATTGATAGGGCGGCGGATCTTGTGATTAGAGTTACTCTGCAGCTTTCCCCTTGCGGGTGGAGCGAACGTCCTTCTGGAGCTTGGTCTGTACTCGCTTGACAATCCAGTCTTCGAACGTGTCAGTCTGGAACCCGCTTCCGTTCCTTTTCCTGGTGTGGCTGATGCGCTGGGATTTCACCCATTCTTCGTAAGTGTCGGCTGGGAGGTGTGTTTTTTCGCCCTTTTGCTTTTCTCTCATTGTCTAGTTGTCTGGTTTTGGTCGGACTATTAAAAGCGTCCCAGCTGATCTCCACGGCGAACTCCCCCCTCCTGACAAATTGTGCGAATCCAAGACTCCAGAGCATGTTTTTCCCCTGTTTCGGTAAGAATCCTTTCATTGGAATGAGAGCCCAAAGTGAGCAACTGGACTGCACTTGGGGTCACCGGGCCTTCGTTCGTGGGTCATGGTCATGGGCAGTCCAAGTTATGAAAGCCCGGCCCCCTTCTATTTCCTCAAGAAAGCCGAGGTTTCGAAGCTAGTCTCGTCTGGAGACGTCTGCAAGCGCTCACCCCGTTGACAAGGCGCCTCCATGGAGAAGTGATCGCATACACAGAATGCCGCACCTCACTTTCCGTCTGACCCTGATTCTGTCCGATGCCGAACCAGTAAATCCATCTAACCAGTCGAGGCGCCCTTTGCATGCCTGTACGTGGTGTAGCAAGATTTGATCACGAGGGCGGAGAGGATGACGTCGATAGCTTCGAATGCGCTGATTATTGCCGGAGGGAGTTGACCCGGAACGACGAACCCCGTCTGATCGAGAGCTACCCCGAGAACCATCAAGGCGGCGGTCAGAATGCCGAAGACGGAACCAATTCTTGGTCTCTTCCAGAGCACCGGTATGGCTAGAATGTTCAGGAACAATGCGACGAAAAAAGGGATGCCGAAGATGAGCGAGGTGCTTGCGATCGGACGCGTTTCAAATCCGAAGGGAGAAGGAAAGTATGCGTCCCAGGATACCAGAAGCACGATAAGAAGGATTAGGCTCCGTCTGGCCGTGGAAGGTAGACCCATCAGACTTCAGGCATCCGTCCGACGCCATCTGGACGACTGAAGCATCGCCTTCAAGACAGGTCCGCTGATGTCCAGCGCATCCCTCATTGAGATCATCCCGACTGGCTTCCCGGCCCGGTCAACAACAGGAAGATGCTTTATCCCCGCCTTGTGCATCAGCTCCACAGCGCTGACCAAATTCTGATTGGGGCTGATCTTGAATTTCGTCTTTGACATCACGCTGGAGACTGGAACTCCTCTTCCGGTCATCGATTTGGACACGGTAAAGACCAAGTCCCTCTCGGTGAATATTCCTACCATCATCCCATCCTGATCGACGACAATCAAGCTCCCGACCCCCTTCTCCCACATTATCGATGCGGCTTCATCGATGGTGGTATTTTCTGAAATGACGATTGGGGGAGAAGCCATCAGGTCCTTCGTCTTTAGGCTGACCGGTTTCGACCTTTGCTTAGTGCGCGTGTCATCAGATGATTAGGACGTCGACGTAATAACCGTTCAGGAGATTGCTCAACTTTACGACCTTAGTATGACCTTCCGCTTCATTTAGTGCGTACGGAGTTGAAAACAACTGATGCGGGTTCCGTCTCTTCCGTCCGGAACGGAGTAATGCACTGGGTTGGGGGCTATCAGGTGGATTTAGCAGCTGAGGCTCAATAACCCTCCGCACAGCTTATAATCAGTAAATTCGAACGAACCGTGCTCAACAATGCCAAAAGCGAGCGTTACTGGTAAGGGAACAAAAGAACAACCCTGGTCCCTCAAGACACCGCCCGGAACATCAGAATACAAGGCCTATCGCGATGAAACCCTCAGCCCTCCTGCCTTGGTTGTCTGGGTTGGGAAAACGGAGCTCCGCTACGATCTGCGATGCATCGAGGACCTTCACTCGGCGCTGGAGAAACATGGAGATTGGATGCTCCTGGGCAGCGCGGACGAACAGAAACCTGCAGCTGAGGGAACCGTCGAAGCATGGGGACGCTCACAGAAGAATCCTGTCGGCGGCTGGTATGGACTGAAGAAGGGTCTTCGCGGTCGTTTCGGTATGTATGTGCCACCTGTAATGGAAGCTCTGGGAATGGCAGAAGTAGAACATAACCCGAAGAACAACCGGATGCGATCGCTCTAGTTCGTCTGTAACCTCTTTGTTTTCGGTGCGCTTCGGGAAGAGGACCGTGGGGCGTTGGCTAACGACTCACTTATGGCCCTATGGTAAGGTTTTGATGAGCAGAAAGAGTTATATCGGCTATCCGATATCGGGTTGCCGATATCGAAATGCAGTCTTTGGAGCTCAGATTCTACAGGTCTAGAGGTCTCGGTCCTGAATGAGCGAGGGAAGAAAACCTACGAGATCTGGGAACGAACTCAATCCGACTCCAAACTCTGGGGTGGCGATAGGAGTCACATCGCTGCACAAGGCGTATGGAGACCTCAAAGCGGTTGATGGAATTTCGTTCACCGTGAAAGTTGGAGAGGTGTTCTCGCTACTGGGACCCAATGGTGCGGGGAAGACCACCACCATTGAAATCCTTGAAGGCCTGAGGCAAAAGGATCAGGGGGGAGTCGAGGTCTTGGGGGTCGACCCTTGGACCAAAGGATACGAACTACATAAGAAAATCGGGGTAATACCGCAGGGGTTCAAGTTCTTCGAATATCCGACACCGAGAGAGGCGATCAAATACTACGCGGTGTTGTTCGGTGTGAAGGCAGATGTCGAGGACATCCTTCGCAAAGTCCTACTGGAGGATTCAGCGGATGTCTATTTCACCAGGCTGTCCGGGGGTCAGAAACAGAAGGTTGGACTCGCGTTATCGCTCGTTAACGACCCAGAATTGCTTTTCTTGGATGAGCCCACGACTGGTCTAGACCCGCAGGCGCGGAGGGCTGTGTGGGACGTGATAAGGGAACTAAAGAAAGAGGGAAGGACTGTCCTGCTCACTACACATTATCTTGAAGAGGCTGAAGAACTCGCAGACCGAGTGGCGATAATGCACAAGGGGAAGATAATCACCTCAGGCACGCCGCAGGAGATCATCGAGGCACATTCTTCGGGTGAGAGGCTACAAATTCACGGCACCGAACGACTGGCTAACTACTTGAAAGAGCACACCAAGTTAAGGGTGGAGTTCGACGGAGAGAACCTCGTTACTGTATATCTCCAGCGAAAAGAGGATGTGTTGACCGCCATCCGTGCGATTGAAGAGTCGGGCCTTGAGTGGAGTGACCTGAGGACCAAGCGTGATAGCCTTGAGGACATATTCGTGAAGTTAGTGGGAGAGCCCCTCGAAGCGCTGGGTCAGGGAGCATAAAGAATGAACCTGAAAAGGGTGCTCGCTGACTTCGACGTCTTCAGTCGAGGATACATGCGCAGCAGGATTGGAGTGTTCTTCGCGCTCGTCTTCCCAATTATCCTGATCCTGATATTTGGGGCGATCTTTTCAGGAGGAAGCTCAGGGCCAATCAATGTCTACGTCCAGAACCAAGATGGATCTCAGATCAGCAGTTCCTTCGTGAATGCGTTGAACAGTACGAGCACAATGCGCCTGGTTCCGGTTGACAACACGCAGAACTTCACGAAGTACCTTCTTTCCCACTCCTCCTCAGACGGCATCGTGATTCCAGCAGGATTCGGGACTGCTTTTGCTTCCGGAAAACCCATAAACGTCAGCGCATATGGGAATCCATCCTCGACGACGAGCGCCATCGTCTCGGGAATCACTCACGGTGTCATCAATGAATTCAATCTGAGGCGCGCGGGCGGGTCCTCAGTACTCGGTGTGCAGGAGTTGAACGTGAAGTCCCAGTCTTTCAAGTACATCGACTTCCTCGTCCCTGGCCTCGTGGGGTTCACGGTATTGACAAGCCCAATGTTCGCCTTGGTAAACATCAGCTCGCAGTACAAGAGGGACAAGATCTTCAAGCAGCTCTCGCTTACCCCACTCACAAAGTCGGAGTGGCTCCTTTCGAAGATAATGTTTTACATAGTGTTGACCATCATCTCCTTCTTTCTGATGACGGCTGTCGGTGTATTCGCGTTCGGTGCGCACATCACACTGACCCTCTGGATCATTCCGTTTCTGGTGATCGGCCCTCTGCTCTTCGTGTCTCTCGGGATGCTTGTCGGAACCGGTTCGAAGACGGTTGAATCCGCGGCCGTCGTCGGGAACCTGGTCACTTTCCCGATGATGTTTCTTTCGGGGACGTTCTTCCCGGTAAGCACAATGCCAGCCTACCTGCAGTCATTGGCCCACGTCCTGCCATTGTTCTACGTAATTGACGGATTGAACAACGTGATGACTTACGGCAACTATAGCGCCGCTTTGATTGACCTCGGAGTGCTCGTCGTACTCTCCGCCATAATCTTTGGGCTGGCTGTCAGGTTCTTCAAGTGGCGCGAAGACTAACCCAGGAGCTAACTGAGAGCGACTGAAGAGACTTCAGAAAGAGATGGGAGGCTGTTTGCCATAATCATTCCGTTCGAGATCGTGTAGACCGCGTTCCCAATGATTACAATTCGGTCCACGTAGAGATTGGATTCCTGTTGAATGCTCTCACCCAGCGGGATGTGGGTTATTCTGCCAACCAAATGGAAACTGTTCTGTGAAGATACGGTGTACAAGTAGGCGCCCTGCCAGACCGGTTGACCGTAAGCATATGGCGGCAATGTCCCCTGATAATTGCTCTTGTCCACCTTGTCGATGAGGACAGGAAGGGCGACAATCTTCGTGGTAGAGTCATAGACGAATGCCCTGTGGTCGTTCAGGACCGGAGAGTCGCTTCCCCTGTCGCCCAAGTCGACTTTGGCTACCTCGGTGGCATTGCCATTGGCGTCAACGTGATAAAGCGAGATCTTGAGACCCTGGTACCACGCGAAGTTGCCAGTAGCCGCAGGCTGCGCCTCCTTTCCAACACCGATGATGTATCCACCTCCGATAGGATTGAGGTAATCGGAGAAGCCGGGCATGCTTAGCGCGCTTAACACATGTGGCTGTGTCGGGTCATCGAGGGATACGGCAAAGAGCGGGTCGATTTTCTCGAACGTGACGACGTACGCCCTGTTCTCCATGAATCGGACCGCGTAGATCTTCTCCTTCGGAGCCAGCCCCAAGAGGGAACCGACTTGGTTCAGATTTGAGTCCAACACGTACACGTTGTTGGTCTGGATGATGCTTTGGCCGTTTCTCACGTTGAGCGTGGTCGCGACCCTGAAGTATCCGCCATATTCGTCCATCGAAAACTGATTCAGTAAGCTACCCTCAACGGTTCCGGACGCAGCAACATTGATGCCTCCGTTCGAAAATGCAACGCGAAAGATCGTCGTGTTGGAGTTGTAGAATCCGAAGACCGGCATCATCGCCACCCCACCCGAGATCGGGGCGCTACCAGAAGAAGCGGGTAGCCCGACGGGCCGCAATATCGGAGGATAGAAGATCGAATAGCTCGGGAACGTAAGGTAGATGTTCGAGAGAGAGGCATAAATCGTAGAACCGTATCCGGTCAGGATTGCTTTCTCGTTTGACACTCCATCACTTATGTGAACGGAAAGGATGATCGTGTACTCGTTGAAATTTCCCGCTGAAGAAGGTTGATAATAGATGTCCGGCGCCTGGAGTTTTTGTAGAATGCCGTCCTCGGTGACCGCCGGAGCGGTGACGTTCATTCCGTTTTGGTCAGAATAGACGACGGCGTTCTCTTGAGCGACGAGGTAGATGTAGCCACCGGTCAGTCTGGAGCTCACGTATCCACCGTCGATTGTGAGGACCTTCAGCTGAACCGGGTTGGACCTGTCAGATATGTCGTACAGAGTGAGTGCCATTTGAGGATAATTGTAGTGAGGGTAGGCTTTGGCGCCCAATGGGACGACCGACGAGGTAGTGCCAATGACTGCGAGTCGGTCACCCGAGACGAAGATCCCATTGACTGATCCGGCGAAACTCAGCTTCGCAACAATATTGGCTCGACCTTCGGGCCCCGCACTTACTATGAAGACGTTGTCATTGGAAGCAACGTAAAGGTAGCTTCCATCCGTCTTGACTTTGTCGAGCTCGTCGACCCCCGCGACTTGGACGTTTGTCGTAGTGAAACTGGCCGCCGTCAATGAGGCCGGAGCAGGGACGCTCGCCGATAGCGTGGCCTTGACCCCGCCGGACGCATCACCATAATATTGGTTGTAGCTTCTAATCCCTTCAAGGACATAAGAATCGAGTTGGTCGTAGGAGTTGAACGATAGAAGCCGCTTGCTCGTATCCTTATGATTGGGAGTCTGTATGAGCGCAAATGAGACTGCCTGCATCAGCATTACACTCAACACTATGATCCCAACAACTGCTACGGTCCGCCTTTGCATGCCATCCAGAATGCAATGGACATGGTATAGTCCTAGCCATTAGAACGAAGTTTCTAGAAATTAGAACGATACGTCTGAAACAGTGAGAGAAAGCTCTGGTGCTGGATTCGGCGTAGCTATTCAAATACAAAAAGACGTCGCCTACGCCCAGATGGGCTTGCAGGCGAAGAGCGTCTCGCTTGCGTTGATCCCCTCGATTTGGGCGATCTGGAGAACCTATGAGAGGAGTGATTCGTAGTCCTTGCCGTACAGGTGGCGATTATGTCGAACTCGCCCGGCACGACGACTGCGCTGTAGATGTTCTGAACTTGTGAGAGACCCCAAGCAAGGTTAAACGGCAGCACTTGGAAATCTCATTCGTGAGGAGGGTAACTCTCGTCGGGCTAACGCTTGTGATTATCTTGGTTGGTGCCGGCCTAGCATACTTTGGATATTATGGAAGAACTCCCCCGACAACAAGCGTCACAACGTCCAACACGTTCATCTCCTCCTCCACCTCGACTTTTACCTCGACTGTTTCCTCGACAACGCCTAGCTCTTTGACTCCAGGTCCAGGATGGACAACATATCATCGAGACAACTCGCGGTCTGGGGACGAATCATCAGCCAGCCTCAACAATGTCTCTTTCGGGTGGAATTCGGCGAAACTTGACGGCCTAGTATACGCAGAGCCACTTGTCTTCGGAGGCAGCGTATTCGTTGCGACCGAGAATAACTCCGTCTATGCTTTGGACGCGAGGACCGGGACCGAGCAATGGCGTACGCTTCTGGGAAGCCCAGTGACCGGGTCGAGCCTGCCCTGCGGCGACATCAATCCCACCGGAATCACGGGAACGCCCGTCATCGACACTTCAACCAATACCATCTACGTGGTCGCATTCTTAAAACCTCTGAGCCACGTCCTGGTTGCCCTTGACTCGGGGACTGGGAACATCAGGTTCAAACGCGGCGTCGACCCGCAGGGAGCCAACCCAGCCGTCCAGCAACAGAGGGCTGCTCTTTCGCTCGCCAACGGCATGGTCTACGTGCCATTCGGCGGTCTTTACGGGGACTGCGGTCAATATCACGGATGGGTCGTTGGTATCAGTGCCGACGGAAGCGGCGCTATGATTTCATACCAAGTGCCGACTACCAGAGAGGGCGGAATATGGGCTACCTCAGGAGCCGCTATCGATTCAGCCGGGAATGTCTACATCACGTCGGGAAATGGGGCCTCTTCGGGGAACTTTGACTATGGTAACAGTGTCATCAAGCTTTCGCCTCAGCTCGAACAACTGGGTTTTTTTGCACCTTCGAACTGGTTACAGCTGAACCAGGGGGACGTGGATCTCGGCTCGGTGGGCCCCACCCTTGTTGGCTCCAGCGCTCTGTTCCAGATCGGTAAAGAAGGGGTTGGCTACCTCATCGATACTGGGGCGATGAGTGGCATAGGATCGCAGCTTTTTTCGGCAAAGGTTTGCTCAGGTGCTTACGGAGGGACAGCTTCGAGCGGAGCTTACGTCTTCGTCCCTTGCACGGACGGCCTGTTTGCGCTTCATCTCAGCGGCTCAGCTTTCACTTTAGCCTGGAAGGGGTCGGGATTCAATGCTGGGCCGCCCGTCGTGACGGGCAACTGGGTCTGGAGTGTGGACGTGGGCAGCGGTACGATCCACGCATTCAACATTACCGACGGCAAGGAGTTGTATTCCCACGGGCTTGGCTCGGTAACTCGTTTCACCACGCCCGCCAGCGGAGAGGGAAGGTTATTCGTCGCCGCTGGAAACGAGATAGTTTCATTCGTGTTTTCACAATAGCATTCGAGGATGGTTCCTTCCAGAACGCCCGAAAAACTTAGAGAGGCCGCCGATCCTGTGATCGCACGGCCATGCTGTCTTGAATGAGATTCCGCGCGGTCTATTTCTGCGAGTCTTGCCAGAGCCCTACGACGTTTCCTTCGGAGTCTTTGAAGTACGCTGTCCAGCCCATGTTGGGGATTTCGCTTTTCTTCCCCTCGGCTTTTCCACCTAGTCTCTTGACGGTTTCAAGAGTCTTGTCGATGTTGTCCACTCTGATGGTGAAGACTGGAGCCCTGAGAGGTCCTTCTCTCTTCCCCAGCCCGCCGTTGATCGCCCCTGGAGACGTGGGTCGCCCTTCTTGGTCGCTTGGTGTCGTGCCCACCATGTAGTACTCCATCCCTGGGTACTGGTTGATTTGCCATCCGAAAGCCTTGTTGTAGAACTCCTGCGCGCGCTTTACGTTGTCTGCAGGAATCTCGAAGTGTACTACACTTCCGCTCATGGGCACGCTTTCAAGTTCGTCCATATTTAAGGCGAGTAGGGAGCGGAAGTATAGCATTGGTGTCCTATGAAGGTGCTGACCTCTCGCTTCAAATCCCAGCAGTGTGCCCGACGACAATGTCTTCGTGGACCGGGTCGCTTAAGCGCGAAACCCGTGTGAGTGGTGAAACCGAATATCATGACAAGCCAAGAAAAATTGCCTTCTTGGTTTAACCCGCCAGGACGGGTGTCACAGGCAGAGGTGAATGACAAAATGACAGAAGCATATTGCGTCAAGTGCAAGGCAAAGAGACAAGTCTCCGGAGCACGCAGCGTCACTTTCAAGAATGGAAGGCACGCCGTACAAGGGACCTGCCCCGTCTGCACAACCAAGCTATTCAGAATAGGTGGTTAGTCGGATAGAGCTTGCCCCTTCAGCGGGGTGAGCTTCAGTCTGATACGCCACTTGGATTAGGTGTCTCTCTATGTCCCCCGAGGAAATGGGCGAGTGAGTTCAGAGCGCTAGCAGCGCTCCAGTTTCCTCCTCGCCAAATATTACTCTCCTACAACAAATTACGTTAATGCCGATTGCGCGCTAGCAGGGATAAAGCGCATCACATAGAAAATTGAACCTTCACGACAGTGTCGTTTCGCCAATGATTCGGCGGAAGCCTGCTAGTTGGGAAGGGCTGGGGCTCCAAAGGCATAAATTACGTCATTCGTCCGAGGCCTCGTATGGCTTCTCGTGAGGAGAAATCTGGAAGTTCAGGCTCAGCGGGCAAACTTGGTTCTGGAATTCAAGGCCTTGATGTGCTGCTTGAAGGTGGGTTCAACGCTGGCAGGGTAGTCCTGGTCTTGGGAGAGCCAGGAACCGGTAAGACGATTCTGTGTTCCCAGTTTCTCCACTATGGAGTAACGCAGAAAGACGAGAAGGGGGTCTTCATAGGAATCAACGAATCAAAATCCAGATTCTTGAGCGAAATGCTTGAGCTTGGGATGGACTTCGCGAAGCTCGAGAAAGATGGGAAGTTTGCCTACGTCGATGCTACGGAAGTAAGACGAATACCGGAGCAGGCCAGAGTCGGAAGGATCCCAGTGGGTGGGAGGGAACTCGGCATTGTAAACCTGATGGATTTGATCCAAGAAGCAATTGAGAAGGTTTCTCCGAAACGCGTGGTCGTCGATTCAATCTCTGATCTGATCTTTCGCTTCCCGAGGATCGAGGAGCGAAGGCCGGTCGTCCTTGATATTGTGGAGGCTCTCGAAGCAACTGGAGCTACAAGTCTCCTGACGAGTGAGCTTCTTTCCACGGGAGAGAGTAGGACGCTTCAGCCCGAGGAGTACCTCGCTGAAGGGGTCATAATTCTTAGACAGTTGCGAAAGGGGATTAGAGGGATTCAGATACTGAAGATGAGAGGATCGAAGATCGACACGCGGCCAAGGCCCTACGCAATCAGAGACAAAGGCATCGAGGTCTACGCCACCGAGGAACTCTACGAATAAACGTGAAGGGAAATGTCCGCTCCCGAGTCATCCGGGGTTCCCCAGCAGGTCATCGACGTCCTGAACAATTCCAAGATTGGATATCTCTCTGTGACTTCCAAGAAGGGCGAACTCTTCAGTTATCCGGTAGCATTCCACTACGCAAACGAGCGAATCTATTTCATGACTCCGGTTAGCGCGGCGAAATACAAATTTGTCAAGGCTAACCCCGTCGTGTCCTTCATCGTAGACAACCGAGAGTTTACGACAAACGCGTGCGGTGCAATGATTCAGGGGAGGGCTAAAGCGTTCAGCTTGGGTGGGATGTTTGCGTCGATCATTAACGTGGGACCGAAGATGGCAAAGTTTGCAAAGAAATATCCGGGGATGTTCACCTTTTACGCTCGAGGGAAGGGGTTACCCGATGAGAGGAAGCTGTACAAGTACAGGCTCATCAGGGTCGACCCGGTTAAAATCCTGTACTGGACAGGTTACGTCTTCGGGAAGTACGTCCCGAGGAAGGCCGCCTCCAAGAAAGATGAGATGACTGGGCTACCGAAGGGGGAATCCAGTATTGACGCCGTCGGGACCTTGATCGAGTCGGCAGACCAGGAACTCCCGGAGAACGAATTCTCGATTGACAGCGATTGGCTATCCGAGTTGAGTTCAGCAGCCGCGAAGGGGATTGTCTCGCAGAGCGAGCGGTTGGTGATCGCGGGCCTCAGGGGGGAGAGCGAAAAGGGAGGGAAGGTGTCAAGTGGTGAAAAGAAGCTCCTGGAGAAGTGGAAATCCTCAGGAAAACGTCAGGACTGACGCTTTATCGAAAGGAGAATTTTCCAGTTCGCGTGTGCGGGGACTTAGACGCTTCCCAACCTTCCTTTTGAAAATTCCGAGCCTTTACAGGGTCTTGCCACAGTTCGGACAGAATCTTGCGTCCTGAGCTACAGGCTTCCCACAATTCGGACAGAACATGCTCCTGGAGAAGGTCGTCTGAGGTTGCAACGCTCCAGGAGTTACTTGCGATATCGGAACAGAGTGTTGAGACCGCATCGTTTCGATCGGCTGCCAGACCATTGCAAGGATTCCTCCCACCAAGCCTAGAAGGAACCCGATGAAAGCGCCCCCGAACGCGCCTACCCAGCTGAGGCAGGAAAAAATGATGATTGCGATTCCCCAACCGACGTGTTGTTGTGGGTTCGCTCGGAACATGAAAGCGCTGACTATCATCAATGCTCCCCAGAGGACGCCTAGGAGCCCGAAGATTCCGCCGATTCCGAACAGAAAGAACTTGAGAAGCGCCCACCACTGCAACGACCAACCCGAAGAGCAGGACCAAGATGCCACCCGCTAGCGAAAGCCCGAACGCGGCGGTCGGCGTCTCTTCGCGGGAGCTATTCAAATGATGCTAAACAGAGTAGGATTCTATTTAACGACTTATGGCAAAGCCCTCCCGTGACCAAATACGCCGGATCTTGCAAGACTAGTAAATTGAGCGCCGCAATAGTTCCGTTATTTACTGGGACGCTCTAATTTCTTGATAGGGAATTGAATTTCTGTGTTCTTCCAGGCCCTTCCACTAGACCACGGGCTCCCGCTGTAAACTTCCCTCGTACTCCCGACGCTTTCATATTTTCCATCCTTCTTTCTCCATCTTAACCAGTCAGATATTCCGTGGTAGACGAGTCTGGCAGCAAACTGGTCAGGATCAAACTTCACGCTCGCGACAAGCTGCTTCGGGAGGGTCTTTACGCGAATCTTCCCGTGTGACCTAGGCCTTCCTCTGACCTCCAAGCAGGCCTCCCAGTGCCTCTCGCTCGGTTCATTAAAAATCCATTTTCCCGTTCGAATCTTCTTTTCTCTAGCCCACTTCACGAGCTGGTCAAATTCTGGTCTGAGGATGTCCTGGCCAGGGTATTCCCCTCGATATGACAAAGAAGCAACGGTGTAGCTCGGCGCGGTCTTGACTCGTATGTCAACTACCAAGCAGATTTAGAACCGGCGGGTGGGTGTATTATTCTTTGTGCCTCAGGATGCGCTCACCAGATCGCGGGCTGTCCATTGTGCCGACACAGTTTTCTGAAACAAAAGCCGACAAGCCCTCCGTCATTTTTGCGATAATGGATGTACTATCGTCGCGTTGACCAGTTCGGTGATTGAGGTAAAAAGGGAGGGATGGTTGGGAACTTCCCCCACCTATCTCATTGCCGACTCTATGGAAGTTTGCCGATCACTGTGGCTGCCGCCTCTTCTGGCCATGCCCTCATGGTCGTCGAGCGGACGTTGCCCTGGGTACCGAGTGCCAGCCCAAACTCGAAAGCGACTTCGTCCGAGGGTAATTCAGCCACCCCTACGACGTCGTATTTTCCCAACGTGTACCAGAGCCATAGTTTCCCTCCGTGGTCCTCGGCCCACTTCCTAGCGGCCGCAGCTCGCTTCGGCGATTCCTTCGCGGCGCGGATGCCTTGGTCGGTCCACTTCAACAGTACAACAAAGTGAGGCACGGGTCGGCTTGGTGAGGTTCAGTATTTAGCCCTGCGCCGCAGGGATCTTCTAGTAATTCAAGGTCGGAAGGAATAAGCTATCTAGCCTCAAGTGTGATTTCGGTGGACTGGAATCGCAGGGCCCTCGAACTGAGGCTTAAGAGGCATCGAATCGCGGTTGTGTCGTCTCAAAAAGGAAATGGAGGCTACCGTCAGGGTTCAGTAGCCGAACCAAGCGATTTGTGCCGGCGGGGCTCCCGATGGAGGCGAGGAGAAATCGATCCCTGTAATCTCTTTCAGCTGGTTTCTGAGCAACACTTCGAACGGATCTTTAGAGATGGCGAAATCCCCGAACGCCTTCCCCACGTCCTGTGCTTCGATGTACATCAGCAGCCAATCGCCTTGTGACGAAGACTGCAGGAACCATCCTTCCTTCTTGATGCCCAGATGCTTCTGAGACCTTTCCAGGTCCTTCCTCATGGGACCCATTATGTCCTTCGCGAACTGCATGACGAGTTCCTTCTTTCCAGGGAGTACCGGCAGCGCTCCGCAGTAGGTCTGCATACACGTTGGAGCCCGGGATAGGTATATTTGAGTTAACGACGATTAATCAATATTAGGGAAAAACCAGAGTAGCGGAATGCTAAGATCGACCGTCGGAGGATTGAGCCGCTTGGTATTCTTACTTCCTGTTTCGTGACTTGCGTTTCGTGGCCCTCTTTGGCGCCGGCGGCATCCGCCCCCACAGAGCTATGACGTTCCCCTCGGGTCCGCTCCTATGAAACCCCATCCCTGTCCTGGAACCTCCTGTTTCCCCATGACTTCTCTGCCCCCAGCGCTCTTGAATTTCTCGATTGCCTTGTCAACTTGTCGACGCCGATGAAATTGCGTGGCTTGTCGTCCGGGCCCATCCTCTGGTACATCCCGCCTCTCACACTCTTCCCGCGCGGACCAGTCGAAATCAGGCATCGGGACCTTCTCGAACTTCCATCCGAAGGACTCCGTGTAGAAGCGACTAAGCCTTCCGACGTCGCTGGCTGGTATTTCGAAGTGAACGATCGTTTTTATTACCAATAGGGAATCATCATCCAATTATTCTTACAGGTCATTTAAGCGATCCTCTGCTCCTTTCGGGGCTCACGGCTTCTGCGATCGACTCGACCGGCCTGCGGACCAGGTTCAACCAAACTGACCGGAGAATGTTATTTCAGCTCCGGAGGTCAGTACGAACCAGCCGACGAAGTACGGACCTGCTGGTGTTGCTGGAAGACCCGTTATGAAGAGCGTCGCTAAAGCGTTGGGGGCAACAGCCGGCAATTCCCAATCATGGTGCTCAAGTAGGCCGTCGCACACTTGCCGGAAAGGGTGTGAGGCTTAAATTGATCGAGGGTATGAGCCGTAACTAATGAGCAGCCTGCGAGCGAGATTCGCAGAGGTTTCGGTGAGCAAAGAACAGCTGCCGCCCATATTCATCACGCTTGGAATGAAACTCGTGAAGGTTGGCAAGGGCCGTGCGACAATCACGATGGATGTTGGCAAAAAATTCCACAATCCAATGGGAACTGTTCACGGCGGTGTAATCACAGACCTCGCGGATGCTGCGATGGGAGTCGCCGTCATAAGCACCTTGGAGGAGAAAGAGGCCTTCACCACTCTGGAGCTGAAGATGAACTTCCTTCGACCGGTGTATGCAGGGAAACTTACGGCTGAGGGCAAGGTCGTCCATCGAGGGAAGACAATCGTCCTGGTTGAATCGGTAGTCATCAATGAGAATCGGAAGGCTGTCGCGAGGGGTGTCGCAACACAGATGATACTGAAGGCGAGGCCGACCCCTTCTTAGACCTAGCCGCCTTAAACTAGCTTTCCTTTGATTCCTTCTACTTGATAAAAGGTTAACGGAGAACTGTTATCGTTCACTGTAATGTTTAACATTGGAGACCCCAAAACGATTTTATCTTGTGCATGGTGGAAAGATTCGCAAACCCTTCGAATCTTCTGTGTCTGTAATCTAATTCTGTCAGACTGTTCAAAAATGTAGGCTTAATTGCAGACGTGGATACCGTGAATACGATGAAATGCAAAGGGAGCAGATTGGTACCTCTCACCGTGCTCGCACTCATACTAACATCTGTAGCACCGCTGGCGTTCGCGTCAACGCTCACGGTGAACCTTAATACAAAGGCAAAAATCGCCGTAGTAACGAGTGTTAGCACCACAAAGATAGTGCTCGCCTATCCGGCTGGGTCGAGCATGTCAGGCTATCTGAAAGAATACAATTCATCTATCGCGCTGAAAGGCAGCTTCAAAGGGGGGAGCGATGGCGTCAACCAGTTGCAGACCCACTTCGACGACGAGGACAATAGGGCCAGCATCCAAAACATGACGGTCGCGTTCAACTATTCGGCCAAAGGCAACGCGACGGCGCTCGTAGTCAACAAAGAAACGGACATCACCGCATGGGTTTCCGGCGTCTTTAACGTCACAAACGGGAAAGTCACAGCCGATCTGGGGTGGAGATCGTTCTCCGTGCCTGGTGAAATGAACCTTAACCTTGAGGAGCATCATGTCGACGTCAATCTCGTGGGTTCTGCGATGACGGAGAGTCTCGGAGCACGCGTTTCTGTATTGGGCATCCTGACGGGCATGTTCGGGGGTGCATACGTTTGGCAGAGACCCACTATCAACTTCTCGAGCCTAAACTCGCCTCTCAGCACGTGGACGAGAAACTACAACTCTTTGACGAACACAACCACGTTCTCCAAGACGGTTTCGGGTCAGTCGACCTTCACCGCCTCGGTCTCGAACAACGGCCAGAGATACTCAATTTCGGCGGTTTCAGACCCGTCGGCAGCAATCTCAACTCAGGGCTATGCCGTGGCGTCTGGTAATTCACTCACAATTCAGAGCACACCAATTCTACTGTCGCCAGTGGTGTGGGCTTCCGTCGCTGTGGGGATCGGAGTCCTCGGGGGCATCGCCTACGCGCTCATCCGTTCAAGAAGGAGCACACGACAAAAGTCGTTCACCCTGCCAGCCTCCCCCGCGTAGAATTCGAAAGAGCCCCAGCGGCTGCTTACTCTTTTTCTTGTCAACATGGATTTCTCCTTAACCAATGGGGTAATCCCTGAGTTCTCGGGCCGAAGCTGTTGGGCCTAGATTCCGAACTTAGTTTTGATTGTAGGCGACTCTGCGTGGGTGTTGAACTTCGAGGACTTTCAGGAGCGAGAGGTTCTCAAGTTCAGCCGGTGCCATTACCCTCATCCGGTATTGCATCGCCAATCTCTTGGCTTCCTCCGTTGGCTTCCCCACGAGGCAGACCACGCTGACCGAAACGCTCGTATCCAGCTTTTTGGCATAACTGCGAAGAACTTCGATGCTCCCCACGTTCTCGTAGAAGTCGAACGCATATGATTGACCCTCGTCGGTTGCCAAGAAACTGAACCTATGGTCAATTCCAGAGGCTCCCCTTGCGAGAGCTGGCTTGATAACGTCCCAACCCAACCTTGTCGCACTTATCTCGAGGGTTAGGATTTCGAAGTACAACGGATACCTGCTCGAAGACGAAGTAATTAAGGTCTAGGTAGCGATTAGAGAAAAGTAAGATGTGCATACTCCCTTCTCAAGGGGAACAATCTCGAAGGCCCGAACTCTCGCTAACTCATGAGCCAGCTACTTACGAGCAAGAGAGCCAGAGCAAGCACAGACGTTACAATCTCCTCTCGCCTGGTAAGAGAGCGACTGGCTGACATTACTCCTAGATTGTCCGACGGGACTCTAAAAGAATTAGGAACTGACAATCAATATTTCAGATGAATTTTCTGCTGAAAACCTAAGTGCAAGTTGCAGTCTGAATGTGCCAATTGGATTTGATCTGTGCAACGCGAGCTCTGAAAAATGCAAAGTTTCTTCATAGCTCGGTTCCGGGGGTATTTCCCAATCAAGAGCCCTTAGAAGGGTTTTCGAGCATCATTCCGTTCGGAGTTTTGAGGAGCCTTGAAAGGTCACCACCCCATCTGGTCAAGAACGAATCATTGCAGAAGCATCTCTTGGGAATCAAGATGCCTGCTGCTGGGACCAAAGCGCTCGCGCCTCTCTTCGCAGGATCTCTGCGATTTGTGCATGCGACGTTTCTGAATTCTGGCAAGAGCTACGTCGTGCCGACCCCAGACATCAAGACTGCTGCTCAATATGCTAGCCTGGCAGTGGTACCGATTTCAGAATACGCGTCGCAATATGGTCCGAACGCAGCGACGATTTCGGGTGACGTACTCCCTTTCAAAGCGTCATTAGGCGGGGGAAAGTACAACGACCGAATCCTTGCCGCGT
The DNA here is from genome assembly GCA_027887045.1 of Nitrososphaerota archaeon. Taxonomy (GTDB): domain Archaea; phylum Thermoproteota; class Nitrososphaeria; order Nitrososphaerales; family Gagatemarchaeaceae; genus JAPCJH01. The sequence continues at coordinate 552,542 of JAPCJH010000002.1, forward strand.
GGACGGATGAGATTGCCAAACAACAAGGTCTGTCCGCTGACTCCTGTCTTGTGCTTCTGAACCCCCGTGGGGTTGTGAACACCGATGCCGATGCCACCCAGGGCGTTCTGGGGTATCACAGCATCTCCCCTGGGGGCCTTCCTTACATTTTCGTCAACGTGACTGGCGAAGGATTCAGCATTCAGGATGACAGGGACCTCTACGCGCTCGCTCTCAGCCACGAAATTGCCGAGATGATCGTTGACCCCGCCGCGAACGGGAGCAACCCTGAGGTCTGCGACCCTTGCGGTCCAAACTGCCCGCCCTCCCTGCGCGATTACTTCGGTCCCTCCGGTTCATACCTCGAAACCACCGCGACGTTTCCTCCTGGGTCCGGCTATGGTTACTACGTCAACGCGATTGTGCAGCCGAACTACGCGAGTCAGTGTCCGGCTCCGCTATCGGCTTGCGCTTATTCCCCACCGAAGCCGGCGAATCCCATCGGAGGAGCTGCGAAGGGACTGGCCTACTCACCATTTCCAGCTTCTGCGGGAGCGTCGACTCTGTTGTCGTTGGCCAAGGGCGTCATTGAGCACGTTGTGATAATAGTGAAAGAGAATCACACATTCGACAATTACTTCGGCATGTTCCCGGGAGCGAACGGGATAACCTTACCACGATCGCCGAATCCTCCTCTGAAGGACCCGAACCACACCCACGCTGCCTGGCTTACACGTGATGCGTCGGCCGTTCGCGAGCAGTTCGTGGAGCAGGACATTCCCGCTTACTTCTCCTACGCCAGAGGGTTCACGCTCTGCGACAATTATTACACCGAGGTTGCCGGACCATCCACTCCGAACCACTTGATGCTGGTCGCGGCAGATTCCCCCGTCATCGACAATCCGTCCCATTTTCAGACGCCAGCATTCAAGCTCCAATCTTCGCTTCCCAAGAGCCTCGAACTGGCGAATCTAACGTGGAGGAGCTACGGGGGGTTCGCGACTGATTACTTGCAGGGTATCAACACCAAATCGAAGGCGACGTCCGACCGTTTCAAGACGGATGCGGCCTCGGGTGCTCTTCCCAACGTCGCGTGGCTCTTCGCCCCGGCGGAGTATGATGAGCATCCTCCGAACAATTTCAACAAACAGGGCGGGAACGTCACGGTCGGAATGCAATGGACGGTGGACCAAGTGAACGCGCTCGTTCAGGGCGGGCTGTGGCCCAAATCGGTCATCTTCATCACCTGGGATGACTGGGGAGGGTGGTACGACCATGTAAACCCGCCCGACGTGGAAACCTGGAACGGTAACACTCACCCTGCTTACAACGGCACACAATTCCGTTACGGGCCGAGGGTCGGTTGTCTGGTCTTGAGCCCATATGCCAAGAGTGCTCTAATCTCAAGCGCCCTCCATTCTCACGTGAGTCTTGTCAAGTTCTGCGAGTCCGTGTTCGGGTTGCAACCTTTGAATCAGCGTGATACGAGCGCCGACGACATGTCAGACTGCTTCGATTTCGCTCAGAATCCCCTGACACCGCCGCCTGCTGTTCCGCGCTGAGATTTGCGGGGCCGTTGCCACTCCCGGGATTCAAGCAGGCAATGCTTAACCGAGTCTACGTAATCCTATCATCAGATCATGCCCTGCGATGTCGGAGTAGCGATGGGAGAAGCGTTGCTTTCTTACTCCTTTCCGAGCCCACACCCGTTTACGCAGGAGCGGGCTAAGAGGTTCTGGGAGAAGTTGGATGAGCAAGACATCCTCGTGAGGATTCTCAAGCCAGAGAAAGCCGGAAGAGAGTTGCTCGAGCTCTTTCATGACAAGCGGCAAATCGAGTTCGTCGCCAAGATGTCTCGTTCAGGACACGGCTTCCTGGACAGAGGCGACACCCCAGCGTTTCCGGGTGTATTCGAAGCAGCGCAGTTCGCGGTCGGCTCAACGGTCAGATGCCTGAAAGAGGTAGTCGAGGGAAGGTTGGACCACGCGTTCAATCCCGTCGGAGGTCTACACCATGCCACGAGAGATTCTTCCGCAGGTTTCTGCGTCTTCAATGATGTTGGCGTTGCGGTGGAGCTGCTCAGGAGACAGTACGCAATCAGACGTGTGCTCTACGCCGACATCGACGTTCATCACGGTGACGGGGTATTCTACTCCTATGAAACAGACCCTGATCTCTACGTATTCGACATGCACGAAGATGGGCGATACCTCTATCCAGGGACGGGCTTCGAGTCGGAGCGAGGGAAGGGAAAGGCGGAGGGGACCAAGGTCAACGTCCCTCTGCCTCCCGGAGCCGGAGACGAAGAGGCAGCGGCGAACATCTACAAGCTCAAGGAACTTGTAGACTCTAGCTCCCCAGAGTTCATAATCCTCCAGTGTGGCGCTGACGGTCTCGCTGGAGACCCAATAGCAGGGCTCCGTTACACTTCCGAGACGCATCGAGTGGTCACTGAACTACTGCATTCAGCGGCGCACAAGGCTTGCAAAGGAAGGATACTCGCCCTCGGCGGTGGAGGGTACGACCCAGAGAATTGTGCGAGTGCGTGGGTCACCGTCGTAAAGACTCTGACAAACGTTTCGTAGCTGGCTCGAAGTGCGCTCTCGGGAGCCTTCGAGAACCAGTTCCGTCCTCGGTCATTGCTTTCAGTGACCCCTCCCTTGTTCGAGTACTTTCACTGACCTCTTCTCATTAAATCCAAGGAGGTCCTCCTAGGGGGTCATGGCAGATGAGGATTCGGTCGAGACGCTGGACGCTATGTCGGGACGTATTTTCGAGCAAGAAGGGATTGCGCCGTTCTTGCCAGGGCATCGGTGCAAGAACTGCGAGGACTGAGATACCATGATGTCTCAGCAGCTGACTTTCAGGTGTCGGGGGTGCATGGAGAGGTGCGGGTTTGACTTGGCCTGCGCAGGCTGCGGTCGGTGCCCAGACTGCTGTGGGTGCAAGCTACCCGCACCCCCTTTCTGAACGAATTCAACGCATGTCGGGGTTATCCCAGTCTATCATTCGGGGCGGTCCAAATCCTCACGGTTACCTGCGTCTGGATGATGGAGCGGGAACAGTTTGAAGTGCCGGAATGACACTTCTTCACAAAATAGAGCGCGTCTTTAGACTGAGGGCACCATAAGCCGCTTCACTGGAGCACGGACCTGCAAACATGAAGGCCAAGAAGAGTCGAAAGTTGGATTTTGTTGTCACTGAAGTGCCACACAGCAGGCACAGGTATCCCACCGTCGGAGATTGGATCCCAGGCAAACCGGTTGAGATACGCGTGAGTAAGATGGATGATGAAAGATACGTCTTCCTAGTTGCGCTACACGAGCTGATAGAGTATGAGTTGTGCAGGATGAAAGGAGTTGGAGATGCCGAAGTCGTGAAGTTTGACAAGAAATTCGAAGCGGAACGGATTAGGGGCTTGCACAATATGGCGGAGGAGCCCGGCGAGGATCCCAGGGCCCCGTATCGAGCAGAACACATGTTCGCGACGACCATCGAGAAGTTGGTTGCCCAGAAGCTGGCCGTGAAATGGTCTGACTATGAGCAGAGGTTGTTGGATCTGAGCGCAAAACGCAAGATCGCCGTGAAACAGTTCGCGACACCCCACGTATAGGGTCCAGTCCGGGCGTCACGATTCGAGTTGAGTCTTAAGTCAGACGGCATCATCACTCGTGTCACCTAGCTTGGAAAATAATCCAAGGAGATCATCGTTCCTACCACCCAGTTGGGTCGGTCTACTACTTCGTGGACCCTGACGTCGGCTGCGACGCTGCACAAGACGTACGCCTCTTCCCTTGTGAGCCCGTGTTTTTTCGACAGGTAGCCGATCATATTCCTGACAGATTCTTTGGTGGCCATCATCAGGTCGGGAGCGATTCCAGTCGCGACATAGTAACCCTTGCGTGACTTCGTATCCCCCTTAGTGAAATAGCGGGGCCAGCGGAGCTTCGAGTCTTTCAGGATTTCAAAGCGGAGTCTCGCGGTTCCTGCGCATTCGATGGCGCTCACGCACACCTCGCCGTCCCCCATCGACGCGTGGACGTCCCCTGTCGAAAACAGCGCCCCGTCGACCCAGACAGGAATCTCGATCCTGCTCCCTGCCGTCAGATGGCGGATGTCCAGGTTCCCTCCGTGCCTTCCAGGAGGCATGACTTCGAAGAAGCCAGCCTCGGGGGGTGCGACGCCTAGAACACCACAAAAGGGTCGTATGGGTATCCTGATTCCCTTGCTGAAATTGGCGAATTTCTTGTCTCGCAGATTCCATTTGTAAAGGAAGGGCTTCTTGAATTCCTCCAGTGTTCCGAATCCCGGAAGAATCGCCGACCATCCAAATCGCCGACCTTGACATCGAGTACATCTATTGCCAGTGCGTCTCCTCGCTTCGCGCCCTCGATGTAGACAGGACCGGCCAGGGGATACAGTTTCGACCCGTCGAAGTTGTTGAGGTCCTCCGATTCCCACTCGTTGGTAATCTGCCAACTGCCGACATCGTTGATCTCGAATGTGACAGTGTCCCCCGCCCTTATCGAGATGGCGGGTCTATGCGATTTGCTCCATTTGTAATGAAAAGTGTCAAGTTTGATTCTATGTTGGGAGGGCAAACGTGAATCCTCTTTCCCACGACTCGAGTGATTCTAATCCTTTTCGAGTTAGGGCACAAGGTATGAAGAACTTAGGCGAACCGGCGGAACCTTTTGAATACCGAAGAGCTTAGAACGCCATTGGGAGAGAAGTGGCTCACGACTATGGATAACGATTTACTTGTCGTCGGCGCGGGGATAATGGGGGTCGCCTCAGCTTACCATCTAAAGAAGAACAATCCAAACAAGGACGTTCTTCTGATTGACAGGTTCCCGTCTCCCGCTCAGGGAAATACTGGGAGGAGTAATGCGATGTTCAGGAATACGTTCTCATCAAGAGACAATCAGATACTTTCTGACGCTTCCATCGATTTCTACCTCCATTTGCAAAACGAATTGGAGATTGACATCGGGCTCCAGCCCATCGGCTACCTCTGGCTGATGAGCGACGGACAGCTCTCGGCGAGCGAACCATTCCTAAAGCAGATGGAAAGAAACCGGATTGAGATTCGAAGGCTTCCCAGAGAGGAAGTGAAGCGCCTTCTTCCGGGCTTGGAGATGAGCTTCGAATCGAACGACGAAGCGATGTTGATGGACCTGCCAAGAATCGATGGTGGGGTTTTCGGGCCCAAATGCGGGAGGCTCGACCCAGACAAGTTGGTGAGATTCTACGCGCAGGAATTTTCTCAAATGGGGGGCAGGGTCGCCTTCAACACGAATGCCGAGAAGTTGCTGGTCGGCCCTTCGAAAAGGTTGGGCCTCGACGGTGAACCATTCGTCTGGCAGGATTCGAGGATCGAGGGTGTCCAGGTAAGCGGCTCGATGACTGGTGAGCTCCGCGCAGAAACGATCGTCCTGGCGTGCGGCGCGTGGGGGAACGAGTTACTGGAACCCATAGGGATTGACGGCCACGTGAAAGCGAAGAAGCGACAACTCTTCACCGTCCCGGCTAAGGGGAGCGACAGACTCGAAGCCCTTGTCCGAACGGAGGGATTCAATCCGTTGGGCCTCCTCCCTCTGGTGATCCTGCCGAAGGCGAGGGTGCATTTCAAACCCGTTAGCACTGAGAACGAGTTTTGGATTGCTTGCGAGGATGAGGTGAACAGGCCGTACATCGACATTCCGGCCCACGATCTAGAAGGATACAAAGCCGAGATGGACTTCTATGATACGAGCGTCCGCCCGGTCCTGTCCGCTTACTTCCCGGATTTCAGAAACGCACGGGTAAAGGCCATGTGGGCGGGGCTGTATTCGTACAACACTTTGGACTTTTTGCCTTTCGCGTTCAGGGAAAACAATCTGATCGTGGTCGGGGGAGACAGCGGAAGTGGGATAATGAAGGGTGATTCGCTCGGGAGGATTGTGGATGCGCTCTACAGAGGCGAGGACGACGCTCTTCTGTACGGTGACAGGCCAGTCAGGACCTCGAAGATTGGCTTCGAAAAGAGGGACGTGGAAAGAGAAGAGTGGGTCATCTAATCTGTTCATTTTGGCTTGCACTGTTACGTTACTTCGTCTCTGACTTTGTCTGGCAAGAAAACCAGAGGAACCAGGAACAACAAACTCAAGCATGCGCCACCGAACCACGCAACCGCATAGCCTAAAGATTCCGCCAGATAGGAGAACACTAAAGGGGGCCAGAACGAGCTGGTAAGGGAGAGACTATTCACCCAAGCGATGGCAACGCCATCGTATTCTTTCTGCGTTCCGTGCAGGTCCTTTGCTGCCGCGAACGAGACTGTCAGACCGACACCGAAAGCTGCTCCCCCTAAGGCTGAGCCGACGGCGGCACCGATTAGATTTGGGAGGGCGCACAAGAGAAGCGCCACAATCATCGCGAGCAAGGCTGCCAGCATCAGAAGCCTCGGCTTCTTCATTCGGTCGTAAAGCCTCCCTCCCCATAGCGCGGAAAAGATCGGCATGACTACCATCAGGGCAGAAATCAGCCCTGCGAGTGCGGGCGTTTCCCCCAGCTGTTCGTGCAGATAGAATGCCATGAAACTCGAAACTAGCGTGTTACCAAGTGTGATACCCATTGTCCCAAATCCCAACAGAATCAGATTTCTGTCCTCGAATATCCTCCGTAACTCACTCAACGCCAATCTCGACCCGAGGTTCCCTTCGTCTCTCGGTACGAAGTAGACGACTAAGATTGCGGTAAGCACTCCGAGAATCCCGCTCAGCAAGAGGCTGGGCCGCCAGCCCGTTGCCGACGCCAGCACAATCCATCCGAAGAGCCCGAAGATGCCTCCCACTCCGAAAGTAGAGTTGAAGAGACCGACACCGATCCCTGACTTGCTCCCGACAAATCTCGCCAGGAGGACTACCGCAGGCGCGAAGACGAATGCCATTCCTGCTCCCACGATGAACCTGAAGACGGCAACTTCGGGGATGTTGCTCGAAATAGCGGACCCGAGGACGGCGAATGATGACATCATTATCCCGAGTGTCACGACCATTTTCGGGCCCCACTTTGCGGCGAAGAGACCACCGGGCACCTGCAGCAACCCTACGCCGAGGTAGAAGCTCGAGGTCAGAGTTCCCAAGCCAGAGACCCCTCCGCTTAGGTCGGTCCCCATTAGATAGAAGATTGCGCCGATGTTCAGCCAATTTACCGCGTAGACGAGCCGTGCAGCAACGAGCGCCGCGACGGCGCGATTGGTTGTCTCGTCCATGGCAGAATCAGGCCCCCATCATTGGACTGCTTTATGCGCGTCAGAGCTTTCTCTCAGTCTGCCAAGCAAAAACTATCAGCTCCTGAAACCGCCGTCAGTCGCTGACTTTGACGGTCCATTCCACGAGCTCCTGAAGAAGGGTCTTGAGGATCTTTCTGGCTCGTTCGTCCTTCAATCTGAGATGTTCATCGAACGCTTCTTCGGCCCTTGCTAGGAGCAGCTGCGGCTGGTTGATCGGATACATGTTGAGGTCGACCATGATTTGTCTCAGGTGAAGCTGTGCCCTCGCGCCGCCTCTCGGTGACGTGGACGCGCTCATTACCGCCGCAGGTTTTCCGTCCCAAGAGTTGTCCTCCGGTGGCCGGTTGCCCCACTCAATCGCGTTCTTCAGCACCGCGGAGACGGAATAATTATGCTCCGGCGTGGCGAAGAGTACTGCGTCTGAAGCCCTAATCCTTTCCTTGAACTCCACCACATCGGGGGGCGGCGTGAGTTCAAGGTCTTGCGTGTAGAGCGGGAATCTTGACACGTCGAATATGTCGAGCGCCGTGTGGGCAGGTAGAACCTCTTTGGCTGCCTTCAGCAGGGCAGTATTATACGACCCTTTACGGGCGCTTCCAGATATTCCAAGTATCTTTACGACGCCGTCCTTCCGAATAACCGCCGTGTCTGTCGCTATCATCATGTTACTGGAGTCCTGCACGTCTGCATACGATTTCAATGGCACCGACGAGGGCACGAACCCCCGCCCTCATCCTCTCACCAATCAAAGAGCCTTCATCGTCAATTGTACCGTGACCTGGGGCGATCAGGATGTTACCGTCGTATGTTATCGTCGGGAGCACACCCATTGCGGCAACGGCTGTCTCAATCAGAGCGAGTCCCGCGAATGAGTCCTCTTCACTGAAGATCGGAATTCCGAAATCGTCGTTCTTCCATGTCCGATCGTAGTTCACTTCGACGGAGAGGTTGTTGTAGGTCTTCGTGATTAGCAAGTCCTTCTTGAACTTCCCCGGTCTAACGCCGGCGAATTCCTCTCTCACAATCTTGTACGTCTCGTCGACAGGCTTCGTGAAAAGCTTAGGTTCCTCTACTAGCTTCCGCACGATGTAGTTTTGCGCGACTATCGCTTCCCTTCCCGGGTCGAACGCAGAATACATCGCCTTCGAGTAGCCCGAGGGGTTTCCGGAACGGGTACTGTGCGTCCCGAGAGCTCGCCTTACGGCGACCATCACATCCTCCTTCCCAATGATTAGGGCGCTCAAAGGGCCGTGCAAGACTTTATCGATACTGTAGAACATCAGACTCGCACCGGTCTTGCGGATATCGGTCCCAAGGATTGGCGCACCCCACGCGTTGTCCGTGATATACGGGACATCGTATTTACTCGCCAGCTTCCCTATCAGAAATTGTAGTTCAGGTACGTCGTCCGGTGTCTTGTCGGAATAGCCGTAGCCTGGAACGTCATAACCGAGCGACGCGAAGGCCGAGAGATATGCTGCGTGCCTCTCGGCCACCTCAGCAAGCGTCTCTCCGGATTTCTTTGCATCCACTCTGGAGAGGAGCGGAACTGGATAGTACTTGATCCCATGGGAGTCGTAACGCGCGCCGTCTAGCGGCACCAAAACAACGTCGAGGTTGTTCAGACGCTTGCCTTCGACGCCTAGTTCCCCGGCGGTTGCGTATCGCTCCGCGCCCACGTACTTGTACCGCGCAGGGAAAGGTCTCCCGAATCCGGATTGATGAGTGACGTGTCGCTCGAGAGGTGCGACGTAACGTGTTCTGTACGGCGAACCGTGCCCGAGAAGTGGAGGAGTTGCGAGGACGTCGAAGGCGACCCATAGCGCCGCTTCACCGGAACCTATCGGCGCCGCATCAAATTCGTCTCCATAGTAGTCCTTTACCGCAGACCGAAGTTCGTCGACGAGGTCGGGGAGTGGGCGCATTTGTTTCTGAGCACGTGTTATCTCCTTCAGCACATCGAAACCGATGGGGCCTGGGTAACTCGAATGTGCTCCCGTGAGCCCGAACTTTCCCCTGTCCTTCGGCAAGAAATCAAGCGACCGCCCGAACTTCTTCGCGTCGTGAACTATGTCGTCCCTATGCGCGTAGAGCGTCTTGTAGAGCTCGAACTTCTTTCGTCCCACGACGCTCTTCATCGGCATCTCAAGTTATTCACTCTATAGGTTGATCAGTCCCCGGTGTCGCAGCCACGACGAATATACGAAACCAAGGTGGGAAGAGCAATTAATACTCAGAGTCAGGGGCGCTCGGGAATCGTGCCAGGCTCGGAAGTCCCGCGAGTAACTCTTGCTCAAATCGAGGACGCGCGTCAGCGGATACGAGGAGTCGTTTCGCGAACTCCACTCGTGCCCGCTTCCCGCTTCGACGACGGCAAAACATACCTAAAGCTTGAATGCCTACAGCCGACCGGGAGTTTCAAGGTCCGCGGGGCTTGGAATAGGATGAGCAGGTCGACTGATGAGGAACTTCGAAGTGGCTTTGTGACCGTGTCCGCGGGAAACCACGGGCAGGCCGTCGCCTGGTGCGCGAAAAAACTCGGGGCGGATTGCACGGTATACGTGCCGAACGATGCATTGCGGCGCAAGGTCGAGTCGATGGAATCGATGGGTGCGAAGATAATTAGACGACCGCACCGTGAGATAATGGAGTCGATGGCCGACGACCGAATGGGGAAGCTGGGGATGACTTACATTCATCCTTTCGGCGATCCTTATGTCGTCGCTGGGCAGGGTACCGTGGGTCTCGAGATTCTCGACGACCTGCCGGAAGTGCGGAGTGTGGTCGTTCCTGTCGGCGGCGGTGGACTAGTCAACGGGATCGCTTTCGCAATAAGGGCGAAGAAACCCGAAGCCAAGGTCTACGGAGTGCAAGCGGAGGGAGCGGCACCTCTGCCAAAGTCTTTGTCAACGGGACGACCTGAATACGTCGGCGACCCGAAAACGATTGCGGATGGCATCGGCGCAACGATGGTCTTTGACTACATGCTCCCGCTGTTCAAGGAGAATCTGGCGGGTGCTTTTACGGTGAGCGATCAAGAGATGAAGATCGCGATGAAGCAGCTCATGAAGGAATCTCATGTGGTCTCGGAACCCGCGGGAGCGTCTTCTCTGGCTGCTGCGCTCAAACACAGCGCAGATCTGGTTGAACCGATTGTGTGTGTAGTTAGTGGCGGAAACGCCGATCCTCAACTTCTCGCCGAAGTGCTGAGTTCCTGAGCAACCAGATTTTGGTAGGACGAAATGAATAAATGACCTTCAAGGGGCAAATGGGAACAACTTAGATGAAAACGCTCGTCGTCGGCTCCCTAGATGTCACTGAAATCCTGCGGATGCCTAAATGCATTGAAGTGATGCGAGAAACCTTTCGCGCTTTCGCTCGGGGCGAGGCAATTTTCCCACCCCGGCGTGCGTTGCCTCAACCAGATAAGAAGGGAATCCTCGGAATGATGCCTGGATATCTCGGGAGTAAGGGAGCAATAGGCATCAAGGCGATCACCGTCTTTCCTGGGAATCTCGACACAACCTTCGAATCGCATCAGGGGGCAGTCTTACTTTTCGAAACCGAGCACGGCCGATTGCTGAGCGTAGTCGACGCTGGCTCGATCACAGCAATACGCACCGCAGCGGCTAGCGGGGTCGCCACGGATACTCTGGCAAGAAAGGATGTGGCCAACCTGACAATCCTCGGGTCAGGGACACAAGCGAATAGCCACTTGGAGGCTATGCTCGCCGTCCGCCCGGGGATTCGCAAGATTCGGGTGTGGTCACGCAACCCTGACCACGCAAAGCGCTTCGCAGTCCGCGAGTCCGCGTCGCGCGGGGTCCAGATTGAAATTGCTGAAAGCGCGCGGAGCGCTATTCTTGGGTCAGATTTGATTTGTACAACGACCGGGGCCAAGTCCCCAATTCTGAAGGGCGAGTGGTTATCTCCTGGAGTCCACATAAATGCCGTGGGCGCTTCTACGCCGTCATTTCGAGAGCTGGACACGGACGCAATTGTGAAGAGTCGATTCTTCGTAGACAGCCGAGAATCGGCTCTGAATGAGGCTGATGATTTTCGCATTCCAAAGCAAGAGGGTGCCATAGACGAAAGTCACATCGTTGGTGAGATCGGCGAGGTGCTGGAGGGGAAGGTTACAGGGCGGACTGGCCCGGGGGAAATAACAATCTTCAAATCGCTTGGAATTGCGATTGAAGATGTGGCCGCTGCGCACTACATATACACTCAGGCGTCGTCCAGGAACATGGGGACGTGGGTAGAATTCGCCGGAGAGCGGCACAGTTCCACCTGAGCTTCGGGAATGGGGTCGGATACTAGACTCTGCCCAGTGCCGCGCGAGGTCCCCTAACTCCTCAGAGCAATGAGCATCAGACCCTCTTACGTAAAGTGGTTTTGCAAAAATGTGCGCTAAATCCGTGACTTTTGCTCGGGGACTAGTGCTTCCTTCAGGTAATCCTCGCGGGTGGGAACGAAGAAGTCGATTATCAAACTTGGAAGCCTTCTATCCGTTTTCAGCTCATGATACAGGCCGGCCGGAACAAAGTACGAGTCCCCCTTTGATATTTTCCACATGGTTTCTTCAACTTTGAACTTTCCCCCTCCTTCAAGAAAGACCCCGAATTGGGCCTGCCTATGATTGTGCAGCGGAAAGACAGAACCAGGGCCAATCTTGTAGAGCACCATCATCCCAGCATCAGAGTGAGCCAAGATTCTTCTTCTGACTCCCGGGAAGATTTCCCGCCACGCGCCAGGTTTATCTCGCCATAGAGCAGGTTCCTGATGACCTTCTCGTCTTCGTTTCTGTCCGCTCTTCACGTTGCGAAAGAGAACTGATTTTCGGTTTATATCTTTATTCTACAACACGAGACTCGGGTTTCTAATCGAATCCAGGGAGTAATGTCGGACTAGATACATTTTGGTTCCTTGTGACACTGAAACACCAACGAAGATGCCAAAATCTTATATTCGCTTCTGAGCGTGAACAAAGGTCTTATTGGGTACGCAGCTGGAGTTAGTCTGGTTCGACGGCGAAATTATCCCTTCTGAGGAGGCGAATGTCTCAGTGATGACGCATGCGCTACATTATGGAACGGCTGTCTTTGAGGGGATAAGGGCATACTTCGACGCGGGGGAGCTTTACGTTTTCCGCCTGGAGGATCACATGCGACGCCTCGTAGACTCTGCCAGAATGCTTCACATCGAGTGTCAATACTCGGTTCCTACTCTAGTTTCGGCGGTACCAAGCCTCCTCAGAGGAATGGGCTTGAGGACCTCGGTGTACATAAGGCCAATCCTTTTTGTGGGGGTCGGGGGGATTCAACTGGACTACCGAAAACATCCTAAACATCTCGCTATCTTCGCTTACCCCTTTTCCGGTTATTTCAGAAAGAGTGGTCTTCGCGTGTGCATCTCATCTTGGAGGAGAGTATCAGATGAATCAGTCGTTCCTCGAGCAAAGGCCGCATCAAACTACTTGAATTCCTCCATAGCGACCATCGAAGCGAAGCTCGCTGGATACGATGAGGCAATACTGCTTGACACCCATGGGCATGTCAGCGAGGGGGCGGGTGAGAACGTCTTTCTGGTCAAGGATGGGATCGTTTGCACTCCTCCGGTCTACTCGTCGATTCTTGAAGGAATAACCAGGGACACGGTGATATCACTCGCCAATGATTTCGGTATCACCGTCGTCGAGAGACCGATTCAGCGAAGTGAACTGTACACTGCAGACGAGCTCTTCTTCACGGGGACCGCAACGGAGGTGGAATCGATTTTGGAGGTCGATGGCAGAAAGATTGGCAACGGTGAACCGGGGAGAACGACAAGGCAAATCAGAGATTTGTACATGAAGGTCGTGAAGGGCCGTTCCAGCAAATACAGAAGGTGGCTCACCAAAGTATATGGGCAAAAAAGTGGGAAACTCACCAGAGCGAACCTAGATTCTTCGAAAGGTTCTTAATCCAAGGAAGGCTTCATCTCGAATCTTGAAGAAAGAGTCTGGTCGACGCGTCCTGGAACTGTTCTCGATACCGGCTGGCTTTTCAGAGGCAGCACTTCAAGACGCTGATTCAATAATTTCGATGGACCACGAAGTAAGACGTGTAGTCGACATCGATGTCGAACCGGCCTTCGTCTAGAGCGGCAAAAGATTGAAGGTCGGACTCGCCAATCTACCTCTTCACGAAGTCTTGGGACTCTACTCATCGGGGAGCGTCACACAGCGAGATCTACTCGAATCTAACTTTGACCGAATTAGACGACTCGACAGAGAACTGAATTCCTTCATTACAGTCTTTTGGGAGAAGGAGAGCCTGAAAAGTCCCCCAAAGAAAGGAGTCCTCGGAGGCATAACCGTCTCCCTCAAGGACAACATATACGCAAGTGGGAAACTGACGACCGCAGGATCTAAGATTCTCAGGAGGTTCAAGCCCGCGTACGATGCCACTCTGATGAAAAGATTGTTGAGCGCTGGTGCGATCCCAGTCGGAAAGACGAACCTTCACGAGTTCGCCTTTGGGGTCACAAACGAAAATCCCCATTTCGGAGCGTGTAGAAATCCGTGGAGAAAAGATAGGATGTCGGGCGGGTCGAGCGGAGGATCCGCCGTTTCAGTTGCTTCAGGCATGTGCTGTGTATCAATAGGCACCGACACGGCTGGCTCTGTTAGAATCCCGGCCTCTCTTAACGGCGTTGTTGGGTACAAACCTACTTACGGCATGATCAGTCGGCACGGGGTGATCCCCCTAAGCTGGAGTCTCGATACTGTGGGGTTCTTGACCCGCTGCGTCAGAGACGCCGCGGTCTTGGCCTCGGTAACATTTGGAGTGGACGGTTCAGACTTTCTGAAGATTGGCGCCTTCAAGGGACGCGGTCTGAAACGGTTGAGGATTGGTGTACCACGAAATCAGCTGGATCCCATAGATGACGATGTAAGGAAAAATTTCGAAGAATCCCTTAACAGAGCCGAGGGCGAGGGCGCCCGCTCAATCCGCATATATATCGACAATCTTGATGCGGTGAATGCGGCGAGAAACATCATAGTTCACGCAGAAGCTGCCTCTTACCATCAGCCCTACATTCAGAAGCGATTACATGACTATGGGCAAGACGTGCGGGACAGGCTGTTGCGGGGACTGATGATACCTGCTATGACGTACTTGGCCGCTCAGAGGGCCAGGCGGAAACTATGCACAGCCTTCCGAGCAGTCTTCAAAGAGGTCGACGCTTTGGCTTTACCCACCACGCCAATCCCTGCGCCTCCCATCGGTGCGAACTTGGTCAAAGTCGGGGATTCGATGATGGACACGAGGGCCGCCCTCCTCAGGTTCACACAACCCTTCAACCTGTTTGGCGTTCCAGCAATCAGCTTACCATGCGGTTCAACTCGAGAGAAGCTCCCTGTTGGCCTCCAGCTCGTCGGAGACATGAGGCAGGATCAGAAGCTTCTTGCGATTGCCTTGTCCTTTGAGAAAATTCTCCCTCAGACCGAGACCCCACCAAAGTAAGCTTGGGATTTACGTCCCCATCTCACGTGTGTCCTTCAACTGCGTGCGGTTGATATGGTTCTTCGAGCCTCCGCATTTCTTTAGGTGAAATCTTGATCTCGGTCGCCTCGATAAGCTCATCCAACTGGGCGCGCGAGGTGACCCCGACGATAGGGGACACTACCCCGGGTTTGTGAAGAAGCCATGCTAGTGCTAGCTTGGCAGAACTCGTTCCTTTGTCTTTCGCGGTCTCGGAAAGCCGCGTGACGACGTCGAAGTCCTCCGGTTTGAAATAACGCTCTTTGAGGTAGTAATCGCTCCTGTACCTTTTTCCTTTTGGTGCCGCTCCTCTGTTGTACTTTCCCGTAAGGAAGCCCCTCGCGAGGGGACTCCAAGGCATGATTCCAATGCCGCGTGAGAGGCAGAGAGGGATCATCTCTCTTTCTTCTTCTCTGTATGCGAGGTTATAGTGATTTTGAATGGTTACGAATTTCTCGAGTCCCAGCCTCTCGCTCATATCGAGTGCAGCGCCGAGCTGCCATGCCCACATAGCCGAGGCACCAATGTAGTTGACCACCCCGTCAACGTGGACAAGATCGTGGAAGGTTCTCAGTGTTTCCTCGATGGGGGTCTCGTAATCCCAACGGTGGACTTGATAGAGATCAAGATACTTGGTACGCAGTCGATCGAGCGAACCTTTTACTTGATGTCTTACATGCTTCCTCGAAAGGCCTGCATCGTTAGGGCCGGTCCCAGTTCGACCGAAGACCTTCGTAGCTATGATTAGGTCGTCTCTTCTACCTTCTACGACTTTTCCGAGTACCTTCTCGGAACGTCCATCGGAATAGACGTCCGCGGTATCAAAGAAGTTTATTCCGAGGTCGATGGCGCGCAGTATGATCGGTTTCGAGTCTTCGTAATTGAGAGTCCAGTGATAGTACCCTCCTGGCGCTCCGCCAAAGCTCATGCAACCGAGGCAAAGACGTGAAACCTTTTGCCCGCTGCTTCCTAACCTTAGGTACTGCATAGCGCTGGCCTTTCAATTGGCCGATGAAAGTCTTACGTTTCGTGGTCTGTCCCATATGTTGCCCCGTCTAGTTGAGCCCGGCTATGATTGAAGAAGCTCCCTCAAGTCTTTAATGATAAAATCGGGTTCCACGTCGAGATATCCTCACTGTGGTTCTTGCAGATAAGAAACCGGTGTCTGCGGGAAAAACGGAGATGGTATCACGCTACCTCCGTCGAGGTGATGCAACTTTGTCCGGAGCTCCCGCTTGTCTGAGAATCGCCTCTGCCTGAGCCTTCTTCATGATTTTCGATTGACCTAAAGCCCGCAGAAGGTCTCTTATGCTGGCGAATGAGTGCAACTTCACATCGATTGCGGCGAGATTACTTTTGCCGCCCTCAAGCCTATCGATCAACACCGCGGTATCCGTGACCTTGTAGCCTTTGTTTCTGAGCGCGGTCGCCGCGGACACTACGCTTGCGCCCGTCGAAACCAAGTCATCGATTAACAGAACCCTAGAGCTTGGGGCTGAAATGCCTTCCACAAGTCTCCCCGACCCTCGCCCTTCGCCCTCCTTTCTGACGTACAGCATGGGTTTCTTCAACATGATTGCAAGGGGCGATGATATGGTCAAGCCTGCTGTGGCGACACCTGAAATCGCATCGAATTTGCTTGCCCCGACTCCATCGACGAGCTCCACGTACGCGGCAAGCACCGTTGTGTAGATATCGGGGTAACTCGGCACCAGTCTAAGGTCGATGTCGTAGGAGCTCCTTCTGCCGTTGGGCAGGGTGAAACTTCCGAACCGCAACGCCCCCATTTCGAAGAGGGCCTTCGCAAGGGTTCCGGCGCTTACCCGTTCAGGCTCTGGGTCGTTACCGCTTGATCGTTGCTTTCCTGCCAGATGGACTCACTTCACCGTTGCTGACATCTTCGTATAAAACTCCGTAGAGATAAAACTCAACCTCAATTTGGAGAACTCGCGTCTTTTGACCCCCGAGGTGACTCAAGAGAACCTACCTACTTGGAATCGTAGTATTTTTACGACGGTTGATAATCATTAGACCGCGTGCGTATAGCTGCGCCGCTGTCTCTATTGACATGTTTGTTCTTACTGACATCCGTTCTTGCCAACTCGGAATTCCCGGTAAGCGCAGGGAGCCCCCCGATCAAACATCTGGTTTTCGTAGTTCAGGAGAATCACTCGTATGATAATTACTTCGGCACTTACCCTGGAGCGAACGGTTTCCCCATTGGGCTAACGATTCCGGCAAATCCCAACAAGACTGGTGTGCTCTATGTGGCGCCCTTTCATCTTAACGTCTCGCAGCCAGTCGACATAGTCGGGGACGAACTTCCTCCCGGGGTCTCAGAC
Organism: Nitrososphaerota archaeon; assembly: GCA_027887045.1. Taxonomy (GTDB): domain Archaea; phylum Thermoproteota; class Nitrososphaeria; order Nitrososphaerales; family Gagatemarchaeaceae; genus JAPCJH01. Next base: position 569,665 of record JAPCJH010000002.1, read on the forward strand.
CCGGCCCAACTTGCGGCCGCTGCTCCTGGCAATGCCACCGTTACCCCGTTCCCTTTTATGAACGAAAGCATAACAGGAGACCTCAGCCATGCTTGGTCGGTCGCTCATCTGGCGTATGACAATGGTAAGATGGATGGATTCGTTCAGGCCGAAAAGAGCACTCTTACGATGGGATACTACGATAGAAGTGATATCCCGAACTACTGGGCTTACGCTGATCATTTCGTACTCGACGACCAATTCTTCTCGTCGTTGCTCGGTCCAAGCTTCCCCAACCACCTCTACATTGCGTCCGGGTCTAATGGACCGACGAATTTCTCGGCCAATTGGGTGCTGAACGGTGGAGTCATAAATAATCCAGGGAGCGGCTTTACCTGGCAGGGAGTCGACCTCACGTGGTCAACCCTAGCTCAACAACTCTCACAGGCGAACGAGACTTGGAAGTGGTACGACGGGGACGCGCGTCCTTTGGCCCCGACCATATGGAACGTCCTACCTCTTTTTGATTATTTTCAGAAAAATCCTGCCCAACTCGCCGCACACGTCCAGAACACGGCGAATTTCGCAGGGGATATAGCGAGTGGGAACCTCCCCGCTGTTTCGTGGATAATCCCGGGAGGCTGGGTTCCGCCTAGTTACCCGAGCGCTTGCGTGGGTGTCTCCCCCTCGGAACATCCACCGGCCAGAAGCGACTGTGGCATGGATTATGTCACTTACCTTGTCAATCAGGTCATGCAGAGCAAATACTGGGATTCGACTGCGATTGTGGTGACATGGGACGACTACGGAGGATTTTTTGATCATGTGCCCCCTCCTCAGGTCGATCAGTACGGCGAGGGGTTCAGGGTCCCTACGTTGGTCATCTCGCCCTGGGCCAAGCCACACTTCGTCGACCACACGACTTACGAGTTCGCCTCTCTCATCAAACTCGCGGACGCTCTGTTCAATCTCTCCCCGACCGAACCGAGAGTGACCAGCGCGAACGACATGATGAATTCGTTTGAATTCGGCCAAGTCCCTCTCTCTCCCTTGGTTGAGTCTGCGAGCGTCGTCGGGCCTGTGACCACCACTTCAACCAGTTCGAGTTCTTCGAGCGCTTCCAGCACTTCGAGCACCTCGCTCTCCACTGCCAGCTCCACTTCCACATCTTCCAAAACTTCCACAACGACTACAGAGACTTCCGCTCTCGGACTTCGTTCAGACTATATTTTGGCGGGGGCAGTAGCCGTCGGCGCTGCAGTCTTGATTGTGGTGGCGATAGGGCTGAGACGGACAATCAGACGACCGAGCTAATTGTAGCCCTCCGTGAGCACAGAATGACCTGTTTAGCTTAACTCAGGACTTCGCATTCGGTTTACCGTCGGCCATCCGCACTGCTTCTTGCTCGAACTGCTCCTCCTCCGTTGAGCCCTTCATAGCCAGAGTGGAAGCGGACCGCGCGCTAATCACCGATGCGACTTCGTCGAAATATGAAGTTCCGACGAAAGCCTGATGTTTCACACTGCCATAGCCCTCGCTTTCATCCTTGAACTCCTCCCTTTGCAATCTTACGTAAGCTGGCATGCCTTCGGCGACATAGTCCTTTGCCAGCCTGAACATGGAATGGTTCAGCGCGTGGAATCCGGCCAGCGTTATGAACTGGAAACGGTATCCAAGAGAGGCGAGCTTTTCGCGGAATGAACTGATCGACTCCGGGCTGAGGTTCTTCTCCCAGTTGAACGAGGGTGAGCAGTTGTACGCGAGGACCTTCCCAGGGTAGACGGCTTGGATTGCTCTGGCGAATTCCTCGGCCTCCTCGAGGTCAGGGGTCGCGGTCTCGAACCAGAGCATGTCAGCGTAAGGCGCGTAATCTTTCGCCCTAGCTATTGCTGCTTCGAGACCGCTCCTCACTTTGTAGAAGCCTTCCGTAGTCCTCTCGCCGGTGATGAAACGCCGGTCTTTCACGTCCACATCGCTTGTTATCAGGGTGGCTGATGCCGCGTCTGTCCTTGCCATTATGAGGGTCGGCGTGCCTATTATGTCCGCCGCGAACCGGGCCGCGACAAGCGAACGAATGAACTGCGAAGTTGGTACCAGAACTTTCCCGCCCAAGTGCCCGCACTTCTTTTCGGAGGAGAGCTGGTCTTCGTAATGCACGGAAGCAGCCCCTGCCTCTATCATGGCCTTGGTCAGTTCGAAGACGTTAAGCACGCCTCCGAAGCCTGCCTCGCCGTCTGCAACTATAGGAACGAACCAGTCAGTTCTCTCCTTCCCTTGTGACCGCTCAATCTGGTCTGCGCGCTGGAATGCTTGGTTGATTCTTCTTACGAGGGTCGGGACAGAGTCGTAGGGATACAGGCTCTGGTCGGGATAGGTCTGTCCTGCGAGGTTCGCATCCGCCGCAACCTGCCATCCGCTGACGTAGATGGCCTTGAGTCCAGACTGCACCGCTTGCACCGCTTGATTCCCGGTCAAGGCGCCGAGAGCTGAGATGCACGGGCTCGTATGCAGTCCTGTCCAGAGCTTCTCCGCCCCGTTGCTGGCGAGCGTGTGCTCGATTCTAAGCGAGCCCCTAAGACGAACAACATCCTCGGCCGTGTACGGCCGTCTTACCCCCTCCCACCTTTTCCGTCCCCACTCCTCCTCCACCTCTGTGACTTCTTCGGAGGTCATGGCGATGCCTTCTCCAGAGCCAGAAGCTCATCGTAAGCTGCAAGCGTGAGAAATTCGGGAAACTCGCTTTCCCTGGTAATCCTCTCGAAGATTTCCCCCGCCAGAGAAACGCGGGCCCGCCCTCGAGGATCCTTTGTTTTCTGGGAGAGCGATGACACCTCCGCGAAAATCATTTGTCCGACCATATCGCTTGTTACCTTCCTACCATCCTTAAGCGAAGCGCCATGATGGACCCACTGCCACAGTTGCGCCCTTGAGATTTCTGCGGTCGCTGCGTCCTCCATAAGATTGTTTATGGGTACGCATCCCTTCCCTGCGAGCCAGGACTCAAGGTAACACAAGCCCACGCTGATGTTTGTTCGGATTCCATCCTCGGTGACAACACCCGCGGGGACCCGAAGAAGGTCATCCCTGGTTACATTCACATCGTCACGAAGAACGCGAAGTTGGTTCGGGCCGAAAAGCCAGGAATCGAATACTTCCTTCGCGAGTTGTACCAGTCCAGGGTGGGCGACCCAGGTGCCATCATGGCCGAGCATGACTTCACGCTCCTTGTCGGCCCTGACCTTCAAGAGCGCCAACGAATTGGCCTCTTCGTCTCCCCGAACGGGAATGTAAGCGGACATCCCTCCAATGGCATAAGCACCACGCTTGTGACAGGTCTTGATTAGAAGGTTGACGTATGAAGCGAGGAAGGCCTTGCCCATAGTGATCTGCGCCCTATCTGGGAGTACGAATTGAGGGTGGTTCCTTAGCTTCTTTATGTAACTGAATATGTAGTCCCATCTACCGCAGTTAAGCCCGACGATGTGCCCCCTGAGCTCGTAGAGAATCTCTTCCATCTCGAAAGCAGCAGGAAGCGTCTCGATTAGGACAGTCGCCTTGATGCAACCATTTGATAGCCCTAGACGCTCCTCTGTCCTAACGAACACTTGTTCCCAAAGTCTCGCTTCGAGATAGCTTTCCAATTTTGGAAGGTAGAAGTAGAGAGCCGTGCCAATCGTTCCAAGCTTGTCGGCATTGTGAAAGGCGAAGAGGCCAAAGTCGAAGAGCGAAGCGGAGATTGGCTCGCCATCGACGAAAACGTGCTTCTCAAGAAGGTGCCATCCGCGCGGCCTTACGATCAATGTCGCAACTCGCTCGTTCAGCGAGTAGACCTTTCCTTCGGGAGAGACGAATCGGATCGAGCGATCTAGGGCATCCCTCAGATTGACCTGACCCTGAATTGTTTGCTCCCACGTGGGAGACTGCGAATCCTCGAAATCCGCCATGTAAGTGCTAGCCCCAGAGTTCAGTGCGTTGATCACCATCTTCCTGTCACCTGCCGGACCGGTGATCTCAACTCGTCTGTCGCGGAGGTCCGCTGGAATCTCTCCAACTTTCCACTCAGTGTCCCTTATTCCTTTGGTGTCCTGAAGGAAGTTTGGAAGACTACCTGCGTCGATGAGGATCTGATTCCCCTCTCTGGCCTTGAGGATCTTCTTCCGCGTCTCCGAAAACTCCCGATGCAAAGCACCCGCAAAACTCAGCGCTTCTGGAGTTAGGATGGGAGCGAACTCGCCGGCGACCGGAGCGGAAATTTCCACATGTTCCAGCGTGGCCACCGAGTTCAAGCATCCTGAAATGTGTCACTGCCCTTATAAGATTATGTGTGATTATTTGAGGAAAAACATACTGTGTATGATTTGTATGTATAATATGTAAACAACGAAACACTAAAGTAATCAGGTGGTCGTAGCTTAACTTATGGAAGCACGCAAGCTTCAGACGACGGCCGCCGGGACATTCATGGTAACAATTCCGAAAGCCTGGGTCTCTAGCTTGGGGCTCGTCAAGGGGGGGGTGATGTACTTGGAACTCGAGGACCGAGAAGTAGTGCTCAGCCCTGCGAGCGGAAGACCCCCGGCGCAATCGAGGCCTTTGGACATCGACAAAGTGCATGACCGCAAGATGTTGGAGCTAAGCATCAGTGCGTCGTATATCCAAGGTCACGACATTACAGAAATCATCTCCAAAGACAAGATACTTCCGGAGCAGAAACGGTGGATCAGGGAAGCGGTCGACAACCTCATCGGCGTGGAGATAGCCGAGGAATACGCAGACAGAGTTGTGTTGCAGAACCTTGTGGACCCTCGAATGTTCGACCTCGACAAGTCGATGAAGAAGTTCTGTGACTCGACTTTAGCGGTCCTGAGCGACGCAATAAAGGGGTTGAGACGGGGAGACAAAGTTCTCGCGCAGGACGCGTTCGAGAGGGGCTATCAATCGACGAAGCTATACCGTCTGCTTATGAGGCTCGCCCTCCAAGTCCTTAGGAATCGCAAGCTAAGGGACGAGCTGAAGGTCCACAGCGTCGAGAGCGTCGCGGTCAAGATGATGGCGATTAAGGACCTGGGAAGAAGCGCGTACTATGCGTACAGGGTCGCCCAGCACGTCACCGAAATGAAAGAGAAACTCGATTCCAGCGAGATTTCCTTGGTGGAGAAGATGGCAAGGGTGACTGCGCGTATGCAGGAGGGAGCGTTTGACGCCTTTGTTGAGAAGGATCTCAGTCTCGCGAGCTCAGTCATTGATAGGATGGACGAGGTTCGCAAGCTGTACGAAATGATCTATTCATCCCAGCTTCGCAAAGACCAGGCTGGACCTTCCCTGCCATTTACACTTATCATCAGAGACGTCAGAGGAATCGCTGGATATGCGGTCGCGCTGGCCGATGAAGCGGTCTTAGCCGCCTTTGACTGACGGTCAGATCCTTCATCGTTTGACTGTGCGGTAGGGCTCTGCCCACGCGCCCGACCAGACTACGCGTCTGGCAACCCTAGCTTTTTAGTCGGTGTTTGGCTTCTAGAGTCCCGATGAGAATCAAAACAGGCCCAACCAAGTTCAGGAGAGGGATGACGACAAAAATTGCGCCGACCTTAATTAGGGTCGACTCGTATCTGGTCCCCACCCTCCAGAGACCGAGAATCTCCCCACCGATTACGCCTACCAGCGCGAGTAGCCCCCCGATGCCCAACACAGCTATTGCCGCAAAGAAGCTGCCGAGTTGACCTGCTGTGAATGGATTGGCCGTGGTGCTCTGAATGGCTTGCGAGACAACCACCGCAAGCAAGTTGAAGAGCAGGACGACCCCGACCGCCACCAATCCCAGTCCGATAATTAGAACGAGCGTCAGGGTCCCCGGTATAGAGAATCTTGTTCTGTCTACCTTTGAGAACCCCCGGAACGCCATCCACAACGTGAAAATGGCCATAATTTGGATGACGAGCGCGAGTGCAGTTGTCACAGTAAGATAGTTGAACAAACCCTGCAAGAGGCTAAGTGTCGCAGAAGTCGAAGGTGTCGAACCTGGAGAGAAAAGCATGAAGGACGAGAAAATAGCGGGGAAGTAGATCAGATAAGTCACAAATCCACCCGCCGCGACGACCAGCTGCAATATTGCAAACCAGGTTACCTTACTTAAGGCCGAAGATTCAATCGGAGCGTCCGAACTCTGGGATTGATTTGAAGGCTGGAATGGCGTCGAGGCTTGTTGACTCATTCTCTCCGAAGGGTGTGGGCTCTGCTTAGATATTTAACAACCCCACGCATTCCCAAAATGCTGGGAATTGACTGTCAATCGCTTTTCGGGAGCGCTCCCCGCTGGGGTGCATTGCGCGTGATTGTCGGAATGCCCCAGGTTTCTGTCGGCTGCTGTTATTGCGGTTCTACTTGAAACGAAACCCGCCAGGGTATCTTGAATGACCTGACGAACTCGCCCTTCTTGATAATTGGTATGCCGTCCGCTTCCACTGTGGCTCGTCTAATCGTGCTGACAAAGGAGAAGCCAGGCTCGTTCTTCCCCCCTATGTCTTGATTCCCCCCAATCCCCACGGAGACCGTACCTGATACGATGTTGTTGACCGTGAACCCAGGTTTCGCCTTCGGGTTGAATCCAAGACCCAGGTAAGCAATTCTGTCCTTGTCTCCGGACGACTTCGCCCATTCTCTTTTGAGAGGCGCGACGCGCTCGTCGCCCGTGAACGATGTAACTTTGCCGTGGGTGAATGTCCATCCGATTTTCTCGTATCTCCTGCCCGAGTAAGGAACGGCCGTGTTGAATGTGATTCTGCCCTCAGCTGAGTCCTCGAGTGGGGCCGTGTAGATGCTGCCCGCGGGGATTTCGTCCATGAAGTTCTCTTCTTGAATGTCAGTTTCATCGATGATGCCATCTGAGACCATCCACTTCCTTCCAGACACCCCCACCTTCAGGTCTGTGCCGACTGGTCCAGTAATTCGAATAGTACTCGCGCCGGACAAGGCTTCCTTAAGCTTTCTGCCGCGCTGAGCCAAATCATGGTAGTTGACGTTCGACGCTTCTTTCATCATCCTGTTCCAAGTCACGTAATTGAACCCGTAGGTTTTCGCCCTCGGTTTTGTCACCAACGCCGATCCAACACTCAGGTTTTTCACCTTCTTTTCCTTCGACACCGGCCAGTGTGCTTTCGCCTCCCCTTCGCCCGCTGCCGAGCTCTTCTCGGCGGATATCTTCCTCAAAATGCTCGGGTCGTAAGTCCCGTCCATCCATATCTCGGCAGTGGAGTTCTCGCTAAGGGTCCTGCAGAAGACTGATGGTTGTCTGAGACTCTCGACGGAGAGTTGTGTCATGTAAGACAGCAGAAATCGATCGGTGTAGAGATTAAGGAGGACGTCTGCACCCTTCTTGAAGCACGCATCGGCAATCCCCTCGACGAGTGGGAGATTATGAGGGTAGAAGAAGATGGTCACGTTGTCGTTCTCAGAAATTCGGAGGCACTCGTCGACTATCCTGCGGGCTAGCAACATGCGGTCCTCACTGCGGAGGGGGTTGTCCATAAATCTTCGGCGGGTCTTTCAAGTTCGAGGTTAGGTCGCCATGGGCAGCAATTCGACCCCGTTTGACATCAAGCTTGTCCAGTGAACAGATTTCGGGAACTAGTTTGCTGTGGTATTCAATGGTCTAGGCGTGCTTTCAATAGATCTTTGTCCGAAATTTGCCTATTTTGTAGTCTTGACTTCGACGATCCAATCACATTCGACGCCAGCTTTGTGGTGATGCTTCTCAATTGCGGCTTTGTCTGGTGCCTCAAGCAAGCAGAACAGCTTGTTCTCCCTTTCGTTGTAAATAATGTTGGAATGGGTGACACCAAACTCGTCCCTGGGAGATGCCTGAGCCTTTCTCAGTTGTTCCTCGGTGAAGGGCGAAAACGGGTGCGAGTCGAGAAATTTTGCGATGCAGACATGCCGCGGGTTGCTCTCTTAAGCCTTTCAAGGTCAGACGAAGAATTGTAGAGCACCCTTCAATAAACTCAAGAAACGAGTGTTGTGCTTCCGCCGCGTTCCTACTTTTGTTTCGAACGCGTTGAGCTATGGTTAGCAGAGGTCTGGACAACATTCAGTATCCGTCTAAATAGGTAATCTCGCTTCAAAGTGAATCGAAACTCTCGTGGAAGAAGGTGACTCTGCTGCTCCTGTCCCACACATAAAGATTAGGATTGAATCACTGTCGGAGTGATTCAAAAATGGTCGTTTTGTATTTCTTCAGAAACTTTTCCCTTTCATCCTTGGGAAGCCTAATCCCCAATGAACCGGATTGAGAAAGTAACGTAACATGTGACCATTCACTTAGGTGTAAGGGATTGTATCGCCTTTCTGCACTACGTTCCGGATTGGTCTTGATGAGCTTATCATACAAGGCTAATCTATCAGCAGGAATTGTTTTTTTCATTCAATTCTTGTTTTGGGCTCAGGGTAACGTACCTCAAAAGTCCGCAAATCAATCGTATAAGTGTCTCTGACAAACAGAACGAAGGACGACGTTTGTCCCGCGAACGGACTTAATCACACGCCAACGCAGCGAGCGAAGATTCCAAGATTTGAGAGGGCCGCAAGCCAAATGATTGCTGTTCCGAAGACGGGTAACATGAATTCTAGCTTTTCGGTCTTGTGGTGTCCGATCTCACTCGCAATGATGACACCCCAGAAACCGCCAATCGCCGAGAGAATGAGGAGATTCCTCTCTCTGATGCGTCTCTCACCATGAATTGATTTTGATTTGTCGATTAGCATCACAAGGAAACCGATCACCCCGGTGATGAGGAACCACGCTCCGAGTATTTCCAAGGGAGGGTTGGATAAGCAGGAGAGGGCAGAGGAAAATGACATACCGTAGAATAGTAAGTCCCCAAATTAGGACCATCGTCGCCGTGTATAGGGTTCATTGCGCCTCCGCCGGGAATATCATCCACGCGTTGGGCATTAGGTAGTGGTCGGGCTGAACTGGTCGCTCTTGCGAGCTTCCAGCGTACACCCCCACCCCTTCAACGCGATCTTCTATCGCCGCCCTTCTCCACCCACACATCCCCCTTGCGGGAGAGGTGCAAAGTGAAAGGTTCACTCTTCTCGGGAGTGGCTTCCCGCTTAGATGCTTTCAGCGGTTATCCACAACAGCTTAGCTGCCCGGCGATGCCTTTTCAGACAACCGGTACGCCAGAGGCTGCGCTCCGCTGTTCCTCTCGTACTGAGCAGAGCTTCCCCTCAGTGAACCACCGCTTCCATCAGGTAGAGGCCGACCTGTCTCACGACGGTCTAAACCCAGCTCACGTTCCCCTTTAATGGGCGAGCAGCCCCACCCTTGGCCCCTGCTGCAGGACCAGGATGGGAAGAGCCGACATCGCAACCTTATCCAACATTACTGTTGGGGTCAGACTATGTCTTCACCCTCCCGCACAAGGAGGGGTCGGCGTATGATAGTTCGAAGTTTCTAATTGGCACACCCGAGTTTATGTCGCACCACGTCGAACGTGGCGCGTCCCCGAAGGGATTTTCGAGCTAGCCGCTTCGAGCCATCTCATTGCGCTTTCTGCGCGCTCAGTCGTTACGGGGTCACATACGGGAAGTCGGCCGATACGTGGAAAGAAAAACGGTTGGAAACGCTTGCGCGTTCTACATGTTCCAGCTGTTGACTTCTTCGCGAGAAATCGCGACGAGTGTCTCGGCGCTCTTGGTGCCCTCTTGCAGTTTCAGAGAGAGCCTAAGGGCCGTCTTCTCGTCAGGAGCCTCTAGAATGGTGACAACGTCGTACGATCCGAGGGTGAAGTAGGTCTGGTGGAACTTGACGCCCCACTTCTCTGCTTCAGCCCTCACCTTGTTCAGCCATTCGGTCATGTCTTTGCTGGGAGGATTCTTCAGCTTCACGAGCCGGATGAACCACATGACGATGTTTTGGTGTCTGCAATGTTATTTAAGCCCAAGGAACTTTGGTTCCTGGAGCGATTGGATGGCCTCCATGCATCGCATCGAATTGCGCTGCGCAGATTGTGGTTGTTCCCCGAACGAATGTCGGGTCTCGGAGTCGGAGAATGATTGCCCGAATTGCAAGCTTAAGAGTTGTTGTTGCTGGACCACCGCACACGGGTAGTCGTTTGAAAGCCCTGAATATTATCGCTTACGCGATTGTAGCCGGTGTAGTTGCGTTCGTTGTTGATTACGGTGTGTCTGTGTTCGTGAACGAGGCCAATCCCGAGACCTCCGCTGGTCTCACGGGAATCTTCGTGGCCGTCTTTGTGGCGGTTCTGACGCCGGTCGTTCTTCGAAGGAATAGCAAACCTTCAAGCTGAATATTCGCTGGTATTTCCGTTAATTCTTCCACATAATCGGAGTGCGAAGTCCCGTAGGGACTTCCCTCGGCGTTACCCTCTCCCGCTCTTCCCAAAGCCGCGTTGCCGCGGTCCTGGATAAAGGAGGTCGGGTTTCGCCGATATAAGCCGATACTTCAATCGCGTTACCGTGATCTTGCCCCAAGGCCCACATGGGCCGAGGTACCAAACCGCGGGGTCGATTGGAGCTCTCGCCCGCGACGAGCCTGTTACCCCTGGGGTAACTTTTCTGTCACATCCAGCCCCCAACAGTGAGGACTTGAATGATCGCTAGGCCACACTTTCGTGGCAGAAAGTTCTGCGTTTAAACTTCCTGTCAGGCTGGCTTTTGGCCTTGCCCTCAACACCGGAGTTCTGACCCGGTTGAGCCAACCTTAGGGCCCCCTCGATATCTTTTCAAGGGGGTGCCGCCCCAGCCGAACTGCCCACCTGCCGTTGTCCTTCCGTAGAA
>JAPCJH010000003.1 GCA_027887045.1 Nitrososphaerota archaeon
AGCACTCAAGGCACTCAGACCGCGACAACGTCCTCAGCCAGCGGGGGCGGAGGTGGGGGGATTCCAGAGTTCCCGTATCAACTGGTCGTCGCATCTGCCTTCACAGTCCTCCTTGTGGCGTCCTATCTGCTAGTCAGGCGTAGCCGGGTTCTCAGCGTCTAGTCTGATGACGCGTCACGACCAGTGCGCAAAAGACGATCGCCACTACCTCGAAGACCGGCCAGTAGAAGTAGGGAAAGTCATAGGACTGGAAGCTGAACGGGGCAATTAGAGGAAACTGACCGTCCCCTGCGAAGATGTCGAAACTGAGGTGCGACAATATCGAAGCGATTGTCACCAGTGCCAGGGTCTTCCTGCGTACGAGGTGCTGCGGTAGTAGAAGGAACACAACGGCGATTGTGATGGCGAACGGGATTGAATGGGAAAGTCGAGCCAGCACTGGAAGGTTGAGCGTGGAAAGGAAGTGGTCCGAGTCGATCAGCACCGCCTCCCCCCCACACAGAACTGCGAGACCGACACTGCGGGTCGCCAGACCTGCCACTACTCCGAACAAGAAATGACCAAGAATCTCTACGGCAAGGGACGGAAAGCCAACCGCGTAATATTGCTCAGGAGCCGCAGGTGAAACGAACCCAATCAAACTCCAGAGGAAGGAGAGGAGGGAATACAGCAAGACCAGACCTGCAATTTGGACCAGCCCAAGCCTCCCGAAGAGCGCGCCCATCCGGCAAAGTCCGTTTGTTTGGTGGATAAGGGTAAGACAGATGGTCGCAACCTAACGATCTGAAGGTAACGGACTGAGAACACACGACCCATGGCATCGAGAGTAGCCTATGGCAGGCAAAGGGGCAGAATGAATGATCCTCAGCAGCGGCGAATGAGGATCACGAGGATCAGCGACAACCGCAGAGTGGCGAGGTCCGCGTTCATCCTTGGAGGAGCTTGCCGGGCTCAACCCTGCTGATATCGAGGCCATCGAAGTGCCTGTCGAAGCTCACGATGGCTTCAGCCCCCATCCTCTTTGCAACGAAATACTGGATGGCGTCGTCATAGTCCCTCCCGGTGCTCTTCGCCACGGCGGCCACTTCGGCTTCCTCGGCGGTGGTGGTGTCGCGCACATACAAGCCGACAGAGCGGTCGACGTTGGAAAGGAAACCTGCTAACAGGTCGCTCTTGTAGACCGCCTCTATGGAGTGAAGAGAAAAGCGGGTGACCACCCCCTCCATTTCCCCCCTTGAAAGTTTCGAAAGCAGTCTTCCACAATCCTCTGCGTGTCTTCGGCCGAGAAGGAACTCCAGGAAGACGTTCGTGTCGACGAGAATCAATCGATCTTCCTCAACGCCGAGTGCTGCAGCTCGACTGACCCGAGTCCGGATTCTAATGACCCTCTGTAGGGCTCCCAGTTGACTTCTCCGGAGGCTACAAACTTCTTGATGACTTCCTCAAGGGCCATCTTAACCGCCCCTTTCTTGTACCCGTACCTCTCCATCGCCTTCTTTCTGAAGCGTTTGGCGAGAGCCTCTTCGAGCTCGACCTTTATCGTTTCGGTCATATTACCCATGCGGACATATGTCCCACTGATATTTAAGCACCCAGTTCTTTGTGGCTATTGGCACCGACCGAAGCTGTTGGTCGCAACCGGAGAAGCTTCCGAATGAATTAGAGTTGGAATCAGAATCAGAGGTTCAATCTGTTTTTCTACTTGGATTACGCTTGGCGTGAATGGGACTGCTCAAATTGGCGATGGTCAAGGGCCTATCATCGGTTTCGCTGATTGCTATAGCGGCGCTGGTTATCCTGGGAGTC